>DUBN01000001.1:0-3688 GCA_012960315.1 Acidimicrobiia bacterium
GATGGTGTGCTTGCCGACGCCGGCCATCGACAACATTTCCTCGACCCACCTTGGCGCGACTGGGATGGGTTCTTCGCGGAGTGTGCAGGAGATGGAGTTTTCGAACAAAGTAAAATCCTGGTCGAACTTCTCGCAGCGGATTTGACCATTGTGCTGTTGACTTCGCGTCCCACCTGGATCCAAAAACCGACGTTGGACTGGCTTGAGCACAACCGGATCAGATACGACCTTCTGATCATGCGTCCACTAGGCGATTTTCAAGCGTCACCAGGGTTTAAACGTGACGAAACTCAGACCCTTCGCCACCACGGTTTCAATCCGGTTCTCGCAATCGACGATGACATGCGTAACGTCCGCATGTACCGAACCCAAAAGGTCCCTACCCTCTTCCTTGAAAGTGGTTATCACCCGCACTGAATCACAATGTTGGCACAGAGATAGTGACCGTCGGAGCCGATACGTTTACGGGTAAGCGCCGACCACGCAGGGAAATCCGATGAAAAACACCCTCAAAACCACGATGTTGCTGGCCTCCATGGGGGCCCTCATCATGTTTATCTCAAGCTTTTGGGGCTCAGGTGGCTTGATCATCGGACTATTTTTGGCGCTGGCCATGGTGGGCGGCAGCTACTGGATGAGCGACAAGCTCGCAATCCGATCCGCCCACGCGGTCGAAGTCGAAGAAGGTCAGCTACCTGAATATCGGTCGATTATGAGCGAGCTGTCTGAGCTATCGGGCCAACCAATGCCCCGCCTCTATGTCAGTCCTGACCCACAACCGAATGCATTTGCTACTGGACGCAACCCTGCAAATGCTGCCGTCTGCATCACTGAAGGCCTCATCCAACACCTTCCATGGGACCAGATTCGAGGCGTACTTGCTCACGAAATGGCCCACATAAAAAACCGGGACATCCTCATCGGGTCGGTCGCGGCAGCTATGGCAATGGCCATCAGCTTCGTTGCCAACATGGCACAATTCGCCATGATTTTCGGTGGAGGTAATCGCGACCGGAACCGCAACCCACTGGTCGGCCTGCTTCTAATGATCGTGGCCCCAATCGCCGCAGCGCTAATCCAAATGGCCATCAGCCGTAGTCGGGAATTTCAGGCTGACCGCACTGCCGCGCGGATGATTGGTGACGGTGAACCCTTAGCTGCGGCCCTTGAAAAACTGGATGTGGCGAGTCGGGCAATCCCTAGTCTTGCCAACGCCAACCAGGCACAGATGTACATAGCAAATCCGTTAGCCGGACGGAAGATGGCATTCCGCAACCTTTTCACCACTCACCCACCCATGGATAAACGAATATCTCGTTTGCGAGACAGAAGCTGGCAAGAAGTTCTGTAGATCAGTCCCGAAAATTTTCAAACTGGAGCGGAATATCAAAGTCGGCTTCTTTAAGCTCACTTATCACCGTCTGTAGATGATCACGTTTCTTCGATATCACGCGCAACTGGTCGCCCTGGGTTTGAGATTGCACACCTTTAATCCCTAAACCCTTGATGTATTTGTTTAGCTCTTTGGCTTTGTCGGAATTAATTCCTGCCTGAAGAGCCGCGAGTTGTCGAACGGTCACACCTGATGCCTCCTCAACGTCCCCATAGCTAACCGCTTTGAGGCTGACCTTGCGTTTCACGAGTTTTTCTTCGAGGACCTGTCTCAGAGCATTTAAACGATCTTCGTTATTACTCGCCAAAGATATTTCGGTGTCGCCCAGAGTTACCGCGGAACCAGTGTTCTTGAAGTCGTAGCGGGTACTGACCTCTCGAGCGGCCTGATCCACAGCATTACGAACTTCCTGCATGTCGATTTGAGAAACCACGTCAAATGAAGGCATGCGGGGCAATATACCCACCTGTGAACTCCTCCGGCGCCGGATTCCCTAGCGGCTCTCTTTGGGGCAGCGGAAGCGAACCGATATCGTATCGCTCGTTGGGTCGGTGCCCGAGTGGCCAATGGGAACGGGCTGTAAACCCGTCGGTTCACACCTACGGAGGTTCGAATCCTCCTCGGCCCACCACAAACGGCGAGTCCTACAAGGCTCGCCGTTTGTCGCGCTTAAGAAAGAATGACATGGGGGAGTTATCACCCCGACGGTCAACTTAACGAAGCACACCACAGCTTCAACCCGCCCTGAGAGTGGCCGACAAACGAAGTTTGGGCGACCACAAAGAGTTGCGGACTAACTTCTGGCTATGGCTGACTCTTGTTATGCGGAACGCGACGGTCGAATATTTACCGTCACCATTAACCGACCTGAACGAATGAACGCGCTTCACCCCCCGGGAAATGCGGAAATGGCAGAACTTTTTGACGAGTTCCAAAACGACCCTGACCTTTGGGTGGCGATCGTGACCGGTGCCGGTGACCGTGCTTTTAGCGCAGGGAATGACCTGCGTTATCAAGCAGAAGGAGGAGACCGATCCGCCATGCCCCCAAGTGGCTTTGGTGGTCTTACTTCACGCTGGAGCCTCGACAAACCGGTAATCGCGGCAGTCAACGGCGTAGCTATGGGTGGAGGTTTCGAAATAGCGCTGGCGTGCGACATGATCATCGCGAGTGAGAACGCGCGGATGGCACTCCCCGAACCCAAGGTCGGACTTGCTGCGCTCGCAGCTGGAGTACACCGTCTTCCACGACAAATTGGTCTTAAGCGTGCCATGGGCATGATGCTGACTGGGCGCCATGTCTACGCGCAAGAGGGCTACGAGTTGGGCTTCGTTACAGCCGTGACGCCTGAAGGTGAAGCCGTAAGTGAAGCACGCCGATGGGCGGAGATGATTCTGGAATGCTCACCAATGTCGATCCGCGCCACCAAACAAGCTGCAATGCAGGGACTTGACCATGCCGGGGTACGAG
Source organism: Acidimicrobiia bacterium (assembly GCA_012960315.1). Lineage (GTDB taxonomy): Bacteria > Actinomycetota > Acidimicrobiia > Acidimicrobiales > Poriferisodalaceae > UBA2110. The sequence goes on from DUBN01000001.1 coordinate 2,864, forward strand.
CGGCCCACGAAGGCAAGTATGAAGCTGTGAGAGATATGACCAAAAGCGAGGACTATGTCGAAGGACCTGTTGCGTTTGCCGAAAAGCGACCCCCACAATGGAAGGGACGTTAAGTCGAGACCACCGATGACCAGAAAATGATTGACAATACCGAACGAACTACGGCGATTGGTGACGCCATGGCTGACATTCGAGTAATCGACGCGGCCGGAATCGATCGAGACGCCGTCGAACTCATCCGGCGCCGGCTGTTGGAGTTAGCGGAACTGCAAGAACTATTTCCATGGAGTGATTTTCCAGCGGATGAATCAAAAGACGGAAGCACTCTGTACCTCTTGTCCCAAGACGCGGACCATCGCTTCGCGTTGTACATCCAATCAGTCAACGACACAACTGAAGCCCCTCCACACGATCACCTCACCTGGGCCTGCATCGTTGGCCTAGAGGGCGAAGAAATCAATTGCAGATATGACAATGTCGCGGGAGGAGGCCCACCTCAAGTTGCAGAGAAAATCGCTATTCGTCGCAACACAGGGATCGCTTTCCTTCCTGACGATATTCATTCCATTCATATAAAGGGCGGAGCCCTGAACTTTCATTGCTACGGCCACGATCTTCTCGACCTGCCTGCTCGGAATTACTGGGCTGAAGACGCTCAGGAGTGGCGAACCATGAAAGTGCAATTCCCTGTCATTGATGCCAGACCGTGAGTTTGACCGCGACCACAGCAACCGAACTCGCCGACGCCATAGTCAATGCAAATGAACTCGCCATAGTCGATGCCCGCGACCACGATGCATACAGCCAAGGCCATCTCCTTTGGGC
>DUBN01000001.1:3737-8606 GCA_012960315.1 Acidimicrobiia bacterium
TTCAGCCCGCGTTGTAATAACCGACAGCGGCGGAGGAGAAGCCGAAGACCTCCGCGAAATTCTCACATCCAACGGATGGACCAACGTCTCCGTCTTAGATGGGGGCATTCACTCATGGGTCGAAGAAGGACACGAGCTGTACTCGGGAGTCAATGTCCCATCGAAACTCTTTGGTGAATTAGTGGAACGACATTACGAAACCCCGCACGTGTCGGCCACCGAACTGGATCAATGGATCAATGAGAAACGTCCACTAACCATCCTCGATTCGCGCACTGAACGCGAATTCCAACGAATGAGTATCCCCACCGGAAGATCATGCCCCGGCGGAGAACTAGTGCATAGAGCATTCGATCTCGTAGACCAAGCCACCACTATCGTGGTCAACTGCGCGGGACGCACCCGGAGCATCCTCGGAGCAGAATCATTAGTTCGTGCCGGGGTTCCAAGCCGCGTAATAGCGTTGGAAAACGGGACGATGGGGTGGGAACTCGCTGACCTCACTTTGGATCACGGTAAAGCTGTCACCGCCCCCGCCCCCACGCCCACGGGTCGAACGCAGGCATCAGCTGCAGCAATGAAAGTAGCGGAACGCTTTAATGTCGAGAGGATAAGCCGGGCCACGGTCGAATCGTGGGGAGCTGATCAATCACGGACCCTCCATCTTTTTGACGTACGCACTCCCGACGAATACGAACGAGGTCACCTCCCCGATTTTCGCAACGCCCCGGGAGGCCAACTAGTCCAAGCCACCGACGAATATGTCATCACGAGAGGCGCTCGCATAGTCCTAGCGGATGACGATTTCACTAGAGCCACAATGACAGCGTCATGGTTGCTGGAAATGGGATGGGAAACCTATGTCTTAGAGGGCGGTATCAGCGACGGGCCGTTCGAATCCGGCGACAACGAACTACCGCTGAACAGCCCACAAGTCGTACTTCCCTACGACCCGGGCGACGTCCACATAGCGCGACAAGCAATGCAGGAATATCTAGACTGGGAAGTCGCGTTAGTCGACCAGTATGACCGTGATGATCTCGCTCAATTCACATCCAACGGATGGGCGTAAAGCTAGAGATCGGAATATTTCGCGATGATGTCACCGAAACGTAAAGTGGTTTCGGGCGAATCAATCAATGTGGGCATACCTGCCATAGCTGTGACCGGGACGACAAGGCGATCCACCCCACGAGCCTTCATCCTCGGGACGTCATCAGGATCTGCGGGCATGGGCATTGTGATCTCGAGAGCCTCAGGATCTCTCCCACACTCCTCAGCGGTTCTGCGAGCTAGATCGATTCTCTCTTGGGGTGTGTCTCGAGCAGGAAAGTACCCATCTCCCAGGCGCCCCGCCCGTCGAGCTGCGTAGTCGGTATCTCCGCCCACGATGATCGGGACGCTGCCGCCTACTGGTCGCGGAAGGCAATAGGTATCTGTAAAATGAACGAATTCGCCGTGAAAGGTGGCGCAATCGTTCGCCCACAATTCGCGCATAGCAGCCACGTATTCGTCGGTCCGTGGGCCTCTTCGTTCGAACGGGACCCCAATCGCATCGAATTCTTCCTTAAGCCAGCCCACACCAATACCCAGAAGGACCCGCCCTCCGGACATATAGTCCAGCGTTGCTATTTGAGCGGCGCACACGACAGGCGAATGTTGCGGCAAAATGAGAACTGCGGTACCCAAATTGATCGTGCTAGTGGCCCCCGCCATATGGGCCATCCAAATCAACGGATCAGGTAGAACAAGATCTTCGGTCCCACCCGCGATTTTCCCGGATTCGCTATAAGGATAAACCGACTCGTACCCCGACGGAATCACTGTGTGCTCTACAGTCCAAGCAGATTCAAATCCGGCTTGTTCACCGGCCTGGACCAACTCCACTGCTAAGGCCGTATCAACGGCGTATTTATCTGTGTTGCAATACCTAAGACCAAACTTCATGATGCCCCCTGGAACGTACGCCCCTAATCTACGTTCCGTTGGCGCGTAACGGTTCAGGAGTCCAATGTCGTATTTGCCGAATGTTTCTGACATCTTTGACCCTTCGAAATGGAATGAGTTCGACGGGTTCGACTTTCAAGACATCACCTACCACCGTGCCGTCAACCAAGGGACCGTGCGCATAGCTTTCGACCGACCAGATATTCGTAATGCTTTTCGGCCAAAGACGGTTGACGAGCTGTACAAGGCTCTTGACCATGCCCGAATGAGCACGGACGTGGGAGTGGTACTCCTAACTGGTAACGGCCCATCGGTTAAAGACGGGGAGTGGTCTTTCTGCTCAGGCGGGGATCAACGGATCCGTGGAAAAGACGGCTACAAATATGCCGACGGTGAGACAAGTGAAACCATCGACCCTGCACAGGTTGGACGACTGCACATTCTCGAGTGCCAACGTTTGATCCGAATGATGCCAAAGGTCGTGATCTGTGTTGTCCCTGGATGGGCGGCTGGCGGCGGGCACAGTCTCCACGCCACAGCGGATTTGACCATCGCAAGTCGTGAACACGCTCGATTTAAACAAACAGACACCGACGTAGCCAGCTTTGACGGCGGGTTCGGGTCGGCCTACCTCGCTAAACAAATAGGACAAAAGAAAGCACGAGAAATCTTTTTCTTGGGACGAACTTACGATGCCGAACAACGATTCCTTATGGGAGACGTCAACGCCGTTGTCGATCATGGTGACCTAGAAAACGTGGCATTGGAATGGGCACAAGAAATCAATTCGAAGTCACCGACTGCTCAGCGAATGGCGAAGTTCGCGTTGAATCTCACCGATGACGGCCTCATCGGGCAACAGGTATTTGCTGGCGAGGCGACCCGTTTAGCCTATGGGACCGAGGAAGCCGTCGAAGGTCGCGATGCGTTCCTCGAAAAGCGCAAACAGGACTTCAAACGCTTCCCATGGCACTTCTAAAGCACCGAAATATGGGGTCAGACCTTTGGGGTCAATCGTTGCATCACAGTGACATCTAGCCACTGACCGAATTTTCGACCGACTTCCCTTTCTACCCCTACTAACTCAAAGCCGTATTTAGCATGAAGAGTGACTGATGCTGGGTTCTCGCCAGCGATTCGGGCGAACGTTGCGTGAAATCCGTGTTCGTCTGCAAGCACGACTAATTCACTCATCAACAAGCCACCCACACCTTTTCCTTGGTGGTCAGGATGGACGTAAATTGAATTTTCGACACTTGTTCCATACGCCGGCCGGTCCCTGTACTTGGAAAGGCAAGCCCAACCCACCACTACTTCGTCGTCTTCGACGGCGACGATGCAAGGAAGGACGCCCGACCGATCACGCAGCCAATCTCGCTGTTCCTCGAGAGACTTAGGTACCAAATCGAAGGTAGCAACTCCTGAGAGGACCTCGTAGTTGTAGATCTCTGCGATTGCAGCGGCGTCAGAAAGCTTGGCTAACCGAATCCTCATATAAACAAAGGTACCGGTCTAGGGGTTGTGGAACGCCGGGGATCATCCGTATGCTTTCACGCTTGTGCGGGTGTGCCCGCTCATGGTTGCCCCGTTAGCTCAGTCGGTAGAGCACAGCCATGGTAAGGCTGGTGTCGCCGGTTCGATTCCGGCACGGGGCTCGCTCGAGAGAGCATGGCGGGATAGCTCAGTTGGTCAGAGCGCACGGCTCATAATCGTGAGGTCCCGGGTTCGAACCCCGGTCCCGCTACAACCCTCAGCCAGCCGGCCGAGGCTAAGCAGCATGAAGGTGCTAGTAATTCTCGGCCCAGGAATTGTCGGGCTGACTGTAGGAAAGAGAATCATGTCTAAGGAGAAGTTTGAGCGGACTAAGCCGCATGTGAATGTGGGAACGATGGGTCATATTGACCATGGGAAGACCACGTTGACGGCTGCTATTACGAAGGTGTTGGCTGAGGGTTCGGGCGGCGTTGCGACGGCGTTTGAAGATATCGATAAGGCGCCTGAGGAGCGGGAGCGTGGTATCACGATTTCGATTTCTCATGTTGAGTATGAGACTGAGAATCGTCATTACGCGCATGTTGATATGCCGGGTCACGCTGACTACATCAAGAACATGATTACTGGTGCTGCTCAGGTGGACGGTGCGATTCTTGTGGTGTCGGCTGCTGATGGTCCGATGCCCCAAACCCGGGAGCATGTGTTGTTGGCTCGCCAGGTTGGTGTTCCTTACATTGTGGTGGCTTTGAACAAGGTCGACATGGTTGATGATGAGGAACTCTTGGAGTTGGTGGAACTCGAAGTTCGAGAATTACTCACTGAATATGAGTTCCCAGGTGATGATGTCCCAGTTGTTCAGGTTTCTGCGTTAAATGCGTTGGAAGGTGCTGATGGAGCTGCAGACCAGATTCTGGAGCTGATGAAAGCTGTGGATGAAGCAATTCCTTTGCCTGATCGAGATAACGATAAGCCGTTCTTGATGCCAATTGAGGATGTTTTCTCTATTACGGGTCGAGGCACTGTGGTGACGGGCAAGATTGAGACCGGTGTGGTGAACACTGGTGAAGAGATCGAGATTGTCGGTATTCGTGACACTCAGACCACCACGGTCACTGGTGTGGAAATGTTCCGCAAGATCCTTGATGAAGGTCAAGCTGGCGACAATGTTGGGTTGCTTTTGCGAGGCATTGATAAAGAACAAGTAGAGCGTGGTCAGGTGTGTTGCAAGAAGGGATCCATTACCCCTCACACCAAGTTCGAAGCGCAGACGTATGTCTTGACTAAGGAAGAAGGTGGCCGTCACAAGCCGTTCTTCTCGAACTATCGACCCCAGTTCTATTTCCGGACGACAGACATCACAGGCATGGTTGAGTTGCCCTCGGGCACAGAAATGTGCATGCCCGGTGATAACACTGACATGACCGTCGA
>DUBN01000002.1:0-2730 GCA_012960315.1 Acidimicrobiia bacterium
GCTGTCTTTGTTACCTATACCGGCCACAAAGCACTCAACGATGCCCTCCGCCTTGTCAACGGTGACTTGGACACCGGTGCGGGCCTTGAATTGGACATCTGCGAGAAGATTAGTTGGCATAGGAAGCACCTCCGTCACTAATGATAAACGACTAGAAGCTTCTAGCGTGTAAGTAACAAGCGCAACCTTCTGAGTTTCCGTAAACCATGAGGGATTTTTTACAGAAACTAACTAATCGGGAACTTCCAAGCCCGCCGAGCTTCGTTTTCAGAGACAAGTCCTGGCGCCTTAGCAAGAAGACTTGCAAAGAAACTAACCAACTCTCCCTTGAGAACCGACTGGCGCCGATCCTCGTCTTGAAGAGACAACGAAGCAATCACTTTTTGATTGATCTCATACTGGGTGTCCAAATTGATCGCCTTGATTCGATCCATCTGGGCATTCAGCTGAACTTGGATATCTTCCCCAGTTGGAGGCTCATAGTTAGCAGATTTCGAAGTCTGGGATTTTTGTGAATCTTTGATAATTGAGTTCAAGACAGGACGAATGTCCTCATCCATCTGTCGATCCCAAGTTCCAATAGTCATAACATTCCCTATTTCCAAAGAACCTTCGGTCAATAGAGTCCTGGCCTTCCTTCCAGCTGCCTTTTCTAAGATGACACGTTGCTGGCGTTCGAACAGGCGTTCGAGACTGCGATCTAGAATTCCGGTCCACCGCTCATAGTCCAGGCCCAACTCCTCTGGCTCTTCTTTGGTCTCATAATCGTGCGGCTCTCCATGCCTGCTCCAGCAGGCTGTTGTCCGTTTGCCTCAGGGGCACCCTGCTCAGCAGCAAGCGCGCCCTGCATCGTGTTCGGATCAAGAGACTCTTCGCCGGGGGGCGCACCTGGGGGCATCTCGCCCCCAGGCATCCCCGGTTGCATGCCGGGCTGTGGTGGCATTCCCGGTTGTCCGCCCACCATTGCGCTGGGCTGCTCCATTTCCTTCTCCGTATTTGCAATGGGTGTCAGATTCGGATTCATCAAAAGCGAATCTGCAAGATCAGACTTGACCGTATCTTTGCCAGTCATTTCACGATATTCATTGACGCTGATGAGACCCTGCTGAAGCTCGTCCATCAAGTACCGATCACGCTCCTGTTTGTAAATGATGAGGTTCGGAACGGTCGTGGTGTCAAAGTCGATGTAATGAATAGGGTCTAGCTCATCGAGAGCACGGGCGATTGGTTCCAAATGGGGCAACATCGTTTCCATCCAGAACACGCGGATTTCCTCAGCGGCGTTACTGAATGTTCTTCCCGAAGCGTTACCGATAACAGTCTCGGGGACTCCGAAGGCAGCAAAGATTTCTTCTTTGGTGATAGTCCGCATTTGGATATACGCGGCATCGCGAGGGGTGGATGACGTATCAACAAAGTCGACTCCGTCATCAGCAGATACCACCGTGGTGGATCCGACTCGTCCTAAGTTTCCACGGAATCGGCTTCTAAGTTCGTTCTTGTCGTCATCGTCAATCTCGCCTCGCAGAACCAACAGACCGCCAGGTCGTCCGTCGTTGAGTAGGAAGTTGCGGTTATACAGCTTGGCAAGATTTTCGATTTCGATAGCGACACCGGCAGACTCCATCGGTGTCAATGAGAGGTAAGGGTCGATTGGGTGGGGGCGTCGTACCCATACGACATCATCCGGTTTGAGGATTACTTTTTTGCCAGTGGGCATGCTCACTTCGTAGCCGGATACGAATTTCTTAGGATCTGGGATTGGGGCGGTGTGCTGAGGTGGCAGAAGGTTCAGGCCAATGATTCGTCCATCTCGGGAGCGGACCTTCTCGATGAAGGCACCGCGACTGCTCATCAGGAGTTGGGCTGAAAGTCGGTATCTAAATATGAATGAGTTTTCACCTATATTCGATTTGGTGTTCAACACATCCAGGAGAGTGCTTTGTGCCTGAATCGAACTGCTGGTAACAATTTTCCCATCAGGGGCATTTCCCTCTCTAAGGATGACGGGAAGTCGAGCTTGGTTTCCGCTGATCACATCCACACAGCGGGCCACCCATGTGACCTTCTGCATACCTTCTCTATAGGCACGTTCGATGTCCCACGCATCGAAGTAGGGCTTACCCGCTATAGACGGGTTGGTGGCAATGGGCGCGCCAGGTCCAATGTGGATCGACTTCTGCTGCCCAGGATCCAGGGATTTATCGTTAGTTGAATTCCAAGCCATCGTTACTCAAGACCCAGTAGAAACCCGAATACACCACAAGCTAGACCTCCAACGATAAGGCCCAACGGAGGGTAAACCATCGCTGCACCGACGCTTGTAAGTATAATAAATGATACCATCAGCCAGTTGGCTAGGATCTCTCGTTGGAACACAGTTCTCAATCTAGTCCAAATGTCCATATGGCCTCTCAGGCTAGTGTTTAATGGGTTGCCATTTGTCACCTACTGTAGAATAGACGATAGCGGGGTGACCAAGTGTCGACAGACTGGAATAAGGTACTGAACTACCTGGAGCCGAAAGCTGCTCCTTATTGCCCCGAAGAGCCTTCCCTTAACCAAAGAGTTTTTCTGCGGACCTACGCACTGGAAGCCCTGTTCGGTGGTGCCGCAGGTGGTGGGAAAAGTTCCGCTCTCCTGATGGCAGCACTTCAATATATTGATGTGCCCCAGTATTCGGCCATCTTGTTTCGTCGCACCTACGCTGACCTCGCCCTGCCGGGAGCG
>DUBN01000002.1:2883-8328 GCA_012960315.1 Acidimicrobiia bacterium
TACCTAAATAACAGTCAAGATTATTTGCGGTACAAGGGTGCGGAATTTCAGTTCATCGGGATGGACGAGGTCACCGAAATCCGGGAAGCTGATTACCGATACCTATTCTCTCGCTTGCGTCGCCCGGCGTCGGGCCCACTCTCAAAAGTTCCCCTGCGGATGAGGTGTGCTTCCAACCCTGCGCCTAACTGGGTTAGACAGCGCTTCATTGTCGAAGGAAAGACGAGCGGGCGGATCTTCGTGCCTTCCTTCCTGACAGACAACCCGGGCATCGATGCCGAGTCCTACCGAATGTCCCTCCAAGCCCTGGACCCTGTGGAGCGCAAGCGTCTCGAAGAGGGCGACTGGTGGGCCACAACGCTTGGATCGTTGTTTGACCGTGAGTCCGTCGTAATTATCGACTCCGAGGAAATCCCCCAGTTGGCTGCTACCGCCCGTGCTGTTCGATTTTGGGATTTAGCAGCAACAGAACCCGCTCCCAACAATCCCAATCCCGACTGGACAGTTGGAACTCTTATGATGTTTGACCAAGGTATCGCTTACGTTCTTGACGTAAAGCGTGTAAGGGTCAAGAGCGACAAGGTGGAACATCTCATCGCCCAGACGGCTTACGAAGACGGACCAACGGTAACAATCAGGATGGAGCAGGAACCGGGCTCCTCGGGCAAAGCTCTAATCGATCAGTACGCCCGCTACATTTTGCCCGGCTACGACTTCTTAGGCATGAGAGCAACAGGAGATAAGGTCACCCGTGCTCGTCCGTTTGCGGCTGCTCTGGCCAATGGAAACGTGCGAGCAATACGGGGTCCGTGGCTTACAGATTGGCTGGATGAGTTATCCACTTTCCCGGAAGCCTGCGACCACGATGATCAGGTTGACTCCGCCACCGGAGCTTTCACAAATTTAACTGGGCTAGGGTTGCCTCAGCGGGCTCGGATCGCTATCGTTGTCTAAGCGAGCCAACACAACCTAACCCCAGGAGATCTACTATGAACCTGGAGGACATTAAGACCCTCCGCCTTCTCCTCTCCCAGCTAGATGAACGAGTCGACCTGATTGAGGGCGAAGCAGCTGAAGTTGCCGATCTTGTCTTGGAATTCAATCTGGCCAAGAACGATTTAGGCATCGTTTACGACCGTCTGATTAACCTGTTGGGCAACCTGATGATCGAAGAACCGATCATCGAGCTTCGAAATGGGGCTCAGGTCGAACGAAAGGTTGCCTCTAGCCGCAAGGGCTGGCAACACAAAGTTCTTGCCGGTGTCGTCATAGATCGGATTGTCCAGTCATCTGTTGACATGGATACCGGTGAAGTGATCTCCACCCCCAAGGAAATGGCCATGCAAATGCTTGACTACCTCGCACCTTCTTATTGGAGGGTGGGGAAGCTCAACGAGATTGGTGTCACCGCCGACATGTACTGCGAGGCATCCGAACCAAAGACGAGCGTGATCGTCAGAAAGGGCGAAGCCCAATGAGCGAAATACTATCCAAGCTCAGCGAACCGTTCCCCAAAGAGGTCGAATCGATCCTCAAAAAGGGGGGAATGGAACTTACCTATATCCCAGTCCACGAGGTCCTCGCACGTCTCAGCAATGTGCTGGGCGTCGAGAACTGGAGCTACACGATCAAGAGTCAGGGTCGCGACACCAAGACTGACGATTGGATCATTGTCCATGTGCAGCTCACTGTCATCATTGACGGCAGTGTGGTTGTTCGGGAAGCTTTTGGTGGTGCCAGACACACGGGCAACATGGACCTGGGCGACTCCTACAAGAGCGCAACTTCCGAAGCTCTCAAGAAGGCTGCACAGACGCTCGGCGTCGGTCTCTACCTTGCTCGTGACGAGATAGCTCTCGAACTTGAGGCAGCACCGGACGAGAAGGTGCAAAACGCCTGGGACAACTTCCTCTCGCTGGCCGGGAGCCTCACCGAAGAGCAGAAGACGACCCTCAACGAGTTTTGGGTCAAGCACTCCGGTGGACGCCCAAAGCCAAACATTGGCACCATGACCGACACATTCGTCGCTGACGTAACGGCCCTTGCCGAAGAAGCTGTCCGATTGTCCTTCAATGCCACAGTGGTTGAGGACGAAGAAGACGATGCCTGAGGCTTTAGTACCGCCACCTCATCTGTCTCCTTCTTCTATGGGAACCTTCAACCAGTGTCCCATGAAGTTTCGGTTCAGCAAGATCGACAAGCTTCCTGATGAGCCGAGTGAAGCCACGCTGTTGGGCAACCTGGTTCACGACTTCTGTGAACAGTTTTACATGTTCGACCCTGAGGAAAGGGTCGAGGCACTCATAAATCCCCTGTTCTCACAAGTTTGGAATAGCGGTGGGTGGGAAGAACGAATCGATCCATACGTTCGTGGCGAGAAGCGCATTCGCCAATTCAAGTGGCGGGCGGTGTGGTGTGTAGAGAACCTCTGGAAGATTGAGAATCCTTCCGAGATCGAGCCCGAGGGGCTTGAATACGAACTCAATGGCGAACTGAATGGCGTGACCCTCAAGGGATTCATTGACCGCTATACCGTGGTTGACGGGGGTGTAACCATTAGTGATTACAAGACTGGCAAGACCCCGAATCCCTACTATGGTGACGATAAGTTTCTACAGCTCAAGATTTATGGTGCGCTGATTGATGAGCTTGGAGTCGGCACAACTAAGAAGTTAGAATTGTTGTACCTCAAAGATGGGGTCAAGTTCGACCAGGATTTCACTGAAAGCGATTTTGAGGAAACTGTGACATACATCACAGATACTAAGAAGGCAATAGATATTGCTTGCGAAACTCACGTTTTCGACACCAATAAAACGGCTCTGTGCAACTGGTGCGCCTATAAGCCACAGTGCCCTGCTTGGAGCTAGACATGATTCTAAATGATGATGCCTTCGCCCAAATGGTAGCGGAGGAAGTCAAAAACAAGTTGTCACCTGCCCAACGAGAGTTGCTCGTAGAAGCCCATAATTGGGATAGGTGGCAGCGAGCACTAGAAGTATTAGTTCGAAACCTCCAGTCTCAGATTGAGAACATCGGTGTGGATGCCGAGGCTGACGCGAATCGATATGCCGCTCTTGGCAGAGAAGGTAAGAAGCTGGCCCGAGAAGCCGAATCGGCTTACGGAAATAGGCAGACAAAGATTGAGCGTTTCAAATTCCATGTCGACAAGCGTTTAGATCAGGTCAAGATCATGATCGAAACAGGCAGACCTATCGAGATGAATCCATTTGAAACTGTCAACTTCTATCGTCGCGCCATTCTCAGGCATCGCGACATGCTTATCGAATACGACATGGAAGACACGGCCATTGATCGTGCCCTGTGGGCAACGCTTGACAACAAGTGGGAATTTGATCGGGTCACCAGTGACGCACTATGAAACGCAAGAAGCCCATGCAGCGCGGTGGTCCCCTAAAGCGCACCGGCTCTCTTCGTCCTCGTAGCAAGAAAAAGTCTGCAGAATACGTTGAACGCCGAAAGCTGGTTTCCAGACTTCTCGGTGAGCGGCCCTACTGCGAGGCATGTCCGGTATTTGCCAGACATGATGAGGTAAGTCTCTACAACCGCAAGGCAAGCGTCGACATCCATGAATTGAAACGGCGCTCCCAGGGGGGGTCCATTCTCGAAGAGGACAACCTTCTGGCAGTTTGTCGAGAATGTCACGATCGCATCGGGCATGAGCCAAAGCTGGCTATCGAACTGGGGCTAGCAGTTCCTGGATGGTGGACAAAGCCGTGAAGTTCATGGGCCTCGATCTGTCTCTTACATCGACGGGTTACTCCTGTGACGGCGACATGGACGTAATCGCTGTCAAGAAGAAGGGTGTGGAACGGCTTGGGGCCATCAGGGATGAAGTCATGCTCGTCTGCCGGGAACATCGCCCGGATGTGGTCTTGATTGAGGGCTACTCGTTTGCTTCGCGGGCGAGTCAGGCTCATTCCATCGGGGAACTGGGTGGCGTTATTCGGCTTGCCCTGTATGAGGATAATTACATCTTCGTGGAGATTCCTCCGACCTGTCGTGCCAAGTTCGCAACCGGAAGAGGCAATGCGGCGAAGACTGAAGTCATCTCCGCAATCTCTGCCCGGACTGGATTAGTCTGGGAGGGTAAGGGTGCCGACGATATGTGTGATGCGTGGATCTTGGAGCAAATGGGACGCACCCACTTTGGTCTTTCCGATCAGGAGTGGCCAAAGAAGAACTTAGAGGCTTTGGAGAACATCGACTGGTCAAGAGCGGTAGGGAAATTCGATGACTAATAAAATGGATGCCTACACTCCCGAGGTGGAAGAGTTCATTGACGCCATCATGCACCCGAGAACTTGTTGGGAGGAAGCTCTATGGGGGTTGGGTCGGAAGGAAACGCCTGCGCCGGGAGTCGTTATATATAGAGATGTAACGACGATCGAGCCCATGCTGCAGCGTTACGTCAGCGACAGGGCCAAGCTTGAAACGCCGATGCTCCCACAGCAGCCGGTACGAATACATGAAGTGGTGACTCAGGATACGGATGAGGACATCGATTTAGAGTGGGGGGTTTTGGAAGACTTCCGATACATGTATCTGGTTGATTACATGACAGAGTACCCGCTGGTAGCGGAAACACTTTGGTGGCGCACCAGAGGATACGCCCTGAGCTACACCGACTCGCAATGGATGGACACCCACAACGATCAGGCGTCAAGCTTTAGTTCACATAATGGAAAAAGGGAGTTGCCTTCTCACCAGATAGAAGGCGCTCAAGTTGTCGCCTGCGTGACGGCTCTCAACGATGATTACGAGGGCGGTGAATTCTTCTTCCCATATCTAGACACCACGGTTAGGTTGTCAACCGGTGATTTCATGTACTTTCCCGCCAATTACATGGGATCACATTCCATTAAGCCAGTTACTTCCGGTGAAAGACTTTCTTATTTAGGGTTCTTCGGACTCAACACTCCGGTGCGCATCGCAGAACCGGATAATGTAGCCACATGGACTCAGCCTCACTGGCTGCCAAAGCTGCACGACGATTTCAAGTATTACGGAACATATAAATATGATGTAACTCACGGTAGGAGCGAGCTTTGGGACACTCCGACCTTGGCTGAAGTAGAAGCCTATTTTGGAGAAAGAATATTATGAACTTTAGAGGCCCTATCAGCCAAGTTGAGATTGAACAACGACTGCTTCATTTCCTTGACGAGTTAGAAAACGAAACAGAAGCTTTCGAAAGCCTCGCTGAAGACAACGCTAAGAAAGAAGCAAGATACAAGTCGGCATGGGCCAAAGAGTATCTGTCTGCCAAGGGGTCAATCAAGGAACGAGAATCCTGGGCCGACTACAAAATGGCTGACGAACACTTTGAGTACAAAATATCGGAAGCCCTACTAAAAGCGAAGCGGGAGAAGTTGCTCTCCCTGCGGACATCGATTGACGCCATGCGGACGCTCAACGCAAACG
>DUBN01000003.1 GCA_012960315.1 Acidimicrobiia bacterium
CACTGAGCGGAAAGATGCTGTATCGCTCTCCCCTAACCCACTTGTACCTACGACCGCGTGAACACCGTTGTTTGCACACCACTGGATGTTAAGTCGAGCTGCTTCAGCGACGGTGAAATCGACAGCCACGTCAACATCGGCGGGATCGACATGCTCAAGAGATTCCAAGACGACCAGGGAACCCGTGGGATCCTTTTCACCCGAACACGTCGGATCCACCGCGGCAACAAGGTCTAAATCATTATCGGCGGCCACGGCTTCGCACACCGCTGATCCCATACGGCCTGCTGACCCTACGACTACTACGCGCATATGAGCCGTTCCTTCCTCGCTGGCCCACAACGTTGTGGGCCCTGCCACCATTCTGGGCGACAGGGCTCACAGTTGGAATCACTATTTTGAAATAAACAGGTTTTTCAGAGTCTCAGCTGATCAACGACGGCTGCGACGTCGACGACGTCCTCGCCCGTCATCCTTTGGTTCGGGACCCATTTCGCCGTACACCGCCTCGGTTGTGCTGGAGAAGTGTTCTTCAAACGAAACATATTCTCGAGCGTCGGCTGAAGTGTTGTCATCATCGGAAGATGCTTCCTGCGAATCGGCTGTGTTGACCGCTTCAGGACTCTCCGTTGTGGTCTGACCGTCGCTGGGCTCATCATTTGCATCACCGGAGTCTTCGCCTGACCCTGCTCCAGAGTCTGCTCCAGAGTCTGCGACCATTGACAGAGACAGTTTGCCGCTCGGGTCTATGTCATCTACCAGAACCTTCACGGTATCGCCGACGTTTAATACTTCTTCGACTTTGTCAAGGCGTCGCTTTCCACCGATCTTGCTGATGTGTAGCAAGCCGTCAGTTCCAGGCAAAATGTTGACGAACGCACCGAATTTGGTGATATTGACTACTCGGCCGTCGTACTCTGCCCCAACGTCAGCAGTTGGCGGGTTGACGATTAAGCGGATCTGACGTTCCGCTTCTACAACCTTGTCGCGATCTGGTGATCCGATACTGACTATGCCGACAGTGCCATCATCATCAACAGAAATATCAGCACCAGTTTCTTCCTGAACGGTGTTGATAACTTTCCCTCTTGGGCCGATCACTTCACCGATCTTGTCGATCGGAATCTCGAAGCTGACAATCTTCGGAGCATTACCTCCGACGTCGGGCCGTGGCTCAGATATTGCCTCATTCATCACCGCGAGTATCTGCATGCGGGCTGCGCGGGCTTGAGATAGTGCTTGTGTAAGAACTTCCGCTGGGATGCCCTCGATCTTGGTGTCGAGTTGGAGGGCGGTTATAGCGTCTTCGGTCCCCGCAATTTTGAAGTCCATATCCCCAAAAGCATCCTCTGCCCCCAAAATGTCTGTCAGTGTCACATATTTACCTTCGGCATACACGAGACCCATGGCGATGCCAGATACATGACCGCGAATAGGCACTCCTGCGTCCATCAGGGAGAGCGAAGATGCACACACTGAACCCATGGATGTTGACCCGTTCGATGAGAGCACATCAGAAACCAGCCGAAGGGTGTAGGGGAAGTTTTCTTTAGACGGAATTGTTGGGAGTAAAGCTCGTTCAGCGAGCGCACCGTGGCCAATTTCTCGACGTTTGGGACCACGCATGAATCCGGCTTCACCCGTCGAAAACGGGGGGAAGTTGTAATGATGCATGTACCGCTTGCGGTCGTTCGGGTTCAGCGTGTCAATCAGTTGCTCCATGCGACTCATACCCAAGGTCGTTGCGTTCAACACCTGAGTCTCACCGCGCTGAAACAGCGCTGACCCATGTGCCGTTTCGCCGATATAGCTAACCTCAGCTGACAACGGACGAACTTCGTCCGTGGCCCGGCCGTCGATGCGAAAACCATCTTCAACGATCCGTCGACGAACGATTTCTTTCGAAATTGAGCGCACCGCTGCACCGATTTGTTTGGCAGCGTCGGCTGTTTCGGCGAATTCCTCTTCGAGTTGGGTGCGAATCTCTCCTGTTACGACGCTTTGTCGAGCTTCTCGTTCAGCTTTATCGGCGATGGACATCGCCTCGGTGAGCTGTGGGGTTGCGACCGAACGCACCCTCTCGAGAATCTCGTCGCTGTAGTCCACACTTGGAATCCACTCGAGCGCTTCGATATCGCCTAGTTGACTCCGTAACGCCTTCTGTAGCTCAATGACGTCGTCAATCCATTGTTTTGAGGCTTCTAGCCCGTCAGCGAGCACCTCTTCGGTGACCTTCGGAGCTCCATCATCGTAATATTCGAAGGCTCGCTCGGTGCCTCCAGCTTCAACCATCATGATGGCGATGTCGCCATTTTCGAGTTGTCTACCAGCGACCACCATTTCGAACGTCGCTGTTTCTCCTTCCTCATACGTCGGGAACGGAATCCATGAGCCGTCGGTGCTGTAGGCAATACGCACTGCAGCGATAGGACACTCAAAAGGAATTCCGCTCACCCATAGGGCTGCTGAAGCGCCGTTCAGGGCAACTACGTCGTAGGGATTCTCGCCATCAACGCCAAGGATGGTGCCCACGACATGCGTCTCGTGGCGGTAGTCGCTAGGGAAGTTAGGGCGCAAAGGTCGATCAATCAGTCGACAAGTAAGAATTGCGTCATCTGAGGCCCGCCCTTCTCGACGGAAAAATGATCCGGGGATTCGCCCCGCTGCATACATGCGCTCTTCGATATCGACGGTTAACGGGAAAAAGTCCGCACCATCGCGGGGTTTACTTGATGCTGTCGCGGTAACTAGGACCTGTGTGGACCCTATTCTCGCTGTAACAGCTCCATTCGAAAGACCTGCAAGTTTGCCGGTTTCGAATGAAATGGTTTTGTCGGTACCCGAGATTGGGCCCGATACGGAAATGGCATCAGCCATAGGTTTCTTCTACTCCTTCGGCGAGACGTTCTCGCCATGATTTACATTCAGTTGGAAGACGTCGCCCACCCGATTTGGTTTGAGGAAGCGACGACCACCAATTGCGATGCGATCTGTGTGCTGGCGAGCTTTGGCCGTGCGCGAAATTGGCGGCGTGACAGCCGCCTAGATCGCTCAGCGACGCAGCCCGAGTTTTGTAATGAGCGCCCGGTAACGCTCGACGTCGTTGTTAGCGAGATAGTTCAGAAGGCGACGGCGTTGACCAACAAGTTTGAGTAAGCCGCGTCGACTGTGGTGATCCTTTACGTGGGTCTTCAAGTGTCCGGTGAGATCTTCGATCCGTTCCGTGAGCAACGCAACCTGGACTTCGGGTGAACCCGTGTCAGTTTCGTGATGCCGGTGCGCTGCCATAGTGGCGGACTTTTCGGCCATGTGTTTATTTCCTCGGGATACAACTTCGTGCCGCTAAGTGGTGGGGATTGCGGCTGGGTGGCTGGCACGAGAGTTACGCGCCGAGGAGCATTCTAACAGCGAAGTTCTTGGATAGTGCAGCCCTAGATCGGGTCGACAATTACTCGGAAAGACATTGGGCGGCGTTCATGACGTCCTTGCCCAGTTGAGCGACTAACTGATCAACATCTTCGAATCGTCGCTCGCCCCGCAAGCGTCGGACAAATCGGACTTTTGCTTGTTCCCCATAAAGGTCTCCGCGAAAGCCGATCAAATGAGCTTCGATAAGTGATCTTTCCGCAAAGTCATAGAACGTGGGTCGTTTACCTATGTTGACCGCAGCGGGGTATTGAGTGCCATCGGGACGTTGATACCACCCTGCGTAGACACCGTCAGACGGCACCTGTAAATCAGGCGTCGTTGGCAAATTTGCGGTGGGAAACCCAATCGTTCTTCCTCGCCGGTCTCCGGGCGTCACAATTCCTCGCACTTCGAAGGGTCGCCCCAAGAGCCGATGCGCCTTTTCTACGTCCCCATCGTCAAGAGCCATACGAATCGATGTCGATGAAATTACTTCTCCTTCGCCCGTAATTTGCTTGACTAGGGGAAGTCCGATGACTTGGTAGCCGCACTCATCCCCCACTGCTTTGAGAGTCTCCACGTCCCCTCGGCGGTCTTTGCCAAAGTGAAAATCAGCACCAACTACGATTACTTTCGCCTGAAGAGAGTCAACGAGGATTTGCCTTGCGAACGTTTCGGCACGAACCTGTGCCTGTTTCGGTGTGAACTCGACTACCAGTGTGTAATCGACGCCTGTCTCAGCAAGAAGTTCAAGCTTGGTGTCTAAATCGCACAACAGAAGAGGCGCCGAGTCTGGTCTGACTACCGTCGCAGGGTGGCGGTCAAAGGTCACTACGGCAGTAGCGCATCCTCGTTCCGCCGCCATCCGATGCATTTCAGCAATCACGGTGCGATGTCCGCGATGCACGCCGTCATATTCTCCGACGGTAACTACGCTGCCTTGCTCTAGTGACGGCGACCAGGCTATGTCACGAATGATCTCCACCAAGTCAAACTATCGGGAACCCGATCTTAGAACGACTCCGTCTTGTTATTCGAAAGCGTTCGGCTGGCTTGGCGCGGTCACTGAGCCAGCACCACACCCACGACAACACGACCCTCCACATGTTCGTGAACGGCAATGAGCTCCTCGGATGCGTCGACTAAGGCCCAAGGACCATCTCCTTGGGTGCGATTCGAATTGAGTCTCCCCCCATTTCGCACGAACGACTCCTCTTCTTCACTCAGGACTATCCGATCTATTCCGCGGACCAACTCGATTACGGGCAGCAAGGGCGCTTCTTCGATCGTGCCAGATTCATCGAGTTTGTATATGCCACTAGCTACCCGACGCAGGCAACGAATATGTGCTCCTCCTCCTAGGGCTGTTCCTAAGTCAGCACCTAGTGTTCGGATGTAGGTACCAGCAGAACAGTCAATGACAGCGCTCCAAACTAACGAGTCCGCCGTGGCTTCGATTTCAAACCGGCTGATAGTCACTAGACGCGCTTCGCGCTCTACCTCAAGCCCTTGACGGGCGAGATCGTGGAGACGTCGCCCCCCGACTCTTCGCGCCGACACCATCGGTGGAATCTGTTGAATCTCGCCAGTAAGGCCCTTGGCGGCAGCTAAGACATCTACTCTTTCGACGGACATTTGATGACGAGCAACTATTTGGCCAGAGGCGTCAAGCGTGTCAGTCTCGGTTCCTAAGACGATCTCCACTTCATATGTCTTAAAAGAGGCCGAAGCGAACCGTAATAGTCTCGTTGCTCTTCCGACACCAACGACGAGGACTCCTGTGGCATCGGGGTCAAGAGTCCCGGCATGGCCTATTCGCCGTTCACCGAAACGTTTTCGTAGGCCGGCCACCACGTCGTGAGAGGTCATCCCCGCCGGTTTGTCGATGAGGAGCATGCCGTGAACGGTCGCTGGTCGCCTGCCCATCAGTCACGTTCAACCTTCTCGTCGGGGGTGCCCAAGCCGAGTTTGTCCAAAATTGAATCAATGCGATGGGCCTCACCGATCGATGGGTCAGGTGAGAATTGAAGTGCCGGCGTGCGTCGCATTCTTGACTGTCGCGCCAATGCTTGCTGAACACGTTGTCGGTGTTCCTCTAACGCGACCACCACCTCGGGAACGTCTTCCTCGTCGAGGACGTCAAACCACACGGTCGCTCGAGTTAGTTCACGGTCAACATCAACTCCGGTTACCGCTAGCAAAAAGAGACGCTCGTCATCTATCCGTTCGAGTTCCGTCGCCACTATCTCGCGAATTAACCCTCCAACCCGGTCGGTGCGTTCATAATTTTGCCCAGCTCGGCGTTGGCGGCCCCGTTGCTGTTTCATAAGGTGGCCTCCCGACTCAGCATCAAGATCAGCTTCTTAGACGCGCGGGATCTCCCGCTCATCGTAGGTTTCGATCACATCGCCTTCTTTGAGGTCTGTGAAATCGGAGAGTCCGATGCCGCATTCCATTCCTGCGTTTACTTGAGGCACTGAATCTTGGAAGTGGCGAAGTGATGCAACTTCTCCCTTCCAAATAATTGTGCCTTCGCGTAAGAATCGAACCTTTGCCCCGTCCCTGATGGTTCCGTGTTCAACGAAACAACCTGCAACTGGTCCTACTCGCGAGATGCGGAAGACTTCACGCACCTGGGCTTCGCCAGTGACAATCTCTTCGAATTCCGGTTCGAGCATTCCAAGCATCGCATTTTCGATGTCGTCAAGTAGTTGATAGATGATTTCATACAGTCGAATTTCGACGTCTTCTCGCTCGGCTGCTTCTCGCGCTTTTCGGTCGGGACGAACGTTAAATCCGATGATTGTGGCATTCGATGCGATCGCCAACTGGACATCATTTTCGTTGACTCCGCCTACGCCTCTACTGACGAATGAAAGTTTGACTTCTTCGCGTTCCAGTTTGCGCAAGCTGTCTGTCACTGCTTCCAAGGAGCCGTGGACATCAGCTTTGAGAACCAGATTCAATGTAGCGGCCTCGCCAGCTCGGATCTGCTTGAAGATGTCTTCGAGCTTGGCGCCTCCGGCGCCTGATGAAGATGCGCTGGCCATGCTGGCTTGACGCTGCCAATGTTCTCGCGTGTCGGCCACACGACTGGCAGTTTTTTCGTCAGGCGCAACAGTAAACATGTCGCCTGACCGTGGCACCTCTGACAGACCAAGAACTTCTACCGGAACTGAGGGCCCGGCTTCTTTGATGGTGTTGCCGAGATCATCTGTCATCGCGCGCACTCGACCCCATGCGGCACCGGCGACCATGGGGTCGCCAACTGAGAGCAAGCCCTGCTGCACTAGCACCGTGGCGACTGGGCCTCGTCCTCTGTCGAGATTTGCTTCTAGAACAGTTCCGATGGCACGACCGTCTGGCGCAGCGCGAAGCTCTTCAAGTTCTGCGACTAAAACAATTTGGTCAAGGAGCTCATCTATACCGTCTTCGGTCATTGCCGAGACGGGAACAGTGATGACATCTCCCCCGTAGGACTCGGGTATTAGGTCACGTTCAGCCAGAACGCGGTTGGGATCGGCACCTTCCCGATCCATTTTGTTGATCGCAACGACAATTGGCACCTCGGCCGCCCGTGCGTGATCCATAGCTTCAAGGGTTTGGGGCATGACGCCATCATCGGCCGCGACTACCAGAATGACGATGTCCGTGGCTTGGGCACCGCGGGCGCGCATAGACGTAAAGGCCGCGTGGCCAGGAGTGTCAATGAACGTAAGCGCCTGTCCGTTTCTTTCAACCTGGTAGGCACCTATGTGTTGTGTTATGCCGCCCGCTTCGCCGTCGACGACGTTGGAAGATCTGATGCGGTCCAAAAGCAATGTTTTTCCATGGTCAACATGACCCATAACTGTGATTACCGGCGGGCGCGGTGCCGACCCTAAAGCCTCGAGATCGATATCCAGGACTTTGAGAATCTCTTCTTCTTGTTCAGCGCCAGGATCGACGATGCGTATCTGGGCACCTAACTCAGCGGCAAAGAGTTCAACCATGTCGTCGCTCAGTGATTGAGTCGCAGTAACCATTTCTCCTTGCTGAAGGAGGAATCGAACAACGTCAGCAGCAGAGCGATTTAAATTACCCGCAAGTTCTTGCGCAGTCGAACCACGTTCGATTACGACCTCACCCTCAGGAACCGGCGCGTCCACAGGCGTGTACGTAGCAAGCTCCTGGGGCTGTAGTTCCTCGCGCTGACGTCTACGCCGCTTTTGCTTTCGGCCTCGTCGCTGTTGAGGGCCTCCGCGAGGACCGCCAGGACGACCACCAGGACCACCACCGGGACCACCAGGACCACCACCGGGACCACCGGAACCACCACCGGGACCACGAGGACCACCAGGACCACCGGAACCACGAGGACCACCAGGACCACCGGTGGATCGCCCTCCCGAGCGTTGCCCGCTTGGCGAACCGAGGTTTCCCGCCTGCCGAGAGCGCGGGGGGCCAGGAGGTGGCGGGATTGCCTGCCCAGAACCCGAGCGGGGTGGGGCACCAGGTGGGGGGGGAATGGGTTTACCGCCAACTGAGCGAGGGGGTGCGGGCATTCGGGCCGATGCCGGGGCTGGCGCTGATCCGATATCTCTATTCGTGGGTGTTTCTTCCCGAGCAGTCGGTGTTTCTTCCCGAGTAGTCGGTGTTTCTTCGGCCTTAGGAGTAGCACGCGCTGGTGTTTCTTCGACTGTCCTTCGCGCTGGTTCCTGACCGCTGGAGGTGACTAGTGGTCGTGCCGGTGGCGGAGGGGCTTGAGGGGCTGGAGGGGCTGGCGCTTCAGCCTCGCTGGGGGCGGACGCTTCAGCTTCGGCTTCATTCGGGGGAGTTGTTGCCGCGGGTGGCTTCGTCACCGCAGCGGGTTCTATTGCCGGAGCTTTTTTCTTTGGTGGAGCCTTCTTTGTTACCGCAGCCTTCTTCGGCACAGCGGCCTTTTTTATTGCTACAGCCTTTTTCTTAACTGCAACCTTCTTTTTTACTGCAACCTTTTTCTTTGCAGGAGCTGCTGTTTGCTCCTCATCAAGATCCGGAGGCTGCACCTCTCGAATCAACCCTTCTCGTTCCGCTTTTCGGCGGACGCGGTCGGCTTGAGCGACCTGGACACTTGACGAGTGACTTTTGACACCAATTCCGAGCGCGTCACAAAGATCTAGCGTCTCCTCGTTGGTAAGACCCAACTCTCTTGCAAGTTCGTAGACCCGGGGGTTCTTGGGCAAGCGCGTTCCTTGTGTGTCGGTTAGGTCGAAGAGCCGTAGTCACCGGCTCCTCCGCTATCTTCGCAGACGATGGCGGGGATCCAGTAAACAACGATGTGGTAGACCAAACAGCAACGCTACCGGTTATCACAGCCGCTAGTGCTCAGTTACTCGGCTGTTCCTCTTGCTCTTGGCTACTTTGGTTATCTTGCACTACTTCCGATGAGGCCTCTTCATTTCCTGTTTGCTCACTATCTGGACCTACATCACTATCCCCAACGGCCGTTTCTTCGGCCGCTGTAACCCAATCGTCGGCAGACATCGCCTCGCTGCCATCGGCGGGTACCCAAGTTTGGTCACCCGTCTCTGGATCGGTTACCCACTCCCCTTCGGCCCAATCTCCATCGGCATATGCGGTTTCCTCTTCGAGGATCTGAGTTTCACTCTTGATGTCAATTCGCCAGCCAGTTAATCGAGCAGCAAGACGCGCGTTTTGTCCTTCACGTCCAATAGCTAGAGATAACTGATGATCTGGCACCACTACTTCTGCAACACCTTCAACTTCGTGGAAGCGAACCTCACGGACCTTCGCAGGCGACAATGCCTTAGCTACGAAGTCGTGCTGGTCTTCTGAGAAGGGAACGATGTCGATTTTCTCTCCGCGTAACTCGTTGACGACCTGTCGAACTCGTGCGCCGCGAGATCCTACACAGGCCCCGACTGGGTCAATATTGGTGTCGTTTGACCAAACAGCGATCTTTGTCCGGTGGCCTGGCTCACGCGCACATGCCTTCATCTCGACTATGCCGTCGCTAATCTCGGGGACCTCAAGTTTGAAAAGTTCACGAATCAGTCCGGGATGTGTCCTCGAAACGACGATCTGTGGGCCCTTGGCGGTTTTTCTCACCTCGACGATGTAGGCCTTAAGCCGGCTATTAGGCTCTGGCCTTTCGTAAGGCACCTGTTCCGATTGCGGGAGTAATGCCTCGACTCGACCTAGATCGAGAAGCGTGTACCTTGAGTCCGTCTGCTGGATGATGCCTGTCACGATGTCACCCTCGCGGCCTGCGTACTCATCGTATTTCATGTCCCGTTCGACCTCGCGAATTCGCTGGGTCAACACCTGACGAGCGGTCTGAGCGGCAATCCTCCCAAAATTTTCTGGAGTGTCATCCCATTCTTGGACGACGTTGCCCTCTTCATCAATTTCCTGGGCAATAACTGAAATATTAAACGTCTCGTCTATAACGACGTATGCGTCATCTGCAGCGTCGGGAGTTCGTTTGTATGCGGACTCAAGCCCATTTGCGACCGCTTCAAGTAGTACCTCTGTACTCATGCCCTTTTCGGCAGCCAGAGCTTGAAGAGCTTCCATCATGTCTGGGGTAGTCATTTGTGACTTCCTCCCTCGTGCTTGGTTTTGGGTTCTTTTTTTCCTGATGGCGACCCGGGTTTAGGGGTGGGTTCCCATTCAAAAACGGTGCGAGCTTTCTCAATTTCGTCAATAGGAATGCTCACAAGTCCAGATTCAGAATCTTCGATGGTCAGAAGCCCGTCGTCCGCTGAAATTAAGGTGCCTCCTATGCGACGCCGACCGTTCATTCCTGGGGTAGTCCGAATGCTGACAATTTCTCCGATTGCGCCAATGAAGTGGCCAACGTGATGGAGACGGCGTTCAACTCCAGGTGTGGAGACCTCCAAGGTGTAGCGGCCAGGAATCGGGTCATGTTCATCGAGAACCACGGCGACGGTCCGACTTAGCAACGACAGTTCATCAACACCTAGGGCATTCTCGCTTTGCACAAGTACAGCGAGGGTTCCACCGTTGTGTCGAATGTCATAAAGGTGATGTCCCGACGCTTCGATTACTGGCTCTATGAGTGAAAAAATGGGCTCGAGGTGTTGCTGAGAATTTGAGCTCATCAGACCTCCATTCAGCGCTATGTAGGAGTTGCAAAATATTTATGGCGAAGAAAAAGGACGTGGGCGAAGCCCACGTCCAGCAAAAATCCCGCTGACCTGTCAACGCAATCGTACCAGCACCTTTGCCCTTCCCAACCTAGGTCGAGTGTCGGTGCGGAGGGGGCTCAGCGTTTTCTAATCATCTCGACAACTTGTTCGGCATGGTTGACATCTTCACCTTGAAGTTCAATCAACGCAGCCCTATCCGCTTCTGCTTCAGCCTCCGCTGAATGATCCGCTGCTGCCAACGCTCCCTCTACACCATCAGACATGATTATTTGAGCCCATTCCAGAAGGGCATCAACCATTTCGTCTTCGGGCACAACCTTTACAACCTGCCCTTTAACAAAAAGATGGCCCCGTTTACGACCAGCAGCTATGCCTAAATCTGCCCCCTTGGCCTCACCAGGACCATTGACAACACACCCCATTACGGCGACCTGTATTGGCAAACTAAGTTCAGACAGGACTTCTTGCGCCTTTGATGCAACTGCGATGACGTCGACTTCTGCTCTGCCACAAGATGGGCACGCTATGAGATCAAGTGCGCTTCGTTCACGTAGGCCAAGAGCTTCTAGTAGCTGACGGCCGGCGCGTGCCTCTTCGACGGGGTCGGCAGTGAGGCTGTACCGAATGGTGTCGCCTATGCCCTCGTTGAGCAGAGTCGCGATACCAGCAGTGGCTTTCAATATGCCACCTGGGGGTGGACCAGCTTCAGTCACTCCAAGGTGCAGTGGAAAATCGACTGCATCAGCTAATAGGCGGTAGGCGTCAACCATTAATCGAACATCACTGGCCTTGACTGAAATTTTTACATCGTCAAATCCGACTTCTTCGAAGTATCCAAGTTCGCGTTTAGCTGATTCGACGAGAGCTGTAGCAGTGAGACCGTGCTTTTGTTCGATATCAGGATCCAGCGACCCAGCGTTGACCCCTATCCGGATTGGCACTTGACGATCCCGAGCTTCGGAGGCGATTACTTTGATGTGCTCGGCTTTGCGAATATTGCCCGGGTTCAGACGCAGACAGGCTACGCCTGCGTCAAGCGCTGCCAGAGCTAGCCGGTGCTGAAAGTGGACGTCTGCCACCAAAGGAACCGGGGAACGGGGCACGATTCGCGCAAGACCTTCGGCAGCCTCAAGCTCGTTGCAAGTGCATCGAACTATTTCAGCTCCGGCAGCGGCCAGCGCATAAATTTGCTCAAGTGTCGCGTCAACGTTGGCGGTCTTAGTCGTCGTCATCGACTGAACACTGATGGGAGCGCCTGCCCCCACAGGCACGCCTCCAACATCAACTTGGCGGGTCACACGACGTTCAAACATCTTTAACAGTCTGTCATCTCAGCCACATAATCCTACTCAACCGTCCCGCGCTCAAAAGCCAAGGGGGTTAGCTAGATCCAAGTACACGGCTCCTAAACCAAAGAAGGCCAGCAAGGCCACTACCGCGTAGGTAAAGGGAAGCAGTCGGGTTGTGTCAATCAAGTGACGGCGTCCACTGCTCCCCTCGCGAATCCGCTCGTAAGTAGCGATCGCGACGTGGCCACCATCGAGGGGCAACAACGGAAGGAGGTTAAAGACACCAATGAAGACGTTAAAGGCGACAAAAAGTTGCATTCGTTCGGAACCGCTTAGCTGATCGCTCGCTCCGATTTGAACGGCTCCAACTATCGACACGGGTCGCGTCTCAAGATTGTCGTTTGCCGTTGGGTCGTTCGGCGGCGAAAAGATTCGATCTACAACTTCGCCAAAATTTGTCACAATCACCCAAATTCCGCGAATCGATTGACCGACCATGGTGCTGAATTCCGAGAAAGTCTTTCCCACGGCGGCAGCAGGGCCCGACTTAGTCAACAGGATCGCCTGCCGCCCTCCGATACCCAGCAGCCCGCCGCCTTCAGGACTTGTATCCAACACTGTTTCGGTTGACAAGGTTCTGCCGTCTCGCAAGATTTGGAGTTCAACTTTTTCCCCTGGGCGATTGCGGATGGCCTCCACCAGGTCAACCCATTCAACCGTCGATTCATTATCGACGTACACGATACGGTCACCCGGTTCTATGCCAGCTCTCGCGGCGGCACTTCGTTCTCCATCGATTCCTTGATTAACGACAGTTCCTACTTCCCAACTTCCTTCTTCGATAACCGGCTCACCCATGAAGCAAAAGAGGACGAACAGACCTATCACCGCCATGAGGAAGTGCATTAGGGAGCCAGCTGAAGCAACGAGAAGACGTCGCGGATAGGTCTGTTGTCTGTAAGTACGAGGTTCATCCGCAGGTGGGACTTCATCCAGGTTGGTCATGCCGACGACTTTGACGTAGGCCCCAGCGATGATCGGCCTGATACCGAATTCGGTCTCTCCTCGGCGAAAGCTGAACAAACGCGGGCCAAACCCCAAGAAGAACTCTGTGGCTTTCATCCCAGTAATCCGGGCTGTAACGAAGTGTCCGAGCTCATGGACAAAGACGACAAATGCGATAACCATGGCGACGGCGAGCATCGCTTTCGATACCCATCCGAGCAGGATTAGCGATCCAGCTATTCCGACGCCTCCCGCCAAAGCGCGAGTTCGAGGACCGAGGTTCGAGGCAGCAGAATCAGACACCAGAACCCCCGTGGGTGCTTTTCGACTGAACGCACTCACGTCCGCGCCGGTCCGCTCGCACTATGGCGTCGACCGAATCGGCGGTTGCGCCGTCATGAAGTTCCAGTGCCCTTTCGATTGACGGCGCTATTTCTGACCATGAGATCGTTCCACTCAGGAACGCTTCAACCGCTGCTTCGTTGGCTCCGTTCATCCACGCGGGGGCTGTACCTCCGATTCGGCCAGCCTCATACGCCAGGTCAAGGCATCTGAAGGTTTCTCGGTCAGGCGGTTCGAAGTGAAGCGACTTGGTCTCGCTCCAATCGATGGCACCAAATGGGGTTCGAATTCGATCCGGGTATGCGAGCGCGTAGCCAATCGGCAATCTCATATCGGGTTCGGATAATTGGGCGATCGTTGCGCCGTCGGTAAAGGTGGCCATTGAATGAACAATGGACTCGGGGTGCACCACAACTTCTATTTTTGCGTAGGGAACGTCGAAAAGCTCATGAGCTTCTATTACTTCCAGACCTTTGTTCATGAGCGTCGACGAATCGACCGTGATTTTGGGTCCCATGGACCAAGTCGGATGTTCGAGGGCCTGCTCAACGGTGACCTCTTTCAGATCGGCCGAATTACGACCTCTGAACGGTCCGCCGCTCGCTGTGAGTAGCAACTTTTCCAGATGACGTGGGGCGTCAACGTCGTTGTCTGCCCTGAGGCACTGATGTAACGCGCAGTGCTCACTGTCTACGGGAATCAATTCAGCACCTGGCACCAAACGCAGCGGTCGTACCAAAGGACCTGCAGCAATCAGGCTTTCCTTATTCGCCAAAGCAAGACGTCTACCTGAACTCAGTGCAGCGAGCGTCACTCCCAGGCCAGCAAACCCAACCACCCCGTTGACAATCACGTCGGCGCGAGTTGCTAGTTCTTCGAAGCCAGCCTCACCAACCAGGACCTCTATACCGGCAGGCACTCCAGCCTTAAGTCGGTTAGCTAAGCCTGATTCACCAATTGCTACGGCATCAGGTCGAAACTCCTTTGCCTGTTCGATGAGTTGGTCAACCGATGACCAGGCCGCTAAAGCCGTGATGTCGAAACGATCGGGTTCGGCCCGAACAACGTCAGCGGTCTGGGAACCAATTGATCCTGTAGCTCCTAGAACCGCGACAGTAGTCACTCAGTTACCTTTCAACCCAGAACTAAGTCAGCAACGAAGAACGTCGTCGGCAGTACAAACAACAAGGCATCGAAGCGATCAAATACACCACCGTGACCAGGAAGAAGAGTTCCCATGTCTTTAACTCCCATATCTCGTTTAATCATTGATTGGGCCAGATCCCCGATGGGAGCGATGACTGCAATTGCCAACCCGAGCCATAGACAATCCATCATCGATTGTGACCACGGATGAATTCCGGGAAAACGATTCAAAACCAGAGTGGTGACAACTACCGACAGCATCATGCCGCCAAGTAACCCTTCGTAGGTCTTGTTTGGACTGACTCGAGGGGCGAGTTTGGACTGCCCGGTGGTACTGCCGATGACGTAGCCACCAACGTCGTATGCCACGGTCCCAATCACGGCACCAATAAGAATCGCGTCTCCATTCGGTTGGGCGAGAATCAAAGCTGCGAACGAACCGAGACCACCGACCCAGCCAACACCGAGGAAGGTCACTGCGAGGTTCGCTGTCACATGTTCGGAGTCGACGTCGAAGAGGAACCAACACATTCCAGCCAACACCGTTAGGCCTAATACAACCGGGTAGGCCTCATACCCTCTGTGGTAAGCGCCAAGAGATAAGCCTACGACTGCTGCAATTCCGACCAGCGTGGCGGGGCGGTATCCAAGGTTCTGAGCCGACGTGAAGAACTCGGCGGCTGCAAATCCGAGAGCCAAGAGCACCAGGCAAAGCACCGCCCATGGGCCGACTTTGAGTAATCCAAAAAAAGCTGCCCCTAAAGCCAACCCGACTGCAATGGCCACCGGAAGGTTGCGGCCTCCCGATCGACTTGGCGAACCCGTTCCCTCAGTTTTACTGCCGCTATGTGTGACCACTCGTTCGTCATCAGTCACTTTGTTTGGCTCCTCATAGTCTCGCCGACCTTCTCGCCAATGTGGTGCTGGCCCACCGAAATGAGTCAATTCATCACCTTCTTCTTCGAGGTTGTCGGGGTTGTCTTCTTTATCGGTGTTGGCCTCACCGTCAACGAACGGGGTACGAGCCATTGCACGCTGACTCGGCGGAGTGTCGAAAAGCTCGATTACGCGAGGCTGCTGCCGGGAGTCATCTGATGGCGTTTCCTCTTCACCTGTTCTAACAGTGTGGTCGAAGGAAACAAGTTCCGTCAGACTGTCCGACTCAGTCGTCTCATCATCGCTCGGTTCATCTTCGTCATCGGCTAGAAGCAATTCAGCGGTGGGTTCATCTGTAAAGAAATCGTTATCGCCGCTAGGGCTTTCACCGTCCGAAATATCAGGGGGGTCCGGGTCGCCTTCAGGTTTGGATATATCGTCCGATATGGCTGGCGGGCTGTCATCTTCTTGGCCATCGTGTGTTGAAGTTGGGCTGGAGTCAGCTTCTAGAAGATCATCGCGTGTTGACGCGACCTCGCTCTCACCTCTGGCTTCTCCGACACCTTGATCCACCGTTCCGGTATCGAAATATGGCGTTTCATCTTCCGCGATACGACCGATAATCGGAGCGTTCTCGAATGCTGATGTGTCGAACGGATCATCGTCTTCGAAAAGCGGTTCATGGAATAGGTCGTCAGTCGAAAGTTCTGTTTGGGAGTATTCGTCCTCGTTCAACTCGGACACCGATTCCTTGAGCGCCACCATGCTGGGTCCTGCATCTTCTACATTTATCGGCCCGGTGTCGAATAGCTCCACGCCTTCCACAGGCACAATCGTCGGAATAGTGTCGGAGCGCAAGACATCTAGAAGTCCTGTGTCTGAAGTGTCAACTAAGTGCGGGTCATCGGGGAGTTGAGGGAAAAGTCTCGAACCGCGCTCAGACCCAGCGTCGACCTCGGGTGGGTCCGGGCGTTCTCCTCCGTCGGGTAGTTGCCCAGATCCAGGTTCCGACCAATGGGGTATCGGCATCTCATCGAAGTCAAAAGACAACACGGGTCCAGAATCGTTCTCGCCAGACACCTCTTCAGGACGTCGGCGTTCAATATCGTCAGCGTCACCATCAGACATATCGACTCCTGACTTCTGACTCAAACCTCAAGCAGCTCTTGCTCCTTGGCGCTGAGCGCGCGATCAATTTCGTCGACTGCGTTCTGGGTGAAACGGTCGAGTTCTTTGCTAAACCGTTCTTTGTCGTCAGACGATATTTCTTTATCTTTTTCGAGTGCATCTAAGTCCTGGCGGGCCGATCGCCGAAGGTTGCGGACGGCGACTCGACCATCTTCAGCCATCTGCTTGACCACTCGTACCAGATCTCGTCGCCGTTCTTCGGTCAAAGGCGGAAAAACTAGGCGCAGCACCTCACCATCGTTGCTCGGGTTAATACCCAAGTCCGATTCCATCAGAGCCTTCGATATTCCCTCCATAGAGCCTCGATCAAAAGGCTGGACCACTAGTACGCGAGCTTCTGGAACGGAGAAGCTCGCCAACTGCTGAAGAGGCACGCCAGCACCGTAGTAGTCAACTTTCAACTTTTCGACGAGCGCTGGTGTAGCTCGACCTGTGCGAACAGTCGCATAATCAGTTTGTGCGTGTTCTACTGCCCGTTGCATGCGTTCTTGGGCATCATCACATATCTCTTGGGCGAACTCGCTCACCTGACCAGCGTACCGATTGCGGCGCCACCCAGGATGGACTCAAAATTGCCGCGCGCCATCAGGTCAAAAA
Source organism: Acidimicrobiia bacterium (assembly GCA_012960315.1). Lineage (GTDB taxonomy): Bacteria > Actinomycetota > Acidimicrobiia > Acidimicrobiales > Poriferisodalaceae > UBA2110. The sequence goes on from DUBN01000003.1 coordinate 17,006, forward strand.
CGACGATCGGCATTTCATTGTCCTTACACACTGCGATTGCCGCGCTGTCCATGACTGCTAACTCCTGGGAGAGAACATCGAGGAAAGAGACCTCTTCGAGCAGCGTGGCTGCTGGATCGATTTTTGGATCAGCGGTGTAAACGCCGTCGACCCCGGAGTGAGTGCCCTTAAGAACTACATCAGCGTCGATCTCTGCAGCACGAAGCGCTGCAGCGGTGTCGGTGGTGAAATATGGGTTTCCGGTTCCAGCTGCAAAAATCACAACTCGTCCCTTTTCAAGATGCCGCACGGCCCTGCGTCGGATATACGGCTCCGCTATTTGCGCCATACCGATCGCGGTCATAACACGTGTGGGGACTTCTGCTCTTTCAAGTGCGTCCTGCAGAGCTAGGGCGTTGATCACTGTGGCGAGCATGCCCATATGGTCAGATTGCGCTCGGTCCATGCCTCCATCCGAGCCGGACATACCTCTCCAGATATTCCCTCCACCCACCACGACGGCGATGTCTACGTCATGGTGTTCACGAACGGCTGAAATCTCCAAAGCCAAGCCTCGAAGAATCTCACCGCTGATGTTGTCCGCGGAAGGGTCGGCGAGCGCTTCACCTGAAAGCTTAAGAACGACTCGTTTCCAGGGGCTTTCACCCTCCCAGCGTTGAGCCCGCTCCAACACGTCAGTTGCCGATTTCCACCTGGGTGAATCGACTTATCGTCGCCGCACCCAGTAGCTCGGCCATGCCAAGCTTTTCGTCTTTGACAAATTTTTGTTCAAGAAGCGCTGTGTCTCTAAAGAAACCCGACATTCGCCCGTCAACAATCTTTTCGATCGCCTGTTCCGGTTTGCCTTCGTTTCGAGTGATGTTTTCTAGGGTTTCGCGTTCAGCGGCGACAAGGTCGGCCGGAACATCTTCTCGAGTGAGGTATTTGGGTCTGCTACTTGCAATGTGGAGGGCCACGTCGTGGGCAACTTCTTGAGTGCCATTGTGAATCTCCACAAGCACAGCGTTAACCCCTCTCCCGTTCTGTTGGTGGACATAAGCGTCAATCACGGATCCTTCAGTTGACACGTACCGAACTATTTGGCCGAGGCCAATATTCTCTTTCAGAGTGATTTTCAGGTTCTCAAGGCCGGTGGACTCTTGAGAAACGGCGTCCTCTCCCTCTGCGAGCACTGAGGCAAGAAGTGATTCAGCTAGCTCCCTAAATTGATCAGATTTGGCCACGAAGTCGGTTTCACACTTCAGTTCCACAATTGCGGCAACTTCGCCTTCGACGCGAGCTACAACAATGCCTTCGCTGTTATCTCGGTCGGAACGACTCGCGCTTTTAGCGATGCCTTTTTCTCTTAGCCACTGTGCAGCGACTTCAGCATTTCCGTCGTTTTCAACGAGCGCCTTCTTAGCATCCATCATGCCGGCGCCAGTTGTTTGACGAAGAGCCTGAACGTCCTTGGCGGTGAAATCTGCCATGGGGTCTGATGTACCTCTTTAGTTGATTTGGAACGGGTTAGTTTTGAGGGCTTTCGGAAGGCTCTTCAGGCGAAGTTTCTTTCGCCGGAACGTCATCTATTTGCGCGGCTGGTTCTACTGGAGAATCAACAACGGGTGTTGCTTGAGCCGCTTGCTCTGCTGCCATTCGGGCCTCACGAGCGGCCCCTTCGGCGAGCGCTTTTTGGGCTGCCTCTGCCTGTTCCATAGATACGCGAGCCTCTTGTTCGGGGCTGCGTTCGCCAGGGGAACTGACAACTACGCCCTTGCTTTGGGCGATGTACCGGCCCTCTCGAACTGCGTCGGCGACAACCCGCGTGAGTAGCTCGGTGCTTCGAATTGCATCGTCGTTTCCTGGAATCACGTAGTCAATGAGGTCCGGATCGCTATTGGAGTCTGCCACTGCAACGACGGGAAGCTTGAGACGATTCGCTTCTGCCACCGCTATGTGTTCTTTGGGAGTGTCTAGAACGAACACAACCTGGGGGAGCTTTTCCATGTCCCGAAGACCATCAAGGTTTCGCTGAAGTTTGGCGAGTTCTCTGCCGAGGAGGAGGGCTTCTTTTTTGGGCATGTTTTCAAAGTCGCCAGCTGCCTGCATCCGCTCGAATTCGAGCATTTTGTCAACGCGCCCTCTGATTGTTCGAAAGTTGGTCAGCATCCCACCTAACCAGCGTTGGTTTACGTAAGGCATCCCTGATGCTTTGGCGTATGTTTCGATCGGATCTTGAGCCTGTTTTTTCGTGCCGACGAAAAGCACCGTCCCGCCTTTGGCCACGGTGTCACGAACAAACGTGTACGCGGTCTCAAGCAGCCCGATTGTCTGCTCAAGGTCGATTATGTAGATACCGTTGCGTTCGCCCCATAGGTAACGATCCATTTTAGGGTTCCAGCGACGAGTCTGGTGACCGAAATGGACGCCTGCCTTGAGCAGATCCGACATGGTTACGACAGCAGCCACGATTTTCTCCCCCCACGGTTAGTCTGCTGCGCCGAGAGCGACACCGTTGCGAAACGGCGACCGTGAGGTCGTCTCGGCTGTAAGTCAACTCGGACCCAACCTGAGTCCGCCGCTGAAGTCTAGCGACGCAACTTATAAAGCGGTCTTCAGTTCGCCGTCTGCTTACCGCGGGGGTGATATTTTGTGTGCACTTCTCTTAGTTCTTCTCGACTCACATGGGTATATATTTGGGTTGTGGCTAAGTCAGCATGACCGAGTACTTCTTGAATCGCTCGAAGATCCGCTCCGCCCTCGAGCAGGTGGGTAGCAAATGTGTGCCGCAGAGCATGTGGTGATCGATCGGTCAAGCCCTTTGCTCTAAGGAGACCCAGCAATATTCGTCTCACGTTGCTGCGGGTTAATCGGTTGCCTCTGCGATTCACTAATAGCGCAGTTGGGTCTCTTGTACCTGAGACGTAGGCCTGATCAAACGCTTGGCTTCCTTCGGGAATCCATAGATTCAGCAGCTGGCGGCTAGGCGCATTTATTGGAACCTTTCGCGGTTTGTCGCCTTTTCCCAGCACCTCCATAGCCACTCGTTCTGTGTTCAAATTTGTGATGTCCAGCCCGCAAAGTTCCGCGACACGCAGACCCGAACCGTAGAGAAGTTCGATTGTCAGTCGGTCGCGCAAATCCAGTGGGTTCTTTGGAATTGCAAGGGCAAAGAGCCGGTCAATCTCTCGGTGTTGGAACACTCGAGGCAGTCGAGCATCTCCTTGCGGAGCACTGATATTGACCGTTGGGTCCGACTTAATATGACCCTCTCCGAGAAGCCATCCAAAGTAACGCCGCAGCGCTGACAGTTTTCGAGCGATCGTCGCAGGGGCTGACGGCTTCTTCTTGTTGCTCTCGTTCGCTACCCAAGCTCGGACGTCGTTACGTTGAACAGCTAGCGCGTCCGGACAACCGCGCTCTTCGCTCCAGTTGATGAACCCAGTCAGGTCGCTTTCGTAGGCGGCCTTCGTTGCCGTAGAAGAGGCAGTCAAAAACAGACCGAACTCTTTCACGCGCCATGTTTCTTCATTCACATCTATGAAAGGTACCGATACAAGTGAGCGTCAGCCCACTCTGTAGCGCGCCCATCGCCTTTGCATTGACTTGGAGCGAAGGGTCAGGGTGAGCAAATCTAAGTCCTGAGTTATAGCCATTAGGGGCAAGAGTGCGCCGTCGGTGCATACTGCGAGCATGGGTTACAACCCGTATCGGAAGCACAACGTAACAACGGCCGATTACTTGTTCTTGTTTGCGGCCGCTGTGGTCGCCACGACACTGGTCGTTTGGGGACTTTTCGGATAGGAACTGATTTGTTTGATCTGGAACCCGAGGAGGGATTCGAGGTAAGGCGGGTTCAGCCTTATCAGGCGTTGAAGCCTTACGTTTGCCCGGGATGCAACCGCGATCTTCCGCCAGGACTTGGCCACATGGTTGCTGTTCCTTTAGACGCGCCCGACCTTCGACGCCACTGGCATTACGGCTGCTGGCGCGCGAGGCATCGAAGGCGACCCCGTGGTTAGCTAACAGTGAAAGATGTTGGCCTAGTAGCGCTTTTCTTTTACTCGAGCAGATTTACCAATGCGGTCGCGGAGGTAGTAGAGCTTCGACCGCCGTACGTCACCAACTGCCGTGCGTTCTATTTTGGCGAGGGTGGGTGCATGTAACGGAAACGTACGTTCCACTCCGACGCCAAAGCTCATTTTCCGGACAGTAAATGATTCTCTGATCCCTGAGCCCCGTCGAGCTATGACATACCCCTCAAAGATCTGTGTCCGCTCGCGATTTCCTTCAACAACTCGAACGTGGACTTTAACTGTGTCACCAGGGCCGAACTGCGGGTGGTCACTTCTCAGTTGGGTTTGATCGACTACATCAGTGCTGTGCATGGCGCACTTGCTCCTGGGGTGGGGTTCCGGATTGGGAACGGCGACTATTCGGGGTAGCGACTGGCCCTCAGGAAGGGCTACGTGCGTCGCAGCTAGAACGAATAGTTATGTTACCGGCCTGTTACTCCGAAACGAAGCGGGGATCCACGCTTATATTGAACTCACTGAGCAGCAATGATTCTTCTCGCGAAACACCACGACGTTCAAGCAGGTCAGGCCGAAGTTCGGCTGTTCGAGCGATAGCCATAGCTCGGCGCCATCGGTGAATCAACGCGTGGTCACCACTTCGGAGGGTCTCGGGCACTTCGAACTCGCGAAACAAAGCCGGACGGGTCCACTGCGGATATTCAAGTAAATCGTCTGCGAAGGTTTCATCTGTCACAGAAACCTCGTTACCGAGAACGCCGGGAACAAGTCGCGTTACGGCTTCTATCACCACCATGGCAGCAAACTCTCCCCCGGCAAGTACCACGTCGCCTACCGAGAGTTCATCGTCAACAAGGTTGGTTCGGATACGGTCATCGACACCTTCGTAGCGCCCGCACAGGAGTGAGAAACCGTCCATGGCGGCAAGTTCGGTCGCCTTTTGCTGGTCGAACTGAGGTCCACCCGGATCGAGAAGAAAAAGTGGGCGCGGAGGCTCGACTGCCTCAACTGCTGCGAAGGCCGGCTCGGGTTTCAATATCATCCCTGCACCTCCTCCAAATGGCTTGTCGTCAACGGTCCGGTGAGGGTCAGTACTTGCCATTCGAAGATCGTGAACACGCACGTCAATTAGTCCGGAACCGCGGGCCCGACCCAAGACACTGAGTTGGGCCATGTTGTCCACTGCTTCGGGGAAAATGGTGAAAACGTCGATGCGCATTTCAAGACCTCAAATCGAACAAACCGTCGGGCACATCAACAAGAACAACGCCGTCGACGAATTCAACAACGAAGGTGAGGGGAACGAGGTAGCCGCTGTCGAGCTCCAGTAGATCAGAGGCGGGGTTTGCGACCACTGCTTCAACAATCCCGCGTTCAGTTCCGTCGACTTCTCGGACGGTTGAGCTAATCAATTCGTGAACCCATAACGCATCAGCAACCTTTAGTGCGGGCGCACGTAAGACCCAGCCGCGGAGCTTTTCGGCCTGGCCACGAGTCTTTATTCCATGGAAGCGAACTAGCCATCGGTCTTGGTGCGGTCTGGACGTCTCGACCACAAGTTCGCGTTCATCGGCACTCAACTTGCTTCCGGGTTCAAGCCGCTCAACGCGATCGGTGATAAGCCTGACGACCACCTCTCCCTTTGTTCCGTGGGCACGGCCAATGGTCCCAACTTCAAGCAAGTCGCCAACGTTGGACATTGTTACGCCCGAACCCGAGAACTTTTTTTAAACTCAGTCGCTGAAGTCGACCTCAACATCAACGCCATCCTTGACCGCTGCAGCGCGCACCAATGTGCGAATCGAGTTTGCCACTCGACCACGCTTTCCAATAACGCGTCCGATATCTTCCGAGCTCACTTTTGCCATCAAACTGATCTTGGTTTCGGTCTCTTCAATTTCGAGCTCTACCTGATCAGGATGTTCTACTAACTGAGCGATGAGGTAGAGAAGCACCTCTTCTGCTGTAGTTCCTTCTTCATCGCTCATGTCTGTTCCTCATCATCGACGTTCACCTCTTGCTCGGCCTCATCTTCTGAAGGTTCCTCGGTCGCTTCGACCTCATTGGCTTCAGCCTCGTCCACATTGGCTTCAGCCTCGTCCACATTGGCTTGGGGAGTCGATTCCTCGGTTTCGTCGGCAGAGGTATCGTTTTGCACCTCACCTGAACTTGGCTCCGGTTGTTGTACTACGGGTTTTGCCTTAGGGGCAGGTGGGACAGAAGGAACAAATTCTTCACCCTTGAAATCAGCCCAAGCACCTGAGATCTTGAGGAGCTTTTCAACTGCTTCGCTGGGCTGGGCGCCCTGCTGAAGCCAATGAACGGCACGGTCGTTATCAATCTTGACAACAGAAGGGTCAAGGCGAGGCTGGTACGTACCAACAATCTCGATAAAACGTCCGTTTCTCGGGGAGCGACTGTCGGCGGCGACAACGCGATAGGTAGGTTGCTTTTTCTTGCCCATGCGCATCAGGCGCAGTCGTACGGCCATGGTTCTTCAGGTCTCTCCGGGGTCGTCTTGTAAAGTTTTCACCACTCGGCGGTGCCGGCCCTGAGGTCGGTGGAGTGATAAGGGATGGCGTCATTCAAGCCAGTGAGAAAGCCTACCTGGCTGCAGAGCTAACGAGCACGCTGAGCACTAGGTCGTTCTCAACGGCCAGGTAGCGTCAGATCGAGACCGCCTATATCGAGTTTCGGTACCTGTTGGGTTTCCTTGGGTTGAACTCGACTGCCTCCTGCTCTCCCGGGACCTTTCTTACCTTTTTTGGGGTTTTTGCTCCTGGCTTTCCGGGCTTTGGCCTTGGTACCCAGACCAGTCATACCCTTCATCATCTTGCGCATTTCTTTGAACTGCTTCAAAAGATTGCCTACCTGCGATGGCGTCGTTCCACTTCCATTGGCAATCCGCGCCCGGCGCGAGCCATCAATAATCTCGGGATTAATTCTCTCTTCCGGAGTCATCGAAAGAGCGATCGCTTCAACTCGGTCAATTTCGCGTTCATCGATATCTGCGTCTTTGATCTCCTTGGGAACGCCAGGCATCATCGACACAATGTTGGAGAAATCACCCATCCGACGCACTTGGCGAAGCTGATCAACAAAATCGTCAAGGGTGAAAGTTCCTTCAAGGAGCCTTTGAGCGGCCGCTTCGGCCTCCTCCTGTTCAAATACTTCTTCAGCCTTTTCGATGAGGGTAAGAACATCGCCCATTCCGAGAATGCGTTCTGCCATCCGCTCAGGGTGGAAGAGGTCGAAGTCATCAAGCTTCTCACCAGTTGAAGCGAAGGCAATAGGCCTTCCCACTACTTCTTTAACCGAAAGAGCAGCCCCACCACGGGCATCTCCATCAAGTTTGGTGAGGATTATTCCATCGAGTTCGAGAGTTGCGTGAAACGCCTCAGCCGTGTTCACCGCGTCTTGGCCTGTCATGGCGTCGACTACTAAGAACGTGTAATTAGGATCGATCGCATCCGAAATTGCAGCAATTTCGTCCATTAAATCTCGATCGATGCTCAAGCGGCCTGCCGTGTCGACGATGAGCACATCGCGTCCTGTGGCTCGGGCCTCTACTAAACCTGCCCGAGTCGTCTCTACTGGGTCTCCTGGCGAGCTGAAGACAGGCACTTCGATTTGACCCGCCAAGGTTTGTAACTGCTCTACCGCTGCGGGGCGCTGAAGATCAGCGCCAACAAGAAGGGGGTTTCTGCCCTGTGATTTAAACCAGCGCGCCAGTTTCGCTGACGAAGTCGTCTTGCCTGAACCCTGTAGGCCAGCTATGAGAACAACCGTTGGAGATTTTTGGGCGTACGTCAGATGGAGCGATTGTCCGCCCAAAATGACCGTAAGTTCCTCGTTTACGACCTTTACCACTTGTTGCCCAGGGGTCAGACTCTGGGTGATCCCAGCTTCTAGACATCGGGCCTGGGTGCGGTCGACAAACCGCTTTACAACATTGAAGTGAACGTCGGCTTCAAGAAGTGCTAACCGAATTTCGCGCATTGCCTCAGCAACGTCGTTCTCGCTCAAACGACCCTTGCCCCGCAGGCGACCAAGAATTCCGTCGAACCGGTCCGAGAGAGATTCGAACATAGTGTTGGTCAGGCTACCTGCATCGGTTCTTGACGCTTCGCAGTTCGCTATTCATCGCCGAACAGTGCCTCCACAAATGAACTGGGATCAAAGTCAATGAGATCCCTTTCGCCCTCGCCAAGCCCTACGAGCTTGACCGGTAAACCGAGCTCTCGTTCGATCGCAAAGACAATTCCGCCCTTCGCTGAGCCGTCAAGCTTGGTAAGGACTACGCCTGTAACAGCGACTGTGTTGGCAAATTCCCTTGCTTGTGAAAGACCATTTTGACCCGTAGTCGCGTCAATAACCAAAAGAACCTCTGCCACTTGGCCAGGGTCGCGGTCCGCTACTCGACGAACTTTCGCGAGTTCTTCCATAAGGTTGACTTTGTTGTGAAGACGTCCCGCTGTATCGGCGAGCACAACGTCCATATCGCGTGATGCTGCTGCCTGCACAGCGTCATATATGACCGAACTCGGGTCCGCTCCTTCACTTCCGCGCACGAAGTCTGCTCCACAGCGGTCAGCCCAAGTGGCCAATTGTTCAGCGGCCGCAGCTCGGAAAGTATCTCCGGCCGCCATCAAGACGTTAAGACCTTGATCTCCCAAACGCCGTCCTGTCTTTCCGATTGAGGTGGTCTTGCCGACCCCATTGACCCCAACGAAAAGCCACACCGGTATTTTGCCGTTCTGGGCGATATGCACCAATTGTCGGTCTGTTGCGAGATCGCTCTTCATTTGGTCTTTGAGCGCTTCGAGAAGTTGAGGTCCTTCAGTAACTTCTGAAGCGCTCAATTTCGCGCGTAACCGGTCCACAGTGTCCATGGTCGCGTCGACACCAACGTCCGCAAGAATCAGCAACTCTTCAAGCTTTTCCCACGTTGAAACGTCGATAGATCCGCTGCGTATTCCGGCAAGTCGTTCGGAGATCAATCCCCGAGCTTTGGTGAGCTTCTCCCGCATAGAAGCAGCGGTCGGCGGAGGTGACACGTCATGGTCGGTTTCTTCTGCCGGTTCGTCACGAAACCCGCGGTCGTCACGAGAGGATTCTTGGGTAGTTGGTAGAGGTATTTCGGCCTGGTCATCCCTGGTTATCCCGCGGCCTGTGGTCCACATGCGATGCACCCAGGGCAGAAGTGCCAAGGCAAGCATGACAATTACGAAGATGACAAAGAGCAGGGTCGCGTTCACGTCGCTGGGATCTTACAGAGCAAGCAGGCCGGTGAAGGTCAACTGATCTATGACGCCACCTTCTCGCTCAACACCCGAGAAGAACCTCCTGGTGCCATAGAGACCCCGTAGAGGACATCTGCCACTTCCATAGTGCGTTTCTGGTGACTCACGATGACCAACTGCGCCTCTCGGCGAAACTCCGAGACAAGATCGAGGAACCGATGCAAGTTGATGTCGTCAAGGGCTGCCTCAACTTCGTCCATCACATAGAACGGGGACGGACGGCTGCGAAAAATCGCAAATAGAAACGCTAGAGCGGTCAAAGCTCTTTCACCGCCCGAGAGCAGGGACAGTTTTCGTACGTTCTTGCCCGAAGGTTTTGCTTCCATCTCGATTCCTGCTTCAAGCAACTGGTCAGGCTCCGTGAGCTTTAGCCGACCTTCTCCTCCAGGAAATAGGGTCGAAAATATTTGTTCAAAGTTGTCGGCTACGTCAGTAAACGCCGACGAGAAAACTTCCACAATTTCGGCGTCTACTGCCGTGATGACTTTGTTCAACTCGCGGCGACCATTGCGAACATCTTGTAACTGTTCTGCCACGAAGTCGTGTCGTTCCTTAAGGGAGTCGTATTCCTGCGCGGCAAGGGGGTTAATGGGACCCATCCGACGTAAGTCGCTCTCAAGGTCACGCACTCGCGATGCGGGCGTATCGGCTTCACCGAGTTGAGGTTCAGGGACCGCCATCGCTTCATCTAAGCCAGCCGAAAGTTCGTTATTCAACATTTCGCGCAAGCTGCTGAGCTTGAATCGTCTCTCAGTTTCTGCGATATTGCCCGAGGCCGCTAATTCTCGAATTTCGGCCGACCGTTTTTCAATAGTTGTGCGCTCTCCCCTCAGAATTTCCAATCGGTCTGCCGCTAATCGAACTTCTGCAGAAATTTGGGTACGACGCTCGCGTAATCGCCCGACTTCTTGCTCTAGAAAGTCCGATCGTGTCTGCAGCAGTTCTCGTAGCTGTGCCAAGGCGGCAAGAGTTAGACCGACTCGATTCAGGCGGCCAGAGCTTCCCTCGCGTTCCTCGTCGTTTGCTTTTAGTTGCGTCGATATCTCTGCGTGACGGGCTTCGACTCGAGTTTTCTGTTCGCCAAGGACGCTAGCGCTAGCTTCGAACTCCGCACGTTTAGTTGCGGCGGCCCGAATCCGATCACTCAAATCACGGCGCTTTGTGTGAGCGTCTGTGGCTGCAGATCGTTCAAGATTTTCTGCCACTTCAAGATCGACAAGCCGAGCCTCTAGATCGACAAGCCTGGGACGGTCTCGGTCCAACACTTGGCCAAGTTCGGCACTACGCGCCTCTAACACTCCCCGATCTGAGGTCAGGTCGCGCCTCTCACGCTGAATCCGTTCAATTGCATCTGAAGAGCGAGTCAGTAAGTCATCATTTTCCTCGAGTTCGACCAGGGCAGTTTCCAGACGATGTCGAGCCTCTCGATGCGCCGACTCAGCAGATGTGCGCTCTGCCTCCGCCAGTTCACGCCGCGCAGTGGATTCCCTGACTCCAGCCTTCGCATCTTCGAGCGCGGCGGATGTGGCGGCATTCTCGCCCGACCCTACGCGCCATCCGTTGGGGCCACAGCAGTCGCCGGTAGCAGTCACCACAGTCAAGCCCGGTTGCTCAACTGCTAAATCGATAGCTTCTGACCAGTCGCCGCTCACGCAAACGGCATCTTCCAAAAGTACGTCGAGTAATGGATCAATTGCAGCATGTGGCGTGCTTACGCGGTCGCGTAGGGGTTTACCGATGTTTGGCAGCCCGCGCGAAGAGTTCGTGGCTTTCAATGCGAGAATTGACCCCGCCGAATCAGACTCTCGAAGTCGCTGCAGCGCAACACGAGCAGTTTGAACATCTTCGACTACGACAGACGCGAGGGCTCCCCCTATGGCAGCTTCCACAGCCGGTTCCCATCCTGATTCCACCTGAATGAGTTCTCCAAGAACCCCTAGCACTCCCTCTATTTCCTCTATCTTCTGTAATCCTGAACGCGCTCGGGCATCTTCGATTGCCAACTCAAGGGCGTCCGCTCGAGCTCGCCAGGTTCCTTCTTCCTTCAGCGCCAATTGTTGTTCTTGGCTCAGAGCTTCAATCGCACCAACCGCTTTATCGACTTCACCTTGCGCCTTATCGACTAGTTGGACTCGGTCGCCTTCTGCGCCCGATGCCGAACTGAGGTGAGACTGAAGCTCATCGAGGCGTCTATCGGCATCCTGAATCTGGCCAGTCGCTTGGTTGACGCGCGCCGTTGAACCGTCGTGTTCTGCCACAACCCGTTCTACGCCCGTCCTCAACGGGCCCAGTTCCCCTCTTACTTCGGCCGCTCTTTTCGCGGCATCAAGTCCCACCAACGGCGCTTCGTCATCCAGCGACTGGGACTCAATGTCGAGTTCGGCCTCAACAACAACAAGCTCCTCTAGCTGACGCTTGATCACGTCGTCTCGAGTATTAAAAGCTTCTAATTCAGCCGCAAGTCGCGAAAGTTCGTCTTTAAGCGTCAGAGCCACGTCTTCGGCCACGAGTAGTCCACGGTCTCGCTCAGTTGTCCTTGAACGCTCGTCAACCAGTGCAATCAGACCTCGACAGCGCTCGCGTAAGGACTCCACACGAGGAAGTAGATCCAAGCCCTGATCGCCGCCTTCTGCCAGCTGGGCTTCCGAGGCGCCTATCTCTATATCGAGACCTGCAAGTTCGCCACGTAATCGGACCTGCTCTGCATCTAAGTCGCAGCTCTGCTCTTTTGATGAAGATTGGGCTGCTTCAAGCGCTTTCACCTTTTTCCCCGTGAGATATAACCGGAGGGTTCGCAGCTCTTCGGCTACAGCTCCATGGCGTTTAGCCGAATCGGCCTGTTTCTCCAGAGGACGCAACTGGCGACGCACCTCTCTTTGAAGGTCCTGCAATCGAGTCATATTGGCTTCAGTCGCCGCAAGCCGCCGTTCTGCTCGTTCCTTCCGTCGACGAAACTTGAGTACCCCAGCCGCCTCTTCGACAATCATCCGACGGTCTTCTGGACGCGCGCTGAGAACTTGGTCTATTTGCCCCTGCGCCACTATCACGTGTTGCTGACGGCCAACCCCGGCGTCACTCAAAAGGTCTTGGATATCGAGTAGCCGACAAGGCACACCGTTCATCGAATACTCAGAATCGCCTGCTCTATAAAGAATCCGAGTAACTGTGATCTCGCTGAAGTCGATGGGCAGCGAGCCGGACGAATTATCAATGACGAGGCTCACTTCTGCTCGGCCAAGCGCCGGCAGATCTGAGGTGCCGGCAAACACCACGTCTTCCATTTTTCCTGATCGCACGGTGGTTGGTCCTTGAGCACCTAATACCCACGCGACCGCATCGACGACGTTGGACTTACCACTGCCGTTCGGACCTACGACAACGGTTACTCCTGGCTCAAATTCAAGCACCGTCGTCTCAGCGAAAGACTTGAAACCCTTCATGGTGAGTGACTTGAGAAACACTATTTAGGACCTACCCGGCGAACGATGAGGTCACCGCTGGTAGCGGTGACACTCCGACATAATGCCCTCTGGCTGGCCTTAGTTGGTTGACCCCAAGGGGGTATTTCGCTTACGCGAAAAAGTCACGGCTAGACCTGGTAATCGCAGTAGTAGTGAGTAGACCCACCTGATCGGGCAGTCAGAACGTTGCCCCGTCCATTTCGGCTACGTTCACCAGCTCTGCCAAAGACCTCAAGATATTCGTCATATCCGCCAGGCTGGCCAAAGATGTCACATGCTCCGTCGATGCTGACACCACGATGCTTTACGGCGTTGTGAACAGTTTCAACGATTGCCCGATAAAGCCGTCGTATCTCCTGTGTTATCAACCGACTAGCGATTCTGTCGTGTCGCAATAACGCTGAGTGGAGAATTTCGTCGGTGTATACGGGACCCAGTCCAATAATGAACGACGAATCCATTAGTAGTTTTCTCAATTTGGTGTCATGCATCAGAAGTCGGCGGCCAAAATCAGTCCACGAGATGGGCTCTTCGATTGGGTCGAAGCCGCGCCCTGCTGGTTCAGGGAGCGAGTCGTCTGTTGCGTCACTGTCAACCAAGGTGACAGTCAATTCTTTGTCGCTATCAAGCAGCCGAAGTTGACCTTTTTGGGTAAATCCAATGACTAACTGGGTACTGCCATCAACCGCGTCTTTGTTGCTAGCTCGACGCAAGGACCCGCCAGAGCCAAGGTCAATTGTCAGGATCTGTCCGTTCCCGACATCAAGGCAGAGTGACATACCTACACGTTTCACGCTGGAGATTTTCAACCCCGCTAAGGCCTTGGTAAGAGATGCCTTATTGGGCTGACCGGGAATCACGCGCTTTGGGCCCATTACCTCTATCTGTTTGATTTTCAGGCCGCCGATATCTCTATCTAGATCACGACGAGCGGTCTCGAGCTCAGGCAGTTCCAGCATGTTCAGGCTTTCCTTGGGTAATTGAGGGCGAGGAGTGATCGTGGTTTTCGGAGGACTCAAGTTCTCGCCAGGCTTGAGTCGCCGCGGCCTGCTCAGCTTGTTTCTTAGAAGTTCCTTGGCCCTTGCCGCGCACACTGTCCCCAAAAGAAACTTCAGCCAAGAAGCATTTACCGTGGTCGGGACCACTGTCAGTCAACGTGTAGCACGGGGAGTCTCCATATACACGCACAACTAGCTCCTGCAATCGAGTTTTCGGATCTCCAACACCTGGGTCAACCGCTACTTCTTCAATCCGCTCGGATAAGGCCTCGAGCGCGAACCGGCCGGCTGCTTCCATTCCACCGTCGAGATAGATAGCCCCTAGGAGAGCCTCGAATGCGTCACCGAGGAGTGAAATTTTTTCGCGTCCTCCCGAACGGTGTTCCCCTATACCGAGGAGCAAAGCTTTTCCAATCCCGTAGCGACGGGCGACTTCCGCCAGACTGGCCGCGTTTACTATCGCCGACCTGGCTTGCGCAAGATCTCCCTCCGCCCAGTCGGGATATGAGCGATAAAGGTGAGCAGCCACGCAATGTCCGAGTACAGCATCTCCCAGCAACTCAAGTCGCTCGTTCGATGCGGCATCATCATGTTCCGCGCACCAACTGCGGTGAGACAAAGCTAATTGCAACAATTCAGGATCATTGAAGGCATGGCCGACTCGCTCGGCGAGTAACTCAAATTCTTGTCCGACTTCTGGCACGTCAGTCAATTCGAGCCATCACATAATCAATAGCATCGCGAACGGTCTTCAAATCTTCAAGGTCGTCATCTTCAATTCGGAATCCGACGGTCCGTTCTGACAATTCCTCTTCTAGGCCCTCAACGAGTTCGATCAAGGCAAGTGAATCAGCTTCAAGGTCTTCCACGAACGATGACGATTCAGTTACCCGCGCCGGCTCGATCTCAAGGATGTCTGAAAGCTGCTCACGAATTATTTGAAAGACACTGTTTCGATCTGGCTGACTATTTTCAACGTGTGTTTCGGCGGGCAAGGAGACTCCTACCGTCGGGGCCGTGGTCATAGTAACCATAGCAGATGCATTGAAATACCACTTTAAGTAGTATTACTTTCACGTTTAACCACTTTAAGTTGCTTTTCTGAATTGGCTCAGTCGGTAATGACTGCAGAACTCAACTCGCCCACTAAATCTCTTTCAACCATGTCTCTAGCCACTTTGCACGCATTGGTAATGGCTATCGGGCTAGCTGATCCATGACTGATAATGGCAACACCATTCACACCTAGCAACATCGCTCCACCGACCGCATCAGGATTTAGTTCAGCGGCTACCGGAGCTAAGTGGCTTAAAGCTTGAGCACCAAATTCAGCCGCTCCTTCTGTGGTCAAAGCCGTGATTATCTGGTCTACGAGAAATTTGGCAGTACCTTCAAGAGTCTTCAGGATCACGTTCCCGGTAAATCCATCGGCGACGAGAACGTCGACGTCACCGCTGAGCACATCGTTTCCTTCTACATTCCCAATGAAGTTCAAAGAGGAGTCATCAGCCAAGAGTTGATGAGCCGCTTTCACTAGCTGGTTACCTTTCTCGGGTTCTTCTCCTATCGATACCAACCCAACACGCGGGGCTGTCACTTCATATCTCACCTGAGCAAAAGTTGATCCCATTCGCGCGAATTGGTGCAACCAGTCCGGCTGACAATCCGCCATTGCTCCGGAATCAAGCAGTATTTTGGGCGCTCGACCGGGGATAGGCAAAGTCGTCGCAATAGCCGGCCGATTGACTCCCTTCAGCCGTTTCATCCTCAGTAGGGCAGCGGCAGCTACCGCCCCTGTATTTCCCGCGCTAACCATCGCTCCTGCATGCCCATCGCGTACGCGTTCAGCCGCTCGAACGATCGACGAATCCTTCAAGGTTCGGACTGCTCGACCGGGTTCGTCCGCCATTCCTATGATTTCAAGCGCTGCATGTACCACTATGTCGTCGACATTTTCGAGTCGAGTGGGGTCCCCAATGAGTTCCACCGGGATGCCCAAGTCAATTGCGGCACGAACCCCTTCGATTATCGCAGAAGGGGCATTGTCGCCTCCCATGGCATCAACGACGATGGGCTGCATGGTGATCCGCTTTGTTAGTCGACTTCGATGGCCTGGCGGCCGGCGTACCAACCACAATTGCCACAGACGCGATGAGGCAATTTGGTTTCAGAGCATCTCGGGCACGAACTACGCGACGAGGAACGGAGTTTCCATGCAGCGGCACGGCGGCTGCGGGTCTTTGACTTGGAAGTCTTTTTCTTTGGGACGGCCATCGTCGACCTCGGGGAGTGAGCCCGACCTGTTGGAATCGAGCGGAGCGAACGTGGCGTCGACGTGGCGCCGTCAACCTCACACAGGTAAACGACGGCCGGCGGCGGCGCTGGATTGTGTCGGACACATCGACACGAGTACAAGATGTTACCTGAAGAGGTATCGACCTCCTACAACAGATCGATACAGGTGGTCACCCATTACTAGGTATCTCGGTGATCTTCTTTCTCCTCAAAAACCAATGCCTGTAGCGGAGCCCAACGCGGATCGGCTGCGGGGGACGCTTCAGAATCGACTTCTTCTTCCGTATCGCCCGAATATTCAGGCGACAAGTCAGAACACTCTTCGGTGAGCACACATCGAACCACCCCAACTGGTAGTTCAAGCAAAATCGCATCGCGCACCATTGGTTCCAGATCTATGAATTCTTCATGCAAGGGGTATGACTCCCCCTCGCGGGGATGTTCTTCAAAAAGTTCCTCAACCTCGGCTGTTGCCATTCCTTCAACTGGGCGGAGACATCGAGAACAATCACCGTTCCAAGTCGTGCTGATAGTCCCGGCCGCGACCACTCCCTCGCGAACTTGATCCAGAATCAGTTCAACTCTTACGGTCTTGCCGGCCTTTACAGAAACGTCTCCTACCTGGAGAGGGCCATCACCATCTCGTAAGAGCGACGCGTCAAAGTCAGCGTTCCAATTTCGCGACGGCACCGGTCGTTGAAGACGTTCGAGAGGGACACGAAGCTCAGACACCGGGCTCCCAGTTGTCAAGTTTCGTCCTGATCGAAAACTTCAGGACCTGAAGGATCTTCGGGCTCGATAGATGGCTCGGGCTCGCGCACCGGCATAGTCGGTTGAAGTCGCCCTCTAGCGTCTGTCACGGCCGACTGGACTTTCTCCAAGGCTGTGGCGAACTGTTCCAGTCGCTGCTCACAGTAATCGTCGACTTCGTGACGTCTTCTACGAGCCTGCGACTCCGCTTGTTCGACCATTTGGCGCGCCTTGCGTTCCGCTGAACGCACCACTTCGGTTCGTTGCACCATTTGAGCGACTCGGGTTCGGGCCTCTTCGATTACTAGACCGGCATCAATTTTCGCTTTGACAAGAAGTTCTTCGCGCTCTTTAAGGAGCCACCGCGCCTCGCGTACTTCATCGGGAAGTTCCGAAAGTGCCGCCTCGAGCAACTCGATAATTTCGTCTCGACTGACCATGACGGAGGTAGAGAGGGGCATAGCTCTGGCGGCATTGATCACATCCATTACTCGACGCACCAATGCTTCGACGCCAGGACCACTCAAGGGTGCAGCCTCGGTCACTTGGGCATCTTTTCTCGAAGCCGTAAAGCGACCGCTTCCGGCACTAAGTGTGAACAGTCAGTACCAAATCGGGTGATGTCTCGGATGTACTTCGAAGCGATAAAAGCGTTTTCGGCATTCGAAGGCAAGAAAAGTGTTTCGACTCCGCTGACCGATCGGTTCATTTGAGCCATCTGCAATTCAGACTCAAAATCGGCGGCGCCTCGAAGACCTTTGACGATGAAATCAACGTCGAGTCGATCAGCCAGATCCACTACCAGTTCTCCGAACTGCACCACTTCAACATTCGTTAAATGCGCGCACGCTTCTGTCAGCATTTCGAATCGTTCGTCGTCAGTGAAGAATGGATTCGACTTTTGTGGGTTTCGCATAACGGCCACAACGACGCGGTCGAATAAGCGACTCGTCGTGGCACAGACCTCCATGTGGCCATTGTGAACCGGGTCGAATGACCCCGGGTACAGAACCTTGACCACGAGCATCTCCTCGCCTTGCGGTACCGGGTACAAGAAACGGTACCGATCCCCAACAGAATCCTCCACTGTCGATTGTGTAAATCCGTCGAAATCAGTGCAGATTCGTGTTTTCGGGGCGCAATATCGTTACTACTGCCTTCCCATAGCTTCGACTACGGATCACTTCCCACCCTTCAAAGGGTCCGATTTCAGCGTCGCTCTCTGCTACTACACACGCGTTTCTCGCGGCCACTAATAGGTTTTGCCAGTCGTCAAACGCATATGGCGGGTCCGCGAGCACCAGTTCTACCTCTAGCAGTTCAAGCCTTTTCACGGCGTCACCCTGTATCACCTCGGCATGAAGGTCCAACGAATTCAGGTTCGCTTTGATGATTTTGCAAGCGTTTGAGCTGTTATCAACAAAGATCACATTAGTTGCGCCACGCGATAGCGCCTCTACTCCCAGTGCACCCGAACCGGAGAACAGGTCGACTACACGACAACCTTCAGGCATGCCCAAACTGAAAAGCATGTTGAAGATGGCCTCACGCGCTCGGTCAGACGTTGGCCGAATCGTTTCATCTTGCGGGGCGCTGATACGACGCCCGCGCAATGTGCCTCCAACGATGCGCATACAACGACACTAACGGCACACTATTGATATGGACGTTCCTGAAACAATCATCTGCGTTGACTGTGGAGGGTTGTGTCGCCGAATCAGCTATGAGGAACCTGACGAAGGTTTTCAGCCCGGTGACGTAGTCGCGTACAGGTGCAGAGATTGTGTCGATCGATGGGACATCGTTGTTGAAGACGAACCAGAATAGTTTCGCGTTCTCACCCTCTCAGAAGATTCTCTGCATCATCATCCCGGCGCTCGATAAACCATCGCACTTCATCTTCAAGGGCTTCGTGTTGCTCTAACGACCCATTTTCATTTACGAGCGTTGCTGCAAGATCGCGTGCACGTTCAACCCAGACTCGATCCCTAGCTAACGACGCCAATTTCAGGTCATTGCTACCCGATTGCCTTTGATCAAAAATCGTGCCCTCACCGCGTAGTTCCAAGTCACGTTCGGCAAGAGCAAATCCGTCGGTTGATTCCTCAAGAGCTCGAATACGAGCTTCAGCGTCGTCTGAAATCTCGTCTGCGGTGACCAAAAAGCATGTCGATTGGTGCGCCCCTCGGCCCACTCTTCCCCGAAGTTGATGGAGTTGAGCCATTCCAAACCGATCTGCGGACAAGATGATCATCGTCGTGGCGTTCGGAACGTCCACTCCGACCTCGATCACCGTTGTGGCAACTAGGACATCCAAGCGTCCTTCTCTAAAAGCATCCATTGTCTTCTGTTTGTCTGTCCCAGACAGCCGACCATGCAGCAGACCAACTTTGACCCCTGACAGCTCTCCCTTGGAAAGGCGATCCTTGGTGGTCTCTGCCGAATCAGCGTCAAGTTTGTCGCTCTCTTCTATGAGCGGACATACGACATAGGCTTGGCGGCCCTGGGCTATTTCGGAACGCACGTGTTGCCATACCGTGTCATCACTATCCCCTACCCAAAACGTAGTGATTGGTGTACGACCCGGCGGCAACTCGTCCAGGGTTGATACATCCAAGTCGCCATATACAGTCATGGCCGCCGTTCGCGGTATTGGTGTCGCTGTCATCACTAACAAGTGAGGCCATTTGCCGTCGGGGCGCCCCCGTTCTCTAAGGATCGATCGCTGCTCAACCCCAAATCGGTGCTGCTCGTCAACCACCACAACACTGAGCGAAGAAAAGGTAATTCCTTCTTGTATTAAGGCGTGAGTTCCAATAATTAGGTCTACTGAACCGTTTCCCATTCCTTCGACCACCCGTTGTCGGTCCGTCCCTGTTATTCGGTTCGTTAGCACCTTGATCGAAAGCGGTCTCACACCCATCAGCGTCGAGTCGTCCGATACTTCCAACCCTTCGGCCAGTTCAACCAAACTCAGGTAATGCTGATCTGCCAAGACTTCGGTCGGCGCCATCAGCGCTCCCTGATTTCCATCTGCTACTGCTATTAGCAACGCGTGTAAGGCGACGAGCGTTTTCCCAGCGCCCACGTCGCCCTGCAACAGTCGATGCATCGGCTGCTCGGTCTTGAGGTCAACTTCGACCTCCGACATTGTGCGCCGCTGAGCTGCGGTGAGTTCGAAAGGTAAGCGGTCATGGAAGCTCGCGAGCAACTGGCTATCGCATTTGTGCGCAATGCCGGAAGCGTTTTCCAAACGACGCATTTTGCGCAACCGAAGGACCAGTTGGACTCGTAAGAGTTCGTCAAGAACAAGACGATTTCTTGCCTCTGAAACTTCCGACATTGAGTTCGGTTGGTGGATTGCCTTAAAGGCGGCCGTCCGGCTGAGCAACTGCAAATCGTGCAACACCTGGGCCGGGAGTGGCTCCACTATCCCGCGGCGCTCGCTACGACGTAACGCTTCAGTCGACCAACGACCTATGTCCCATGTGGTCAACCCAGCCTTTTGAGACTGTGGGTAAATCGCGATAATTCTGCCTGTTCGATCTCCAACTAAATCAACTAACGGGTTAGTCATCTGGAGTTGACCTCGGTAAAGGTCCACCTTTCCAAACAGAGCGACCGTAAGTCCTTGCTTAAGTTGCTTCGAACGCCATGCCTGGTTGAAGAACACAAGTTCCAAACTTCCGGTGTCATCAGACAACGAGACCTCAACTATGGACCTTCGGTTTCGAGTTCTCCGAGACTTGACGCTCTCGACGTCCGCCACCACCATGACCTCTTGCCCAGGGGTAACTTCGCCAAGCTTCGCCTCCCGACTTCTGTCGACGTACCGACGCGGGTAATGCGTCAACAAGTCGAACACCGACTCAATTTCAACCTCCGCAAGCGACGTTCGTCGCTCTTCGCCAACTCCTTGTAACTGATCGACGCTTATGGCGTCGAGTTCACGAAGAGAAAGTGGTTTCGTCACTCGACCCCAAACAAGTACGGGTAGTGACCTTGGCCGCCTTGATGAATTTCTGTCTCAATATTCGGCCGATTTTCTGCGATCCATTCTGTAATGGCGCGAGTTTCAGCATCGCGGACGCCTTCGCCGACAATTACCGTCAAAATCTCGTGATCCTGGTCGACGAGTGCGTCGAGTAATGCGGTAGCTGCGCTTGACGGAGCATCAGCAATAGAACAAACACCGCTTCGGTCAAGACCGACCCAATCGCCCGTCGCTACTTCTCCTACCGAAGTGGTGGTTTCTCGCACAGCGCGGGTTACTTCTCCGACCACAACACCTTCAGCAATTTCAGCCATAGATTCACCGTTACTTGCTGCGTCACTTTGGGGGTCATACCCCAAGAGTGAAGCGAAGCCTTCGGGCACAGAAGTGGTGGGGACCACCACGACTCGCTTCGCGCTCTGCTCATCAACGGTGAGCGCTACCGCGACAATGTTCGAGTTGTTGGGAAGAATAACTACCTGGTCAGCAGGCACCCGCTCTACCGCTTCGAGAAGCTCTGCTGCCGAGGGATTCATGGTTTGACCTCCAACGACAAGTTCCTGGACGCCAAGGCTGTGAAAAATTCGACTGATTCCAGGAGCCGGGGAAACGGCGACCACGCCACATGGCACCGGTTCTGGATTTGGGAAGTCATCTGATTTTCCAGCCGCAGTGGCTTCGCGAACCCACCGTTCCTCCATGACTTCTTCCGCTAGATCCGTCACTCTTATCTGTTGCGGTCGGCCGACCTCTATTCCGGCTTCGATGGCCGGACCGATGTCATCGGTATGAATATGGCAATTCCAAAGCCCATCTCCGCCAACTACAACAATTGAGTCGCCTAAACCTGCCCATACTTTTTTGAAGCCCTCAATGGCCTCATCCGGCACGTAGAGCAGGTACATAACTTCGTAGCGGAGTTCAGAACTTTCATCGTCGAAGGACATAGCGGGCCCAACGAAAGGAAGTTCTACTTGATCGGGCGCGGTCGGAAGCTCACGACCGTCTAATACGTGAAGGATTCCATGAAGAAGCAAAAGAAATCCCGCTCCACCTGCATCCACTACTCCCGCCTCGCGAAGAACCTGCAACTGTTCCGGAGTTCGTTCGAGGGCAATTTGTCCCTCGGTGAGAGCATTCTCGACGACTCGGATAGGAGTTGCGCCTTCTTCTATTTCGCGCGCCCCTCTAGCGGATTCGCGCACGACAGTAAGAATCGTCCCTTCCACTGGCTTCATCACTGCACCGTCTGCTGCGATGCTTGCCTCGGTTAACGCCGTGGCAAGTGCGGTTCCGTCGATATCAGCTGAGTTGGAGAGACATCCGCTGATGCCGCGCAATACTTGCGACAGAATCACGCCCGAATTGCCGCGAGCTCCCATTAGCGAACCGTGCGATATCGCAGAACAAACCGCGCTCCGGTCATTGCGGTCAATGCCGTCAAGTTCTTCGAGGACCGATCCCACCGTTAACGCCATATTGGTTCCGGTATCGCCATCTGGCACTGGATATACGTTGAGTCGGTTAATCCACTCTCGATGAGTTTCGAGAGCCCCATGAAAGGCTGACAAAGCTTCCACGAGTTGAGCGGTGGAGAGAATGGAGGCTATTTCCACAGAAGCCGATGCTACCGGTGTGTAGCACCATTGATAGGTGACTAGCACTAATGCTCGCACTCCACCCAATAGCTTCTCTTAGTTGCTAAGTTGTGCCCGCTTCACAGACCGTCATAGGGTCCCCTCGAAGCTTGTGTCATAGATCAAACGCGATTTTCAGGGTTACCACCGGAGGCCAGCAGTGCAAGGTGTCATAAAATCATATGACCCCCAGTCAAAAACGGGGGCGATAGTCGACGATGTCGGCCGCGCTGAGTATGACTTGGCCTTGGACGCTCTTGAGGGGTCGATCTTTCGAATGGTGCGCCAGGGGCAAAGGGTCGTCTTCGACCTCAACGAACAAGGACTGGCAACTCAGCTAAGGCTGGGCAGTGAAGTTGACCTTGGTACACCTGATTGGATCACGTCCGCGGGGGGCGACGCGTGACTATGAACTGGGGACACTCCCCAGTCGACGGCTGAAAGTAAACGGAGGTCAAAATGCCTGGAACGACCACCAACGAAAGCCTTCTTGAGTGGGTAGACAGTTGGGCCAAAGTACTGACTCCTGACTCCATCCACTGGTGTGACGGAAGTCAAGAGGAGTATGACGAGTTAGCCGCGTCGATGGTGGAACAAGGCACTCTGATTCCTCTCAACGAAGCAAAACGGCCAAATAGTTTTTTGGCCCGATCCGACCCTGGTGACGTCGCTCGTGTTGAGGACAGGACATTCATTTGCAGCGATGATCCCGCCGATGCCGGAAACAACAACAATTGGCGTGAACCAGCAGCTATGCGAACCGAGATGTTAGATCTCTTCCGAGCTTCGATGGTCGGGCGCACCATGTTCGTAGTGCCCTTTTCGATGGGCCCACTTGGGTCTCCGATAGCGCACATCGGGGTTCAGCTAACCGACTCGCCCTATGTTGCCGCTTCAATGCGAATTATGACCCGCATGGGGCAGGGCGCCTTAGACGCGCTCGGTGAAAGCGAGTGGGTGCCGTGTGTCCACTCCTTGGGAGCTCCGTTGGCTCCAGGTGAAAGTGACGTCACTTGGCCATGCGATTCCGAAAACAAGTACATCGTCCATTTTCCGAGCACTCGAGAAATCTGGTCCTACGGCTCTGGTTATGGCGGTAACGCGTTGCTGGGTAAGAAGTGTTTTGCTCTCAGGATTGCTTCGACGATGGCGCGCGAGGAAGGCTGGCTCGCCGAACACATGTTGATCGTGGGCGTCACCCCGCCAGGGGGCGAAACCAAATACGTGGCGGCGGCTTTCCCATCCGCGTGTGGCAAGACGAATATGGCAATGATGATTCCATCTCTGCCTGGCTGGAAGGTGGAAACAATTGGAGACGACATTGCCTGGATGAAATTTGGTGCAGACGGCCAGTTATACGCGATAAACCCCGAGGCCGGTTTCTTTGGGGTGGCTCCTGGTACTGGCGAGAAAACTAATCCCAATGCTCTCGCGACCCTTTCGCGCAACTGCGTATTCACTAATGTCGCCCTCACCGACGACGGAGACGTCTGGTGGGAAGGTCTTACCAATGAGCCCCCGGCTCGTTTGATCGACTGGAAGGGACAAACTTGGACTCCAGAAGTTGAAGCTCCAGCGGCTCACCCGAATGCGCGATTCACGGTTCCCGCGGCGCAATGCCCTTCGATAGCGCCTTCATGGGAGGACCCGGCAGGTGTTCCAATTTCGGCGATACTTTTCGGCGGCCGACGAGCCACGACCGTGCCGCTGGTGTCAGAAGCCCTCGATTGGGAACATGGCGTCTTCCTCGGATCAGTGATGTCGTCAGAGAAGACTGCTGCTGCTGCGGGAGCGATCGGTCAAGTTCGTCGAGACCCGTTCGCCATGCTTCCATTCTGCGGATACAACTTTGGCGATTACTTTCAGCACTGGCTCGATATCGGCAAACATCAGGGTGCGAAACTTCCAAAACTGTTCTACGTAAATTGGTTCCGAAAAAACCAAGAGGGTCGGTTCATTTGGCCAGGCTTTGGTGATAACGCGAGAGTCCTCAAATGGGTGTTGGGTCGCATTGCCGGTACAACCGAGGCTGTTGAAACACCCATTGGAATGGTCCCAAAAACTGAGGACCTTGATGTGGCAGGGTTAGATCTGACTGCGGACGCTCTTGAATCGCTTTTAACAGTGGACGTGACCGAATGGCAGAACGAACTCACGTTGATCGAAGAGCATTACGAATCGATAGGCGAGCGACTTCCAAATGAAATGCGGCTTCAACTCGCCCGGTTAGCCGACAGACTCGCTGGATAAGTGTTCCGTTAGCTTCCCGGTCGAAAAGCAGTCACAGCAGGACCAACGCTCGAATTCCGAGGCCCATGATGAATAGGCCGCCCCACCCGTAGAGCATGTGAAGCCGCTCTCGAAATTGCTGCCGGTAGCTGTAAAGAATGCCAACCGTTGTGGCAGCTAAAACGCCGTAGAAGACATGAAAAGTTTGCGGCCCACCGTCATTCGCGTTGATGTGGATCGCTGCCAAAGTGACTTGCACAAAAACCAAAGCTTGGACGAAAGCTGTGAACCTCCAGAGCTGCGCGCCTCGAAGGCTGGGCACTGGCCCAGATGCCAACGCCCAGGCACCGGCAACCCCATTACCTATGACTAGAAACCAGCACGCGACGAGGTGAAGCGCTGTCAACACTTGACCATCAAGCTGTCTGGTTGGCGAGCAAGTGGAGGAACATGATTAAGTTCTGAGCGTCTGTGTGTCCATCGGCGAGCCTTAATTCCGCTGGAGTCTTGGCTGCTTCATCGCTCATGGCAACGACGTCGAGGGCCCTAAGCAATCCAACGGGTGCGCCCTGTTCGACCAGAGTTCCCACGTCACGCACGATGTGTCGACCCCGCAGGCCTCGGTCTCGAATAACGGCCTGAATAAGGATCCTCAAAATCGCGCAGGCTGATGCTGGTGATTGTTCGACGACATTTTGAGCCTCCGCATACAAGGGCGCGAGGTTGCCGGGCAACCCTGCCGGCGCCAGCGCCGCTTCGGAGCCTGATTCGGCTCTCAGGCCACCGCTCCTGTGTCGCGAAGTTTGACGACGTCGTCAGGGTCGTAGCCGACAGAGCGAAGCACATCATCCGTGTGCTGTCCAGGGTGTGCTGGTGGACTTTGGATGGTGGCCTCGGTTCTACTAAATCGCGGAGAGGGGTTCGGCTGGATCACGCCTGAAAGCTCAGTGAAGACTTCGCGGTGCTGGTTGTGTGGATGCTCGGGTGCTTCTGCGAGGGTCAGCACAGGAGCGAAGCAGACGTCAGTCGCATCCATTATCTCGCACCATTCATCTCTCGTCCGTGTTTTGAAAAGAGTAGAAATTCGTTCTTTCAATTCTGGCCAGGAGCTGCGTGACAGTTGTGCGGCAAAGTCTTCATCCCCATCGAGCCCAGTGAGCCGCATCAGTTCTGCGTAGAACTGCGGCTCGATAGATCCGATTGATATATACCGGCCGTCGGCGCATTCGTAAACATCGTAGAAATGACTGCCAGTGTCGAGAAGATTGGTTCCACGCTCATCGTTCCAGATGCCTAGGGCGCGCATGGAATGGAACATGGCCATCAGGCTTGCCGCCCCATCTACCATCGCGGCGTCTACAACCTGGCCATGGCCCGAGCGTTGAGCTTCCACAATTCCACAGGCCACTCCGAAAGCCAGCAACATGCCACCGCCGCCGAAGTCACCGACCAAGTTGAGCGGAGGCACTGGAGCTTCTCCATTGCGCCCTATGGGCTCGAGGGCACCAGCTAATGCGATGTAGTTGATGTCGTGCCCCGCCGCCATTGCATACGGACCCTCTTGACCCCATCCGGTCATTCTCCCAAACACAAGTTTCGGGTTTCGGGCGAGACATTCTTCTGGACCTAGGCCAAGCCGTTCCATCACACCAGGCCGGAAACCTTCGATCAGAGCATCAGCTGTCTCCACTAGCCGAAGGACAACTTCAACGCCGTCAGGATTTTTAAGGTCAACTCCGATAGATGATCGACCTCTAGCCAGCACGTCGATGGGTGGGTTTTCGGCGTCTCCGCCTACGACATTCCCTGCACGGTCAATGCGGATGACCTCAGCTCCCATGTCGCTGAGCATCATTCCGCAGAACGGCCCAGGACCAATACCTTGAAGTTCTATGACTCGAATTCCTTGAAGCGGCCCCATGCGACTCTCTTTCTAAAGATCAAGATCAACCTAGTAGCTCATTTAAGTGTTGGATCGTGTGACTTAGCCACTTACCAAAGCTCGGCAAGGTTTCGTTTCTGTGATGTCTTGTCGTAGTCGTCTAGGTCGAAGTGGTTATCAATTGTGGCTTGAAGCATTTCGCCGGCCGTGGGCACGTTGGGTTCCACTAATTGATTTTCTGAATCCCAGATACCAGATCGAAACAAGGCCTTCGAACATTGGAAATATGCCTGGTCGATAGTTACTTCGACAACTGATCTGGGAGTCTTACCTTCTACAGAAAAAGAGGCGAGTAAGTCAGGGGCGGTCGAGATAGTGGCTCTGCCATTTAATCGCATCGTTTCAGATACTCCTGGGACCAGAAATAAGAGCCCGATTCGGTTGTCCTGAACGATGTTTCGCAACGTATCAAGACGATTGTTGCCCCTCCGATCTGCGAACTGAATGGTTTTTTCGTCCACGACCCGAACGACGCTGCCTCGGTCCCCGCGGGGAGAACAATCAAGACCTTCACTTCCAACGGTCGCTACCGCCATAAATGGCGCCGCTTCGACAAAGGCTCGATATTCCGAATTGAGGTGTCTCAGTTCCTTAGTTATCGCTCTGGGCGTCACTTCGCCATACAGAGTTTCAAGCTGGTCGATGTCTGTAATGATGTGTTCTTTGGTCATCGTGTTCGATCCGCCAATCGTTGTAAGTCAGCGACATAGCCGTCCCACAAGGGCTCGGGAGTGTCATGACCCATTTGGTCATATACAACTAGTTCAGCGTCAGGTATTAACGCAGCAGTCGCTTCACCGCCATCCAATTGAATCAACTGGTCCATCCTGCCATGGATGACCATAGTGGGCACTGCGACAGTTGGGAGTTGCTCGGCTCGCGAGCCTGAAGCCAATATCGCCAACAGTTGCCAAACTTGGCCCTGAGGATGGTGACATCGGTCGTAGGCTGCTTCCTCTAACGAAAGCGCCCAGTCCTTATCAAATAAGGCGCCCCCATGAAGTTCGCGTGCTGCTACGGCGTTAGCGACGACGCTAAGTCGGTCATCACCTGCCGTCCCTAATCCGGCTACTGCCTCTGGGGTTGCCTGCCCGACCCCGATTTCACCTGTGGTGGACATGACTGTTGTCATCGATCGCAGCCGGACAGGGTGATTGATTGCGAGGGTTTGAACGATCATTCCCCCCATGGACATGCCCCAAACGTGAGCTTGTTCTATCTCTAGGGCATCCAGTACTGCGAGGCAGTCCATAGCCATATCAGACAAGTTGTATGGGGCTGAAAACTCACCGAGCGAATGCTCTCGCGTCAATTGCTCAAAAACTCGGTCAATACTTGGGGGCGCTCCGGGCGTTTTCGATGACCATCCGACATCACGGTTGTCCATACGGATGACATAAAACCCGGCGCGGTTAAAACTTTGGACCCATGCGGGGAGAAAGTTGATCGATTGGCTGCCCAGACCATTGACAAACAGAACGGGAGGGTTGGAGTTGTCCCCATGTGCATCGAAGTAAAGTTCGACGTCGCCGTTTCGTGCTGTTCCGGATGTTTGTGGCCCCATCATCGACCTCCATCGATCGAGGATTGTAGGT
>DUBN01000004.1 GCA_012960315.1 Acidimicrobiia bacterium
TTTTGTTCAGAAACCTGTCAGTTAGAGTCCTTCGCATGAGTCAAGCGTCAACCGAAGAATTCGACCTCGTCATAGTCGGGACTGGATCAGGAAACAGCATTCCTGGTCCTGAATTTGACGAATGGAAAATCGCGATCGTTGAAAAAGGCGTTTTCGGTGGAACCTGCCTAAATGTGGGTTGTATCCCATCAAAAATGTTTGTTTACGCGGCTGATGTCGCTGAAACCATCCGCAAGGCCGCGGCGTATGGCATTGATGCGGAAATGAAGAGCGTGGATTGGGTGGCGGTCCGAGATCGCGTGTTCGGTCGAATTGACCCCATTGTTGAGGGAGGGGAGAGCTACCGATTAAGTGACGAGTGCCCCAACATCACGGTATGCAAAGGAGAAGGACGCTTTGTAGACCCACGAACACTGGAAGTAACCGATGAGCACGGCACGACACGCCGAATATCAGGCCGCCATGTAGTCCTTGGAGCTGGCGCTCGTCCCTTTATTCCTCCACACCCGGGTCTGGAGAACATCGAGTTTCATACCTCAGACACAGTTATGCGACTTGACGAGTTACCCCGACGGATGTTGATTTTTGGGGGCGGATACATAGCCGCTGAACTAGGCCACGTCTTTTCAGCCTTCGGCACCGAGGTAACGATGGTGAACCGCGGTGAATACCTGTTGAAACACGAAGATGAGGACATCTCCCAACGCTTCACTCAATTGATGACTCGCAGATTTGACGTTCGCTGCGCAAGCGAGGTCACTGGAGTCTCCCAAGACGGGAACACCATCCGCGCAGAAATTCTGAGAAACGGAACAGCCGAAACCATAGAGACAGATGTGGTTCTTGTAGCGACTGGTCGGGTACCGAACGGCGACCTACTAGGGCTAGAAGAAGCTGGAGTGTCATCTGATGATGGCCGAGTTTTAGTTGACGAATTTTTTCGAACTGACGCCCCTGGGGTGTGGGCCTTTGGCGATCTATCCAACACGCACCAACTCAAACACCTAGCGAATGCTGAGGTCAGAGCTCTCCGGCACAACCTGCTTGTCGCGGAAGGAGAGAGTGAAGGTCCGATGCGGACTGTAGATGAACGCTTCGTTCCCCACGCTGTGTTTGGCCACCCCCAGGTAGCGTCGGTCGGGCTTACCGAACGAACCGCCCGCGAAAGCGGTGTACCTATAAAGGTTGCCACGAAGGAGTACGGAGCCACTGCTTACGGTTGGGCGATGGAAGACAGCGAAAGTTTCTGCAAACTGATCGCCCACGCTGAAAGTCGGCAACTATTAGGTGCACACATCATCGGGCCGCAAGCTTCGACACTCATCCAACAATTAGTCCAGGGGATGGAATTCGGGCAGACAGTAGATGATCTGGCTACCAAACAATTCTACATTCATCCGGCGCTCACCGAACTAGTCGAGAACGCACTTTTGGATCTTTGAACTAACTGTTTGGGCAGCCTGGTCCAACTAGCCGTCGCTAAGATTGATCTCCCAAAGCACCTGATCTAGGCAATCCCCAGCGGACATCGCAGGGTATTGGCAAGGACGCTCTGCCGTAACGCTAGAGGGGACCGGGGAAAGAATCGTCCATGGTGTTGGATGACAGAATTGAACGACGCTGAGTCGACCATCGCTTTGTTGAGGATCAGCAATAACCCGATGCCACCCCACCGGAATCAACCCATTAGTCAGACGTTCAAGCATGATTCCCGTGTTGATAATGACGTGTTGATCGGGCGGTGTAGCGTCGATCCATTCTTCGTCGACTTTGACCTGAAGGCCCCGGGCAGTCGCCCGAGGGAGTGCGGTAATAAGGTTTATGTCACTGTGCTCTTCAGCCCAGACATGCCCTTCACGCCCGGCATTTGGTGCCTCAGACATTGGCGGGTACCGGATGGCTCGCGTGAGATGTGAACCGTGCTCGAGCATTGTGTCGAAGAAATGTTCATGTGCACCGATGCCTACGGCGATAATACGTAAGAAGCGAGTCTGCAGTTGAACCAAATGCTCGTGAAACGCCGACAAAATTCGGTCAGCGCCAGGGATTCGGTCCGACGGAAAAATAGGTTCCCCGTATCTGTGGGGATAACGGTCCCTGAGAGGGTGACCCGATGGGAGTGCGGCACCCCAATTGAACATCTCCTTCCAATCAGGAGTGTCTGACACCGCAGCGGTCTCGACTAGTAAACCCGTGTAACCACTCTGACCTTTGGACCCGTGGGCGAAGTAATCCTCTTTGGCTTCCGTAGATAGAGCAAAAAACTTTTCGAGAACCTCATAGGCTTCGTCCAGTAGTCCCTCAGAAATATCATGTTTCGTGTAGACGAAGCCCGTGCGAAGGCTCTGCATGACCCCATCCACGGTGGCGGCGCGGTCGACGCTTCCGCCTTGTTCAAAGGCCAAAAGGTCAACGTTCAAGATGCCGGTCATTGGATGTAAACCTATGTGGATCGAATAGCGTGCGTCGTTATTTGTTTTGAGTCAGCCATGTTTCGTAACGTTCTGGGTCGGTCCAAGCTCCGGATAATTCATCGAATCGGCGAGCAGGTTCAAGCATCAGGGATGTCATTCCAGCACGTGCCTCAGTGCTGGAAACCGATAATAGATTCTCGGGAATCGGTAGCACCAAGTCGGCGGGAGCATCGAAAGGTTCTCGTGGTGCAATGGCAACCTGGGGAAGATTAGATAATGCCTCATCTCTGAGAACAGGGTCATCGTCGTAAAAGGCGGGGTCTTGAATCTGGTGCCATTTGTCGGCACCCATAACCACCAGGTCGTAACCCAAAGCAATATCTGCGAATAGTTGGGCATTCGTGACTACCACCTGCAGCCAATCGTACTCAGATGCGACTTCGTCAAGTATGGTCAGCCGATCTTGGAAGCGGGGCGTTGTTACGCCCTCTTTACCCAGAGCGATCTGGCTAACGCTCCAAACAATGTTGTCTATATGGCAATGGATTCTTACCGCCTGGGAGATTTCTAAATGAGCGACTGTCGGAGGGTTGAAAGATCCCG
Source organism: Acidimicrobiia bacterium (assembly GCA_012960315.1). Taxonomy (GTDB): domain Bacteria; phylum Actinomycetota; class Acidimicrobiia; order Acidimicrobiales; family Poriferisodalaceae; genus UBA2110. The sequence goes on from DUBN01000004.1 coordinate 3,018, forward strand.
GATACACCGCTGTACGCATGTCAGATTCGCCTACCGGTAAGAGATCGAAGGACTCGCGGGTTCCCTCCGAGAGCTGTTTCTAGTTCCCGTGAAACCCCGTGGGCCAGGTTGTCCCATATTCGATCAAGCAGTTGAGCCTTACGAATGATGGCACCGTTGATATCAACGTCGCCATCGGTTGACGCTCGAAGAAATGGAACGCAATATTCGTGCAGCCCGATGAGAGCGGCCACTAAAGCTAGATCGAGAGGCGCCGCTCCCGCATCTCGAGCTAGCCGCACGCGGTCTTCGATCCGGTCACCGAAACTCTTGACGATTTCCTCGGCGATACATTCGTATTCGAGCCGACGCACGCGATGCCGAACGGCGAGGCCTTGACTAGCGCTAAGGGCAGCTTCGCGTCCCAGCCTGGTTGCCTGCAATTTGAGACCATCAAACCAAGCAGCTTTGCGATTCGACGGCTTAGCTCTAGAAGTCTTAATCGGCGCATGATGTCGCGACGAGCGGGGACCCAATGATTTGTCGTACGCGGCGCGCCGAGTGGCATCCGACAAGACAAACCAAGCATTGTTCAAATTCGACATTGTCTCTGAATCGCCGGTTTGATGGTCAGGGTGATGGCGTAGTGCTTTTCGTCGGTACGCGCGCTGGACAATGGTCCTCGTCGCGTCGCGAGTAACACCTAATTGTTCGTAGAGGGAGAGAGATTTTGGACTCACTAAAAACCCGTCTTCCACTTATCAGTGTGTCAGCCTAATTTTTCCAATAGAGCCAGTATCTAACGTGCCTATTATCGCGGCATCGTGGTCTGATTCTCTTAGTTCCGCCACGGCATCTAACGCTGCACCTGAATCGCAGGAAAATAGAAGGCCACCAGAAGTTTGAGCATCGCAAAGGATGATTCGCTCTAGCTGCGAACCGCCTTCTAAATGTGGTTCGAGGAAACTCAGGTTTCTTTCAGTGCCACCGGCCACAAATCCATCATCAACTAACTCGCGGACTTTAGGCAGCAGCGGAACGGACGCCGCGTCGATGATCGCGGAAAGTCCGCTAGCCGATGTCATCTCGTGGAGGTGACCGAGTAAACCGAAACCGGTGACATCTGTCGCCGCTGTTGCGTTAGCGTGATTTGCCGCTGCCGCTGCCGCTTCGTTGAGTCTGGTCATCTCATGGATGGCCTTTGTGTATGTCTCTTCAAGTGAACCGCCGGTAGTGACTGCATCGACTTTCGATCGTTTCACAGCAGTGGCCAATAGTCCTGTGCCGATGGGCTTGGTTAAGACGAGAGCCTGACCTGGCTGACCGCCACCGTTTGTTAAAAGATCTTCAGGGTCAACCTCCCCGATTACCGACATGCCATACATCGGCTCAGGTCCGTCGACGGTGTGTCCGCCTGCCACGACCCATTCGCCGGCATCAGCGACATGTTGGCCGCCCAAAAGCACTTTGCTCAATAACTCAAGGGGTAATTCGTCTTTGGGCCAAGCGACCAGATTTAAAGCGAAGAGAGGCTTTCCGCCCATCGCGTACACATCACTGGCGGCATTCGCAGCTGAGATCTGCCCCCAAAGGACGGGATCGTCAACTATTGGGGTGAAGAAGTCAGCAGTGGCGACTAGAGCCTTGCCTTCGGGCCGCAACCACACAGCAGCGTCATCGCTATTTTCTAACCCAACCAACAAATTTTTGTTGTCCGGTTTTGGTAAATGACGCAGCACCTGCGCCAGGTCGCTTGGACCGAGCTTGCAGGCTCAACCAGCGCCGTGGCTGTACTGGGTAAGTCGAATCAAACTTGTCACGGTTCCACGGTACCTGGCCGTGTGTTCGCAGGGGACTAACGGTTAGGTATAAGCCGAGACTGCTTCAAGGAAAACTCTCATTCCTTGATCCCGGTCGATGCTGTATTCCACCTCGCAGTTGAGAGGCCCTTCGCCCCAACCCCTCTCATCCACCACAGTCATTCCTCGAGTATGTGTCCCCTCGGTCTCGACTCGGACATTTCTGGACTCGAACCTGAATAACCCGGGGTGTGTCACTGCAAGAATGGCGCACGGATCATGTAAGGGCGCTCGCTGACCGTGGGTGCGTTTCCGGTATGAAGCGAGATAAAAATCGAAGAGGTCGGCGGCAAAGATGCCGGCCCGATTTCGCAGGTCTCTCAGATCAGAAATCAGTTGTTCATCGATCCCGAATTGCTGCGTGAGATTAAGTCCAGCCATCAACAGTTTTTTGAATCCAGCATCAAAAACGATTGATGCTGCGTGGGGATCCGCCCAGAGATTGAACTCTCCGGTGGCGGTCACGTTGCCAGCACCTGCGCTTCCACCCATAATCGAAACCCCGGCGACGCGATCAACGATGTCAGGTGCTTGCCTCAGAGCTAAAGCAATGTTGGTCAACGGTCCTATCGGGACTAGCCACACGTCGTCGTTGTTTCGCACGGTTTCAATAATGAAAGCCACTGCGTCGTTGCTGGCAACTTCAAGGGTTATGTCTGGTCTGACTGGGCCATCCAATCCCGTTCGCCCATGGGCCTCCGCAGCGTGCCTTGGCGCCAGCAGCAAGGGCCTGTCAGCTCCGGCGTGCACACCAATGTCGAGGTCGAGGAGTTCTGTGATGATCAACGCGTTTTCGGTGGTCAGGTTTAACGGGGCGTTTCCTGAGACCGTGGTGATGCCGAGCACTTCTGTAAGGCGACCTGCCATCATGATGGCTATCGCGTCATCGTGCCCAGGGTCGCAATCAATAATGACTTTTGTTGTCATAGCCTCTCCATTCCGGGACCATTTTCGTCGGTCTCGCCCCAGTAGTGGGGAAGTCGAAGATAGCCGACTCTTGCTAGGTCAACTGAGGTTTCTAAACCTAGGTGGAGCTTGAGCCTTTGGATGGTCCGGATGTGAGTCAACATCTCATAGAAAACCATCCACAAGGATCCCTCAAGATCGTAAATAATGTCTCTTTCATTTTCTTCAGAGATGCGGGCGCCTCTGGGCAGAGTCCAGATCACATATTTCCAAAAGTCTGTTCCGCGGACGGTTCGAACATCGGACCGAAGTACCTCGATGGGTTGCTCTTGCACGACTTGAGTAAGCCAGCTGACACCTAAGCGAAGTTTGGCTAAAAGATCGGGTACTTCCCAGAAGAGATCGGTATCAAGTACGCGATCCCACCTGTTGTTCGGCCCCATTTGGTGATCGACCCAGTTGATCGGTTCGGGCACATCGCCGTTCGGCCACAGGAGATGACCGGCGCGTCGCTTCGTAAATACGAGCGAATCCCAAGCAATGTGAGAGATTTGCGTTCTACAGGACCACCACATCCACTCTTTCTTGGGTGACGAATCATGAAAATCGAGTTGTTCCCTCGACAAAACCAGTGTTTCGGCCTCCACCCAGTCGACGATGGAGTGATACCAAGGCATGGCGCCCGAACTTGGGTCCTCGGGCATTTCCAGAATGTTGGGATCGGTCAACGCCATGCTCTGACGCTAGTCGCGGGAGCGCTGCCAGCGGTTTGGTGCCGTTATAGCTCCTCGTACGCTCTGGGATCTGGGCAATTGCACACAAGGTTCCGGTCTCCATGTGCTCCATCGATCCTGCCCACCGGCGGCCAGTATTTGTCTTGCCGAATGGACGGCATTGGGTAAGCCGCTTCCTCGCGCGTATACGGATGTTCCCAACTTGACGTGAGAAGGTCTTCGGCTGGATGGGGGGCGTTGACGAGGGGATTGTCCTCCATGGGCCATTCACCGGCCTCGATCCGGGAAATTTCGTGCCGGATGTTGATCATCGCATCGCAGAAGCGATCGATTTCCCCCCTGGACTCGCTTTCGGTTGGTTCGACCATCAACGTGCCAGGGACGGGGAATGACATCGTCGGTGCATGGAATCCGTAGTCGATGAGTCGCTTGGCAACGTCTTCGACGCTGACAACATGGGAAACGGGTCGTAAGTCAAGTATGCATTCGTGGGCCACGAGGCCATTCTTGCCTCGATAGAGCACGGGGTAAGTGTCTTGCAAACGGTTAGCAACGTAGTTCGCGTTAAGAATCGCCACGCTAGTGGCGCGCTCTAGGCCATGTGCCCCCATCATTGCTATATACATCCAAGGGATAGGCAGAATCCCAGCGGAGCCCCAAGGAGCGCCCGAAATAGCTCCAGGTCCGGATTTCGGTCCTGCTTCCGCGACCACTGGGTGGTTCGGTAGAAATGGGGCGAGGTGGCTTTTGGCAGCAACAGGACCGATGCCGGGTCCGCCTCCTCCGTGGGGAATGCAGAAGGTCTTGTGGAGGTTTAGGTGACTTATATCGGCACCAAAATGACCTGGAGGGGCTAGCCCTACTAGAGCGTTGAGGTTCGCGCCATCCACGTATACCTGTCCGCCAGCATCATGAACGAGCCCACAAATCGTTCCAATGCCATCTTCGAAGACCCCGTGAGTCGAGGGGTAGGTAACCATGATGGCCGCAAGGTTTTCTCGGTATTCGCCCACCTTGTTTGTGAGATCAACGAGGTCAACATCTCCGTTCTCGTCGCAGTCAACTACCACTACTCGAAGTCCAGCCATCACGGCGGATGCCGCGTTTGTTCCATGAGCCGATGAAGGGATCAGACAAACATCTCGTCGTTCCTGACCCATGGCCTCGTGGTACCGCCTGATAGCTAACAGTCCGGCGAATTCTCCCTGTGAGCCAGCGTTGGGTTGAAGAGAAATCGCGTCATAGCCGGTGCAGGCAAGCAGCCATTCTTCCAGCTCTGCGATCAACTTCATGTAACCCTGGGCCTGGTCAAGTGGCGCAAACGGATGCATATCTGAAAATTCTGGCCAGGTAATTGGCTCCATTTCGCTAGTCGCGTTCAATTTCATGGTGCAACTGCCAAGCGGAATCATCCCGCGATCAAGAGCGATGTCCTTGTCAGCGAGACGACGAATATAACGGAGCATCTCTGTCTCGGAGCGATAGGAATTGAAAACCGAGTGGGTCAAGAAATTCGATGATCGTTCCAATTCGGGCGGTATACCCGATGGATGGTCCACCGTAACTGGAGCCCTGCTTCCACAACCGAATGCGCGCACTAACGATTCCACGACGTCTAAATCACAGGTTTCGTCCAGGGATACGCCCACGGTGTTGGAATCAACCCGCCGTAGATTGATTCCCTCGGCAAGCGCACGCTCCAAAACGCGATCTGCTTGGTCGGGGACGCTCACCGTCAAGGTGTCGAAAAACGACCCATTCAATACGACGACGCCTGTCGAGTCGAGACTTGCTGCAAGGAGGGCAGTTAGATCATGTATCCGCTGCGCGATTTGTTTTAGCCCGTTTGGTCCATGCCAAACCGCGTACATAGAAGCGAGAACCGCGAGAAGAACCTGAGCAGTGCAAATGTTACTCGTGGCCTTTTCGCGTCGAATGTGTTGTTCGCGGGTTTGCAGAGCCAGCCGCGCGGCTGGGCGCCCACCGCTATCCACAGAGACCCCAACGAGGCGACCTGGTAGCGAACGTTTGTGACTTTCCCGCGCAGCCAGATAGCCGGCGTGAGGACCACCGAATCCGAGAGGGACTCCAAAACGTTGTGAAGTTCCTACTACCAAGTCAGCACCGAGCTCTCCGGGCGGCGTCAATAGGCAAAGTGCTAACAGATCCGCTGAGACGCAAACCAATCCCTCATAGGCATGGGATTTGGCTACAACTTCTCGGATGTCGCGGATCCTGCCCGAAGAACCGGGATATTGAATTAACACTCCATAACACTCTTCAGGGTTGAGATCCTCCCAGGGATCTCCGACCTCTATTTCGATGCCTAATGCTTGCGCTCGCGTATTGACAACATCGACTGTTTGAGGGTGGCAGTCCTTATCGATAAAGAAATGTTGACCTTTGCTTTTGCTCAGACGTCTAGCCATCATCATTGCTTCAGCCGCGGCGGTGCTCTCATCCAATAACGAACTATTTGCTATCTCCATTCCTGTGAGATCACAGACCATCGTTTGGTAGTTGAGCAGTGCCTCAAGTCGCCCCTGACTTATCTCTGGTTGGTACGGGGTGTAAGCGGTGTACCAGGCTGGACTCTCGAGTACCCGTCGGATCACCACAGCGGGGGTGAAAGTGCCGTGATAGCCCATGCCGATCAGCGACTTCATCGGGTGATTCAGATCCGCAAGTTCGCGTATACGCGCTTTCGCCTGGACCTCATTTAGAGCCGGAGGAAGCCGCAGCGCATCGCCTCCACGGATCAATTTTGGGAGAACGGCATCACACAGCTCCTGAAGGCTCGAATAGCCGAGCGAAGCGAGCATCAAATCAACATCAGCTGCTTGAGGGCCTATATGTCTGCTTACAAAGTCACTTTCAAGATTGGCGTTCGTCATGTTCAAGCCTCAATCTCGCCGATAGCGGTGGGGGACAAAAGGAAGTTTCGTGACTTGACAAGGAACGTCTTTTCCTCGAACATCAGCGACCAACAAAGTGCCTGTCTTTGCGTGCCGGGCGTCGACGTACCCCATGGCGACAGGTTGGTTGCACGTGGGTCCGTAGCCGCCGCTTGTGATGATTCCCACTTGGTTATTTTCTTCTGATCTGAGTTTTGCCCCTTCGCGAATTGGGCGTTTAGTGAGGGCCGAAACTCCCACTCTCATTCGTTCGGGCCCTGAGGAAAGTTGACCCAAGATTGTGTCTGCGCCGGCAAATGAGGCTTCGCTTCTCCGGCGTTCTTGAATAGTCCAAGCGAGCCCTGCTTCGACGGGTGTCGTACCCTCATCCAACTCGTGGCCGTAAAGACACAAACCCGCCTCCAGGCGCAAACTATCCCTCGCTCCGAGGCCGCATGGAAGGACTCGATCGTCTTCTAAAAGTTGCTCTGCGATACGTCCAGCACTGCTCGCGGGGACAACCAGTTCAAAACCGTCTTCACCGGTGTAGCCACTGCGGCTGATATCGCACACGATGTCATCCAAACGGAATTCGCGTCGCTGCATGAATTTCAGTTCAGCTATGTCGCTGAAGAGCATTGAGAGCACTTCGCAAGATTTGGGTCCCTGGACAGCTAATTGCGCCAGATCCTCACGAACTTCGATCCTTACGTTGGTGGAAATGTTCCGCTCGATATAGGCGAGATCATCAGCCGTTCGTGAAGCATTCAGTACGAGACGAAGCCGATCGTCATGTCGACTGACAATCAAGTCGTCAACTACACCGCCTTCGTTGTTGGTTAACAGGCCATATCGCAGTCGTTCGTTTCCGAGATCAGATATTGACGCCGGTGTTATTTTCTCGAAGCTGTCCATCACTGCGCCGAGCCCGTAGCCGCGCATCGGTATCAGATCGACGATTCCCATGTGGCTGACGTCGAAAAGCCCTGCAAGCGTTCTTGTTGCGTGATGCTCACTGATTACCCCGTCAAAATTAAGAGGCAACTCAAAGCCCGCGAAAGCAACCATCCTGGCTCCATGACCACGATGAAAACTGTCAAGGGGGCTTTGCTTGAGATGTTCAGATTGGGAAGCTTCAGTCATGTTCCGCCAGCTCGCGTCAATGTCGACGCCCCGCGCTGTCGTGGAACCTGAGAGATTGGCCGCTTATCGCAGTTTTCCCCTTCGGTGGAGAGGCGCCAAAGCCCCCTCGCTTTCCAGCGTTGCTTCTTCCCTGCGGTCCTGGGGCCTGAGAGTTTCCCGGGGCGGTTGCTCCTTCGGCGCCGACCAGATGAGGCATACAAACCAGTCGAACTCTCCCACTGGGCTTTAGCAGCGAGCATCATCATAAACGCGACGTAAGGCGCGAGGTGCGATAGTTAGGCTGAGAATTCAAGTTGTTTCAACTTGCTTCTACCCTAGGAACTCAACAATCCGACCTTTGGGACGTCCGATGATTGCCTTGTCGGACCTTACGAGCACAGGGCGTTGCATCAACGCCTTACGTTCAACCAGCAGATCTATTACGGCTTGTGGATTGCCGACGTACTCCTCCGGGTTTAACCCGAGTTCTTTAAATTTGGAGTCTTTCCGCACGAGGTCTTCAACTGGATCCTCAAGAAGAGACACGATCGTTTCCAAAGTCGCGCGATCAGGAGGTGTCTTCATGTAGAGGACAACTTCGGCTCGCACATTTTGCTCCTCAGCGACCGCCAAGGCATTCTTCGATGACCCTCAATGGGGATTGTGATAAATCGTAACGTCAGCCACTTTGACTCCTCGGAATTGATCGGTAGGACGGTATCAGCGTTTGAAGCCGCCTTGAATGCGTTCAACCATGTCAGGCGCTGGCCCGGGACCTTTTTCTCGCGCCCATTTCAAGCCCTCGGCCCGTCCAAACTCGGCGAGAGTTCTCATCTGACGCTTTTCTTCCCTCAATGTGTGCCAAGAGTTCGCGGCGATGAGATCGGCCCAAGCGATCGTCGCTTCGGACAACTGTTCGCCCGGGAGAGAACTGTTTGCTAAACCAATTTGGGCAGCTTCATGGCCATCCACGACCCTTCCGCTGTACATCATGTCTCGAGCGATGAGCGGCCCAACTCGCTCAGGGAGCCTGCTGGTCATACCCCAAGTGGGTACCATTCCCCATTTCCCGTGGGTGTCACAAAAGCGTGCGTCATCGGCGCATATAAGAAGATCGCAAGCTAGAGCGAGTTCTAATGCGCCGGTGTAACAGTGACCCTTTACCGAAGCGATAACTGGCTGGGGCATTGCTTCAATGAGATCAAGAGTTTCTGCCTGTTGATGAGGAGTACTTGCGTGTTCGCCGCGCTCAATTGCCTTTAAATCATTCCCCGCTGAGAACGAACGGCCTTCGCCCGTCAAAATTACGACACCTACTTCACTCGAATTAGCGGCGAGCTGATCCAAGTGAGATCGAAGTTCCGCAAACATTAAAGGACTAAGGGCATTTAGAGCTTCGGGGCGGTTAAGAGTGAGTGTGCTCACTCCGTTGCGGTCACTACGTAGAACCAGTGGATTGTCGGGCTCATTCATTGTGTCAGCCTCTCACACCAACTGACGATGGACTCAGTCAGTGTGCAAATCGCCCGGAGCGTCGGAAGCATCGGCCGCCTCAACTTCTTCACGGGTGACTCCAAGCATGAACAATATTGCATCGAGATAAGGAACATTTACTGCGGTATCAGCTGCTCCGCGAAGTACTGGCTTCGCGTTGAATGCAATCCCCAGACCAGCTTTTTGCAACATCGGGAGATCATTAGCGCCGTCTCCAACTGCCACGGTTTGCTCCAGCGGCACCCCTTCGGCTTCGGCGATTGTTTCAAGCAACCTTGCCTTGGTTTGAGCGTCGACGATTTCGCCTTCAATTCGGCCCGTGATGACCCCATCAATGATTTCAAGACGGTTGGCGTGAGCATGATCTAATTTGAGTTCCTTGGCGAGTTCGTCAGTAAAATGGGTAAAGCCACCGCTGATGATTGCTATGCGATAGCCGAGCCTTCTGAGCGTTCGCACGAATGTTCTCGCTCCGGGCGTGAGGACCATTCGCGCGATCGCCCGATCGATTGCCGCAGCGCTGGTGCCCTGCAAAAGTGCGACACGTTTCTTGAGAGCCTCGGAGTAATCAAGGTCGCCCCTCATCGCGAGGTCTGTCAATCGGGCGACTTCCTCTCGGTGCCCCGCTTCGTCAGCCAAAAGCTCAATCATTTCATTTCGGATCAGTGTGGAATCCACGTCAAGAACCACTAGGCGGCTTGACCGACGTGACAATCCGTGAGGTTGTACAGCGATGTCGATCGACTCTTCGGCAGCGACGTCCATTAGTGCCGCCTGCAGCTTGTCCGAATCCCCGCCCTCGACCAGGAATTCGTAGCTCCAGACTGGAAAACGCGAAAGTCTGTGTATTCGATCTATGTTGCCCCCGTTTGCGGCAATAGCTCCACTTGTTCGAGCTAATGCTTCGGGCGAAAGCTCAGGACCCAGAACGGTGACTACCTGGCGTCGCGCATGCCGCGTCGGCGTCGCATCAACAATTTCGAAATCGATGTCGAGACCTCGCTCCCATCCAAATAGCAGGACCTCTTTAACCAGATCTCTCCCGGTCGGAGCAACAACGGCGAGCCCCAAGGTCAACTGACGCCTGACCACCACTTGCTCCATGTCTTGGAGTTCCGAACCCAGGCTCGCCAGCAAACCTAAGAGGTCACTGGTGATGCCCGGGCGGTCAACGCCGGTCACACGTATGAGAATGGTCTGGGGGGAGGCCATGGCACCGACGGTACCTTTGGGAAATGTCTAACGCGCGGCTAATTGTGGATCCCCTGGATGCCTAATCAGCGCCGTCGCTGAGGGACATGAACATGACTTTCGATCAACCGAAGACAGCCGCGGGTCGTGGACAGTCAATAATCGTCTGACTTGTGAGCAACCTTTAGCTAATTAACGCAATACATTTGCCGTAATGAGCGCGATCTTGAATCTTCAAGGAGGGCCGTGACTCGGCTGGGGTTCCTTCTCGATAGCGAGACATGCATTGGATGTCACGCTTGTACGGTCGCGTGTAAAAGCGAACACGACGTGCCGCTGGGGGTAAACCGGACCTGGGTTAAATACATAGAGACGGGTGAATTCCCAGATACCACTCGCCATTTCTCGGTGATGCGTTGCAACCAATGTGAGGATGCGCCGTGTATGGAGATTTGTCCGACGTCCGCTTTATTTCGAGCATCCAATGGTGTGGTGGATTTTGACGACAACAACTGCATTGGTTGTAAGGGCTGCATGAATGCTTGCCCATACGATGCGATTTACATTAACCCAGAGACCAATACCGCTAACAAGTGCAATTTCTGTAACCACCGAATTGAGGTGGGCTTGGAACCGTCCTGCGTAGTCGTGTGCCCGACCCATTCGATCAAGGTGATCGATTTCGATGATGCCGATAACGATGCGCGACGGATTGTGGATAGAGAAGACTTGCCGGTTCGGTCTCCAGAGCAGGGAACGGTCCCCAAGGTTTTCTACCGAGGCGCCAACGAAGCTTCACTTGATCCTCTCCTAACGGCCATCCCCGACGATGGGCTTATTTGGGCCGATGTCACCCTCCAACACCCCACACCACCAACCCGAGAACCAGATCTTGTAGGTCGCACGACATACACGACGGCCCATGCGACAGCTTGGAAAACCAAAGTTTCGGGATATCTAGTTACGAAGGCAGTTGCAGCAGGCATCATGCTTCTGGCCGCTCTGATGGTGCTGCTTGGCGAGGCGGATCAGATAACGACAGTCGGGTTCGTGCCGGCGGCGATCGCCGTTTTCTTTGTGTCTGTTACGGGCGCCCTTTTGGTGGCGGATTTAAAGAAGCCTTCCCGGTTCCTTCTTGTGCTGACTCATGGGAACTGGTCCAGCTGGTTAGTACGAGGTGCTTACATTCTTGGACTTTACGCGCTCTTGCTCGGAGGGTGGCTGTTGGCGGCATTGCTTGAGTCACCTCAAATGCTTAGGCTTCTGGCCTTACCAATTGCTGTAGTTGCGGCAAGCACCGCCGGGTACACAGCGTTTCTATTCGCTCAATGCGATGGCCGCGACCTGTGGCAGAGTCAACTGCTTTTACCTACGCTGCTTGTTCAAGCTGTCGCTGCGGGCGGTTCAGGCTGGTTCATAGCGGACCTATTCGTCGACATGCCTGAATTGCAGGTGGTGCGCGGGATAACCATCGCTGCCCTGGTCGCGAACGGCCTCTTAGTGGTGCTTGAGATTTCGGGTGATCATTCTCGACATGTCGCCCTAGCGGTGCATTCCATGACACAGGGTGATCAAAGAACACTTTTCTTGACGGGGATGGTCGGAGGATTGGTCCTACCCGTTATTTTGCTGACCATCAGCGTGATTGTTGACAGCCAAGCATCGCCACTTTCTTGTGTCGCTGGGGTATTGATCCTAGGCGGAATGTGGGCGTACGAAGATAGCTATGTACAAGCTGGCCAATCGGTTCCCCTGTCCTAGGAGGGTTGATGTCTAACTCGGATGATTCTCGATATTTAGATGAGGAAAGTTTCTACAAGGATGCCACCTCGAACGCTGGCCTCACTAACTACCCCCCACACGACCAGTGGCACGACTGGACGGAGTTGGATGCCAAAGCTTGGCCGCGCCGAGTGGAACGGCATTTTCGCCTTATTCCCACCACATGTTTTAACTGCGAAGCAGCATGTGGACTAGTTGCCTATGTGGATCGCGAGACAGGTGAGATTGCCAAATTTGAAGGCAATCCTGAACATCCGGCGTCGAGAGGAAGGAATTGTGCGAAGGGCCCCGCGACTCTTAATCAGGTAAACGATCCCGAACGCATCCTGTTTCCCTTGAAACGGGTCGGTGAGCGTGGTGGGGGCGAGTGGGAACGAATCACGTGGGAGCAGGCGCTGGATGAAATCGGAGCGCGCATCCGAACCGCACTTGTTGAAGACCGACGTGACGAGATCATGTATCACGTTGGACGGCCGGGCGAAGATGGCTATACCGAGCGGGTGCTCCAGGGTTGGGGGATCGACGGCCATAACAGTCACACCAATATCTGTTCCTCTAACGCCCGAATTGGTTATCAGTCCTGGATGGGTCACGATCGGCCCTCCTCGGATTACGCCAACGCTGAAGTGATTTTCTTGATCTCGTCTCATCTTGAAGCGGGTCATTATTTCAATCCACATGCGCAGCGAATCATTGAAGCCCAGGAAAGAGGAGCGACTGTCATATGTGTGGACCCTCGCTTATCTAATACCGGTTCAAAAGCAGATCATTGGCTACCGGCTTGGCCCGGAACAGAACCATTTCTTCTTTTAGCTCTTGCCAAACTCTTGCTGGAGAACGGTACGTGGGAGCGCGAATTCATGCGGAGGTGGACTAATTGGGAAACGTACCTCACTGAAACACGTCCTGACCTGGATATTGAGTTTGAATCGTTAGAGAGGGCGCTGCTTGACCAATACGCTGAATACACGCCCGAACGAGCGGAATACATAACTGGAGTACCGGCCGAGGAGATAAGGGAGATTGCGTCAATAATTGGCGCTCATCCCACGAAGTTCGCTTCCCACAATTGGCGTGCCGCAGGTGCTGGCAACCTCGGTGGATGGCAGACAGCGCGTTGTTTGTTCTTCCTTAACGTACTCACTGGCTCAGTCGGCACTGAGGGCGGAACAAGCGGTAACGGATGGAATAAATTTAAACCTCACGCTCCCTTGGGAACTCAAAAAATCGAACACTGGAATGAGATGTCGTGGCCACGCGAATACCCGCTGAGCTATCACGAGATGTCAATCCTTCTGCCACATTTCTTGAACGAAGGCCGCGGCAAATTAGATACGTATTTCACTCGCGTGTACAACCCTGTTTGGACTAATCCAGATGGGTTCAGCTGGATGGAAGCTCTCCTCGACCCCTCCAAAGTTGAGTGCCATGTTGCTCTCACTCCAACCTGGTCGGAAACGGCCATATTTGCCGACTACGTGCTTCCCATGGGCGTCGGCTCAGAGCGCCACGATCTAGCTTCCTTTGAGACTCATGCTGGACGGTGGATTGGGTTTCGACAACCCGTCATGCGCCGCTTCGCTGAGCTTGAAGGTAAGTCGATAGGCAAAGATTCTCGCACCCATGAGTTCAATCCTGGTGAGGTTTGGGAAGAAAACGAGTTCTGGATAGATCTTTCTTGGCGGATAGACCCTGATGGAGAGCTCGGAATTAGGGAGCACTTCGAGAGCCGGTCAGAACCGGGTCAACCAATGACTGTCGACGAGTATTACGGCCTCATTTTCAGTGAAGAAGTACCTGGGCTTTCAGAGGCGGCCACTGCGGCTGAGCAAACTCCTCTCGAGTTCATGCGTGACAGGGGCGCTTTCGCCATCCCTACGGACCCATACGTACCGTACGAACGTACGGTCGATCCTGCATCTGTCCAAGATTGTTTGAGAGACGAGACAGGCGTGTTCAGAAAACCTGGGACTGCCGGAGTATTTGATGGCTCCCCAGAATCGTTTGCGGAAACGGTGCTGGCACCTTTAGGGGATGGTTCGCCGGCAGTGGAAATCGATGGTGAAATCAAAGAAGGATTTCCGACGCCGTCAAAAAAATTGGAACTGTATTCGACGACGTTGGCTGAATGGGGTTGGCCTGAATACGCCACCCCAACATGGATTCCGAGCCATGTCCATTGGGAGGATCTTGATCTTGAAGGTGATGAGCGAATTCTTTTGCCGACGTTTCGGATACCAACTCTCATCCACACACGGTCGGCTAATTCGAAATGGCTTAATGAGATCAGCCACCGTCACCCTCTGTGGATTCATCCCGAGGATGCTGAAAAGTTAGAAATTGGAGTAAACGAATTAGTTCGCATCACCACTCGTCTTGGGCATTTCGTCATACAAGCATGGCGTACAGAGGGGATTCGCCCCGGTGTCGTCGCCGCCTCCCATCACATGGGGCGTTGGCGAATGGGGAAAGAGCAGGGGCGGTCGTGGGGTAACGCGCAGGCTGACATAGAAAACGACGGCTCTACGTGGAAATTGAGTCGGAGCGAAGGCATGGGCCCGTATAGATCTGAGGACCCTGACAGCGAAAGGATTTGGTGGAATGACACCGGTGTCCATCAAAATCTCACCTTCGCCGTGCAGCCAGACCCCATATCGGGGATGCAATGCTGGCATCAACGGGTTCGTGTAACGCCCGCCGAGGAAGGCGACTCTTACGGGGATGTCGTTGTCGACACGGCTAAATCGCGCGCTGCATACTCGGAATGGCTTGCGAAGACGAGGCCAGCACCTGGGCCGCACGGGCTTCGCCGTCCGCTTTGGTATGCGCGCCCACTGAAACCCACAGCCGAGGCCTATCGTCTTTCTTGAGTTTTCCTGAGGTCAGTATTGCCGAGCGTGAGATCATTCAGTATGAGTTCAGAACCCTTCGTTACATATGAACGCACCGGTCATGTTGCGGTTATTACTTACAATCGTCCTGAAGCCCTAAACGCTGTGAATGGCCAGTTGCGTAAAGAACTCAACTTTGCTTGGGAAAAGTTGCGCACTGATGATGAGGCCTGGGTGGCGATAGTCACGGGCAACGGCAAAGCCTTTTGCGCGGGAGCGGACCTGAAAGATCCGGGAAGTTCTGTAGGTAACGACGAACATTCGTTTTGGGAGGTTCCGAGTTTCACTTCCCTGGAATCAGGTAAGGAGATCTTCAAACCCGTTATTGCAGCTGTCAACGGCTATGCAATCGGATTCGGGTTGACCATGGTTGCGAGTTGCGACTTTGTGATCGCGTCTGAACGAGCCGAATTTGGATTTCCCGAAGTTCAGTTAGGGGTGCCCACAGTCCAAGGAGCAGTGCGGATGCCAAAACGTGTGGGTTGGCAAAACGCCATGGAATTGTTGCTTTTGGGTGATCGCGTGGATGCACAACGCGCCAAAGAAATGGGCTTGGTGATGAAGGTGGTACCGCACAGTGACTTAATGACCGAGGCCACTGGACTCGCTGAAAGACTGATCGCAAATTCGGCACCGCTCGCCGTTCGGGCAACAAAAGAAATAGCTCGGCGTGGGCAAGAAATGGGTTTCGTAGAGGCAATTCGGTTTGGAGAAACGATGCGCAAGGTTGCAGGTGCAACAGAAGATGCGAAGGCATTCCGCGATGCGGCAAAATCTGGAAAAAAGCCCGTCTGGCAAGGCCGCTAGTGTTGTTCTGCAACGGGCCTGATCATCGTTTTAGTGGTGCTTAATCTGATGTGAAGTTTCTTGGACGAGCAGTTGGTTACTGCCTCGTCCGCTGTTAATGCAGTTCGATCGGTTCGCGACGCAGGGGAGCTGCGATGGAAATCCAAGGTCACTACGATGAGCGTTTCTCAGTGGTACGCGATGCTTTCGAAGCGAATTTCGCGGGTGGAGAAGAACTCGGCGCCAGCGCGGCAGTCACCATTGACGGCGAGTACGTGGTGGATGTGTGGGGTGGAGACCGCAACAAGAATGGCGAGCCGTGGGAGCAGGACACCATCGTTAACGTTTACTCAACCACAAAAACGATGGCCTCAATTTGTATGCACATGTTGGCCGATAGAGGACAAGTCGATTTCGACGTCCCAGTTGCCGAGTACTGGCCGGAATTCGCGGCCAATGGCAAGGATTCGGTTCTCGTGCGTCATGTGATGACTCATCAGACTGGCTGTTCGGGATTCCCGAGGCCCGTGACGCCCGAAGAACTTTATGACCATGATCTTATGGCTGGTCTTCTGGCCGGGATGCAACCTTGGTGGGCGCCAGGTACGGCTCCGGGGTACCATGCCGTGACTCAAGGCACCCTCCAAGCTGAGATATTGCGTCGTATCGATGGTCGGACTCTCGGGACGTTCTTTCGCGAGGAGGTAACAACACCACTGGATGCAGATTTCCATATTGGGTTGCCACTATCTGAAGGGCGACGCGTCGCTCAATTGGATGTCCCTGAAAGACGCATCGATGAATTCGTAGAAGGCCAACCTGACTCGATAGCGGTAAAAACCTTTCGGAGTTGCCCTCTCGACGGCACCGAGACTGAGACTGATGAGTGGCGTCGCGCCGAGATACCTGCGGCTGGCGGTATCGGCAATGCCCGCTCGATTTCGCGTGTCCACTCGGCAATTGCCTGTGGTGGTCGCCTCAATGGAATCACCCTGATGAGGCCAGAAACCATCGGTGCCGCTCTTGAGCGGCAGACTTTTGAGCGAGACATAGTGCTCGGACTGGCCGTGCCGTACGGGACCGGATTCGGTATCAACCACGAACGAGTCCCTTTGACGCCGAGCGCCAGAACTCTGTACTGGTTCGGGTGGGGAGGATCAATGGGCGTTATTGACCTCGACGAAAGAATGACGATTTCTTATGCCATGAACAAAATGGCTGGTGGTTTGGTGGGCGATTCTCGCGCTTTCAATCTGATAGCGGCCACTTATGCCGCTATAGGAAAGCAGCTACAGGGTTGATTGTTGGGGCGCCTGATAAGGCGTTGCTATCCTCTGGATGTCTTGAATGACTTCGCGGGGTAAATCGGCGGGAATATCGGGAGATGCGCTTGCTCCGACGGCATCAATCAAACCGCCGAATCTTTCTTCGATAGCTGTCGCTATCTCGTCGTGTCGTCCGACGGCGGCAAATTGTCGAACCACATCATCACTTATCCGAGATGCCATTTTGTCCCACCCGTCATTCTTTGAAAGGTAGTTGAGCTCCTCACCGAGGTCGAGGAGATCGTGTTGTTCGAGAACTGGCCAATACGCCCTGGTACTCCCATAAAAGCCGATGCGGTAGCGAACCCAGTCCATCATTTGGGTGACCGACTCATCGTCGGGCCCTGTACAAACGAAGCCGCCTCCACTTATTTGAAACTTTTTTCGCGTCTTGCCCGCTTCTAACAAGCCCATCCCTACCTGCGGCAATATGGATGCTTCAAGGTATTCGCGGGTACAGAATGCGTGAAGCCTTACTCCGTCGCAGGTCCTGCCAGCAGTCCTCAGCATCGCGGGACCCACTGCCGCCATCGTGATTTTGGGGGGTGGGCCGTCCAATGCTTCTGGAGTGAAGTTCGGAGTCATGAGAGTGAAGTTGTAGAAATCACCGCGATAGTTCAAAGGCCCCCCGGAAATCCATGCATCCCAGATTGCTTTAACGGCCTCAACGTATTCCTTCATCCTCGGGGCAGGTGGTGACCAAGGCACGCTGAAGCGGCGTTCATTGTGACCACGAACCTGGCTTCCGAGTCCAAGCTCAAAACGCCCGGAACTTGCTTGCTGTAAGTCCCAACCGATGTTGGCAGCGATCATTGGGCTTCTGGGAAACGCGATAGCTACACCGGTAGCGAGTTCGAGACGTTCAGAGTGGACTGCTGCAACAGCTAGCGGCAGAAAAGGATCGTGCCTGTTTTCAAGAGCAACGATCCCGTCGTACCCGTCTGCTTCAATTCCGCTAACAGCGTCGGGGATGTCTTTAAGGTTGGCCTGCGGAAAGGTGGTGTAGACCTTCATTGTTGCGGTTCCTGGGGGAGCACATCGACGAAGGAGTCCCACTGTTTCCACTCTGGCTGTGGGGGAGGGATGGGGCCTCCAGGAGCAAACTCCGACAGTGTCCCAGATTCCAGGTCGTGAACATAACGAGGACAGTTGGGAAAGATTCTGCCGATTTTGACTTCGACGACAGCTTCAGCCTCAGCGAAATCAGATAGGTCAACTTCCTGGAGAAGCACCTGAGCTGTTCCGTGTATGCGAATCCGATTGGCTTTTCCCGTTTGTCGAATGAACAACAACGCCACTTTGGCGGTTTCATCAATGTTGCCGAGTGATCTGTACATACCGTTTCCGTCATAGGACGGAAAGCGCAGCGTATGTTCATCAACGACCTTGACAAAACCGGGCCGCCCTCCCTTGTAGGACACATCAGGAAATCCAGCTTTGTCGACGGTCGCTAAAAAGAAATAGGCGGCCCTCTCGATATATGCGGCAGTTCGCTCATCGATGAATTCACTCACTGTTATTTCGTTCAGGCGATCGGCAAGGCGGCGAGCATCGAAGCGGTCCTGTAGATGACGTGCACCGGTTCCGTACAGTTCTCCAGCAATCTCAGTCATGGTGACACCCTACGCTTGCAACCATGACTCGATACGACGGTTACACCGGGGTTGAGGTCCAAGTTCACGATGACGGCATCGTCGTCTGTACTTTGAATCGCCCGGAGAGACTGAATGCCTTTGATGGCCAAATGAGACAAGACATTCACCGGCTTTTGTACGAGGTTTCCTCCGATGATGAAGCTCGCGTATTCGTGATGACTGGGGCCGGCCGAGCATTTTGCTCCGGAGCGGACCTCACCGCAAAAGATCGCAGAGGTTGGCCGATCCGAGCACATGAGCCGATGTTTGGATGGTGTACGGACCTTCTCGAGATGCCCAAGCCAACGATTTGCGCTCTCAATGGGTTAGCTGCAGGGGGTGGATTGGGCTTGTCTCTTCTCTTTGATATCCGGATCTGTTCCTCTACAGCGAAGCTCCTACCTATTTGGATGAAAAGGGCTATTCATCCCGATGATCTCATTACATGGACACTCCCTCGCCTCGTCGGATATAGCCGGGCTCTGGAATGGCTGTATGAAGCGGAGGAAATTCCGCTCACTACTGCGCTGGAAGCGGGAATGATTAATCACGTCGTTGAGCCAAGCGACGTGTTACCTCGCTCACTGGAACTCGCGCATCGATTTGCTGCCGGCCCAACGTCTCACTACGCAATGACTAAACAAGCGGTGTTCAAAGGGATGCAATCGGACAGTTTTGGGGCGGCAGTGTTGGAGAGTTGGGGACAGTCCAAAGCGCTTGCTTCAGATGACTTCAAAGAGGGTCTCTTGGCCTTTAAGGAAAAGCGCGAACCAAAGTTCACTGGTCGTTAGTTGGGTTTGTGATCTTTACGGGAGCCTGCCTCCCAATCCTCCATAAGTGGAGGAGATTCGAGAGTGCCAAGCACATTGATCTGAGGCGGCTCGCGCAACGAGCGTTTCATTTCGGCGAAGCCCGGGAAGCTGGCGAGTTCAATAACAGCTTCCCAGAGCGGCACGGCCTGCTCGTCGCTGGGGACGCGTGAAATGACCGGGCCGAAAAAAGACAAACCATCGGGCGGTTTAAACGAAATGATCGGTGTTCCCACGTCTCGACCCGTACGCGAAAGAGCAAGTTCGGTCTCTGCCTCGATGACGCTGTCCCAATGTTGCTCATCGACTGCTGAGGCATAATGAGTTGGTAGCCCGGCGGTCTCAAGACACCGCTCAGTATGTTCTGCGGTCCCGAGCTGTTTACGTAAGCCTGGCTGTTGGTCAAGATCCCAGTAGTGCGTGCCGAAAGCCGCGTAGAAAGAGGCCATAGCATCGCGTCCTTCCCCCTCCCGAACCTTGGCTGCTGCTCTTAGAAACCTGAGCCCCGACGTGTGTCCCTGTTCGTAACCGGCGGGAAAGTCTGTTTCATAGTTCTTGTCCTTATTCAGAATCCTTAGCGAGATAAATCGCCAGTCAACCGAATAATCCGATTGCTCGGCCACCTTTTCCACCCATCGAGAGGTAACCCATGCAAAGGGACAGATGGGATCCCAGAAGAATTCAATGTCGTAATCGTCGCTACTCAAGAGCACATTCCTTCTTATCTCCGCTGGTGCGTAACTCTATTTTATGCCATTAGCTAAGGGCGTTGGCCGTTTTCGTAGTGCCACCGCCCAAAACGACAAAAGACCGTCCCCGAAGGGACGGCCATTGGCATTAGATCAAGTCGTTGTCAACCCAGTTTGGCTTGGAACATCGCCCGTACTTCAGCGTCATTCTGTACCGGAGTAATCGTGGAGGTAATGAGTGTGCCCCAATTAAACAGCCAGGCCTGAATGTCTGTGACCGTAGGGGAATCACAGATTATCCACCCTTGCTCGCCAGCGAAATCGTGCCAGCGACCGATCATGTCAACAACGCCACTGTCAGCATCGTCGTCCTCCACAGTCATCGCGCCGAAATTGGCCGCTGCATCCATCTTTGTGTCGGAGTTAAGACTCCAATGAACCATGTACAACGCCATCTATTTTCTCTCCTTGTCGATCGTGCCGGGAGACCCTAGCAACTCCGGATACGACAAACGACCGCCCCGAAGGAGCGACCTGTCGTCGTCTAGGAGACGGCAAGGACCGGTCTAGCTCAGAGGTTGCACGTGTTAAAACCGAAAAACCTCTAAGCGCCTACTTGTTCGCTCGTTCAGGAAACGCTGTTGAGAACACGGTGGCAGCCCAGCCCATGTGGCTCGGACTAGGGGTGGAGTTCATCAATGATCAAGGGAACCTAGGAGAAATGAGTTGATTGAGGGGAAGGTGACAAATAAAGAGGGATCTTCGGTGACTAGACGTTCGCTACTTGTTGGCCCCCCCGAACCAGCCGTCCGGGCTTTTCTCCTGTGTGTACCCCGTTCTCATACGTCACGACTCCACTGCAAACAGTGGCGGTGTAACCATCCGCTTTTTGAACCAGTCGTTTGCCGCCGGCGGGCAGATCGAAGACCATTTCTGGATCGTGAAGGCGGAGCTTTGCGTAATCAATGATGTTGATATCGGCCTTGTATCCCTCGGC
Organism: Acidimicrobiia bacterium; assembly: GCA_012960315.1. Taxonomy (GTDB): domain Bacteria; phylum Actinomycetota; class Acidimicrobiia; order Acidimicrobiales; family Poriferisodalaceae; genus UBA2110. Next base: position 24,110 of record DUBN01000004.1, read on the forward strand.
AATGACTCCTCGGTCGCTAAATCCGTATACCAGTGCAGTGTCTTGCGTCATTTTGTGCACCACGAACTCAAGGGGTAGCTGAGGACCCTTCGTTCGGTCGCGGGTTCCATAAGCAAGCATGTAGGTGGGCACGCTCGCATCACACAAAACTCCCACGTGGGCTCCGCCGTCCGAGAGACCAAAAACTGAGTCTTCTCGCGCAATGAAGTCAAATTGAGGTTGGACGGTGTAGTCATAGTTGCCGAAGAGGTAAAGAATGGGGCGATCGTCGGCCATGGCATCCATCAAAGCTTCTCGAACTGAAATTCCCTGACTATTGGCTACGCCTTCTAATGATTCTTCATACCCTGGCTCGTAGGAGAGGTCTTCGGGAAGCACAAACATTCGAGCCCAAGAAGAAATCATTTTGTTGGTGTCCTTATCCCGAGCGACTTTGGGTTCATCGTTGATCACCCTCGTCCGAAACTCGTCAGTCCTTAAGATTCGCCGTTGTTCATCGACAGGTAGGTTTTTGATCGAGTCATAGGAGGGGAACTGTCGCATCGGGTTGATGGTTCCCTCAAGGGTCATCAAAACTGATGCGAGGCGCGCACCTGCTTGCGGTCTGATTTCTATTCCTTCACCCCGGAGGCGGGATGCAAGTTCCCAGATGCCCTCCCCGGAGTCAGGGGTGACGAGTGTTGTAAGGGGCCTCCTAGTAATCCTGGCCACGTGCTCTATCCAATCCAATTCATCATCGTTTCGTAGATGATCTGAAATGATCTCAATTGCTCCGTGGTCAACGTGAGTAAACGCGTCGGCGATTGCAAGCATTTCGTCGCTGGTTGCGTTCGTCCCAGGCACGAGATTTCCTGCTTTGTCTCGATGTCCGTAGAAGCGGCTCGTGCTAAATCCCACAGCGCCAGCCTGAAGGGCCTCTTTCGTAATACGACTCATTTCTTGCATGTCCTCTGCTGTGGCATCGTCGTAGCAGCGTTCTTCCATCACGAAATGGCGAATAGCAACATGTGGAGCTTGAGCTGCGATGTCAATTGAATATGGAGTATCAATTACGTCGAGATATTCGGCGAAGGTCTCCCAACCCCATGGAATGCCCTCATGCAGGGCGGTTCCAGGAATATCCTCCACGCTCTCCATTAGTTCCACGAGCTGATTTTCAGTACCTGGCCTGACCGGAGCGAACCCAACTCCACAATTCCCCATGACGATTGTCGTAACTCCATGCCAAGAGGAGGGTGTTACCTCTTTATCCCAGCAGACCTGTCCATCGAAATGAGTGTGTATATCGACGAAACCGGGCGTGACGAGTTGTCCACCGGCATCAATTTCTCTGTCGGCGACTCCCGAAACGTCTCCTACCTCGACGATGCGTCCATCAGAAATGGCTACATCGCCTTCGTAGGCCTTTTCGCCAGTTCCATCTACGATGAGTCCGTTTCGAATAATTAGGTCGTAGTGCATAGCGTCCCCTTGAGCTTTGCGCGACCTTCTCGAAGTGTGAGAAGTCCGTTTGAAACCCCTAGGTTACGAAACTTTTTGAGGCGATGTTGCCTATAAAGCCTCGGTGCACCCAAAGTCTTTTCGAGACCCGAAACGGGGCGTCTCTAGATCACAAATACGAGGCAACCTCTGCGCCGAAGAGCGGTTGCACCCCTCGAATATTGAATTGGCGCGCTTCGTCCAAGCGACAGTTCACACTATTGACTCTAGGGCGTCAGACAGTTTCGCTTGACCGAACACGACACCGGTTTATCCCAGCTTGTAGGGGCACCGATTGGCGTCGTATCAGTTTTAGCGTTGGTTTCAAGGTGAACGTAGAACTGACTGCTTCCACGTTTGATGGTTTGAACCGCTGAATTAGTCACACCCCTTTTAAACGACGAAAATGCTTCGTCTGTTCAGTTCTACGGTTCGAGCAAAACCAGCGGGATCTCCCGATCGGTCTTCGCCTGGTATTCGGCGTAGCGGGCCTGCTTGTCGGAAACGACCGGCCAGAGCCTGTCTCGTTCTTCCGGAGAGGCGACGTGAGCGACCATTGGGACGTCCGACGCGTCTTTCATGGATACCGTGACCTGCGGGTTCTCCCGTAGGTTCAGGAACCAAGCGGGATGAGAGTCCTCGCCGCCCTTAGACGCGACGATCACCATCCGTTGGCCTTCCCGGTGTGGCGAGGTGAGCATCACCGACCGGGGCTGACCCGACCTGCGACCGGTGGTAGTCAACACCAGCACCGGCATGTCCATTGCTGCCCAACCGAACCTTCCACCGCTGAGCCTCAGGAGGCCCTTGTGGGCACCGTTCATCAGCTTGAGATACCTGTCACTCGGCATGGTCCGAGCCTAGGGACGAAACCGATCAGGTTGTACAGAATTGGTCAGAAAAGTTGTACACAAATGTCCTACCTCGTAACTAAGCGGATCCTTTAATCCGTACGGCTGAGAACCAAGCGAGACGGGAGTGCCGTGGGCTTGGCACAAACCTGCGCCTACGGCAGTTAAAGCGTCGGGCGTTAACAGTTCTATGGTGACTCCTACATTGGACAGTTTCAAAAGGGACGAGGTTGGCAGTCACTGCGCCAATAGTTTGTGTGTCTATGAAAACACGAGTGGACACAAAGGTGTACTGGTGGTTGGGTCACGTGATCGACCTCGTCCACATGCCATTCGTTATCGCGTTGGTTCTCTGGGGCGCGGCACGGTTCTCAGGTGAGTTGTACGTGTCAATCGTTGTTGTGGCGGTGGTTCTGCAAATCGGATTGATGGGTTGTCCGTTCATGGCACTGACAGGGCAACTGAAACGGCTTCACGACCCCTCGTATGTGAACCACTGGTCATTCACCGTCTGGCTCTACCGTAAACACGGCCCATTGGCTGGCATTGCGGTGTTCATCTTCTTTGCCGGCATCGGCTTGGCGCTTAGCTCATTCTTCTTCTCTTAGACCCGTTATGTCGTTGATTTGATCAACGTCGATCCCAACGCGAAATCGAACGCAAGAGACGCCGGGTCGCGGTGCGAAGTGACAGCCAGCTTGTCCGAGTCGACATGTTGTCGAGTAAGCACGAAGCGATGGCGGTAGTCGCCGTCGCACAAGAGGTAACGAGCAGAAGAAATGCAGCCTGAAAACGACAAAAGGGCCGCCCTGAAGGGACGGCCGATTTCAGGAAATTAAGTTTGTTACCAGCCGGGCTGCGCCGTTTGTTCAGGGTGGAGGAAATTAGCTTATGTGCTTCCATAAAGACACCAGAGTGCGTATCGCTCTAGGGTCCACTTCGTGACTGCAACCGGATCGACTGCGAACACAATTCGAGAACCCGAGATGCTGGCCTCCTCTGGGGGAGGTGAAATAGCGCTCCATAACCTGGGCGGTGAAGGTCCGCCGCTCCTGTTCGTGCATGCGACCGGCTTTAATGCCCGTACATATGAGCCATTTGTTGAACCGCTGTTAACCCATTTCTCTGTGTGGGGCCCCGACCTACGGGCACATGGATGGAGCACTCAACCGGCTAATGGCGACTATGAGTGGACGAGCTTGGCGAGTGATCTACTGATGGTTGCGGATCATTTGGGAATTAGTTCAGGAGAGCTTGACTGCGTTGGCCATTCGATAGGAGCGGCAACCCTTCTACTTGCGGACGCAATTCAGCCTGGCCTGATCCGCCGAATGTATGGATACGAGCCGGTTATGTGGAGGCCCGGTGAAGCGTTTCAACCAGGAGAGAACCCGTTGATCGCTGGCGCCCGAAAACGACGCGAAGTGTTCGAATCGCGAGCTGAAGTATTCGAGAGATTCGCGACTCGTCCACCATTTTCACAGTGCAGAGCGGATGCTCTTCACAGCTACATTGCTCATGCGTTTGAGGACCTCGACGACGGAACTGTGCGGCTTCGTTGCCGAAGAGAGGACGAAGCAGACACCTACGATGGCGAGAGAGTTTCCACTAACGATCGGATCGCCAGATGTGAGGCAAAGGTTGTTTTAGGCAAAGGCATGGACCAGGGGTTCGGAAATCTTGGCGCGCCAGCAGCAGAAGTACTCGCGAATGTCAGGACCATTAGCTACCCGGACCTAGGTCATTTCGGACCGCTCGAAGCACCGAACCGACTGGCTTCTGACGCTCTAGATGCTCTCTTGGAGAGTTGATCGTGGTTGTGTCATGTCAGAACGTCACTCAAAAAATTGGTTAACTCAGCAACAACTAACTCGGGCTGCTCCCTGTGGGCGATGTGGCCGCAGTCAGCTATAAAGCGACCAATTGCATGAGGAACTTTGCTGGTAATACCGTGGATCATTTCAGCGGTTGCGTACTCGTCGCGATCGCCCTGTAGAACAAGAAGAGGGCACTTGATTTTCGGGAGGTCGGCCCTCATATCGAATTTTGCAAACTCTGCGTCATGCCAAACGTTGGACCATCGATCGAATGTGGTCGCAGGTTCATTGTGATGGCGGGCCATGCCAGTCAATATTTGGCCTCGCCTTCTTGTTATCTCGCGAACACCGTTTATACACGCTTGCTCAACGAAGATATGCGCGGCAATTGTTATCACCGCCGTAGCCGGTACATGTCCCAATGCTGCTGCGATCAGGGCGATAGTACCGCCGTCGCTGTGGCCGACTAGAACGGGTTCTTTGATCGCAAGCAAATCGAGAAGATCGGGAAGCGGATGTTCGGCCTCCCCGTACATGAAATCTTGGCTGTAGCTAGATGGCCCTGACGAAGAACGGCCATAGCCGCTGCGGTCGTAGACAACTACTGGCAGACCCGTCGAGCTATGAAGTCGATCTGGGATATCGCTCCATTGGGTGATGCACCCGAGGCCTTCGTGGAGCATTACCAACGTCGGGCCTACCGAAGGATCGCCTATACATCTGACGGCCAATTGTGCTCCGCCGACCTCGAAGAATTCGTTCACCAGACCTGTGTAGTCGATTCGTTAATCATTTGCCGTTTCGCGGATACGGTGCTGGTGATGGCGTTCACTCCGATTATAGGAACTTTGATATATCTCCTGGACCGCAACAGTAAAAGGGTGCTCCTAATTAGGCGCGATGCGCGACCCGCAGATGATCATTACGGAAAGTTCAATGGCCTTGGCGGGAAGCTCGAACTCGACGAATCCGTTGCGTTCGGCGCTCGACGTGAGGTCCAGGAGGAGGCGGGCGTTGCTATGACTTCTTTGATCCTTAGAGGAACTGTGAGCTGGTCAAACTTTGGGCCGAAGCGCGAAGAATGGTTGGGATTTATTTTTCTCTCGGACGAATGGGAAGGTGAGCCATTATCGGCCAACGAGGAAGGCTCTCTCGTTTGGATCGAATTAAAACGCTTCCTTGACGCCTGCAATCAGAATTCGGCCGTGCGTGCCGCAGCAAATTTGCCGATGTGGGAGGGCGACCGCCACTTTGTGCCACTCGTTTTTGATGACGACCCGCGACAATTCCACGGAGCAATGCCCTACGACAACGAACGACCCCTCAATTGGAGTTTCGAGCGCATCTAATGCACTAAAGGCGAACGTATTCGTACTCCACGGGCTGTGTATTGACGCCAGAGGTTGGAGGCGCAATCCAACTAGCCATGCGACCGGGTTCGTATACGGGTTGCATTAACGAGACCACAAACCCTCTATCAGCTTCAGTGGGTAGAAAATCAGGTAGAAGTTCGTTCCACGTTACGTCGGTGATGATTTCACCATTAGGGGTCACATAATGTTCTTTGTGTAGCCCCACTTGGCGATGGAATCCCTCGTGAGGAAGCGCTAATTGTGTATCTATTCCGTTGTCATCCAACACGCGATTCCAGCGACGCATGCCTTTCGCGCAGTCATCTATGTAGGAACGGCGAAGTTGTTGGTTAACGACGGTTATTGCAGGTCGCTCAACTAGCTCCCAGACGCCGTCGACGATTTCTGAGATTGTCTCCTGGTGACCGACGAGTATGTGGTCGTCATCGTAGGAGTCCTCCGAGAACCGACCCTTCAAACCCGCCGAGTAGTAGTTAGCAGCGTTGGTGGATGTTTCAGATCCGAACAGATCTAACGACACGGAGAAGTGAAAGTTGATGTATTTCTGGAGGGTAGGGAGGTCCACAACCCCATAAGGCCGTACATCGTCGGTGTTGTATTGGTTCATCACATCGCAGGTGCGTTGAATTACTCGACTAATGCCGGAGGCACCCACGAACATGTGATGCGCTTCTTCCTTAAGCATAAAATCGCAAGTTCGACTGAGCGGATCGAAGGCGGATTCTTTGAGGGCCCCCAACTGGTACTTTCCGTCGCGATCAGTGAAATAGGTGAAGAAGAGGAACGACAGCCAGTCGGAGGTTTTCTCATTGAACGCGCCCAGGATGCGGGGATGGTCAGGATCACCGGAGTGCCGCTCAAGTAAAGCGTCGGCTTCATCTCGCCCATCTCGTCCGAAATGAGCATGGAGAAGGTAAACCATCGCCCAAAGATGTCGACCTTCCTCGACATTGATTTGAAAAAGGTTTCGTAAGTCGTAGAGAGAGGGTGCTGTGTGTCCTAAATGTCGCTGCTGTTCGACCGACGCTGGTTCGGTATCTCCTTGAACCACTATCAAGCGTCGTAGGTCGGTGCGAAATTCTCCGGGGACTTCTTGCCAGGCTGGTTGCCCTTTAAGTTCGCCAAAAGTGATTCGTCGATCAGTTTGAGGCTGAGAGAGAAATATCCCCCAGCGGTAATCAGGAAGTTTGACGTGGGAGAAATGAGCCCAGCCTTGTCGGCCTACGTCCACGGCAGTGCGTAAATAAATTTCCTTGTCCTGAAAACCGACAGGTCCCATTTCAGCCCACCAATTGGCGAAACGTGGCTGCCAGTTTTCCAGTGCACGTTGCAGGCGCCGGTCACTAGCGAGATCCACGTTGTTGGGGATGCGTTCTGAATAATTTATTCCGTTAGGCATATGGTGATTTTTCAGCTGTTGGTTAGGTCCGATGATTATCGAAGTGAGGGCGAGATCCAGTGCCGTATCGCTGCAGGGCCCCATTTGGTCCGCTTGCATTCGGCCTAGCGAATATCCAATTTTGCCACGCTGACAGCCTGCCGAAGATTTTCGTAGCGATTGTCTCCGGTCCACAAAATCGATGGTTCGTTTCCATTGCGGTAAGGGCGTCAGGGGAGAAGCTGCAACGCTCTTCGACGAAAAGTCTGAGTTCGTCTGCCCAATCCAAATCGTCCGGTGTGATCGTGACTAAACCCGCCTCCAGGGCCTGTGAGGCGATTAGGTCACGATCTTTGAGTTCGCCGGCTCGGGTGAGGGTCTCTTCGTCACCCCAAAGTCGAGAGGTGAGCCGGCTTAGGTCGTTAGCCATAGGCATTGCACCGAAGTTGGTTGTGGTGAGCCGGATGACCGCTGAGGGGCGCGGGTCGTCTTCATCCTCGAAATAGCCATCAAGCATGTAGGTCCTATCCGCTGCGAGAGCTAGTTCGAACAGAACTCCGACGAAACAAGAACCCGGCTCGATAGCTGCAACCAGTGTTTTCGATGTCAAATCGAGTCGAGATAAGCATCTTTTCCACAACAGTGCAGTCTCATGCTGCGCGTGGTCCGCGGGGGAGTGAAGCTGGGTATCGTGCTCAACAACGTCTTCTACCCGCCCCTCAGTTTGAAGTATCAGGGTCCCGATTTGTGGGTAATCAAACCTCAGTCGACAGAGCGCGTCGTCGAATTCGCGAGCGGTCTGAAGCATCCAAACGTCGTCCTGGTCTGCGCTGATCTTTAATTCCGCGTATTGGTCAAAAAGTTTCAGATCAACCCAGCGGTAAGAAATGCGATGATCAGATACTTCAATGTCAAGGGGAGGCAGATCAACCGGAGTTCCTTCGATTCGACTTGTTTCGGCTGCTAGTGAGTGCGCTCTGACGGAGACGGCATCAGCAAACTTGCTTGGCTTCGCTAATTCATCTACCAGGCCCCATTCCAAAGCTTCCTCACCCAGAGCGCCTTCAGCTCTGGTGGCGAATACATCGGCTCGATCTCGTCGCACATGGCGCTTATCAATGAGTCGAGTCAAACCGCCGGTGCCTGGGAGTACTCCCAGCAACGGAACTTCAGGTAGGGATACTGCTGTTCGCTTGTCATCAATGAGGAGAATGTGGTCACAAGCGAGAGCCAGTTCGTAGCCACCGCCTGAGCATGCTCCGTTGATGGCAGCGAGAAAACGAATACCGCTGTGTTGGCTCGCTTCTTCCATTTCGAGTCTGGTCTCGTTGGTGAACTTGCAGAAGTTGATCTTGTGAGAGTGATCTACGACCGCGAGCATTCGGATATTCGCGCCTGCACAAAATGTTCCGTTGAGCGCACTGGTAATCACCACACATTTTATTGCGGGATTCGCGAATCGGATAAACCGGATTGCGCTTGCCAGCTCGATGTCCACACCAATGTCGTAACTGTTGAGCTTCAACTCGTACTGCCCGAACGCTGGCGCGTCAGAATCAACCTGTAGCTGAAGTGTCGCTATAGGCCCTTCGAATTCGATGTTCCAATGACGGAAACTGTTTGGTGTTTGGTGGAACTCCGTCATGCAGTTGCCTTCGCCGAAATGTTACTCTCGCACAAAGTGACGAATTCGCGGTTGGCCGCTGCGGCATTTTCAGTCCACACGTTAAAGAAGTCATCTCGCGCCTGAGTCCGGACTTCGCCCCAGTTCAAATGTTGTCGCGCTAGTCCAGGGTCACGGTGAGGGAATTGTCTCCACTCGTGCATCACGAGTGTTCGTGCTTTTAGGGGGCCTAGGGCGTCGACCCAGGCGCTGTTGCTCCAACGTCGAGAAAAGGTTTCGTATGCAGTGGCGAGTTCGGTAAAGCATCCCCAAACCGATCTAACGAGTTGGGCGACGTCAGTCACGGACGCGGGTTGTCCTACGAACATCTCCACTTGGTGTTGCAGATTTAGTTCGACGAGAGTGGGCATCGTGTCAGCGACTCTGTTTCCCGGAGCTATCCACTGGCCGTCCCTAAGTCCTCCAAAGCCCAGGAAAGAAAGTCTTCTGCGCAGACGATCGCGTGGCGAGCGCTGATCAGCGGGAAGTGAATAGCTGAGAAGGGTCCATTCATCACCGGGGTTTAACTCGCTGAAGGAAAGGATCCTCTGTTCCCCGTCACTTAATAGTGCCGTCGCCCGCGCCGTTAGTTGGTAGTGAACTTCTCGGCCGTTCTTGGTGGGATCCAACATGCCTCGTTTAACGAGGCGGCTAAGAGCGGAACGGGTTGCCGCCGGTGAGAACTCGTGTTCGCTCAGCGCCGAGACAAGCCCCGCTGACCGAACTTGAGTATCGGTGCTGCGTAGAAGCTCATTTCCCAACAGCGTCAACAATAATTCTTGGGGTTGTAGGCGATGCTGAAAAACTCCCACAGCAATAGTGTGCACCAAATAGGTCATCTGACGCAAAAGGGGAGAATTTGCTATCAGGTCGTACCAGCCACAAACACGTGAGAAGCTGCAAGCCGAAGCGAACTAGAGGTGATCTTGGTGAAAGGAAATGCAGTACATCGGTTTGTCATCGACCCCGCTCGTAGTGCTCCTGATGCAGTTGCCGTGACTGATGCCTCAAGTGGTCTGACGACGAGCAGAAATGAGATATTGGAAGGGTCGCAACTAGTTGCACGGGTCTTGGTTTCACGTGGCGTTTTGGCAGAACAACGAATCCTCATGTGCTGCACTGACACGGCTGCCTTTCTCATGTGGTTTTGGGGTGCGATGTGGATCGGCGCTGTCCCCGTGCCGGTTTCCACAATGCTGACTGAAAAGGACTACAGATTCTTACTTGAAGACTCGCGAGCTGTGGGCGCAGTGTTCTCACCGGACTTTCAGAAAATTGTGACATCTGCTGCTGAGAGTCAGCCCTTCCTTCGATGGTCACAAGTTGATAACGATTTCGAAGTTGCTTGTGAGGGTGTCGAAACTCCGCAGCCCTATTCCGCTATTGAAGACGACGTGGCTTTTTGGCTGTACACGTCGGGTACTACAGGTTTTCCGAAGGGAGCAATGCATCGACATGCAGATCTAGGTTTTTGTACCGACGCGTACGCGGCGGCGATCCTCGAAATGAACGCTGCGGACGTGGTGTACTCAGTAGCGAAGCTGTTCTTCGCGTACGGACTGGGTAACGCCGGGTATTTTCCCGCTGGCACCGGGGCGAGGGTGATTCTGAATCCAGGCCGACCTGTGCCTGAAGATATCGCTGCGCATGTAACTGCACACCGTCCGTCGCTCTTCTTTGGTGTTCCGACCTCTTTTGGACAGCTATTAAGCTCAGAAATCCCCGATGACACCTTTGAATCAGTCAGGGTCGCTGTGTCCGCTGGCGAACCGTTGCCTGGCGAAATTCACAGGCGATTCAAGGAGCGATTCGGTGTGGAAATCCTTGACGGGCTAGGCACCACCGAACTGGCCCACATCGCAATATCGAACAGGCCCGGGCAGTCGGTACCTAATTCGAGCGGCACTGTTGTTGCGGGCTATGAGGTTTCCGTCCGTGACGAAAGGGGAGTCGAAGTGCCAGACGGAGAGTCTGGAACTCTTCACGTAAAAGGGGAATCTGTGATGACCGGCTATTGGAATAGAACCGCTCAGACTAGACAGGCCCTCATTGGGGAGTTCCTAGCGACGGGAGACACGTACGTCCGAAATCCCGACGGAACATATACCTGTCTTGGACGTACCGACGACATGTTGAAGGTGGGCGGTATTTGGGTGAGTCCTGCAGAAGTTGAGTCGTGCATATTGGAACTAGAACAAATTTTGCAGGTGGCGGTGGTCGGTGCAGAAGATGAGGAAGGGTTAATTAAACCAAAGGCTTATGTCGTTCCATCTGGCTCCCACGAGAACGTAGATATAGAAGCTGAAGTTCAGGGCCACGTGCGATCGCGTTTAGCCCCATTCAAATATCCAAGATGGGTTGAAATTGTCGAGGCGCTCCCGCAGACAGCGACCGGAAAAATTAAACGGTATTTGCTCCGCTCGTAGCTCAATCAGGATTATCGGAGCCCCATGCTCGTGCGATGGCGCGAGGAAGCTCTTCTATCCATTGGATGAGGTCGTGGCCGCAAACTCGTTCGGTGAAGTAGTGAGGCGATTCGTGAAAATGAAGCCATGCTGCCCATGCTTCTGTGGCTTGGTGAAACCCTGGCTCCAAAGTTCCGGCACAGAGGTGGACAAAGGGAGCGCCGTCGGCATTCCAGCGGGTCTGCTCATCTGGGGGCATCCCTGTTGAATATGCGATGCAGTGACCGAATCGTTGTCTGTGCATTGATGCAGTGGCAAGAGCATGGCCAGCACCATCCGAACATCCGAATATCGCGCGGAACTCTCTTCGATCGGAAGCGCCGAATTCGCCCTCGGCCCAACTACTGAGCTCATCGACAAAAAACCTTTGATGACGATCGAAACGTTGATCATCGAAGCCCGGCAGGTACTCGAGCGCTCGTTCGTTTCCGGTCCTGTCCATCGGCGCAGCATGCGCGCCGATGAGAATGACTGGAGGGATAGTTGATTCTGCAATTGCTGCATCAACTCTCCGAATGTAAGGCTGGATCATGTTCCCGTCGGTGGAGTAGATGACCGGAAGTGACATACCAGTGGTGTGCCCTGGCGGCAGGTAAACCTTTACCCTCCGATTTTCGCGCAACGCAGCGCTAGCGAATTCGTGGGTTTCTAAGGACCCTATGAGGGCATCGTCTTCATGACTCGGGAGTTCTGCTGGCGCGGCGCTACCTCTAAAACGATGGTCGACTGGGCCCCGTCCTCCAATTGGCATACCGTCTTCATTTAGAGGCCAGAATCCGTAGCCGAACACCGCCTCTGAGAGCCTGTCAAGCCGGATTTGCGAACACCAAAGGTCGGAAGGACTGCCGTCGTCTTCGTTGACATTCCACATTGGCAACTCAAAAACTGGTCCAGGGATAATGCCATTGCCAGTTGATTGGCAGACCATCGTCAGATCATTGCCGTCTGCCCAAGCTCCTTCCGGGTTGCTCGCGAGGCCAGAACGCAGCTCCGCAACGCTCGGATCCGACCAAACACGACAAAACTTCTGACCTAAAGGAAGGCCAACGGCTTGATGACGTTCTCGCGCTCTTGACTGGTTTTGCTTGTCTATGCGCTGGCGCATCTCGAGCAGGGGAGGCAAACCGAAACTGCTTCTCATTTCGTCGTCAGCGATTCCGTCAATGGGACCCATCACCAGGTCCCCTTGATGCTCAAGAACTACGGTGCCGAATCTTTGTGGCCGGCCGCTCATCAGAGCGATCTTGTCAGCACATTCAGCGAACAACGCGCCGGCTCCAGGAATGCCTGCTTGATGGGCGCGCCCTGCCAATTCACCGGCTATCGGCAGTTGTTGAGGTCCAGCATGAACAGCGATTGCTCTAGATGCACGGAGCGCTTCTCCTCCCTGCAAGTTGGGGAGTTCCGCGTGTTGTAACAATTCCCTCACGAACAAGGGAGCGGTTTCAAGATCTGCGCCCTCGAGCTGGATTAATAGATCGCCGATGGCGCTCACACAGCCTCCTCAACGGTTCTTCAGGCTAGCCGTCATGGCGATTAGCAGTCTGACCGATTGGAAATAAGACCCGAGATGATGTCGAGACGCGATCGGTTGTAGCGTCAGCAACGGAATAGAACAAGGCCGCTGAGCGGCAAAGGAGATGATGTGTCCGAAGAACTCGTCCTTACTGAAAAGCGGGGCCATATTCAGATTCTTACCCTTAACCGTCCCAGTGATATGAACGCCTTCAATACCGCTTTAGCTTCTGCTCTTGGCGATGCTCTCGAAGCTATGGATGCCGATCCAGAAATTCGTGTCGGTGTGCTTACCGGGTCTGGTCGTGGCTTTAGCGCTGGAATGGATCTGAAACAGTTCGCGGATGGAGGAATCGACGCGATGCCAAACGTGGGTGATCGAGGCTTTGCGGGTATTACTGAAAAAAGTTGTGCCAAGCCTCTAATCGCAGCAGTGGAGGGCTTTGCCCTGGCCGGTGGGCTAGAAGTGGCTCTTTCTTGTGATCTCATCGTTGCGTCGGAAGGCGCGAAGCTTGGTATTCCAGAGGCTGGCGTTGGTCTTTTTGCCGGTGCAGGGGCCCTTCTCCGTCTGCCTCGGCAGCTCCCGTATAGCTTGGCGATGGAGATGGCACTCACGGCTGATCCAATTACCGCCGAGGTAGCTCACCAACACGGCATGGTAAATCGTGTTGTGCCAAAGGGCGAAGCCCTCGAAGCTGCGATTGTGCTGGCTGAAAGGATTTCAAAGAACGCACCCAAGGGAGTTCGAGCGTCGAAGAAGCTGATAAAAGACGTCCTGGGAGTGTCCGAAGACGAGTTTTGGAATTTCCAACGACCGGAACTTGAAGCGGTGTTTGCGTCACAGGATGCCTTCGAAGGAGCGACTGCTTTCGCGGAAAAACGCCAACCAAATTGGCAAGACAAATAGTCTCAAGCCATTGACGAGCAGCCGATGGAGTGGGCGAGCAGACCTTGTTCAAGGAGACCGTTATGACGCGCGCTGGGAGCAACTTGCCGAGTCGGGTCAGAACATTCACGGCGAAGCCGACTTCGTAGAGGCATATGGCCCTCTGTCTGTACTTGACGCTGGTTGTGGAACTGGCCGGGTTGCGATGGAGCTCTACCGACGCGGAATTGATGTCGTAGGAGTTGATCTTGATGAGAGAATGTTGGGAACTGCACGACGAAAAGCTCCGGACCTAAGTTGGGTGAGCGGTGACCTGACAACACTTGAATTGGGTCGAACCTTCGATGCAGCGATCCTGGCTGGCAACGTCATGATCTTTGTTCTTCCCGGTTCGGAAAAAGCGGTCTTGAGCAGTGTCAAAAATCACCTGATCACAAATGGCGTACTTATCGCGGGCTTCGAAATAAAACCCGATGCCATTTCGTTAGCGGAATATGACTCTGTTATGTCCGAGATAGGGATGGAGCCGACGGGCCGGTGGAGTACTTGGCAGCGAGATCCTTACCAAGGTCAGCGCTATGCCGTGTCTGCACACCGCCGAATTTGATCATTGGCTAATCCATCGGAAGACGAGCTAAAAGTTCGATCTTGCGTTCTTCGTACTCGTCAAAGTCGATCTCTTCATTATCGAATTTTTTTTGGAGTTCTTCTACGAGGCGAAGCAGATCTCCTGCCGAGATTTCCTGCTCGAGGTTCCCGTCAAGTTGCGCAGCGTCGTCATCAACGACTGGCTCATCATCTCCATAAACCAGCGGCCCGCTTTCAGGCGTCTGACCTAAGCGCTTAGCGCGTTTAGCGTCGGCTTTGGCTTTCTTTGCCCGGTCCCGCTGGAGTTTTTCGAAGGTTGTGCGGCTCCCTGCCATAGCGACTCCTTAGTAGCGGCGCGAAAAATCGATCAATGACCTGTGGACCGAATGCTTGACCGCCGAGGGTGCTCCAAATGAGCTCAAGAACAGCGGCACGGCCAACAAAAGAGCTTACAGCCTCATTACCCGAAATTGGTGGCTCTAAAGAAGGATCTCAAGTAGCTACAAGCTGATAGCGGCATCTACGTTTACAGGTAGGTCAATGCGAAGGGCCTGTATGAGCTAGCCGCTACTCCGGCCAATCAAATTCTGAAAATCGATCGCGCAAAACCTTTTTGTCGATTTTTCCGGTACCAGTATGAGGGATTTCCTCTACAGCGACTATGGCATCGGGGAGCCACCACGACGCAACATGGGGTTTGATGGCCTCCACTATCTCATCGCGTTCGAACTCCACATCAGGTTCCAGAACGACGAGAAGCAGAGGTCGCTCCCCCCAACGGTCGTGAGGTAATCCCACCGCTGCTGCCTCTGCAACTCCCGGGGCCCCAACAGCTGCGTTCTCGAGCTCAATGGAGCTAATCCACTCACCACCGCTTTTGATCACATCTTTAGCTCGGTCCACGATCGTTATATAACCCTCCGTGTCCATGGTCGCGACATCTCCTGTCCGGAGCCAGTTCCCACTGTCATCTCCGATGTGCGTCATTTCGTCGGCCAGCTCGAAATAGGCACCTGCGACCCATGGGCCTCGGGCTAAGAGCTCGCCAGGACTGGAACCATCACGGGGAACGTCTTCTCCGTTCGCGTCAACAAGTCGAAGTTCCACTCCATAAAGCTCGCGCCCTGCCATGGCCTGACGGCGACGCTGTTCTTCGCGGTTTAGCCCGGCCACTCGGTGCGTGAACCGCCCAGCGGACCCTTGAGTCATTTCGGTCATTCCCCAGACATGTGAAACAAAAACTCCATAGTCGTCTTCCAGCGTGTCCATAAGTGAACGCGGGGCAGCGGAGCCTCCGACCGCTATACGTTGCAGTGAAGGGATGTCGGAACCAGTGTCCTTGAGCTGCTGGACGACCGATAGCCAAATAGTTGGAACGCCCGCCGAAAATGTGATCTGTTCGTCTTGGATTTGCCTGACAAGTGCTTCGGCAGAAAGGTCTGGGCCAGGTAGGACCAACTTGGCGCCAGACATTGCAGCGGCGAATGGGATCGCCCATCCGTTGACGTGAAACATTGGTACGGCAAGCAATATCGACTCGCTTGAGTTGACATTGTGGCCGTCGCCGGTGCACGTCGCCCAAGTCTGCAGGACGATGGAACGATGACTTTGCATGACCCCTTTAGGGTCTCCAGTAGTGCCTGAGGTATAGCAAAGAGTAGCGGCGCTCCACTCGTCGAGCAGGGGCCAATCAACCGTGGAGCCACTTTCACTTATCCACTGTTCATATGCGACAGCATTAGGCAACGACGTTTCTTCCAACTCGTCAGTGAGTACTACCCATTTGCGCACCGAAGGTGTTTCAAGAGCAATCGCCTCTGCCAAGTGAAGAAAGTCCGGATCGACGAAAACTAATTGGTCCTCAGCATGACGAATGATCCAAGCAATTTGTTGATCGCGAAGACGGGGATTGACTGTGTGTAAGACAGACCCAAGGCCAGTAATCCCGTAATAGACCTCTAAGTGTCGATGATCGTTCCATGCGATAGTGGCGATCCTGTCGCCTTGAGAAATCCCTTCGTCTTTCAAAGCTGAGGAGACCTGTCGGGCACGCGAACAAATTTCTGACCAGTTAGTGCGATGCACAATTCCCGCGGAATCTGTAGCGATTACGTCAGTGGAGGAGTGGTTCCTACCCGCGTAGTCGATGAGGCTCGAGACCAGCAATTGGCGGTCCATATTTAACCCACGAAGCATGTTGCCCTCAGCGAATCTCGGCGAAGAATGAGCGTACATCGTCTATGAAAAGTTCAGGTTGTTCGAAAGCAGCGAAATGGCCGCCTTTCGACATCTTGGTCCATCTGCGGATATCTGTGTAAATTCCATCGCTCCAGGCTCTCACCGGAGGAATAATTTCGTGGGGGAAGCACGCAACGCCCGTGGGAATGTCCACCTGTGCTGGTCGCATAGCCCTGAAACTTTCCCAGTAAAGACGTGCGGAAGATGTCGCCGACTTCGTGACCCAGTACAACATGACGTTGTCGAGCATTTCGTCTCTGGAGAGGGCATCTTCTGGGTGACCTTCGTTGTCGGTCCATGCCCAGAACTTCTCCAAAATCCAGGCGAGCTGCCCAGCCGGAGAATCCGTCAATCCGTACCCCAAGGTTTGTGGCCGTGTTCCTTGTTGGGTTGAGTAACCCGAGTCCCACTCCGTGTAATGGGCAGCCGCTTTGAGTGCTGCCCGTTCTTCGTCATTAGGTTCGCGGTCCTTCGGTCTTTTACCTCTCATGACCATGTTGAGATGGATCCCTAAACAGTGCTCTGGGTGACGTCCCCCGATAGCGGTGGTAATAGCCGAACCCCAATCACCCCCTTGAGCCCCGAATTGTTCATAGCCAAGACCTGTGACTAATTCGGTGAACACGTCTGCAATTTTTTCAACGCCCCATCCTGTGGAGGGAGGGTTCCCGCTAAGCCCGTAGCCCGGCAGTGAGGGACAAATCACGTGAAATGCATCTTCAGCGCGCCCACCAAAAGCAGTCGGATTTGTTAACGGCTCAATCACCTTGTGGAATTCAACGAATGAGCCCGGCCATCCATGGGAAAGAAGTAATGCGGTTGCATCCTCATGGGGTGACCGTTGGTGAACGTAATGAATTTCGCAGCCGTCGATAGCAGAAGTGAAATGGTCAAATCTGTTGAGTGCAGCCTCGCGTTCACGCCATTTATAGGACTTCGCCCAGTAGTCACACATTTCTTGGACGTAGCTGAGGGGAATACCCTGAGACCAATCTTCTACTAGCTCTTTTTCGGGCCAACGAGTTCTAGCTAGGCGATCACGTAGGTCGTCTAGAACCTCATCGCCGACTGCTATGACGTACGGACGTATCTCCATGCGGACAACCTAGCGTTGGGGTGAAGCCAAGGCCCCGTCAGGGTCGTTGGGCTGAGTGGTGGTGGCCCCGAACGCTAAGTGAAATCAGATGCAACTCGGGCGGTGACCATTAACTCATCGATGCTTGTGCACAGCCCGAAGCGATCCACAAAAAGATTGGGCCATGGACCATGCATCACTTTCGACCCCGTTTCTTGAGACGAAGCCGTTTGCCAGCGTTGAGCTCAACTTTTCGGAGGCGAAGGTTGGCCGGTGTCACTTCGATGCACTCGTCGTCTGCAATGAACTCGAGAGCATGTTCCAGAGAAAGATCTCGGGGCGGACTCAGACGGATGGCTTCATCAGCCGCTGCGGCCCTGACGTTCGTCTGTTTTTTCTCTTTACAGATGTTCACGTCTAAGTCATCCGGTCTTGGATTTTCACCGATGATCATTCCCTCGTACACGGTTTTCCCAGGACCAACGAAGAGTGTGCCGCGGTCCTGAACAGTTGATGCTGCGTAGGCGCTTGTTAGGCCCGAACGGTCAGCGACAATGGAACCAGAGTGGCGGGTTCGAAAATCGCCTGTCCATTTCACGTAGCTCTCAAAAACATGATGTAAAAGTCCGGTGCCGCGAGTCTCAGTAAGAAATTCAGTCCTAAAGCCAATTAGACCACGGGCAGGAACGACATAGTCGAGGCGAACCCAGCCGGTGCCATGGTTGCTCATCTGTTCCAAACGACCACGCCTTTCCCCGAGAAGTTGAGTGACGGACCCCACATGTTCGTCGGGTACGTCAATAGTCACGCGTTCGGTCGGCTCGTGGGTTACCCCATCGATGATTTTGGTGAGCACCTCAGGCTTGCCTACCGTGAGTTCGAAGCCTTCGCGGCGCATAATTTCAACGAGGACGGCGAGTTGAAGTTCGCCTCGGCCTTGAATCTCCCAAGAATCGGGCCGTTCGGTTGGGAAAAGGCGCAGTGAGACGTTGCCAACGAGTTCTGCATCTAAACGACTTTTAATTTGGCGGGCCGTCAGCTTGGTGCCATCGCTGCCTGCGAGAGGTGAGGTATTGATCCCCACGGTCATGGACAGACTTGGCTCGTCGACTTTGATCACCGGAAGGGCGCGCGGCGTGTTGAGGTCGCTGAGGGTTTCGCCGATAGTTATTTCAGGAATACCTGCAACGGCGACAATCTCTCCTGGTCCGGCTTCCAGCGCGTCAACGCGTTCCAAACCCTCGGTGACATAGAGCTCAGCGACGCGGGTGCTGCTTATGGTGCCATCGGTCCGACACCAGGAAACCATCTGGCCTTTTTTCAAACGACCGTGCAAGATCCTGCAGAGAGCAAGCCTTCCAACATAGGGGTTCGCGTCGAGGTTGGTGACCCATGCCTGCAAGGGATGTTCGGGGTCATGGCGGGGAGCGGGAATCGTTCGAATTAGAACCTCGAATAATGGGTCCAGATCATGTCCCGGAGAATCCAGGTCGATTGTGGCGGTTCCCTTTCGGGCGTCCGTGTAGACGATCGGGAAATCGATTTGTTCATCTCGGGCGTCTAGGTCGAGGAACAACTCGTAGGTTTCGTCGACGACCGCAGCAATCCGGGCATCCTGCCGATCGATTTTGTTAATAACCAGAACTACGGGAAGGTTGAGAGCCAAGGCTTTTCGCAACACGAACCGTGTTTGTGGCAGCGGGCCTTCCGAAGCATCAACTAACAGGACGACACCATCGACCATCGTCAGAGCGCGTTCGACTTCCCCCCCAAAGTCTGCGTGGCCGGGAGTGTCAACGATATTGATCTTGAAGTGTTGCTCTGCCTCGTTCTTCCATCTAACGGCGGCGTTCTTGGCGAGAATAGTTATGCCTTTTTCGCGCTCAAGATCCATAGAGTCGAGAACTCGGTCGGTAACGGCAGCATTCTCGCGAAAGGCTCCGGACTGCCACAACATTGCGTCGACGAGCGTCGTCTTTCCGTGATCGACATGAGCGATGATCGCCACGTTACGAAGGTCATCGCGCGCGACTGAAGGTTCGGTAGTAGTCAATGGTTCCGAGGTCGCAATTGGGGGACGCGGCGACTGCATCAGTGTGCCAGGAAACGTGCGA
>DUBN01000005.1:0-4479 GCA_012960315.1 Acidimicrobiia bacterium
CTGAAATTACTATTTACCTATGAACTCAACCCAGTTGCCGTCAGGATCTTCGACCATCCCCACGACCACGCCAGGTCGTACCTCTCTACGGTCCCAAATGATTGGAGCGCCGGCATCAGCGCATGCATCAAGCGCCGTCTGCACATTAGGAACGGACAGCGTGAAATAGCGCATTCCCGAGGCACCCATCATTCCCCCTTTGGGCCCGGCAGGGACGTCCTTTGTCGGAACCACGATCTTCAGCAAACTTTCGTTGGCCCACACGCGATGCATCGCAGCGACGCCTAAGGCTTCCATATTTATGGTTGCCTCAAATTCAAGTCCAACTACATCCCGATAGAAACCCAACATCTCGTCACCGTTCGTGGTCACAATGCCAAGATCGAAGCCGCCCTTTGTGAAGCTGTCACTCATTATTTCTCCCATACGTCAGCGACACTGTTAGTCGTAGCTAACCCCAAGGCCGGCACGAGCATCGCTTTGAATACCGTAGTTAGGAATCGGGTAACGAAGACCGTTGTGGCTCAGAAATTCCATTCCCTCGACCGCCACAAGCAAATCATCGGGGGTAAGCGCCATCAGGAGTTCATCTTCCATGACCCCTCCGTACCGCCGTTCGGCGAAGCATGGAATAGACAAACTTGGCTCTCCGGTGCTGAGAGCTCGGCCCCAGCTATCGGCACAGGCAGATTCTCCTACGCACCCCCAATCAAGTTTCTTATAGGCCCGCCATTGGAGGCCGTTGATCAAAAGAATCATTTGCGCAGGGGTGGCATACACAAGACAAATATCGGGAGGGTCAAGGCGCTTCGCTGATAAAGGCGAAACGGCCATAGCCGCGTATGTTCCAAAAGGGACGCAGTCCATCGCTTCTTGGTGCGCTGAGCTGTCATCGAGGGTTTCGAACCAAACTCCCTGCATCCGCTCACCTGATAACCAGTCTTCATCCTGTGGATGGAGGCCGATTACTGCGCCACACTGATCGCCAACTAAATCTGCTCGGGTAATACCAACAGTCCAATTGAGTCGCGAGGCCATTCCTACGATTTGGTCAGTCGTATGAATTGCATCTGGTCGTCGAATTCGCGAAATCGATTCCATTTCCTCAACTGTCGCGAAAAGCTTCATGCCAATGGGAGTAGTGCGTATGCGAAGGAGTGCCTGCAGTCGGCCTAATAGATCATCCCAATCAATCTGTTCGGTTCGCAGATGTACAGGCTGGTCTTCGGTTTCACTCATTGGTCCCCCTCGTGCTCAGGCCACGCTACCGCGCGCAACTAATCAACCGAAGCGCGACAGAATGAAGAAATGACAACTGTGACGCTTCTGCATCCGGGCGCAATGGGTGCATCCATTGGGTCAGCCCTCACCCAAAACGGTCACACTGTGTTGTGGGTGTCCAAAGAGCGGAGCCAAACAACTAAGCAACGAGCTGCAGACGCTGGCCTCGAAGAATCAGAATTCCGAACGGCCTTAAATCGCGCAGAAGTGGTTATTTCGGTTACACCCCCTGGGGTAGCGGTCTCCGTAGCGGCTGATGTGGCCGACGAGGGTTTCGACGGCGTTTACGTAGACATGAACGCTGTTGCACCGCAAAGCGCGACTCAAATGGCGGCGTTGTTTCCCCAGTTCGTCGACGGGGGAATAGTTGGCCCACCAGCTTGGGAAAGAGGAACTACGCGACTCGGATTGAGTGGTCCGAGAACCGCGGAAGTCGAATCGTTGTTCGCTGGTTCGACAATAGAAACGATCGATTTGGGGCCGGAGATCGGTAAAGCATCTGCCTTTAAAGTCAGTTTCGCTGCCTGGACGAAAGGATCTGGGGCACTGTTGCTATTGGTATGTGCCTACGCGCGCTCCCAAGGTGTCGAAAGCGAGTTATTTCAAGAATGGGAACGTCGAGGGATGGGCATGGAAACCAAATCGACGACTGTTGCGCAACAGATGGGGCCTAAGAGTTGGCGTTTTGGAGACGAAATGCGTGAAATTTCGGATGCAGTGGAAGCCGCTGGGTTGGGTACCGGGTTGTTCAAACATGCAGGTGAAACCTTCGATCGTCTCGCTCACTTAAAAAACGCGACCGATCGACCGCTAACCCTCGAAGAGGTGACTCGCGATCTGCTCGATGCCCCTCCTGCTCAGTAGATGCACACTCATCCGAATGTGGTGCCTGCACAGCTACGATGCGTGCTCTTTAGTTTCTGCGATTAGACGAATGCAGGCAGATGTTGCTGACAATGAGCCAGGTTGGACGTTCAAGTTAAATGCTTTCGACCTAATTCCGTGTGCGGGGTAAAGACCTCCGCGGCAAGCTCTGGTCAGAAGAGTTTCACTGCGGGCATTCGATTAGGGTGATCCATTGCGTTGGGGTGTAGCAGCGAACGAAACGGTGACGAGTCAAGGAGTATTTGATGGCAGACGGTCTTCATGTCGAAATTCACGGCAACGTGGGGATGGTCATCATGGACCGTCCTCCGCACAACTTCCTGAACTTCCGACAAATTCATGACATAGCCGATGCTCTTGGCGAGATGGAAAAGGACATGTCTATCCGTTGCGCCGTCTTAGCTGCGGAAGGTAGATCATTTTGTGCCGGCGCAGACTTCGCGGGTGATGGAGTCGGCGGTGGAGATAAAGAGGTGGTCGGTGGTGATGCGACCCTCGCTCTTTATCAGGGCTCAGGACGTCTATTTGACGTGACGTTGCCAATCGTAGGAGCGATACAAGGCCCAGCGGTCGGGGGAGGATTAGGTCTGGCGATGGTGCCTGACATACGAATCACATGCCCTGATGCACGATTCTCTGCGAACTTCGCGGCCCTTGGTATTCATCAAGGTTTCGGTATGAGTGTCACACTCCCCGAACTCCTTGGTCCATCGAGAGCAGCGCAAGTGCTCTATAGCGCCAGAAGGTACAAAGGCGAAGAAGCGGTCCTAATCGGACTAGCTGATGAATGCGTTCCATCGTCACAAGTGAGAGAACGTGCGTTAGAAATCGCATCGGATATAGCAGCGAACGCTCCGCTTGCTCTTAGGGCAATAAAGTCGACATTGCGACTTGGTCTCGGTGACCGAGTGCGAGAAATCACACAACGCGAAGCCCGAATTCAGGCTGAACTATCTGCTAGCGCCGACGCAAAAGAGGGAATCGCGTCAGTGGGGGAGCGACGCAGCGGCAATTTCACCGGCCACTAAGTAACCAAATACAGCATCCCCACAGAATTAGGAGAAGAAAATGAAAGTTCTTGTGACTGGCGCTAGTGGCCTCATTGGATCTGCGCTCAGTAGCGAGTTAGGAGTTCGCGGCCATGAGGTGATGGGAGTTTCTCGCTCTCACGCATCGGGGTCAATTGGGTGGCATCAAATGACTCCAGAATTCATGGAGAATGTTGACGCAGTAGTCAACTTGGCTGGAGAAACTATTGCTGGCCGGTGGACCCAGGCCAAAAAACGACTGCTAGTAGACAGTCGGCTGGAAACGACAAAATTGGTTGCCGCTGCTATCGGCGAGTCGAGCAACCCGCCTTCGGTACTCATCCAAGCTTCGGCATCGGGTTATTACGGAGATCGTGGCGATGAAGTTCTAGACGAATCCTCGAGTAAGGGGTCAGGTTTCCTGGCTGATCTTTGTCAACAGTGGGAGACCGCTGCAACGCCCGTCGAAAAAGTAAACACGCGGCTCGCGTTGACAAGATTTTCCGTAGTTCTCGCCGATGAAGGAGGGGCGCTCGGGCGCCTCCGTACTGTCACTCGACTTGGTATCGGCGGCCCATTGGCTAGTGGCCAACAGTGGTGGAGTTGGATCTCGCTCCACGACACGGTTCGCGCGCTACTGCACGTCCTCAACACTGAGATCTCTGGGCCCGTGAACATAGCGTCACCTCAACCTCAACGGCAACGAATGTTCGCTCGAACACTCGGAAAAGTGCTTCATCGACCTTCAATGATGCCGGCTCCAGGAATAGCGATTAAAACCGTTCTCGGCGAAATGGGCACCAGGCTCTTACTGGACTCGACACGCTTGCAGCCGTCAGTCCTGATAGCGAATCAATTCAAATTCACAGATGACGAACTTGATGGAGCGTTGAGGCGGATCTTGAATACCTAAGCTTTCGCTTGGCACCAAATACTAGAAAGTGCTCGAACCATGACTCTTAACCCTGACACTCAGGCATTCATCGACATGCTCGAATCCGCTAATGCCGACGCACCTCCTAGATCTGAACAGTCACCCGAATACGCACGCGACGGTTACCAGGCGCTGGCTCACATTCTGGGCCCCGGCCCCGAACTAGGCGGAGGGGTAGAGGATTCGCATATCCCAGGACCAGCCGGACATATACCAATTCGCGTATACCGGCCAACAACGGGCGGACCTCACCCTGCCCTCGTATTTTTCCACGGCGGCGGATTTGTCATAGGTGACCTAGAAACTCACGACAAAGAATGCCGACTCCTTTGCGAGAAAGCAGGATGTCTC
>DUBN01000005.1:4489-42557 GCA_012960315.1 Acidimicrobiia bacterium
ACGGGCTCCAGAAGACCGTTTCCCAGCCGCGGTCGAAGACGCATGGGCGGCGGTCCAATGGGTTAGCCAGCATGGCGGCCAGATTGGCATCGACACTAAACGCGTAGCAGTGGGAGGTGACTCAGCAGGCGGCAACCTTGCCGCAGTAATGGCGTTAATGGCACGCGATGCTGACATTGACCTCAAGCTACAAATGCTCGTCTACCCAGCAACTGACGCCTCGCAACACCACGATTCGTTTGACGAAAACAAAGATGGTCCCCTTCTGACAATAGAAGTAATTGACTGGTTCTGGTCCCACTATCTAGGTCCTGAACCAAGTGAAGAGATACTCAGCGACTGGAGGTTCTCTCCCGCCCAGGCCTCTAGTCACAGGGGTGTGGCTCCTGCCTATCTGGCAACTTGTTCAGCCGACCCGCTCCGCGACGAAGGAAATGCGTATGCCCAACTTCTTAGGTCAGCAAAAGTTCCTGTTAGCCACTCAATGTTCGAAGGTGAACCGCACGTCTTATTTCAACTGTTCAACGTCTGTGAGGGCGCAAAAACTCTGATCGCAGAGTGCGCCGCGGCACTGACAAAGGCCTTCGAATGAGTAGCACCGTGCGACGGGATAACTGGGGGATCGCGCACGTCGAATCCACAGACGCGACTGCAGCTTTCGAAGCTCAGGGTTGGGTAGCGGCCTCCGACCGGATCTGGCAAATGGATTCTGACCGACTTAAGGCCCTTGGCAGATGGGCTGAAATCGTTGGCCCCAAAGCGCTAAAAGAGGACGCATTCTTCCGAAGGCTGGGGCTGGCGCAAGTAGCCCAAGCCGATTGGGCTGCACTGAGCCCACAAGCACGCGATATGACCGAGTGCTACACAAAGGGTGTCAACCGGTGGTTGGAGGAACACTCCAAAGGTCTTCCTGCCGAGTACGCGCATCACCCAGCACCGCCGGAGCCCTGGGAGCCCTGGCATTGCGTAGCGGTGTACAAGCTCCGTCACATCTTCATGGGCACCATGCATCGCAAATTGTGGCGCGGTTACCTCTTGGCCAAAACAGGGCCAGATGTGGTAGCTGCAATGAAAGGAGACCCAAATCAAACATCGGTTATTGCTCGCGGAAACGGACCGCACTTAGATCTCCTAGCTGATCTTTCTCCCCTCCTCAACTCCCAATCAGAGCTTCTGAAAGCCTTGGTTGATATCGATGGCGGGTCCAATTCATGGGCCGTTCATGGCTCGCGAACCGTCAAGGGGAAGCCGCTGTTGGCTGGTGACCCCCACCGGGGGATTGAATTCCCCAACGTGTATCACCAATTTCACATGGAATGCCCTGAATTCAACGTGATTGGGCTTGCTTTCCCTGGAGTCCCAGCATTTCCTCACTTTGGACACAACGACGACGTTGCCTGGTGCATCACCCATGGAATGGCGGACGACACAGATGTTTTCATTGAGACTGAAAGCCTTGAAGCGATTGAATGGAATTCTGAACTGGTTCGAGTCCGAGGCGATGGAGACGTTGAGGTATTTTGTGGCTCCACAGATCGCGGCCCTGTCGTAATCGGTGACCCGGCCGACGGCATGGCGCTCTCAGTCGCATGGACTGGCCTAATCGGGCAAGACACAACTTTCGAAGCTCTGCAACCAATGTTGGCTGCATCAACCTGCGAAGCACTCGAAAATAGTGTCCGACCTTGGGTGATTCCCGTCAACAACCTTTTGACCGCTGACCGTGATGGAAATATTTCCTTCAAGATCAGAGGACGCGTACTTCAACGACCGACGAGCAACCGTTGGACCCCAGTCCCGGGCAATGCCGAACATGCTTGGTCCGGAATCGAACCCGTGCCTTTCGAACAACTGCCAGGATTACGAAACCCCGAGAGGGGCTTTCTGGTGACTGCGAACAATCGCATTAGCGATACTGAACCGTACATTTCACTCGATTTCGCCGGTCCTGCCCGTTACGACCGGATCGTCGAGCTTCTTGACGAACTTCCGAACGCATCCGGGGAAGATATGAAACGAATTCACGGCGACGTACTCTCCTTGAAGGCGCCTCCTATTGTTGAACTCTTAATATCGCGAGCAACTCGGTTTATGCATCCGCGAGGCAAATGGCTGGTGGACTCCTTATCGAATTGGGACTTCCAGGTGACTGAAGATTCGGTGGAGGCTTCGCTATTTGCAGTGATACGCCGTCGATGGTGCGAAAGTGTCGGAGAAAGACTGGGAGTGTCTACTGCTCAGTTCGGGGCACCGAGCTGGCCTTCACCTGAAGTCGCAAGTCGAATGCTTTTCGAAGCGGCAACGACATTGCTCTTCAACGATGCTTGGAAGTGCATACCAGGGCTCGAAACAGATGATGATCTTGATGGGGCATTGTCGGCTTGTATTGACGAGACTTTGGAAGAACTTGAGCTTCGCCTCGGGGAAAACACCTCTGAGTGGACGTGGGGTCAACTACACAGGATGGCCTCACCTCATCCTCTCGCTTCGGCTTTAGAGGAAGCGAGACATCTGCACCCGCCTTTAGACAGCTGCCCGGGCGACGGAGACACTGTTAGATGCGGAGCAGTGATTCCTGAGACTGGAGAACGAGCGGCCGCCGCGTCGGTAGCTCGATATGTCTTCGACCTAGCTGATTGGGACTCTTCAGGATGGATTGTCCCTCATGGAGTATCAGGCGTGCGCGAGTCTGGACATGACATGGATCAGCGCTCTAAATGGCTCGACTGCGAACTGCTACCTATGACGTTCACTAAAGCATCGGTGTTATCTGCTACTCAAGAACAATTCGACTTATAACTTTCGTTGTCAGACCGATCCGCTGGGCTTGGGAGGTCTGAGACGCGAGTAGCTTCCAGTAATGGCATTAACCGAATACGAAAGCGAACTAGATATCGACCCGATGTTCGCTACCACTCACAGGGAAGTATGGCAGCGTCTTGGGGAGTGTGGGACTTGGTGGACAGGAACTCAACGCGTTGCAGCGATGAGCGAGGTTCGTGCCGCGTTTGAATGTCAATTGTGTTCGGAACGTTCAGATGCCCTTAGCCCGTCAATGATCGAAGGAACGCACGACTCTGTGTCGGAGCTTCCCAGACAAGCGGTTGACCTAGTCCACAGATTGACAACCGATCCAGGTCGTTTAACCCAAGAATGGGCGAACGCCACCATCAACGCTTTAGGCGAAGAGCGTTATGTGGAACTAGCGATAATTGTTTGCACCCAATACGTGATCGAAAGTTTTGCTAAATGCCTCGGCTTGGCTCTTCTGGAACTGCCTACGCCAGGTGACGGAGCTCCCAGCCAAGTCCGACCGACAGATGTTGGAGACGTTGGCGCCTGGGTCAGTCAAACATTGGACAAAGCTTTGGCAAATGTCTCGCGAGCCGGATCTTTGGTTCCCGACACCGAAGTTCTCTGGCGCGACATCGTCCAATGTCATTACAGCCGAGGACCAGAATTCGCTGAACTCGTCTGGAACCGTGCGCTTAGTCGACCTCAAACAGAGCTGGTGGCGTCCACTGTTTCCTTACTTAACGAGTGTTTCTACTGAACGGCGGCCCATGTATCGCTGCTCCGTGCGAGTAGCGAAGCCATCAACACTGATGTCAAAATTGAACAACTTGAGAACGGGGCGAACGTTGAGCACGGATCGGCTCTGGTGCGATACACCGAGTCCGCAGTGCGGCTAGACAGTGATCTCGCCGAATCCCGCAAGCATTTGCTGCGAATCGCCGGCTCGCAGGCCTTAGTCGAGGCAGCCGCGACAGTGTCTGCATTTGAAGGGCTCAATCGCATCGCTGATGTGACAGGTATTCAATTGGATTCCGGATTAGCCGACGAATCAGCTGACTTCAGGTCCGAGCTTGGCCTTGATTCTTACGCGGGTGCCACGAGCACAAAGTCAAACGGATCCGCTCAACGAGCCGGCAACGTCATCGGTATCTTTCGCTGACACTTAAGCGACTAGTCGAGCAAATATCGTCTTAGTCACTTGTGATTTGGGGCTCCCTTGGCAGACCCAAAAGTCGTTCTCCAATAATGTTTCGTTGAATCTCGCTGGAACCGCCAGCGATACGCATGCCAGGGGAGTAGAGCAAAGCTTGGATCGATGCACTGGTGAGCATTGAATGGGCACCGTGCAATGACGCGGCTAACTGAGCTTCGTCGTAACCCAATTCGCTGTTCATCAACTTAGCTATCGGAGCTATACGTGAGTCGCCACCCCTGCGTTCCATGAGCGATTGAAGTGCCTTCCCACGATTGAGGATCTCTATAAGACCGTCAATTTGCAGCGGATTGACATCACCGGCGCCTCGGATCATGTCCTCCAGACGGCGACGGAGACTGATGACGCCCGAGGCGCCAGCGCCACCGCGTTCGTCTTGCAACACCGCCATAGCCACCGCCCATCCGCCGTTGACGTCACCTAAGACAGCATCAGAGGGAACTAACACATCGGAAAAAAACACTTCACAAAACTCGCTTTCGCCGGTCATTTGTTTAATCGGCCGCACCTCAACGCCGTCGAGTGCCATATCAAGCAAAAAGAAAGTGATGCCCTTGTGTTTTGGCTGTACGAAATCGGTTCTGGCCATGAGAATGCCAAACTGCGCCAGCTGAGCGTTTGAGGACCAGACTTTTTGACCATTCAGAACAAAGTGATCTCCATCAAGAATCGCGGAGCTTTGTAGCCCTGCTAAATCAGACCCTGCTCCAGGCTCACTGAACAACTGACACCAAAGAATGTCGTTACGCAACGTCGAGCGAAGAAAGCGCTCACGCTGGCTCTCAGTTCCGGACCGCATAATGGCTTCGCCTGCAAGCACCAGCCCTTGCAGGTTCAGGTACGGCGACACCTCCGCAGTCGCGCATTCCTCATGCCAAACGACGTTGTGCTCGGGCGTCAAACCCATGCCACCGCATTCACTTGGCCAGTGCACCCCAGCCCACCCATGGTCGAAGCAGAATCGCTGCCAATGCATCGCCTCCATGTGCAGGTCCGGAGGCAAAATCGCCCCATAGGCCGGACAAGCATCGCCCGAAGCAACGGCTTGCGTAATGAAGAGTGCTACCTCGTCCCGAAACTTGTCGAGATGATGATCGTTACGCACAGACAAGACCGTAGTAGTCGCTCATACTGGCCGCGGGCTCACTTCTTACCTAGCATCACCTCTATGAGCGACCTAAGTCACACTGACACAAACCGCACCCATGAAACTGTTGAGTTGTTGCAACAACTCATCCGAAACGAATGCGTCAACACCGGAGAGAGCGACTCAGGTGAGGAGATTCGTAACAGCGATCTGTTGGAAACCTTTCTTGAGGGGCCAGGTGTAGAAGTAGAACGTTACGACTGCCTTCCCGGTCGCCGGTCAATGGTCGCGCGAATTCAAGGAACCAACCCCTCGGCACCGTCACTCTGCCTGATGGGCCACACGGACGTGGTCCCAGTCAGCCCTGACGGGTGGAGCCGCGAGCCTTTCGGCGGGGAACTCATCGATGGTGAGGTTTGGGGACGAGGCGCTGTCGACATGCTCAATCTGACCTCATCAATGGCTGTGGCATTTCGCCACGTCGCTCGCAGTGGGTTTCGCCCACAAGGCGATTTGCTCTATTTCGGTGTGGCTGATGAAGAAGCTGGAGGAACTTACGGGGCTAAGTGGATGGCTGAAAACCATTGGGACGCGATATCAGCTGATTACGTATTGACCGAGTTTGGGGGACTCCCAACTGATACCCCCGACGGCAAAAAAATTACTTTGGCAGCCGGGGAAAAGGGTTTGGGGTGGCGACGGTTGACGGTGAAAGGAACACCAGGACATGGATCAATGCCATTTGGTGCAGATAACGCTGTCCTTAAAGCGGCTGAAATAATTCGACGCCTAGGAGAGTACCGACCGGATGCCAAACTCACGGAGATGTGGCAGCACCAGGTGTCCACTCTTGACCTTGAATCGGACGTAAAGGCCGCGCTCCTAGACCCAGCGTCGGTGTGGGATGCCATTTCGCAACTGGAATCACCTGCGCTCGCGCGGCACTTGCACGCATGCACCCATACGACGTTTTCGCCCAATGTGGTCCACGGCGGCGTTAAAACCAACGTCATTCCTGACTCGGTTGAAATCGACGTCGACATTCGAACCGCCCCCGGGGATAGCGGCCAGGTCGATGATCATCTTCGTGACGCGCTTGGTGAGCTATTCGACGAGGTGGAGGTTCGAGCCATTCACGACGATCCGGCGACCTTTTCCTCGACTGACACACCAATGTGGCGCCTTTTGCAAGAGTTAATGCAGAAGGCACACCCAGGAGCGCCTCTCATTCCGTCGCTAATCGTAGGTGCAACCGACGCTCGCTTTTATCGAGAAAAGGGATCGATCGCCTACGGTGCTGGGCTATTCAGCGATCGTGTCAACTCTTCAGACTTTATGGCCCGGTTCCACGGACATGACGAACGTGTCGACGTCGATTCGCTCGCGTTGACGACACAACTCTGGGTTGATGTCGCGTCGAACTTTTGGGACAGGGCGAATAGTTAACGGAAATTAGCTAATTATTCAGAGCAACCAATTTTTGGTGTCACATGAGGAAGTCGACCGGTGCGCAATGAGGTAACCATCCCAGCGGCATCCAACTCCCAGATCACACGCATGCCCTTGTCACCATCGGTGACTGGCACGAACGTCACGAAATCACCAGCTTCAGATTCTTCAATCTTGGAGCCGAACGCTGATTTGATAGCGTCTTTGGTTGAACCTATTCCGTAACCAGATTTGGTTGTGATCGGGCCGCTCGAGATATCGACCCGAACGACTTCTCCATTCACCACCATGAAGGATGCCCCCGTCGCACCAGCAGCAGGGGTGTAGTACTGACACGCCTCGCTTCCGGTTGACGCCGCGATGAGTTCGACACCGGCTTCAGATTGAGCTTTTTCGAGCAGCTGTCCTATCCGAACAGGCCCCAGTCCAGCGGTGGTGACTGTGTCAGCGTTCGTCAGAATGGGCACCAGAGTGGTTGCACTCCCGTAACGCTCAGCGGCGCTTTGAACAACCCCAGTTGTTGAACTTGATTGTTCAGCATCCGCGCTGTGAGAAGAAGTAGCTGCCGAAGTGGTGACGGTCGGCAGGGTTGTTGTCGAATCAGCGGAATCAGTCGAGCCGATCGAACATCCTGCGGATATCAATACAAGGACTATCGACCCAGCAAGAACCGCAAAAAATTTTGATGTTCGTATTACGCTCATCACTCTCCACCCCTTGGCAATGTCGATAAAAGCACGGCCTAGTCTCCGTCGATCGACTTATGGACGAGGGTAGCGCTGTTCGGCTCGATGTGTCGGCGGGGCTACTGAGTTAGTCTTGAAAGCAAGTAATTAGTGTCACTACGCGGCTAAAGCGCCGCTAACACATCAGAACAGTGGCGATCGATTCCTTCGGGAGGATTCGCCAAACGGAGGGTCTTAAGTGTCTGGTCCAGAATTTGATGTAGTCATTAGAGGAGGCGCAGTTGTTGACGGCATCGGCTCGCCAATCAAAGAAGCCGATGTTGCAATTTCAGGAGATCGGATTGTTGCCGTAGGCGAGATCAAAGGCTCAGGCCTTCGCGAAATTGACGCCTCTGGGCGCATCGTGACTCCGGGCTTTGTCGACATCCACACTCACCTTGATGCCCAGTTAGCTTGGGATCCAATCGGTTCGAGTTCTTGCTGGCACGGAATCACTTCAGTAGTAATGGGTAATTGTGGAGTGACATTCGCCCCGGTTCGCACCGAAGACATCGTCTACCTAGCTGAAGTGATGGAGTCTGTTGAGGACATCCCCAGAGAAGCAATATTGGAGGGGTTGCCATGGGATTGGCGAACATTTGGTGAATATCTTGAGTTTTTGGATCAGCTACCCAAAGGCCTAAATGTCGGTGGCATGGTTGGGCACGTAGCGGTCCGCTGGAACGTTATGGGGGAGGACAGCCTTGATGAAGAACCCGCGTCGGTGGAACAAATCGAAGCCATGTGTGACCTTGTTGATGAAGCGATGGGATCAGGAGCTCTCGGGTTCTCTACCTCTCGTACCCTGCTGCATCGAACTCCCGACGGCCGTCCGATACCCGGAACGTTCGCCGATGACGATGAGCTGTACGCCTTCGCCGATGTGCTGGGTCGCCATGGAAGAGGGGTGTTTGAATCCGCGCCGCGATTCGAAAAAGCTGGAGCGGACTGGGCTGGTCTGAAACATGAGATCCGAACACTGGGAGAGATCACCCGGCGAAGCGGGCGACCATCAACTTTCGGACTTGTGTACAACGCGGTACGCCCAGACATGAGCGACGTGGCGCTTGCAGAAGTTGCGTCAGAGAACTCAAATGGGGCAGCCCTACGGCCGCAAACTACTTGTCGTCCAATCGGCGTGGTTTTGGGTATTCAACACCGCACCCCATGGGCGCGCGCCGGCGCAACGTGGAAGTCGATGCAGCACATGGACCTCGCCGGCCGGCTAGCTCTCGTCAGAGACCCGGACAGCCGTAGACGTCTTGTCGAGGAGGCGAACAGTCCCGAAGAAATTCATGGGAGGGGCAGCGCCATGATTGACCTAAGCCGGCTATTCCTTCTGGATGCAGAAGACCCGGATTACAGAGTAGGACCCGAAGGGACCTTGGAAGCCAAGGCAGCTCGGGCCGGCGTTACACCGGTCGAATTGTTCCTTGATGAAACGGATCGTTCAGATGGTTCGGTGATGCTTTCTCTCCCGATTCTGAATCAGGACTACGAAGCGATTGAAACCATGCTCCGTGACGATTCAATAGTGATGGGACTTGCTGATGCTGGCGCACACGTCGGGCAAATCATGGATTCCAGCCAACCTACCTATTTCCTTAGTCACTGGGTACGAGATACCGGCTTCTTCTCTCTTGAAGAAGGAGTACGCAGAATCACTTCCGACACCGCTGATTTATTTGGACTCGTGGACCGCGGACGTATAGTTGAGGGCGCGTATGCCGACATTAATGTCATCGACTTCGATCAATTGTCATTAACTGGGCCTGAGTACGTCCATGACTTTCCTGGTGGAGCAGGCCGGTACATTCAGCGCGGGGCAGGCTACGACGCCACAATCGTTAACGGCCAAGTTTTCATGGAACACGGGGAACACACAGGTGCTTTGGCGGGTGTAACGCTTCGCTCAACAGACTAAGGCCTTTCACCTCGGCACCGCTAAGGTGCTGGCATGGCCTCACCACCACAAATGAACATCGATGAACGGCTGATTTATCGTGTCACTCTTGAAACAAACAAGGGGACGATCGTGATGGATTTAGACCCTAAATTGGCGCCCAATAGTGTCAATAACTTCGTAAACCTCGCCCGTGACGGTTACTACACCGGCTTGACTTTCCACCGTGTGGTGCCTGAGTTCGTGATCCAGGGAGGTTGCCCAGAAGGCACTGGAACTGGCGGCCCCGGTTATCAATTCGACGACGAACCAGTCACGGGTAACTACACGTTAGGTGCCGTAGCCATGGCTAACGCTGGGCCGAACAGCAACGGCAGTCAATTCTTTATTTGTATTGATGACTGTCAATCTAAATTGGCTCCGGCTTACAACCTCTTTGGTCATGTGACTAGCGGTATGGAAATAGCGTTGGGGATCGAAGTAGGCGACGTAATGGAAACTGTCGACATTGAGGAGATCGACGCTTCTTAGATCAGCTATGAATCAATGTCGCTGTGAAAGCTATGGTGGGCTCCTCCACAGGGATAAGAGGGAACTAATGAGTGACACAGTTCTGTACGAAGAAATCGATGGGGTGGCTTTGGTGACCCTTAACCGACCCGAACGCTTGAACTCTTGGACTGGTGAGTTGGGTTCCGCGTACTTCGATGCTCTGGATCGCGCCGCTGCCTCTAGCGATGTGAAGGCAGTAGTGGTCACTGGCGCGGGCAGAGGGTTTTGCTCCGGAGCCGATATGGACATGCTCCAGGGAATAGGCGCTAGCAAAGGCGGGGAAGAATCACCACAACAATTGAGAGACGAGAGACATGACTACGCTCTCACGATCCCAAAGCCCGTGATCGCTGCCATCAATGGGGCATGTGCTGGCCTGGGTTTTGTTCACGCCATGATGTGCGACATTCGATTCGCTGCTGAGGGAGCGAAATTTACTAGCGCATTCTCGCGGCGAGGCTTGATTGCTGAACATGGTGTTTCTTACATGCTCCCGAGAGTCGTTGGTCCCTCGAATGCGCTCGATATTTTGATGTCTGGCCGTGTTTTTCTGGCGGATGAAGCGAAAGAGATGGGCGTAGTGAGTCGAGTACTACCTCCAGACGAGCTACTTAACGTAGCTGTCGAATACGCACAAGAATTGGGTCGGTACAGCGCACCGTGGTCGATGGCGCAGATGAAGCAGCAAGTCTGGAGTCAGATGGATATGGCTCGCACGGATGCATTAAATCAATCGAATCAAGTTATGGCGCAATCCTTGAAGCGGTCAGATTTTAAGGAAGGCGTCGCGAGCTTCGTGGAGAAACGCGATCCGTCTTTTGAGCCAATCACCGGTTTGTAAACCATCACCAAGGTTGCCATAGAGGGAGCAACGGGTTGTATCGTCATCGGCGATGACTGAGACCCTTGGAGCCTTCGCAGTCTTAGCGTGGCTGGCGTATCTGGCCAGTCGACTCTTAGCGAGTCGTCACTTGCCTGAATTGGTTGGTTTCTTAATTGTTGGCGCCGTCTTAGGACCTTCGGGAATTGAATTAGTGAGTGAGCATGAACTTGCCTCTCTACGTCCCCTTACAGAAATCGCCTTAGCGGTGCTGATGTTCATTATCGGCCAGAGGGTATCCACCCGCGCTCTTCGCGCAGCGCGATGGACCCTCACCACTGGCGTAACTCAATACGTGCTGTGCGCAGTCTTCGTTTTCTTAGCAACCCGTGCAGTCGGAGCCGACAGAGATGTTGCTTTGGTACTCGCCGCGCTCGCCGGCGCCGGTGCTCCAATGACAATTGCCCATATCGTCAGTTCAGTTAAGGCATCGGGCAGCTACGCGATAGGAGTGGTGGGCACTCACGCGGTATCGGACGCCTTAGCGACGACCACATTTGCTGCAGTGCTTCCCATCGCCACAGTGTTGGCGGACCAAGACCCTGACATTCCAGCGGCGGTGTTGAATTTCGTACAACTAGGTATAGGAGGCGCAGTCCTAGGTTTGTTAGGCGGATGGTTTATCTCGCGTTTAGGCTTTCAAATCGAAACTTCAGGTGAACTGCTCCTTTTCTTCTTAGTCCACGTTTTACTTGGCTGGGCGATCGCTGACTGGTTCAATATTTCGCTACCTCTTGCGGCACTCATGGCTGGAGCAACCGCAGCTTCGGTGTCACCGGAAGCTTTCTCACAGCGACTTTTCCGGACTATTCGAAGCATCGAACAACCGTTGTACCTTCTGTTCTTTGCGCTTGCCGGTGCCTCAATTCATATTCGAGATTTGGGAGGCGTTGGAGTCGTTGGGCTGGTGTACATAGGAGTCCGGGTAGGGGCAAAGATCATTGGTGGATTGACGGGAGGCCTGTTAGGCGGACTTGGTTGGAAGACAGCGCTTCGTCTGGGAGTGAACCTGACTCCACAAGCTGGCGTCGCTGTCGGTCTTGCGGTTTTGGCGAGTGAGGTGCTGGGCCCCTCAGGAGCTGAAGCGGCAACGGTAGTTCTTGGTTCCGTCGTCTTGTTTGAACTCATCGGACCGCTCCTAGTGGCCAAAGATCTACATGGGTCGGACGATGAGAGCGTTGCAGGGTCAACTGATTCAACTCAAGTGGAGTTGCCAGCCCGGGTGCTAATTGCCTCTTCAATGCCGGTGACGATCCCTGAATGGCTCATTGATCTTGCAGCACGATGGCGTTCCCAGCTCGTTGTGTATCAGCCAGGCGAAGCAGACTCCGAACACGTGGTGCAGTTGTTGTCTCGCTGTGCGAGCCGAGACGTTGATGTGGAATTTCGGAGTCTGAGGAATGAAAGTTTCACTGGCTCTGTCGTAAGAACGAGGGCGGAAGTCCAGGCGGACATGGTTGTCCTGTTTGCCGGTAGGCCACAAGGTGTTACTTCGCGGCTGGTTCTTTTCCCATCCGAACGAATTGCTCGCGAACTTTCGGTCCCGGTGTTGACCTTCCCAATCACCACCGAGGGTCCACCAGAGCCACAACTTCGAATCCGCCGTTGGCCCTGGCAAAGTTGAAATTGAATAGCAATTGATCCACTGGCTCCGTACCGAGCAGACTGGGTTTGTACGAGGAAAGAAGTAGTGATGTCCGATCGTGTTTTAGTAAACGTCAATGATGGTGTCGCCGACGTTCGGTTGAACCGGCCAGAAAAGCTGAATGCTCTCGATGGCGCGATGTTCAAAGCCCTAGCAGACGCGGGGGAGAGTCTAAAAGAACGATCAGATGTTCGAGCAGTGGTCCTCAGCGGTGAAGGTAGATCGTTCTGCGCAGGACTAGATTTTTCTTCATTCCAAGAAATGGGTTCATCGCAAGAGAAGAACGAAACAGATCCTGAGGATGCTCTCCAAGGTCGAATCACTCATCTTGGGCAACAAGCTGCGTGGGTATGGCAGGAGCTTGAGGTTCCAGTTATAGGCGCTATCTCAGGACATGCCCTCGGTGCGGGTTTTCAGATCGCGATGGGCCCTGACATTCGATTAGTTCATCCGGACACAAAGATGTCAGTTCTTGAAATTAGGTGGGGCTTAGTGCCAGATATGGGGGCTTCAGTCTTACTGCCCCCATTAGTAGGTTTAGACGTCGCCAAAGAGCTGTATTTCACAGGGCGAATGATCTCGGGAACTGAAGCCGCGCAGCTAGGCATAGCCACTCGTGTGAGTGAAAATCCGCGTGCTGATGCCTTAGAACTGGCTGCAGAAATAGCGGAAAAGAACCCTGAGGCCATCAGACGGATGAAAACAATCCTGAACGGAATAGGCGGACGTAGTACCGCCCAACGGTTTGCAGCCGAGCGCGAACACATAGGCGCATTGATCGGGTCACCTAATCAAAAGGAAGCAGTCTCGGCGTTTTTCGAAAAGCGAACCCCGAAGTTCACCTGACGTCTGTTGGCATCTGAAACACTGGCTACGTGACTTCAACCATCGATTCTCTACTAGCTGAAGCTTGTGAACTAGCAGAAGCGGCAGGATCGTTGACTCTGGAATGGTTCCGTCAGCCCGAGCTGGATATAGCAATCAAGGCAGACGGGACTGAAGTCACCCCTGCGGATCGCGCTGCCGAGCGATTCATTCGCGAAGAGCTAGCCCGTCGGCATCCGCGGCACGCTGTTCTCGGCGAAGAAGAAGGTGGAGCAATTACGTCGAGTGGGCTTTCGTGGATAATCGACCCCATTGACGGAACGCGTGGTTTCGTCCGCGGCGTCCCCTTATACGCGACGCTTCTTGCGGTGGTCGACGATGAAGGACCGCTGATAGGTGTGATTCACATCCCAGCATTGCATTCCACAATCGGGGCTGGCCGTGGTGCCGGCTGCTGGCTCGACGGCCAGCGATGCGTGGTGAGCGAGCGACCTGGAATAGCTGGTTCGCTCGTGAATACGAGTAGCTACGAAACGTTTTCTAACGAAGCTCTCCTTGGTCTCAAGGAATCCGGAGCACTTATGAGGACCTGGGGAGATGCATACGGTTACTACTTGGTGGCAAGTGGACAAGCTGAAGCGATGGTCGATCCGGTTTGCTCCCCTTGGGACCTTGCCCCTATGCCCGTGATCATTGGGGAGGCAGGCGGAACATTTACTGACCTCAACGACGCCAGGGAACTTGATCTACGAGCTCCCGCGGACTCGGTTAACGCAGTCGCTTCCAACGGATTGATCCACGACCAGTTGTTAGACGCCTTGAGGTACCGATGATGAAAGAAAATCAAAGAATGCCGAGATGGGTCCCACGAGCCACGGCGCTGTTCCTTGGTGGCGCAGCATTGCTTGGCGCTGCTGTTTGGATACTGATTCGAATTCGTTCCCTGATCATCGTGATCCTCGTATCACTATTTCTTTCCTTCGCTATCGAACCAGCCGTCAACTGGCTCGCGAGGCGAGGATGGCGTCGCGGGGTGGCAACACTCGCGATGTTCACCCTTATTCTTCTAGCGCTTGCCGGATTTTTGTTCGCCATGGGTTCAGTTTTGGCCGACCAGATAACAAAGCTGACAAATGAAGCTCCCGGATACATATCTCAAATAGAGAGATGGCTGGAAGACCAGTTCGGAATTGTCTTAGAGACTGATTCGTTGATCGCGGAGTTCTCGACTGGCGGGAGCGCAGCGCGTCTCGCATCTAACGTCGCAGGCGACCTGGTTTCCATCGGCACAGCGTTAATGTCACTGATCTTCCAAACGTTGACAGTCTTGTTGTTCACCTTCTACCTCGTGGCTGACGGACCGAAGCTTCGACGGTTTCTGTGCTCAGCTCTGCCACCCTCAAAACAGACACTCATGCTGAAGGGCTGGGAAATAGCGATTGACAAGACCGGCGCATATATCTATTCCCGAACCCTGCTTGGCCTCGCGGCATTCTTTGTTCATTGGGTCGTCTTCGCCCTCTTGGAGGTTCCTTCACCCGTTCCACTAGCCCTTTGGGTGGGGATCATGTCGCAATTCGTTCCGGTGGCCGGCACGTATCTTGCCGGCCTCTTGCCGATACTCATTGCGTTGCTACATCAACCAGTCAGCGCCTTGTGGGTCTTAATAGCGATTACGGTCTATCAGCAGCTAGAGAACTACGTTTTTGCTCCGAGAATTACCGCGCAAACGATGAATATCCACCCAGCTGTTGCTTTTGGAACTGTGATTGTTGGGGCATCACTACTTGGTGTTGTAGGCACCTTATTAGCGGTGCCAGTTGCTGCGACGGTCCAGGCATTCGTATCGACTTACATCCGAAGACACGAATTAGTTGACTCCGAGCTCCTCGATGATGTGGAGCCTGACGATCCAGTAGACGGAGAAGACCTAGAGGAAGAACCTATTTGAGATCGATC
The DNA here is from genome assembly GCA_012960315.1 of Acidimicrobiia bacterium. GTDB lineage: Bacteria > Actinomycetota > Acidimicrobiia > Acidimicrobiales > Poriferisodalaceae > UBA2110. The sequence goes on from DUBN01000005.1 coordinate 19,524, forward strand.
AAGAACCGGTCTTTCACTCTTGACCGATAATCATTTCAACCACGTGGCGCTCGTGGGCATAGGTGTAATTGAGTAAATCGAGTCGTTCGCTGTCCACATGTGGAGCGTCGTGGAATTCAAGGACCAACGCCATGAGATCGACGCGCTCAACAAGTAGCACTCCAACGATTTTGACTAGCGGAGACACCGATTGAAGGGCTTCCGTAAATCTTGCCCGCCTCGTTTTCTCAGGGATAGCGATCGCCAACACTTCAACTATTTCAGGCAGATAGTGAGAGCGGTCTGACTGATAAACGATGTTCCAACCCGGTTTCTTCGATCTATGTCGCAGACCCGCCTTTCGGAGTCGCCGCACGAGTTCCCGACTGTCAACGTTTACAGCTCCGGCCTCTAGCGCCCGCTCATGTTCAGCACCGCTCAGGTCGTAATGGTCGCCTTGGAAGCCAATGCGTCTCTTGCCAAGTTTCCTAGCGAAATCATGTAGTTCTTCGATTGAGCTATCCGACACGAGGTGACCCCAGACCTGCCCTCTCCAGATCCAACGCGGCGTGTCGACCAGAATCATGATCGGGCCGCAATCATGTCGTCGATCAGGCCGTCGTATTTCGGCGCCAACTTGGACCAACTAAAGGCCGCAACGTGGGCCATTGTCGTTGACCGATGTTGGTGAAGTAGTTCTCGGGGGGTAGTCAGAACAGACCGGAGCGCTTCTATGAGGCCGGTTTCGTAGAGAAGAGTTGCTTGCAAGGCCTCTGGCACGATCTCAGGGTAGGCAAGTCGCTGGGGCAATAACGGTCTCGCTCCAGCCGCTATTGCCTCTGCTACTGCCAGTCCGAAAAAGTCATGCTGAGCGGAAGAAACCACTAAATCGCTTCGACACAACGCACCCAAATAAGCGTCTTCTTCTTGGTAGCCACAGAGAATCACTCGGTCGTTCAACCGATTGAGCAAGCGTTCGTATGCTCGCCGCCCGCTGCGTTCCACTTCACCCAAGGCATACACATCGAATTCGTGGCCTTCTCCGGCAAGTACTGATAGGGCGTGCGCAAATTCGCCTGGACCTTTGTCGTAAGACCAGCGGTGGTTCCACATTACTTTGAGCGGGCCAGTAACCGTGGTTGGCGCTAAGCGCGACGTATCGATCCCGACGGGCAAAAGTTCGATGTTGGACAGCTTGTTCTCCAACTTTGCCCCGGCTCCTTCAATCAACTGTTCTACGAAGGGAGGCATTTGTTTCATCAACACGTTTTCATGGAAGCGTGTCGCAACCGCGACCCTGTCAGCGGCGAAGATTGACCTCCAATCGTTGATAATTCCTCCATGAGCCCGTCCTCCTTTAGGTCCGGGGGGATAACCAATTTGGCTTTCGTGCATGTAGAGAAGCGTTGGGGGACGCGAAATGCTTGGATCTAAGAGCCCCATTACCGTTGCCAGGTCGATTGGTGTGCTTGCCACCAGCGCGTCTATCTGTGCGGAACTCTCCGCAATTGCCTCGGCGAAACGTGCCGGAGAAATCAGGAGTGAACGCCGCCAGCCAGTATCAGGACCTTCAATAATGTTGATCTGATGTTTACTTGTGGAGCGCCATCCGTCTAGCCATTTACGGTGTGATCCTCGGTACCAGGGTTCGAGCACCAAAATATTTGCCACGAAGGCGACGCTACATGGGTCCTTCACTTCGGTGAAATAAACAGGCAGACTTGCGCACCATGTTGAAGATATGGTTGCTCTCGTTGTTGGCGGGATCCTTGGCGTTGGTCGTCTTCGCTTCGACACCGGCGGCGGCCGCCAAAGTCGAAGCCGTCGGGGGAGCCACGACTTATGGGGCACCGGACGGTGAATCGCTCGCGTCGCCCGTTGCAGCGATGGTGTCCCAGGCAGATGGTGCCGGGTACTGGATAGCGACACGAGCCGGAGTCGTAACCAACTTCGGACAAGCGCAGCACTTTGGTGATATGGCCGGAACATCGCTTAATCAACCCATTGTCGGAATGGCTGTCACTCCGACAGGAAACGGCTATTGGCTCGTAGCAGCCGACGGCGGTATCTTCTCGTTCGGCGGAGCACATTTTCACGGTTCGACCGGACAGTTGACGCTCAACAGTCCAATTGTTGGGATGGCCACCAGCTTCGATAACGGTTATTGGCTCGTAGCAGCCGACGGTGGCGTCTTCTCGTTCGGTGGAGCGACCTTTTATGGATCGATGGGGGCGACGGCGCTTAACCGTCCGATAGTCGCAATGCTTCCGAGCGGCTCCGGCCTCGGGTACTGGCTACTCGCCGAAGACGGTGGGATATTTACTTTCGGTGACGCTAGTTTCTACGGCTCGGCCCCTGGAAAGGGTTACGCGGGCCCTTTCGTTGGGATGATCCCTGTCAGCGATGGACGCGGCTATGCCCTAGTTCACAGCCACGGCCGCATCACTCCCTTCGGCATGTCGATCCTTCGTAACGACCCAGCCTGTGATGCATGGCCAGTTGTCGACGTATCGGTGGCCGGTACCGGCGCAGTGCTGCTGCGAACCCCAAACCGTCAGCCCAACGACTCGCCAACGAACCTTTCAGGAAAAATCGACGGCGAATACTTACGCGAACTGATCATCCATTCCCAATCGTGTCAAACGCCTAACGAACCAGAGTTCGTCGAGTTTTCGCTCCCCCTCAGTCAACCCGTTCAAACATCGTCGTTTGGTTGGAGACGACACCCCATATGGGGCGATGTCTCCATACATACCGGAAGTGATTTCATTGGCCCGAACAGGACATCAGGTGGGCCAGCTCTCGCTGTAGCGGATGGAACTGTGCTAGCGGTACTCGATCTAGTTGCCTACGGAAAGACGATTGTTTTAAATCACGGTGGCCAAATTGCGACGGTGTACGCGCATCTGAGCTGGGTGAGTGTCGCGGCGGGAGATGTACTGGAAACAGGACACGCTCTCGGCGGGGTCGGATCCACGGGTCTTTCTACTGGGGTTCATCTTCATTTTGAGCTGCGAGTAAACGGAATCGCGAGGGATTCAAGCGCTTATTTGAATCTCCCTGATTCCTTACCTTCTGCGGGATGAAGCCAGCGACCTCGGATTTAGAAAGCCTCTAAGTGTTCTAAAACGGCATCAATAAAACCGAAGTTCTTAGGAGTCGCGAAGTGATCGCATCCCCTCAACTCGGTGTAACTGGAGTCCGAAAGAGCATCGATCAAAGGATCGGCAGGACCAGCGAAATCTTCGCTGCCTAACACGACCCGCACTGGATGAGTTATTTGCTCGAATTGTGCGGACCCCAGAGGGTAGTGACTTCGACGCATGAAGGCCGCCAACGCTTGCCCATCTTGATCAGGTTCCGAAGCGTAGCGAGCAAAAGTTTGAGCATGGACGTCGTCATCGGCTGCTTCGCCTTGTACCCCTCGAGCGATACGTTCGGCCTGCTCTTCATCTCTTTCGAAAAGGTTCCGCCCAACACCTGCAACGACAAGCTTGCCAAACTTTTCTGGGGCGATAGATGCCATACAAAGCAAAGTTCTCGCACCCATCGAAAACCCGACCCCATCAAAGATTCCATCAGGCAGTCGGTCAACTAACCCTTGTTCCATGTCTGCATAACCAGCAGGATCGTGATGTTTTTCGGCTGACCCGTGACCCGGGAGGTCCCAAGCGATCACTTCTCGCCCGGCCTCACTCAAGAGTTCGATGATGCCTGTAGGGGTCCAAGTAGATTGAACTGAACCGGTAAATCCGTGCAATAGCAAAACAGGGTTGCTCATGTACCGAGTCTGGCAGAGGATGCTTGGCCTGTGCATGTCGGTGTCGAAAGGTAAGTGAGTTGCGTGGTTCGATTACCGTAAGGAACCAGTCTCTCGACAGAAGAGGAAACATGTCGCGCTCAGCCGGCCAACCCATTCGAATAGCCAACTGCAGTGGTTTTTTCGGAGACCGATTAGCTGCCGCTAAAGAGATGGTGGAGGAGGGACCGATTGATGCTCTGACTGGTGATTGGCTGGCCGAACTGACCATGCTCATCCTGTCGCGTATTCAGGCAAAAGCGCCTGGGCGCGGATATGCACGCACATTTGTCACTCAAATGGAAGACGTCATGGGTGAATGCTTAGACAAAGGGATCAAAGTCGTTTCGAATGCCGGAGGTCTCAACCCGGAGGCTTGCGCGGATGCAGTTCAAGAGGTAGCAGACCGTTTCGGGTTGCAACCCACCATCGCCTACGTGGCCGGAGACGATCTTTCCGATCGGCTGCCGGATTTAATAACCGCTGGAACCGATTTCGCTCATCTCGACACTGGACAACCTTTAGGTGACCTGGCGGATCGCATAGTTACCGCCAACGCATATATCGGATGCTGGGGAATTGTTGAAGCGCTCAACCAGGGAGCGGACATAGTCATCACCGGAAGAGCGACAGACGCCGCGGTCGTTGCGGGCCCTGCAGCTTGGTATCACGGGTGGGGGCGCGAGGACTGGGATGCCCTAGCTGGGGCGATCGTCGCTGGACATGTGATCGAATGTGGCGGGCAAGCTACCGGAGGCAACTACTCGTTTTTCACTGAAATTGAAGATCTCACCTATCCGGGGTTTCCCTGGGCTGAAGTGTTCGCGGATGGAAGTTCGATCATCGGCAAGCACGACGGAACTGGGGGAGAAGTATCAATCGGAACGGTCACCTCTCAGCTTCTCTACGAGATTCAAAGCGAGCGATATTTCAATCCAGATGTAGTGAGCAGATTTGACACCATTCAGCTCGAGCAAATCGAAAAAGATCGCGTCAAAATTTTCGGGACGCGCGGAGAACCGGCGCCAGAAACCCTCAAAGTGGCCATGAACTACCAAGGCGGTTTCCGTAACCAAATCTCAATAGGTCTGACTGGCCTCAATGTGGAAGAGAAGGCAGAGCTGATAGAGCGTCAATTCTGGAATAGCTGCCCCTACGGTCCTGATGACTACGAGACCGTGGTCCGGAAATTCCTCCCGACACACAAAGAGAACCCGGCAACCAACGAAGAAGCAGTAGCTGTCTACAAGATCATTGTCAAAGATCCTGATGAGCGAAAGGTCGGAAGGGCATTCTCAAATGCTGGGACAGAAATCGGGCTCTGCTCCATTCCTGGAATGTTCGGTACTGGAGGTGGCCCCGGCCCCGGCCAGCCGTTCGGTGTTTTTTGGCCAGCTTTATTGGATTCGACTCTTGCGCCGATGGAAGTCGTCGTAGGAGGTAAACGCACGTTCGTGGACAACACTGCCTCCACTACTGCGCCCGCCGTCGAACCATTAACAGTTTCACTTCCGGATGGACCTGACGGTCCCACACGGCCGGTTCCCCTAGGGGCACTTTTCGGCGCGAGATCAGGAGATAAAGGCCCCAACGCAAACTTAGGTATTTTTGCTCGCAGTGCTGCTGCCTTCGTTTGGTTGAGCGACTTCTTAACCGTTGATTGTCTCAAGTCACTAATGCCAGAAGCAGCAGATCTGGATGTCGACCGTTACGACTTCCCTAACCTATGGAGCCTCAATTTTATTTTTCACGGCTTGCTTGAAGAAGGTGTGGCTGCGTCCACCCGACAGGACCCTCAAGCGAAAGCACTTGGAGAATATCTCCGTGCGAAAATCGTTGATATCCCTGAAGTTCTTTTGCGTTAGAGAAGTTGGGTGTTTGGTTCGCTGATTACAGGATTGGTGAGTGTCCCTATCCCGTCGATAGTGATCGAAACTTCGTCGCCCGGCGTCAGCATCTTGGGCGGATCCCAGAACAGGCCAACGCCGGCTGGTGTACCGGTTGCTATCACCGTTCCAGGTTCCAATGTAAAAGCGGTCGAGAGATGGTGGACGATGTCAAAACAATCGAAAATCAAATCATCGGTGTTGGAGTCTTGACGAATTTCCCCATTCACACGCGTGGTGAGTTGCAGGTTGTGTGGATCAAGTGAGGCGCCAGTGACCATCCATGGTCCCAAGGGCCCATGAGTGTCCCAAGATTTACCCATGAGCATTGTTGGACTAGCGCGCTGCCAATCACGAACACTGACGTCGTTCATGATGCTGTAACCGGCGATTACTTCGTGCGCTCGGTCTTTTGGAACGTGACGACAGCGGCGGCCAATGATGATCGCCAATTCACCTTCGTAGTCCACCATCTCCGACGCGACCTGCGGAACGTGGATTCCCGCTCCCGGCCCAATGATGCAATTGTGGTGTTTTGTAAAAATAACGGGGGTAGTAGGCACGTCTCTGCCGCCTTCCTCAACATGAGCGCGGTAGTTCAACCCCACGGCAAGGATCGCAGGAGGAGACCCAACTGGGGGCAGAAGATGAGTTTGCGACAAGGGCATCCGCTCACCAGAAACCAGTTCTTCTATCGGTACGTTAGAAGCCAATAACTCGGGGAGATCATCATGATCGGTGATTAGGTTGACCAGTTCGTCCCCGTCTACCACAGCGATGCGAACAGAACCTTCGTGAAGATGTCGCGCGATAATCATGTAGGGACCATAGTCCCGGCTTGTTGTGATGGGCGTGCTCTGGCACTCTTGCTCAACAGGTCACTCTCGCTGCGAGAGTGGCTGTGCGACTAGGAGCAAAGCCTCAATGCGTGGACCTGAGACCAGCGCCGACTCAATCATTGAAGCCATCACGGGCTTACCTGATGGCCGAGTGTTTGCGGTCATGCTTGAACGCAAAGTCGCATTAGCTCGTCGGACTTTAAAACCTGTGTCCGTTATTTTCTTCGAAATCGACGAATTTGACTCTTTCGCCCCCTATATCCGCGAACACGCAATGAGGGTGATCTCAAGAGTCATCACTAACACTCTTCGAGAATCCGACACGGTGTGTGGTATCGGCGCCGGCGCACTTGGAGTCCTGTTAGATGACACATCAGAAGCAGGTGCTATATGGGCGGCAAACAGGATCCGACAAGCCAACGCTGAGGCTCCTTCAAGCGATGTTGTAAGCCTCTCGGCGGGAGTTGCTTGTTATCCGACTCACGCTATGGATGGCGATGACCTGATCGACGCGGCCCGAGCAGCTTGTGAGAGGGCGTTAGAACATGGTCCAGGCCGGATCCAGGTGGCCGCTGGCGCAGAGAGCCTCTGAAGTCGCGCCTTTCCCGGAGTATTGTCCAACCTGAGACGAGAAAAGCGAGATTATGGAACACTCCTACGAAAATGTCGTTATCGACTCCCCCGAACCCGGAGTCGCTCGAATCACGTTGAACCGACCTGAACGCCTCAACGCCCTCACCTATGACCTCGTCAGTGATCTACACCAAGCGTTGGACCTAGTTGACAGCCATCACGACACGAGGGCAATAATCATCACCGGCGCTGGACGAGGCTTCTGCGCGGGGCTCGATCTAACGGGATTTGGTGTAATACCTGGCACTGAAAAATTTGGACGGCAACAGCAAGGCATGGCGGTACAGCAATACATTGCGGAGCTTGTGCACCACATGCGAGACGTGCGCCAGCCGATTATCGCGGCCATAAATGGCGCGGCGGCAGGTGGCGGCTTCGCAATCGCTTGTGCCAGTGACATCCGATACTGCGACACTTCGGCAAAATTTGGCACTGCCTTTGTCCGGCTTGGCATATCGGGTTGCGACATTGGTGTCAGTTGGATGTTGCCACGACTAATTGGAGCATCTCGCGCTTGGGAACTGATGCTGACAGGTCGCGTAATTACCGCAGACGAAGCCGACCGAATCGGACTTGTGACCAATGTCGTGACCGATGAAGAGCTGATCGAAACATGCCTAGGCGTAGCCGCCGAGATTGCCAGCAATAGCCCGTTCGGGGTTTGGATGACCAAAGAAGTTATGTGGTCAAATCTTGAAATCCCGAGTCTGCGTGCTGGAATCGATATGGAAAACCGAACACAGATATTAGCGTCAGGTACTGAGGACAGTAGGGAAGCCATGGCTTCTTTCCTCACCAAATCCCAAGTGGAATGGAAAAATCGCTGATCCCATGACGTTCACGCAGCAATAATCGAAAAGTAGGTCAAAAATTTAGATTGCGTCGCTGATATTGGACGGGATAGACCTCTCAGAGAGATGCTTCCTTACCGGATTGAGTAATGAGAACGACCTGGGTCACCAGTTGGGGTTGGTCAAGTTTTCAATATCCGGCAGATGCACCAATCAACGCCCGAGGTTCAGCTGCTCCAGCCAATCTCCCGTCCTGCACCTCAATGATGTGAGCGTGCCCGAACGCGCTATTAAACGCGGACGTTGTTCGGATGCTGTGACCCAACTGTTTGAGAGCAGACTCGGCTAAAGCCGCAGAACCTTCGAGTTCAAGCACGACTTCTCCGGGATCGGCCCAAGTATGAAAACCCGTTGGATTAGAGCCAGCCAGACGCCATCGAGGAGCCGACAAAGCCTCAGAAGGGCTTTGCCCAAACAGAAGCAGTCTGGCTAACAACTGAAGGACTATCTGTGGTTGAGAATCCCCACCCATCGTTCCAATCACTGCTTTCAGACTCCCGTCGAAATTTTCTACCAACGTCGGAGCGAGCGTGTGTGGAGGTCGGCGCCCCGGGCCATAAGCCGACAGGGAATTTGGGTCCGTGGAAAACCCGATGCCTCTGTTATGAAGGGAAATTCCAGTTTTCGGCATAAATGCCAAAGCTCCCCAGCCTGACGCGTTGGACTGGATTAGCGAAACCCCCATACGGTTTTGGTCCACAGCATTCAAATAAATCGTGTCCCCAGGGTTTATCCCGGTTGCAACACTCGAGACTTGATCGCGGCGTATGGCGTTGGAACGCGGAGCCAGCCGCTCTTCTTTCAACAAATCACTGCCGTTGGCGTGTTCATGAAGCATTTCGGGCCGGTCGAAACCGGCCTGGAGAGCGGACTCAGCCAGCAGATGTATAAAAAGCGGATCGCTCACATCCTCGGGGAGTTCCAGTTGGTCGGCAATCCACGCTGCCGATAAGCAAAGGTAACCCTGGGAGTTGGGCGGTGGACTCCAGATGCGATGGCCAAACGCATCAACCGAGATTGGATCCACCCAATCTGATTGGGATTTTGTTAGGTCTTGCTCTGAGTACTCTCCTGCGCCGAAACGGATTAACTCATCCCCGAAATCGCCTTGATAGAACGCTTCTCTGGCACCCGCCGCTATCTCTTTGAGTACTTGGGCTATTCCTGCTCGGCGGATGATGGTCCCTGCTCGTGGTGTGCCATTCTGGAAGTAATCTTCAGTGTTTTCGACGCCGCTGAGCAGGCGAGTGGCCTGGGCGCACTGCGAACTGATGGGGAAGCCTTCTTCTGCAAGTCCAATAGCGTCCTGCAGCACCTCCTGAAGAGTTAACTGACCAAATTTCTTGTGCAAAGTGCACCAACCATCGACACAACCTGGAACAGGGACACTTCGAGGGTCATTACGGAACGGCATCTCGGTAAAACCGTCTCGCTTCAATTGTGCAAGATCGGCACCGCTGCCCGACCGGCCGCTTGCATTTAATGCGTACGGTTGCTTTTCTCCAGGCACGTGTACCAGTGCCCAAAGATCTCCTCCCAACCCGCACATATGTTGGCTAGTAACTGCCAGTACCGCTGAAGCAGCAATCGCGGCGTCGACGGCATTGCCGCCTTTTCGCATAGCAGCGATGCCGGCGCCGCTTGCGAGGTGGTCAATCGTGCACACCATTCCGTTGCTGGCGTGACGCGTGACAAAAGGAACATGGTGATCGGGTGACATTAAGAATCTTCCGAGGGGAGCAGGACGTGGGGATTTAATATTTGGCGAGGGTCGAGGGCGTGTTTGATGGATCGGAAGGCAAATAACTCCGCACTCGTCCGATTGAGGTGCAAGAACTCTTTCTTGGCAGTACCAATACCATGTTCGGCAGAGATACTGCCCCCGAGTTTCGCTGCGTATTCGAGAACTGCCACATCGACTGCCTCAGGCGGTTCATTCCCGCCGCTCCCCAACACATTGACGTGGACGTTACCGTCACCTAAATGGCCGAACATGTAGACAGAGGAGCCTCTATCGATTGCCGAAATGATTGACGGAACCTGGGTAACGAAATCGGCGAGCTTAGAGGCTCCTAAGGTCACGTCTAGCTTGTGGGGAGTTCCCTTGGCAGAGATGGCTTCGGTTACTTTTTCTCTGTACTGCCATAAGTTGTTTCGGCTGGAGCTATCAACACCAACCCCAACGTCGGCCACGAGCCTTCCTAGGGAGTCGATGGCGACCGCGAGTTCTTCAGTTGGATCGCTCGAAGCAGCTGCCTCAACGATTAGCCACGCTTCACTATTTGTGCCGACGGGGACAGCAGAATTGATGTGCTGGGACACTAAATGCATGGCATCACGGAAAATAACCTCCACTGCATGAAGAGACGTAACGGAACGCCTTAGGGCAGAGGTCGCTGCCACTGCGTCCCCCACGCTGTCGAAAGCGAGCATTGCAGTGCAACGATCCGTCAGATGAGGGTGAAGCCGCAGACGCGCTCTCGTGATGATTGCCAACGTTCCTTCGCTTCCCGCCAATAACGATGGAAAGTGGTAGCCCGTATTGTCCTTCTCCAAGCCCTCGAGATGACTGATAACTGACCCGTCAGCTAGCACTGCCTCTACGCCAAGCACCTGTTCTCGCATGGCGCCATAGCGAAGGACGTTGATCCCTCCTGCGTTGGTCGCAATCATCCCTCCGATGGTGCAGCTATCGCGTGCTGCGAGATCGACACCAATATCAAGGGAGGCAGAAGCGACGTGTGTTTGGGCTCGGGCCAGCGTGACTCCAGCCCCACAGGTGACTTGCTGAGCAAGTTGATCAACGGGTTCACAGTCGTTCAAGCGCATCGTTGATAAGACAACCTCGCCATTGAGCGGGACGCTTCCTCCAACCAGCCCTGTGTTGCCGCCTTGGGGTACGATCGCAAACCCCGCTTCCGCTGTCAGCATGACGACCTCAGCTACTTCAGCGGTGTTGGCTGGTCGAATGACTAAAGGCGTGTGCCCTTGAAACCTGCCCGTCCAGTCAGTGGAATAACCAGCGGTGAGGTCCGTATCTCGCAGAAGGTGATTATCGCCGACAACACCCTTGAGTTTGCGAACAAGCCCTGAAACTCTATCACTCATTCAGATTTCCCTTGTTGGGCCAAATACCACGTCGACGGAATACCTCTAAAAGGGTCGCTGGGACATCGGTCATTATGCCGTCGACCCCCAGATCAAGTAGCGAATCCATTTCCTCCACCTCGTCGATGGTCCACACGTGAACAGCGATATCAAGATCGTGGCATCTGGTAACGAATCTTGCATCAACTATTGGAAAGGGTCCTTGACGAATTGGTACCTGAGCGGCCCGCCCACGGAATCGATGCAGGGGAAAATTCCAGGAAGCCAACCGGGCACGAAATACTTCAACGGGGCCCATGCTAAGACACACTGTCTCTCCGAACTCATCGTGGATTCTCTTTAGGCGGGCATCGGAGAAAGCGCCAATACAGACTCTGTCGAGCGCTTTCAATTCCCGGAGTTCACGGATTAAAGGCTCCACAGCGGTGTTCGCTTTTGGGTCAATGTTGACCCGTAAATCTGGAAAAGTAAGCATCAATTCGCTGAAACGGGGGATGGGCTCGCGCCCGTCAACCAAGGCTTGGCTGACTTCGCTCCAAGTCAACTGGGAGATGCGTCCGATTGAATTAGTCACCCGATCGAGACGGTCATCGTGAAAGGCAACGAGAACTCCATCTGCAGTAGCGTGGACATCTGTTTCCACGTAACGAAAACCCAGATCAACGGCTCCTTGAAACGCTGGCATGGTGTTTTCAGGCCAAGAACCCGCGCCCCCGCGATGTGCGATAGGGATCGGAGACGATGCGTCGAGATAAGGATGTGTAGCAGCCATGGGTAGCTAGTATTACGGTTCACCGCTTCGTTGGATAGCCGAGCTACTCTCCGCGTCTAGTGTCTTCCTCTTTTCCTCCACTTCAACGTTTCCAAGACGCCTTGAGTGAATCGCCCCTACGGCTTGATATCGCCGCATTATCCATTGGCGCGCACTGTGCTGAAACACCTATGGATGTCGAGAGCGAGTTATCAAAAATTGACCGTCTCGCTGAGAAAATCTCTGACCACACGCTTCCCGGGGTTATCCAGTTCTTGTTCCAAGACCAAGGTTTCGGAGGAGAGAAGGATGAGTACTACAACCCGGCCAATAGTTACATCGACCAGGTACTTCAGCGCAGACGGGGCATACCTATTTCCTTGGCGATCATCACCATCGAAGTGGCACATCGGTGCGGTGTCCCTCTCTTTGGTGTGGGAATGCCTGGACACTTTCTCGTTGGACATAGAGAGGCCGAGGGAGTATTTGTTGACCCGTTTGAAGGCAAAATCATTGACAAATCAGCTGCTCGGGATCTTTTTTTGGTACTCCACCCAGGGCAAGAATTCAGGACAGAATTTTTGAGCGAGACTGCACCGGACGTCATCGTTTTGAGAATGCTCAACAACCTTCGGATGATTTATTTAAGAAATGGGGCTGTCTCAGAGTTAACGTCAGTTCTCGAACTGTTGGTCTGTCTTGATGACTGCCCTATAGATGAATTTCACCGCCTTGCTTCAGCGTTAGATGCCTTAGGCAGAACCGATGAAGCAGCGCGACACCTTGACAAAGCAGCTGACCAGTACAGCGGAACCGATGCCGACCAACTGAGAGCTCGAGCGACTCACCTGTGGGCGCGTTTGAACTGACGCTCGAACCGCGCTGCGACTCAGCCACTAGTTCTGGCGGAAGTCAGATGATCGAAAGATCACAATACGATCGGAGACGGGCCCCACTCATCAGAGAATTCCGACGCAGGGCTACGGTGCCGCTACGGTGGCGTTACGGGAGGATTAATGACGCTTACAACGGAAGAAAAGCATCTTGACGGTCTGGTCCAGCAGCTGCTGAAAGAGCATGACCCCGCTGGTGAACGCGTTGAATTCCTTGAAGCACAGTTTGATGTAGGTCTTGCTTGGGTGCATTTCGACGAGGGGTATGGCGGTCTGGGTGTAGCCCCGAAACTCCAGAGTCGAGTCAACACACAATTGGGCGACGTTGGCGCTCCGATGTGCTGGCCCTTCAACCCGATTGGTTACGGCATGTGTGGGCCAACGGTCTATACCCACGGGAGCGAAGCACAAAAGAACCGCTATCTGCGCCCACTCTTCACTGCAGAAGAAATCTGGTGCCAACTGTTCTCTGAGCCATCGGCAGGCAGTGACGTAGCAGGCCTTACTAGTCGAGCGGTACGAGACGGCGATGAATGGGTAGTCAATGGACAAAAAGTTTGGACGAGCTTGGCACACGTGTCGCGATGGGGATGTCTAGTGACCCGAACTGACCCTGAGGCACCTAAACACAAAGGATTGTCCTATTTCGTCGTTGATATGAAGCAAGAGGGAGTCGATGTTCGACCCTTGCGGCAGATGACTGGCGAAGCGGAATTCAACGAGGTGTACTTCACTGATGCGCGCATCCCTGATGCTGAGCGACTAGGAGAAATCGGTGATGGCTGGCGAGTCGCGCTAACCACGTTGATGAATGAGAGAGTAGCGATCGGCGGGGGACAGGCGCCTCGCGGTTCAGGTCCTATCGCCGAATCAGTTCGACTATGGGGTGCGATAGCGGAGCACCGCAAAGACCTCGCCACCCAAGACCGTCTGATGCGCTTATGGAGTAAATCAGAAGTCACCCGTTTAACGAATATTCGGGCGAGTCAGAATAGAGGGAAAGGCGTGCCCGGCCCAGAAGGGTCTACAGGGAAACTTGCGTTCGCTGAAAATAACAAAGCCATACGCGAATTCAATATGGAGTTATTGGGTCCCCAGGGGATGCTCTACGATCCCAATCGAACCGAACATCAGACGGTTGATAGAGCTACCAATACCTACGGGAGTGTGCAGAAACATTTCTTGCGGTCAAGAGCTAACTCAATTGAGGGCGGAACGTCGGAAGTAATGAGAAACATTTTAGGAGAACGAGTGTTGGGTCTCCCTGGAGATATTCGCACCGACAAGGATCTTCCCTTTAGCGAAGTTCCAAGAAGCTGACCCAGCACGCGTTAGTCGCGGATTGAGAGGTGAGGCGACCCGCGAAAGTGGGTTGTTTCGTTAACAGTCCTAACGCTGCGGTGGCCTTGACTTGAGGCCAAAACGCGGGTCACCGAGCTGTAGTCGACGTCGAACTTCATGAAAGCATCTGAATTAAATTTGAGGCAGTGAGCCAAATAGGCGTTAATAACCCCGCCGTGACATACGACGCCCACGCGCTGACCGGCATGGTGTTCAACGATTTCCTCTAAAGCTGCCACGACATCCGAAGACCAAGTCGTCAACGAACGAAACGACTCTGACATTTGTCCCGACGCAAAACGTTCCCAAGCGGGTCGATTGACCTCTTTTAGTACTTCCATTGGTACATAAGCGCTTGAGTCACGATCAAACTCGCTGATCTCTTCCCGAACATTTGCTACCAGACCACACAGTTCCTCCAACGGCATCGCTGTTTGGCGGGCTCGCCGCATCGGGCTGCTGTAGAGATAATCAATTTTCTCCTCGCTGAGCCAACGAGCAACTGCAGCGGCCTGTTGGTGGCCAATCTCGGCCAAAGGGGGATCTGCAGGGCTTCCATCACTCGTTTCGATGTGCTCAGGGCGGCCGTGTCGTACAAATATCAATTCCACTTTCGATGACCTTAGAAGATTCAGAGCCCCAAAGTGACTCAATAAACGCTGTTGACGATCTGGTGAACACTCAGAAATCTTGCTGGCCTTTTTCTTACCTCTCGGTACCGTGGAGCAAATGGCACGACGTACCAAGATCATCGCGACAATCGGTCCTGCGTCGCAGGACAACACGACTTTGCGAAAAATGATCGAAGCAGGAATGGATGTCGCTCGAATCGGACTAGCTCATGGCACGCTGGACGAGCAGGTAGAGAAATTTCAGACGGTGAGAACTGTTGCAGCTGATCTCGGTCGCCATGTCGGAATCATTGTTGATTTACCGGGTCCTAAAATCCGATGCGCTCCGTTCGCCGATGGCGGATTCGAGCTTCTAGAAGACACACAAATATCTCTAGGGGTTGATGGATCTGAAAGTTCAGGGGACCTTATCAACGTCGATTATCCCGACCTGATCAACGACGTCCAGCTCGGTGACACACTTTCATTCGCTGATGGGAAAGTGATCCTAACTATCGAAAATCGCGAAGGAGACCGGCTAAAGGCTCGCGTCTTATACGGCGGAAAACTTGAGGGGAGACCCGGATTACATGTCCCGTCGGACCGGCTCCGTCTGACCTCGCCGACAGACGACGATCTGGCATTGTTGGACACTTTTGTCGAGTTAGGGACAGACATGGTCGCTATATCCTTCGTTCGTTCGGCCCACGACATCCGTCGACTTGGGGTAGAGCCAGCCCCTAGAGGCCCGTTGGTCATCGCAAAAATTGAAACCAAAGCTGCCATTCAAAATCTTGAAGGAATAATCGAAGCTTCCGGGGCGGTCATGGTGGCGCGAGGAGACCTTGGTTCTGAGGCCGATATCGAAGAACTGCCCCACTTACAAAAACACATTATTCAAGAATGCATAGCGCTTGGACGACCCGCCATCACAGCAACGCAAATGCTTGAATCGATGGTTTTTGCTCCCACTCCGACCCGAGCCGAAGCATCTGATATAGCGAACGCCGTCTTTGATGGCACGTCTGCGGTAATGCTGAGCGGCGAGACCGCAATCGGTAGAGATCCGATCAACGCGGTGAGAACAATGGCCACAATCACAGCGCGGGCAGACGAAAAGTTCAACTACGAATCATGGGTGGACCGTATCCAGGCGCTTCGACGCCGCTCGAAGACCGCTGCGACATACTTGCGGGTGACTGACGCCTTGACCATGGCGGCTGCGCGAACTGCTACAGAGACAGACGCAGCGGCAATTATTTGTTTGAGTCGTTCGGGGTTCACCGTTCGCAGCGTCGCTCGGTTCAGGCCAACGGTTCCGTTGTTTGGTATGACTTTCGATGATCGCACAGCGAACCAACTTTCTCTTTCGTGGGGAACCCGACCTCTGATTTTCGATGAGCAATCAACTCCAGCGGGGACGGCGCAAGAGGCGTTAGATAGTGCTGCAAGGATGGGCGTAGTCCGCTCTGGCGATACCGTCGTCGTTGTCTCCGGCTCTAGTGCTGAAACTCACGCGACAGACACCCTCAGGGTGCTGCGAGTCCCTTAATTCGTGGTGCCTTATCAGCAAAAGGTCAGAGAGCTAGCCGTCTATCGAAGTGGCACAAACGATCCCGATTTGCAGATCGTTTTGGTCCACGGCGCCATAGACAGAGCAGCCGGAATGATTCGGATTGCGCGCCGCCTCAAACAACATGAAGTAATTAGATACGACCGACGCGGTTACGGCCGCTCTGCGAACGCGCCAGCGACGGAGTCCTTTTCTCAACAAATCGATGACTTGCACGCGGTCGTGGCAGACCGGCCCACTGTCGTCTTTGGTCACAGCTATGGAGGGGTTATTGCTCTTGCTTTGGCAACTCAACGAAACTCCGCCCTGAGGGCCGTTGTGACCTTTGAAGCGCCGAGAGCTTGGGAGAAGTGGTGGCCGGCACCTCCACCTGACGATGTAAACCCGGCGGATGCAGCAGAACATTTGTTGCGAGGCGTGATTGGTAATGAACGTTGGGACGGCTTAGGTGAAGTGGTGCAGCAACGAAGACGCGCCGAGGGAATGTTGATGGTTGAAGAACTTCGCGCGCAAGTGACACGTCGCTATGACGCACAACAGATCGACATTCCGTTGATTGTCGGTGTTGGCCAACAATCCGGTGATCGTGCACAGCGCGCAGCGTCTGCCACAGCCATCGAGGGGGCAAATTCCCGTTTGGTTACCATCGCTGGCGCCGGTCACGCTGCGCCTATGACTCATCCTGAAGCTGTAGCCGGCCTGATCCGTATAGCAATTACTGATGCGGGGATCACCAATTAGTAGAAGGCATCGCTAAAGTCACCGTATGTCTGAGCATTCCATTCATCTGACACCAACAGGTCCACCCGAGACGATTATCGGACCCTATGACGCCGAAGCATTGAGTGCCTTGTCGGAGGTGCTCAATACGCCAGCATCAGACCAGCAGGAGCGTGTGGCAGAAATCGTTTCGCGGTGGCCCAGATTTTTGGATGGCTGGGTGGCCATGGGTCAGTTGGCCCATGGGCCAGTGGAGGCGTACGCGTACTTCCGAGTGGGCTATCACCGAGGATTAGACACGCTACGTGCTGCTGGTTGGAAGGGCAGTGGATACGTTCGGTGGTCAGAAGAAACGAATCATGGCTTCCTGCGTTCACTATTAGGGCTTCACCGCGCTGCTACCGCCATTGGAGAAATTGATGAACAAGAACGATGCGCTCAGTTTTTAATGCAACTTGACCCATCGGGAGTGCCTGACGACGAATGAGGATTACCGGGGCAGTGCTGTGTGGCGGAACATCAAGTCGCATGGGTCGCGATAAGGCCACATTGGACCTCAGGGGTCGCCCCATGGTCCAGTGGGTCGTAGACGCAATGAAGGAAGCTGGTGCGACAACCGTTGTTGCCCTGGGTGACCGCCCCGACCTGCAACTACCGGTGCTGGTTGATCGCGAGCCAGGCAGCGGGCCGCTCGGCGCCATAATCGGTGCCATTGAACAATTCGGCACACTCCTGGTCTGCCCATGCGACGTCCCTATGGTTTCATCCCAACTATTAAGAGAAATCATTTCAAGTGCTGGAGCAGCGAAAGAGTCAGTTGTCCTGGCACACGGCGGACATTTGGAGCCGCTGATCGGCCTCTACAAGGAAGAATCACTAGAACTCTTGAAGGTTGGCTACAGCAAAGGGGCTCGCGGCCCAAAGACGGCGCTCAAGGTTCAGGACTACCACACAATCCAGGTTGCGCCCGAATGCGTGCAGAATGTGAACACTCCGGAAGATTTGCAGTCTTTATTTTCGAAATTTGAGGTATAGAGCGCCACGGCAACGACCTATCCTTTGACCTCGAAAGGTAATCGAGTGGAACTCCCTGAGATTAGCGTCGACCAATTGGCTCCCGAACTGGCATCAGGAGCCAGGCTCCTTGATGTGCGAGAAGTTGAAGAATGGCAGGACGCGAGAGTCCCAGGCGCGAAGCTGCTGCCCCTCGGTGAAGTAGTCGATCGATTGACTGAAATCTCGACCAACGGACGGCTGTACGTGATCTGCAAAAGCGGGGGGAGAAGCGCAAACGCTTGCGAATTTCTTCGCATGAGCGGTATTGATGCTGTCAACGTTACGGGCGGGACGCTTGCCTGGATCGAATCAGGTCGAGAAGTCGACTCAGGATCCGTGTGACTTTTCGTCGCCGCCGATTAGGTGGCCAACCCTCTACGCCTCAATCTGTATCGACGCCTGGCTCAGAAGCGGCGGATTACGAATGGGTGGACAACCAAGATGTGTTCAACGATCTAGTTACCCACGCGTTATCAGCAGAGCGAATTGCAGTTGATACGGAGTTTCACCGCGAACGGACATATTGGCCCAGAGTCGCTCTTCTGCAGATCGCAGTCGAAAATAATATTTTTCTTGTTGACCCTTTAGAAGTCGATCTTAAGCCGTTAGAAGCAGTCCTCGATAGCGACGTTCTTTGGGTTATGCATGCGTCTTCGCAAGATCTCGAAGTGATGGAACGGGCGTGCGGTGTCATTCCACGCCACTTGTTTGACACTCAAATCGCTGCTGGCTTCGCGGGTATGTCGACCCCATCACTGTCTGCACTTGTTGAACGGTACGTCGGTCATCGCTTACCTAAAGGTGACCGGTTAACCGATTGGTTCGAACGACCCCTGCGACCCACCCAACGCGACTATGCGGCTAGTGACGTGCTGTACCTCTTTGAACTGCATGACCGTTTGACGGCCGATCTTGAGCAACGAGGGCGCTTGGATTGGGCCACAACTGAATCTGATCCGTCGAGTTGGTACACAAAACCAACTTTGCCAGTCGAGCTCGCATGGACCCGAATTAAAGAAGCCCGCCATCTCCGAGGCTCGGCCCGTTGCGTAGCATCGGTTCTGGCAGAGTGGAGAGAGCGAACTGCGCAAAATAAAGACTTGCCGACTCGGTTCATTCTCTCGGATCTAGCGTTGGTAGGAGTAGCGCAGCGCGCTCCGAAAAACTCTGAGGAGTTAAAGGGAGTACGGGGCTTAGACGGCCGGTACATGAAAGACCGTGCAGCTGACGAAATACTTTCCCTAGTAGCCGAAGGATTGAGACGACCTTCGGAGGATGTTCCCACACTTGATATTGAAGAGGGACCCAAGCTAGATAAAGAACTCCGAGCTGCGGTAACCCTGGTATCGGCTTGGGTATCTCAAGTAGCGAAGGACGAGTCACTTGACCCAGCGTTACTCGCCACGCGCGCAGATATTACTGACTTATTAAGGGGATCTAAAAATGCCCGGCTATCTACCGGATGGCGAGTGGATCTGGTGGGGAACCGCATCCAGGATCTTGTGACGGGTCGAGCAGCCGTGGCGTTCGATCCCCGAGGAGGACTGGTTCTCGAACCCCGCGTTCGGCGAGAAAATTAAAAGAAACGAAAATTCGACCGCTATGGACTCAAATTCTTGCGCGTAAATCTGATAGAACGAAGGGGTCGCAATGCGTTGATTTAGGTAGCTAACTCAGTTGCTGCGCGACGAAGAAGGCGATTTGGAGACGAGGAGCCATCCGTGAAGAAGGGTCGGCATCGCCGGTACGAAGAGGCGCGTAAATTCCAACGGGAAAATGCTGAAGCTTCTTTTACCGTGGAAGACTTTGATTTCGAAGAGCCAGATCTGTTTTCTAAAGACAAAGAAGACGATCCGGATGACCAATATGGAGACGTAGCCGAAAAATACGATGACTACTCCGAGTTGGCGGCAAAATACGCAGACTTCGACGAAAGCGACGAAGAGAAAACTTAAGCCCGCGAAATTAGCGTCGCCTAACGGTGGGGTGCGGTAACAGCGAGCTTCGAGTCCGTCGTTTGTCTAGTTCGGCGCGTAGCCAGCCGTACACCACAGACCCACAGATGGCGGACAGTTCCTGCTCCATCTGGAGGTAGACGGCGTGCTCACCAACATGAGCTTGGTCTTCACTTGTGCACCACCACCACACGTCGGTTTCTTCGCCACCCCAGTCGCGCCGCTCCCATTCACGCACCATTGTGTATATGTGCCCTGTCACCGTTTCGTGATCTTCGCGACGAAGTGGCGCCTGCCAACAGATTTCTGGCTTGGTTCTCATCGGATGAGAATCGGATTGAATTGCGAGATGATGAAACGCGCAACCTGCGCCATTGCCATGGTCTGGTCGATTTTGGAAAATACACGCCCCGTCTACGACGCGAGTTCGCCACCAGCCCGCTTCGTCTTGCCATAAACCGCCACCGAGACTTTCGGCTGTATTGCGGTGTTGCCAGAGATCACCTGTCAACCTTTCAATCTGATTTCTCACGTGTTCTAAGTCTTCGGCATCTGAAATATAAGCACCATGAGTGCAGCAGCCCAGTTGTTGTTCAGGAGCGGGTTCCGCTGCAGTCCCTGGGCATCCTGCCCCGTAAATACAAGTCCAGTTGCTAGCGAGGAAAGTAATATCGAATAGCCAAGTGCGGTGCTCGCCGGGATCCTCGAACGATAACCATTCGCGATCATGACTAGAAGACGTTAAGGGCGTCGCCACGGACCCAGCCTACGATACGTTCATCATGATGCCGCGACCTGTAGAGAAGCCTCTTCTTGACGAACTTCAAACACTTCTAGGAGACCGCGCTCGAGCTGAAGATTTTGAGCTAGGTCTATATGGCAAAGACGGCTCGGTTCTTGAGGGTCGCCCGGCGGTACTTTGTTTGCCCGTAAACAGTGAAGAAGTCCAACGTATTGTTGAGATTTGTGGAAAATATGAACGGCCATTTACCGCACGAGGATCTGGAACCGGCTTAGCCGGAGGGGCTGTTCCAGTTGGCGATCCGGTAGTAATCGCAACCGCGAAGATGAACAAGATCATCGAAGTTGATTTGGACAATCGCATTGCTTGGGTGGAGCCTGGGGTACTTAATCTTGATCTAAGTACCCAACTGAAACCTTTAGGGTTTCACTTCGCCCCGGACCCGTCCAGTCAACAAGTGTGCTCGATCGGAGGAAATGTCGCGAACAACAGCGGAGGACCTCACTGTTTGGCGTATGGCGTGACCAGCGCCCATGTTGCAGCTATCGAAGTTGTTCTTCCCGATGGAACAGTCACGGTCTTGGGTGACCTGTCCGCAGAGCCGTCAGGGTATGACTTACGAGGTCTGTTTATCGGTTCGGAAGGGACCATGGGAGTCGCGACCAAAATCGCGGTTCGCTTGACCCAGAACCCACCCGAAGTGCGTACTTTGCTGCTGGATTTTGCTGACGTAAGGGATGGCGCAGCGGCGGTCTCGGCGATCATTGCTCAAGGCCTCATACCCGCAGCGTTGGAAATGATGGACCATCGGGCCATTGAAGTAGTTGAAGCGTTCGTCAACGCTGGCTACCCAACTGAAGCTGACGCTGTGCTCTTAGTGGAACTGGACGGTCTTCCTGGGGGTGTTGAAAATGGGGTCGACATAGTTCGACGAGTCGCAGAAGCTCATCATGTTGGCACGGTGCGACTTGCAGCGGATGAAGCTGAAAGAGCGCTGCTCTGGAAAGGTAGGAAGAATGCTTTTGGCGCCGTCGCACGCATCAAACCTGACTATTACCTCCATGACACGGTCGTGCCGCGAGGAAAGCTAGTCGAAGTACTCGAGAAGGTTTATCGAATCGCCGACGTGTACAACCTGATTGCTATCAACGTGTTCCATGCTGGAGATGGCAATCTGCATCCAATTCTGGCGTACGACAGTCGCGAGCCTGGTGTTCTGGAGCGGGTGCACGCAGCGGGGAGAGCAATCATCACTGCATCGATCGAGGCTGGAGGCGTGCTGAGTGGTGAGCATGGGATAGGTCTTGAGAAGCGCGATTACATGGGCATGCTTTTCAGCGAACATGATATGGCTACGCAAGATTTGATTCGCGAGGCTTTTGACCCAGAGGGTTTAGCGAACCCTCTAAAGGTTCTCCCGTCAGGTTCTCGATGTAGCGATTCATTTGGGCAGCACGTCCCGGAAGGCGCGTGGGTGTGAATACGCAGCACTTCATCGAGGAACCGATTCTCCAATTTGCGTCTGATGTCGGATCGGTAGGTCCAGTAACCGTCGTTGGCGGCCGAACCCAATGGGAAGTAGGGGGACTGCCCCTCCTCGGTTCGCGCGAAGTTCGCGCGCCCACCGGCGTTTGGTCACATGAGCCGGAAGAAATGACCGTCCGGTGTGGAGCTGGGACTTCGATTAGGGAGTTGAACGAGAAATGTGCACAATTCGGACAGATGGTGCCTTTCGACTTGAACCCCGAGGCGACCGTTGGCGGAGCGCTTGCTGTGGGGCGGACCGGTTTTCGACGTCTTCGGTACGGACCCATTCGAGACTTCGTACTTCGGATTAGACACATAGACCACAGTGGACTGCTGGTGACCTCGGGTGGGCCGACGGTAAAGAACGTCTCGGGTTACGATCTGTGCCGTCTCCTCGTCGGGTCACTAGGTAAATTGGGCTGTATAGCCGAGGTGATCTTGCGATGTTTGCCGATCCCCGAGACGACCCAATGGCTTAC
This sequence comes from Acidimicrobiia bacterium, assembly GCA_012960315.1. Classification (GTDB taxonomy): domain Bacteria; phylum Actinomycetota; class Acidimicrobiia; order Acidimicrobiales; family Poriferisodalaceae; genus UBA2110. The sequence goes on from DUBN01000005.1 coordinate 42,267, forward strand.
CGGAACGGGTGACCCCTTCAAAATTTACAACCAGTTGTATCGGCCCTCTTCGATCCTATGGAACGGAGACCAGGTGTGGGTTTGCCTCGAAGGCGTAAAGTCCGATGTTGAGTCCCAGGCGGCTCTCCTTGGTTTTGAAGAAGTGAGCTCGCCGCCCAGCTTTCCGACCCGCGGAAGAATGTCGCTTGAACCGAAAGCGCTTCGAGGTCTCGTCGACGATTCCAAAGATTGGCTTGCTGAAATCGGTGTGGGCGTCGTTCACTGCGCCGAGACGCAAACCCCAGTACCACT
>DUBN01000006.1:0-35458 GCA_012960315.1 Acidimicrobiia bacterium
GAGGGTCTACGGTTCGCAATTCGTGAAGGTGGCCGCACTGTGGGTGCGGGTCGAGTCACCAAGATCCTCGAATAACCTCATGGCTGCTTCACAGAGGATCCGCATCCGCCTTAAGGCATACGACCACGACATCATCGACCAGAGCACTCAGAAAATTGTCGAAACCGCTCTTCGTACCCAAGCAACCATTAAAGGGCCAGTCCCTTTACCGACAGAAAAACATCGGTACACAGTGGTGCGCTCGCCTCACAAAGACAAAGATTCGCGAGAACACTTCGAGATGCGGATCCACAAAAGACTCATCGACATACTCGAGCCTTCACCCAAGACTGTCGATTCGCTACAACGACTGGAATTACCAGCCGGCGTCGATATCGAAATTAAAATCCAACAGAATTAAATCCCAGGTGCTTCAGGGTGGTGATTAGCCCTGAGCCCCGCTATCGTTTACCCTCCGCGCATCTCATATATTTGGATGCACGAACCGACGTCCGGCAAGGCCGGCCCCAGGGCTGGAACCGGTCGGCACAACCCAATTTCTCGCTCCGCCGGCTTCGCCGAGCGGAGCGTTCGCGTGAACGGCGGCCGATCGGCCCCATCTGGAAGAGGAAGACACCCGACATGGCGAATAAGGCGATAGTCGCCATAAAAGTCGGTATGACCCAGCTCTGGGACGAGGACAATCGAGTTGTTCCCGTCACCATGCTGCAGGTCGAGCCATGTCGTGTGGTCCAGGTCAAAACCGATGAACGAGATGGTTACACCGCCGTCCAAGTCACCTTCGGCCAACGCGAAGCAACGAAGTTAAGTAAACCCGAAGCCGGACATTTTGATGCCGCCGGTGTTGAGCCGGGTCAACGCCTGGTTGAATTGCGGCTTGACGACGTCAGCGAAATTGAAGTGGGACAAGAATTCGCGGCGGATGTTCTTGAAGCAGGCGAAAAAGTTGACGTAACCGCGGTATCCAAAGGCAAGGGCTTTGCTGGCGTAATGAAACGCCACAACTTTGCCGGGCTAAAAGCCAGTCACGGCGTCCGCGGCCACCGAGCCCCCGGATCTATCGGTGCCTGTGCCACACCGTCGCGGGTTTTCAAAGGGAAAAAAATGCCGGGCCGTATGGGAGCAGAGAAAGTCACCACGTTGAACCTCACTGTTGTACAGGCAGATGCTGAGCGCGAAATCTTGCTCATTCGCGGTTCAGTGCCTGGCCCTAAAGGAGGCGTCGTTGTAGTCCGCGACGCCGTGAAGGGTTAAACATGGCAACTACTCTCGATCTTCGAACACAAGACGGCAGCACCGCCGGAACAGTCACCCTTGACGACACCATTTTTGGAATTGAACCCAACATGGCTGTTCTCCATCAGGTGGTCACCGCTCAGCTAGCAGCACGACGGAGCGGAAGCGCCAACACTAAAACACGGGCAGAAGTACGTGGCGGTGGAGCAAAACCCTTTCGACAAAAAGGTACCGGTAGAGCTCGCCAAGGTTCGACTCGAGCTCCCCAATTCACCGGCGGTGGCGTAGCGCACGGCCCGAAACCACGCAGCTACCGCCAAAAGGTAAACAAAAAAATGACTCGACTAGCGTTGCGTTCAGCATTGAGTGATCGTGCCCACAGCGAACGCGTCGTCGTGATCGACGAATGGCGTTTCGATACTCCCCGAACTAAAGACGCAATCTCTGCTTTAACAAGCTTGGGGTTAGATGGCAAAGTAATGATGGTAGTGACAGCAAACGACGACACCGCCGTGCGCAGCTTTCGCAACCTGCCATCGGTCCAGTTAGTCGAAGCTGGCGAACTAAACGCCTACGACGTCCTTTGCTCAGACTGGCTTGTCTTCACCCGTGAGACCCTCCCAGGGGGTGACTCATGAAGAACCCACGTGATGTCGTCATCGCGCCTGTAGTTTCCGAGAAGTCTTATGAGCAACTTGAACAGAACGTCTACGTGTTCAAGGTGGACACCTCAGCTTCGAAACCAGAAATTCGACTCGCAATCGAATCAATCTTCGATGTAACGGTCACAAAGGTCAACACTCTCAACCGCAAAGGCAAAGTGCGTCGCAACCGACGAAGTAACACCGTCGGAAAACGGGCTGACACTAAGCGGGCCATCGTCACCCTCGCCGAGGGTGACTCGATCAAGATCTTCGAGACATAGACATGGGAATACGCGTACGCAAGCCATCAAGTCCAGGCAGACGCTTTCAGACCGTCTCGGACTTCAGTGAGATCACTACCACCACTCCTGAAAAATCTCTTCTCGCAAAGAAACATTCCACAGGTGGCCGAAACAACAACGGCCGGAGAACCTCCCGTCACCGCGGTGGCGGCCATAAACAGCGCTACCGCATCATCGACTTCAAACGGAACAAAGATGGAGTGCCCGCCACGGTTGCAACCATCGAATATGACCCAAACCGTAACTGTCGCATTGCGCTCCTTCACTACCACGATGGCGAAAAACGTTACATACTGGCCCCCGCTGGGCTTGAAGTAGGGGACAAACTTGAGAATGGACAGCGCGCTGAAGTCCGGACAGGGAACACCCTGCCGCTGCGCTACCTGCCCGTAGGTACCACCATCCACAACATCGAACTGAAGCCCGGAGCCGGAGGCCAAATGGCCCGATCAGCTGGCGCAGGCGTTCAACTTGTCGCCAAAGAAGGTGCTTACGCAACACTGCGGCTACCCAGCAGTGAAATGCGACGCGTCCCTATCGACTGCCGCGCCACCGTCGGCGCAGTAGGAAACGCCGAAGCTGACCTCGTCAAGATCGGTAAAGCTGGACGCAACCGCTGGAAGGGTGTTCGACCTCAAACCCGTGGCGTTGCAATGAACCCAGTCGACCACCCACTTGGCGGTGGCGAAGGTAAGACGTCTGGTGGCCGTCACCCTGTTTCCCCATGGGGCAAACCTGAAGGCCGTACACGCAAAAAGACCAAAAAGTCCAACGACATGATCATCCGCCGTCGCCGTACACGCGGATCGCGGAGGTAATCGATGCCACGCAGTTTGAAAAAAGGCGCATTCGTTGACGACCACCTCCTTAAAAAGGTGGACGCCCTCAACGAAAGCGGTGAGAAAAAAGTCATCAAAACCTGGAGCCGACGATCAACCATCATTCCTGAGATGATCGGCCACACGATCGCTGTACACGATGGACGTAAACACGTTCCCGTTTACATCACCGAGGCAATGGTCGGACACAAACTTGGCGAATTCTCTCCACCGCGAACATTTAGATTCCATGCAGGACAAGAACGCGGCGGCAACAGATGAGCGGCCTGATTGATCTTGACACCATCGCCGGTGCACGATCCACACATAAATTCGCTCGCCTCTCGGCTTCTAAGGTACGAGTCGTCCTCGATCTCATTCGCGACGAAGATCTTGAACAAGCCCGCGACGAACTTCGATTCTGCGACCGAGGAGCCGCGACGATCATCGCCAAAGTTCTCGAAAGTGCCGTCGCCAACGCCGAGAATAACGAGCACCTGTCCGCAGATGAGCTTTACGTCGCTGAATGCTGGGCAGACGAAGGCCCCACCCTCAAACGCTGGCGCCCCCGCGCTCGCGGGCGAGCAACGCGCATCAACAAACGAACCTGCCACATCACTGTGGTGGTTGCTCAGCTAGACGAAGACGAACTAGAAACCCGAGCGGCTCGTCTTGCAGCCGCGGGACGTCGGAGCGCCGATGCGGATCGTGCCGCTCGTGTCGCCGGGAGCAAGGGCCCCGACGAAGAAACAGACGAAAATGACGTCGCGACCATTGACGAAGAAGTAGTGAACACCGAAGGTGCAACTGACGACGTCGCAGAAGAAACCGCAGACAACGACACCACGATCGACCAAACCGAAACCTCAGAAGAGGTTCTGAGCGACGTCGGCGAAGAAGATGTAGCTGAGGTTGAAACCTCAGACAAAACCGAAGCATCAGATGAAGCCGCTGACAACGACGAGAAAGAAGCCTGATCATGGGTCAAAAAGTCAACCCGTACGGCTTCCGACTCGGGATCACCACCGATTGGAAATCTCGCTGGTACGCAGACAAGGAATACCAGGACTACGTCATCGAAGACTGGGAAATTCGCAACTTCCTCAGAACAGAACTTCCTCACGCCGCCATCAGCCGTATCGAAGTCGAACGCACCCGAGACCGTCTCCGAGTCGACGTCCATACCGCACGGCCAGGCATCGTCATTGGACGACGCGGAGCTGAAGCGGACCGTCTCCGCGCGGGCCTGACGAAGATCTCAGGTAACCCGAAAGTGCAACTCAATATTCAAGAAATCAAACAGCCTGAACTCGACGCTGCACTCATTGCTCAAGGTGTAGCTGATCAACTAGCCGGCCGAGTCGCATTCCGACGAGCAATGAAACGCGCAGTACAGAACGCCCAAAAAGCAGGAGCTCTCGGCATCCGAGTCCAATGCTCCGGCCGTCTAGGCGGATCCGAGATGGCCCGAACCGAGTGGTATCGAGAAGGACGAGTACCCCTGCACACTCTTCGCGCCGACATTGACTACGGCTTCCGCGAAGCTCGCACAACCGCGGGCCGAATCGGAGTCAAAGTTTGGCTCTACAAAGGTGACATCTTGCCCTACAAGGTCTCTGCCGATGAACGCATAAGCCGTGAAGCGGCGATGGCGGCCGGCGAAACCCCGGGTGCAACCGAACACAACGCACCAGTGGTCTCGTCTGGCGGACGTCGAGCAGATGCCCCAGGTGACGAAATCGATGAACCCGCACCACTGGTCAAAGAAGCTGACCCAGAGTTCGAAAAGCTTTTAGAAGAAGAAGAACAGATCGAACGCGCTACTCGCGAACAAAGCCAAACCCCCAACTTCCGACCGGGAGACGACTGAAATGTTGATGCCCCGGAAAGTTCGACACCGCAAAACACATCGCGGTCGCATGAAAGGTCGCGCCAAAGGCGGTACCACCATGCATTTTGGTGATTTTGGCATCCAAGCTCTTGAACCGGGATGGATTACTGCCCGACAAATCGAAGCTGCGCGTATCGCAATGACGCGTCACGTTAAACGTGGTGGAATAGTTTGGATCAATATCTTTCCGGATAAACCGGTCACAGCGAAACCTGCAGAAACCCGAATGGGTTCAGGCAAGGGAAACCCCGAACGGTGGGTAGCGGTGGTTAAACCAGGAAGAGTGATGTTCGAACTCGGTGGCGTTGAGCCTGAACTTGCCCACGGGGCGTTAAACCGCGCTATCCAAAAACTACCCATTAAAGCCCGCATCGTGAGTCGCGAGGAGGCGATCTAATGACAGCTGCAACTGCTTTACGCGAGTTCGCTGATGATCAGCTACTCGACCAACTCAACGAAATGAAACACGAGCTGTTCAATCTCCGATTCCAGTTCGCGACGGGTCAATTAGAGAACCCAGGACGAATCTCTCAAGTCAAACGAGACATCGCCCGCATTAACACGATCCTCAGAGAACGAGAGATCGCAGCTGCAGAGGCAGCAACGATGGAGGACAACTGATGAGTGACACACAGGTCACCCCTGAAGAACGCAATCGACGAAAAATCCGTGAAGGACTGGTCGTATCCACCTCAATGGAGAAAACCGTTGTCGTGGCAGTGACGGAACGCGTCCGTCATCCCCGTTATTTCAAAACTGTTCAACAAACTAAGAAGCTCTACGCGCACGACGAACAAAACGACGCTCGCCCTGGCGATCGAGTGCGAGTCATGGAGACTCGACCTCTTTCGAAGAAAAAGCGGTGGCGTTTGCTTGAAATCATCGAACGAGCCCGTTGATTCTGGAGTAGATGCAGTGATCCAACAAGAATCCCGACTCAAAGTTGCCGATAATTCCGGTGCAAAAGAAGTTCTGTGCATCCGAGTTCTTGGAGGCACAGGGCGACGCTACGCGTCCATTGGCGACGTGTTTATTGCCACCGTGAAAGACGCCATCCCCGGCGCCGCCGTAAAGAAAGGCGAGGTCGTTCGCTGTGTTGTCGTGCGCACACGAAAAGAACGGCGTCGCCCCGATGGCAGCTACATCCGTTTCGACGAAAACGCAGCCGTACTTGTAGATGACAACCGCCTACCTCGCGGTACACGCATCTTCGGTCCGGTGGGGCGTGAACTGCGAGACCAGCGCTTTATGCGCATCGTCTCATTGGCGCCGGAGGTCCTCTAATGAAAATTAAGAAGGGTGATCTGGTGCGTGTCTTATCTGGCAAAGACAAAGGAACTGAGGGACATGTCATGTCCGTCAACGCCGAAAGTGGACGTATCACTGTCGAAGGTGTGCATACCGGACGAAAACATCAGCGCCCCACCCAAACGAACGATCAAGGCGGAATCATCGATATTGCCTTAACCATCAATGTTTCCAATGTCGCAGTCGTATGCCCGAAAACTGGTGAAGCAGGGCGAGTTGGCTACCGGATCGAAGGGGACACGAAAGTGCGCTACCACAAGAAATCAGGGGAGGAACTGTCGTGAACGCGACAATGATGGAACCCCGGATGAAGGCGCTCTACCGCGATACTCTTCGGGACCAATTACAAACCCAGCTCGATTTACCCAACGTGATGCAGGTCCCCACGATGAGTAAAATCTCTGTTAATTCAGGTGTCGGAGACGCACTCATCAACCGTGCATTTCTTGATGGGGCGATGGAAGACCTCACAAAGATCACTGGTCAAAAGCCGGCGATCACACGAGCGAAAAAGTCCATCGCCGCATTCAAACTCCGAGAAGGCAACGCCATTGGGGCCAAGGTCACTCTTCGAAACAATCGGATGTGGGAGTTCTACGACCGTCTTGTGAGTTTGGCCATTCCCCGAATACGCGACTTCCGTGGACTGTCACCTCGTTCTTTTGACGGACATGGCAACTACACATTCGGCGTCACAGAACAACTGATCTTCCCGGAAATCAGTTACGACTCCGTCAATAAAATCCGGGGCATGGATATCACGATCGTGACATCCGCCACCAACGACGAACACGGCCGTGCGCTTCTAACGGCACTCGGGTTCCCATTCCGCACTGAGGGACAGAACTGATGGCTAAGAAGGCTCTTCGCAACAAGCAGCAACGTACGCCCAAATTCAAGGTGCGTGCCTACACGCGCTGTCGCCGATGCGCTCGACCGCGGTCGGTGTACCGCAAGTTTGGACTCTGTCGAATATGTCTACGGCAAATGATTCACGCTGGGGAAATCCCAGGCGTGACCAAGGCGAGCTGGTGAGGGGAGATATCAAATGACCATGACTGACCCGATAGCCGACATGCTCACGCGTATCCGCAACGCGCACCAGGGGTACAAGGACAAGGTTGAGATGCCGTCCTCAAAACTTAAAGAATCTCTCGCTGCGATACTCAAAGCTGAGGGGTATGTCGCTGATTACCAAGTAGCTGACGCGCAGGACCGACCAGGTGACACCCTGTCAATCGATTTGAAGTACACCCCTGACCGGAGCCGAACTATCTCTGGCTTAAAGCGGATATCAAAACCGGGTCTTCGCGTGTACACCAAGTCAAGCAATGTCCCCCGGGTCCTTGGCGGACTCGGCATAGCCGTTCTTTCGACCAGTAAAGGCCTAATGACCGACAGAGAAGCTCGCCGCAATCGCATGGGCGGCGAAATCCTTTGTTACGTCTGGTAGGAGGCAAAGATGTCGCGTATAGGTAAAGCTCCCATTTCAGTTCCCGACGGCGTCACTGTTGAAGTTTCAGCTGGTGCAGTCAAAGTTTCGAGCAAGCAAGGTGAGTTGCGTCAGGAGATACCTGACGGCATTCAGGTAGAAGTTCAAGACGCCGCTGTTGCTGTCACTCGAAGTGACGACAGTCGCCAGCAACGCTCGCTTCACGGACTTACACGCGCCTTGGTTAACAACATGGTTGAAGGCGTTACGAATGGTTTCATGAAAGAACTGAATATTGTTGGAGTTGGCTACCGAGCACAGGCAAAAGGCAACAGCTCGTTAGAACTAGCTCTCGGCTTTAGCCACTCGGTGAAAGTAGAAGCGCCCGAAGGCGTCACGTTTGATGTTCCCGAACCCACGATCATCAAAGTTTCAGGTATCGACAAACAACTTGTCGGGCAAGTCGCCGCTGACATTCGAGCGCTAAAAAAACCCGAGCCATACAAAGGCAAAGGCATCCGGTACGTCGGTGAGCACGTGATCCGCAAAGCCGGCAAGTCCGCAAAGTAGGTATGAACATGACTTCACGAACCGCTCAGCGGCAACGTCGCCAACGGCGAGTCCGCAAAAAAGTTAACGGCACATCTGGTTGTCCTCGATTGAGCGTTTTCCGTTCAAATCGACACATCTCAGCGCAAATCATTGACGATGAAGCGGGACGCACGATTGCCGCAGCCTCTACGTCTGAAGCAGACTTGCGGAGTACCGCGACCAGCAACAAAGAAGCCGCCAGCAAAGTTGGTCAGCTACTAGCTGAACGAGCAAAAGCAGCTGGAATCGAATCCGTGGTTTTTGACCGCGGCGGAAACAAGTACCACGGCCGTGTAGCGGCCCTCGCCGACGCAGCCCGCGATGCCGGGCTGAAGTTCTAGGAACCAGTTATGACTGACGCTAACCAGAATCAACCTCGCCGCAACGACGATCGAGGTAACCGCCGACGAGATGATCGTCGACGCGAAGACAACCCTAGGAATAGTGGCGACGATGGTCTCCGCGAGTCCAGAGTTATCACTATCAACCGGGTAGCGAAGGTCGTAAAAGGTGGTCGAAGATTCTCCTTCACGGCGCTCGTGGTGATCGGTGACGGCGCTGGTCAGGTCGGGCTTGGTTACGGGAAAGCAAAAGAGGTGCCCCTCGCTATTCAAAAAGGCACTGAAGAAGCAAAGAAAAACCTCTTCCGTGTTCCGTTAGCGGGTTCGACAATCATCCACCCCATCTTGGGTGTGATGGGAGCGGGCCGAGTATTACTGAAACCAGCAGCCCCCGGTACCGGAGTGATCGCTGGCGGTGCAGCACGCGCTATTCTCGAAGAAGCAGGCGTCAACGACGTGCTCGCTAAATCTCTTGGTTCGTCAAACCACATCAACGTGGCTAAGGCCACCGTCGCCGGCCTGAAAGGCTTGAAGAGACCGGACGAAATTGCTGCTCTGCGTGGCCTTTCTGCCGAAGAATGCATTCCTGCTGGACTATTAGCGGCATATCTCGAATCAGAACGACAAGTTCTTCGATCTAAGCCATCTGCTGAGGTGTCCTCGTGAGTGGTCTAACAGTCACTCAAGTTCGCTCAGCGATTGGCTCCAAACCGAAACATCGTGGGACCCTTAGGGCTCTGGGATTGGGACGGATTGGCAAAACCAACACCCTGCCCGACCGACCTGAAATCAGAGGAATGATTCAAAAGGTTGCGCATCTTATCGACGTCCAGGAAGACTGAAGTAGAGACACTCATGCTCAAACCACATGACTTACAGCCGGCTCCCGGTTCCAAAAAGAAACCGAAACGCGTTGGTCGCGGTATCGGTGGTAAGGGTGGAAAAACCGCGGGCCGAGGTACCAAAGGCACCAAAGCTCGTAGCAAAGTGCCTGTCTGGTACGAAGGTGGCCAGCTGCCGCTCCAACGGCGACTGCCGAAGATGAAGGGTTTTACGAACCCGTTCCGCGTTGAATACCAGCCGATCAACCTTGACACGATCACAGACTCAGGCCTTACCGAAGTTACTCCGGAGGGACTACTCCAAAAAGGTCTTGTATCTAAGGGTGCGATGGTAAAAATTCTCGGCAGGGGGCAAATTGATCGCCCGCTGACCGTGAAAGCACACGCAGTGTCAAAAAGCGCGGAAGAGGCCATCTCAGCTGCAGGGGGTACGGTTGAGATCCTGCCGCCTACCTTCAAAGGTCCACGTCCGCCGGCACGCGGCAACCAGCACACCAACCGATAAACGAGGTTTACCTTGCTCGGGAGTATGCGCAACATGTTTCGTGTACCGGATCTTCGAGGGAAGATCCTGTTCACCATCGCCATCCTCGGCGCGTACCGGCTCGGATCTCAGGTACCTGTGCCCGGCATTGACTTTGACGCGATTTTGGCGCTGCGAGAACAAGCCGACCAGACCGGTGGCGTGCTCGCATTGCTCAACCTGTTTTCTGGTGGTGCCCTAACTAACTTCGCAATATTTGCGTTGGGGATCATGCCGTACATCACGGCATCGATCATCATTCAGATTCTCACTGTCGCGATTCCCCGTCTAGAGCAGCTACAACAGCAAGGGGCAGTGGGTCAGAGAAAGATCACCCAATACACCCGATATCTCACCTTGGCCATTGCATTTATTCAGGCCACAGGAATCACGTTCATCTTCGGACGGGGACAGGGAACAGCCCTCGGTAACACCAGTGCCGTGATCGTAATACCCAATTTCACGTTCGCTCGGGTCGGACTTGTCATTCTCTCGCTGACGGCCGGTGTCGCTCTGCTGATGTGGATGGGTGAACTCATCAGTCAACGAGGTGTCGGAAATGGCATGTCGCTATTGATCTTTGCCTCCGTCGTCTCAACGATCCCCTTTGACGGAGCGCGGCTTCGGGCCGTCCAAGGCAACTTTTACCTCGGAGCCGCCATCGTGGTTGCCATCGGGATGATGGTGGCAATCGTTTTCATCGAACAGGGTCAACGCCGCATTCCCGTCCAGTTCTCAAAACGTCAAGTAGGGCGCCAAATGTATGGCGGTCAAAACACCTACATACCCCTCAAAGTCAACCAATCCGGCGTTATCCCCGTAATTTTTGCCAGTTCGATCCTGTTCTTGCCCGTGCTTTTGTCTAACGTCGCCAATTGGGGCTGGTTCCAGACGTTTGTCAACGACTACCTCACCCAACCCGACAGCATCGTCTACATCCTCTTCTTTGGCATGTTGATCGTTGGCTTCGCGTACTTCTACACAGCGATCTCCTTCGACCCAGCGCGTCAGGCCGACAACATCCGTAAGCAGGGAGGCTTCATCCCTGGAGTTCGCCCAGGCCCACAAACCGAACGGTATCTCGCGAAAATTCTGAACCGTATCACCCTCCCCGGAGCCCTCTTCATCGCATTCGTAGCTCTCATCCCAACGGTGCTCCTTTCTCTCACAAGTGATCTCGGTGCCATGGGTGGCGGGGGAGCCTCTATCGGATTTGGCGGAGTGTCGATACTCATTGCAGCAGGCGTCGCGCTCGAAACGATGAAACAGATCGACAGCCAGTTACTTCAACGCAATTATGAGGGCTTCCTCAAGTAGGCGTGGATCGATCCGATGACTCGACTCGTAATTTTAGGTAAGCAAGGAGCCGGCAAAGGCACTCAATGCGCGCTACTTGTCAAGCACTATGGCATTCCGCACGTCTCCACCGGCGACATGCTTCGAGCCGCAGTCGCAGAAGGTACCGAGCTAGGGCTACAAGCCAAAGAAGTAATGGAAGCCGGTGAGCTCGTTTCAGATGATCTCATCCTCGGAATCGTTCGAGAACGTCTCGCACAACCTGATGCCCAACTTGGGTTCCTACTAGACGGGTTCCCACGTACTGATGTACAAGCTCGAGAGTTAACAGCATTGCTTGCACCCAACGCGATCGACGTGGCGATTGATATTGAAGTTCCCGACAACGTCGTGACAGAACGAATGTCGGCCAGAGGTCGCGCGGACGACACTCCAGAAGCTATCGAGCGAAGGCTTGAGATCTACCAAACAGAAACCGCCCCTCTCTTAGAGTTCTTCTCATCACAGGGCATTCTGGTCTCCGTTGATGGCCTCGGAACCGAAGACGAAGTGCAAGATCGCATTGTTGCCGCGACTGAAAGAATTCGTTAACCATGGCTGAGAGATTGGTGCGTGAACCGGCTCACGGTATGCTCTTCATTCGGCTCGTTGGTGGATCCAATGATGCCGCGTCCGCACTCGGTCGTATTTCTGGTGCGATGTCTACCCCGCGACCCCAGCCTCAGGTACTCCAATGAAAGTCCGCCCCAGCGTCAAAAAGATCTGTGACAAGTGCGAAGTTGTCCGGCGCCACGGTCGAATTCGCGTGATTTGCCCCAACCCGCGCCACAAGCAGCGGCAGGGATAGGAGTTTCTAACTATGGCCCGTATTTCAGGAGTTGATCTCCCTCGAGAGAAACGAGTAGAGATCGCACTCACCTACATCTATGGAGTCGGTCGCACCCGGTCTGCAGATATTTGCGAAGCTCTCAATATCGGTCTGGCCACTCGTGTCCGCGACCTGACTGACGAAGAAATCGTTGGTGTGCGAAATTTCATCGACGAGAACTACACCGTCGAAGGTGACCTTCGACGAGATGTTGCGCAAGACATCAAACGAAAAATCGAAATTGGATGTTATCAAGGAATCCGTCATCGACGCGGACTACCCGTCCGAGGTCAACGCACTCATACCAACGCTCGCACACGAAAAGGCCCCCGCAAAACCGTAGCGGGCAAGAAAAAGGTCCTCAAGTGATTGCCGGCCAGGAAACGGACTGAAAGAAAATCATGGCCAACCCTGAACCAGCGCCGCGTCGATCCCGCCGCAAAGAACGTAAGAACATCGGCCACGGCGTCGCTCACATTAAGAGTTCTTTCAACAACACAATCATCAGTTTCAGCGACCAGCAAGGCAACGTTGTGTCGTGGTCTTCTGCCGGCAATGTCGGTTTCAAAGGCTCACGCAAATCCACTCCTTTTGCCGCTCAACAAGCCGCTGAGCAGGCTGCTCGTAAAGCAATGGAACATGGAGTACGAAGAGTTGACGTCCAAGTTAAAGGCCCAGGCTCCGGACGTGAAACTGCGATCCGTTCAATACAAAACGTGGGTATTGAAATCACCGGGATCAAAGACATGACACCCGTACCCCACAATGGTTGTCGACCACCCAAGCGTCGGAGGGTTTGACAAATGTCACGCTATACCGGACCCAAAGCCAGAGTTTCGCGTCGTTTAGGTATCAACGTCTGGGGAACAGAAGGCGAAACTAAGGCGCTAGACCGCCGACCCTACCCACCAGGCGAACATGGTCGCGGGCGCAGGCGAAGCCAGAACTCTGAGTATCTCGTCCAGCTTCAGGAGAAGCAGAAGGCACGATTCAGCTACGGAATCACCGAAAGACAGTTCCGCAACACCTATAACGAGGCTGCTAGCCAGCGCGGCGTTACAGGTGAAATTCTTCTCCGCCTTCTCGAACTCAGACTCGACAACATTGTGTACCGCGCCGGTTGGTCAGCAACACGTCCACAAGGTCGCCAGTTCGTAAATCACGGACATATAAACGTCAACGGTCGACGGGTTAACATCCCCAGCTTCCGTGCCCGCAAAGGTGACGTCATCGAATTGCGGCCCAAGGCCCGCGAAATGGTCACCATACGATGGAACCTTGATGTGCTCGATCGTGCTGCACCAATGTGGCTCGACGCTGGCGACAATGGCCAACAGGTCACTGTGAGAGAAGTACCAACACGCGAACAAATTGAAATTCCCGTTCGCGAGCAGCTCATTGTTGAGCTGTACAGCAAATAGTCCACCCCTGGCCCAATGGAGATATCGTGAGCATGCTCACCATGCAACGTCCGACGGTTGAAGCCCTCGATGACGAGCAAAATAACCGCCAACGTTTCGCCGTTGGCCCCCTTGAACCCGGATTCGGGCACACTATCGGCAACTCCCTGCGACGGACATTGCTGTCGTCGGTACCTGGTGCCGCCATAACCCAGGTCAAATTCGACGGCGAAAGAGCTCTGCACGAGTTCGCAACTATCGACGGCGTAGTTGAAGATGTAACAGACCTTATTCTCAACTTCAAAGACATCGTATTGACGTGTCACGACGACGAACCCGTCGCTGTGCGACTGGATGTCTCGGGCCCCTGCGACCTCACCGCGGGTGATGTTGACTGGGGAGTTGATGTCGAATGCGTGAATCCCGACTTACAGATAGCCACACTGAGTAAAGGCGGTCGGCTTGCAGTCGACATCACCGTTCAACGAGGACGCGGTTATTTGTCCTCGGAAAATCAAGACAACAGTTCCACTATCGGTGTTATCCCCATTGATGCCATTTTCAGTCCGGTGCGTCGGGTTTCATTAGAGGTAGAGCCCACTCGTGTTGAACAGTCAACAAACTTTGATCGGCTGATCCTGGACATCGACACCGATGGAGCCATCAGCCCAAGAGATGCTCTTGCGTCGGCTGGCGACACGCTGCGTACCCTGGTCGGACTCGTGGCAGATATGAGCGACGAGCCCCTTGGCTTAGAAATTAACGAGGTGGCCATTGTCGAGACGAGTTCGCCGGAACTTGACATGCCGATCGAGGACCTGGACTTGAGTGAACGGCCACGCAACTGTCTAAAGCGCGGCCAAGTCAACAGTGTTGGGGAACTCCTAGAAAAGAGCATCGACGACTTGATGGCGATCACCAACTTCGGTTCAAAGTCGCTTGATGAGGTTATTCAAAAACTCGACGAGCGTGGTCTAGCCCTCAAAGGCATGACCCCCTCAGTTCAGTAGGAGCCACTTCATGCCAACTCCCAAAAAGGGTCGCCGGTTAGGTGGCAGCTCGAGCCATCAACGCTCCATCTTGGCTAATCTCGCCGCCTCGCTGTTCGCAGCTGAAGCTATTGAAACCACCGAAGCTAAAGCTAAGACTTTGCGTCCCTACGCCGAAAAATTGATCACAAAAGCCAAAAAAGCTAGTGCTGGCTCAAACAGCTTGCATCGTCATCGCCAACTCGTTGCAAGTTTGAACGGGGACCAGGAGATGGCTCAAAAACTGATCGACGAGATCGGTCCACGATATGAAGACCGCCCAGGTGGCTACACCAGAATTCTGAAACTCGGACCCCGCCAAGGTGACAATGCTCCGATGGCGCTAATCGAACTGGTCTAGCTGGTACGTCTAGGATCCAGCCATGCTGGACGCGACGATAATCGCAACCCTCCAAAAATTCGATACCCCCACCATCTGTAACGCTTTAGAACTCGTCGTTCCCGAACGACGAGCCGAAGGTTTCACGACGCAGCCTTTCGTGTGTCACGACCCTTCCCTTGCCCCGATGGTGGGCTATGCGCGCACAGCGAAAGTACGGGCAACAGCCCCATCGGGACGCTCCAAAGAAGATGACTTAGCTGTGCGGGTCGGCTATTTCAAACATATCGCAGAGCCACCGGGACCAACGGTGACAGTTATCGAAGACATAGACGATCCTGTTGGCTTTGGGGCCCATTGGGGAGAGGTCAACAGCAACGTCCATAAAGGGCTGGGGTCGGTAGGTACCGTTACCAACGGATCCATCCGAGATACAGATATGTGGGCCAAAGGTTTCGGAGCTCTCGCTGGGTCCCTTGGACCTTCCCACGGTTGGATTCACGTAGTCGAATACGGAATCCCCGTCGAGGTGCATGGCATGACCGTCGCTCCCGGCGACCTTATCCACGCAGACCACCACGGGGCGGTGGTGGTACCTCACCATGCCGCCGCCGAAATCGAAAACGCGGTCCAGCGTTTAACGAAAGCCGAAGCCCGACTCATTGGCCCGTCTCAACAAGCGGATTTCAACATCGAACATCTGATATCAATTCTCGACCCACAAGGTCGAGATCACTAACTAGACGAGTGCCGTCACGGGCTCGGTATCTCTGCCTGAACGAAGCAATGTTCCCGGTCGAGAATCAGTAAATTGACCGTCCGCCACCGCTTGTTCCCCATTGATGAAGACGTGACGCACCCCGATGGCTTCACCGTAGAGACGCCATGCGCCTCCGGGAAGATCCTCTCGAACCTCGATCTCTTCTGGAGCGACCTTCTCTGGATCAAAGAGCACAAGGTCCGCCCACCACCCCTGCTCAATGCGGCCTCGATGTTTCAGTCCATACAAACGTGCCGGCACATCAGTGAGTTTGTGCACCGCTACCTCAAGGCTCATCAACTTCTTGTCCCGAGCTGCTGCAAGAAGATAGGTCGAATAATTGAATGTTGCGAGAAAGTCCAGGTGTGCACCAGCATCAGACGCGCCAATTAGGCAACGATCGTCATTCCACAGTGCCTGCCGCAACGCCCACGACTCATCATTATCCCCTGCTGCGGGCGGATAGAGACCAGTTTTTAACTCATCAGCAACAACGATCTCGCACAACGCGTCCCACGGTGTCTGGCCAAATTCTTCGGCGATGTCACCGATCGAGCGGCCCTCAAGATGTTTTAACTCGTCTTTCTTCACTTCTCCCACCGTCAAACGTTCCCATCGCGCTATTCCGCGAAAAGCACTTGGCTGTTGAGCGTCCTCGTTCAATTTGGCACGGCGAACGGGATCCGCTAGCAACGCCATTTTTTCCTGGTTTGGCAGGGCCATTGGCTCAGCCCAGCCGTGCAATGTGTCCAGCAAAAAACCGCTCTCAAAACACAGGCGACTTTCAGCAGGCATCGGCGCTGTTAATGCGATGACACGACCTCCCTGGCGCGCCGCGTAATTGGAAGCCTGTAACTTTTCTTCGATCACATCAGCCTGACGCGCATTCGCGAAAATAACGTTCCAATTCAACGGTCTGTCCGCCGCTACGGACATGTCGGTGAGTAGCTGGTAAACGCTTTCATCGAATCTTTCAACCGTGGGGATGAACTCAAGAGCAACGGCTCGTGTATCTCGCAGCACCGAACAAAGCTCTACTAGTTCGCGTTCTGATGCGTGACGTGACGGTACGGCGTTGCCTTCCGCGTCGTTATGAGTTTTTGCCCAAGAAGAGCTGAATCCCAGACCGCCGGCTTCAATGCTTTCAGCCAATAAATCTTTCATTTCTTGCAGTTCGTCGGGTGATGCGGGTTCACCGACTGATCTTTCCCCCATCACTGCACGTCGCAACGCGCTGTGACCTACTAAAAAGCCGGCGTTGGGCATCAACGTGCCTTCGATCGCGTCAAGGTATTCCCCGAACGTTCTCCAATTCCAAGGCACCCCCTCCTGAAGGGAGGCCAACGGCATCCCTTCCACTCGCGCCAGCATGCGCATCAGGTAATCAGCGCCCTCAGGTTCTAAGGGCGCGATCGTAAAACCGCAGTTGCCGCCGATGACAGTGGTGACGCCGTGCAAAGGTGATGGCGACAGTGTGGTATCCCAAAAAACTTGAGCGTCAAAATGAGTGTGAATATCTACGAAGCCGGGAGTGATAACGAGGCCCGTTGCGTCAACTTCTTGAAGAGCCTCTTCAACGATCTCGCCGATCGCGACTATGCGCCCATCACGCACGCCGACGTCGCCAGGACGTCTTTGATCGCCGGTGCCGTCGATCACCATGCCATTACGAATCACTAGATCGAGCATCATTCCCCTCCCGCCGCGTTATGAAACTACCGTCCTAGCAGTGACCTCTGCCCAGAACATTCGAATTGACCTTGCTTACAAGGGAACTCATTTTCGCGGTTTCGCCGAGAACTCAGGGGTACGCACCATCGGAGGCGAAATACGGTCAGCGATCCAACAAGTACTCGGAGAACCCATCGACATAGCGGTAGCTGGTCGAACCGATGCCGGTGTTCACGCCTCGGGACAAGTGATTTCTTTTCAGACCACCAGCGCTAGGTACGACCCTGACCGGTTACAGAATTCGATTAATCGAATCTGTGGACCAGATATCCAAGTTCACGAAATACGGACCGTTGGAGCTGATTTCGACGCACGCTTCTCAGCGAGCCGTCGTCGCTACCACTACAACGTACTGAACTCTCCAGTTGCCGATCCGCTCCTCTCGGACATCGAGTGGCACATCAAAGAACCGCTTGCCGTTGATGAAATGAACCGAGCTGCACAACGTTTTCTAGGTGAACATGACTTCACGTCCTTTTGTCGTCGACCGAAAGGACAACTTGAAGCATCGCTTGTGCGAACCATTCACCGCGCAGAATGGCATGTGCAACGTCAGCAAAGAATCCAATTTGAAATCGCTGCCAACGCGTTTTGTCATCAAATGGTGCGGTCACTCGTGGGTTTCTGTGTCGCTGTAGGAACGAACAAGCGGCTAGCGCAAGACGTCGAAACCGTGCTGAATGCTAAAGATCGGAGCGCAGCAGCCCCGATAGCGCCTCCTCACGGTCTTACCCTGGTCCACGTCACCTACCCTCAAGATGACTAAATAAGACGGAAACAACAAATCCCTCACAATCAGCGTTTGTCGTTTCAGCATGACGCCCGTAGCCTTGGTCCCCGGCCACTCCACTTGTGTGCCACGCCGAATCTGACAAAGATTCACGTTTTCGAAATCCCGAGAGGTTGACGCATCGTGCGTACCTATGCCCCCAAAGCGAGCGAAATCGAACGGAAATGGTTCGTCGTCGACGCAGAGAACCTCGTGCTTGGCCGCATGTCCACCGAAGTAGCTCGCATTTTGCGTGGAAAACATAAACCCACATTCGCTCCCTACTTGGATTGCGGTGATCACGTCATCATCATCAACGCGTCCAAAGTCGTTCTGACCCACGAGAAAGCCGAGAAAAAACTCGTTCACCGGCATTCGGGCTACCCCGGCGGTATTAAAACTCATACCTATGCTGAGTTGCTCTCCACCCAGCCCGAAGATGCCGTTCGACGGACAATCAAAGGGATGCTTCCCAAAAACCGGTTAGGTGCACAAATGCTCACCAAACTTAAAGTGTATGCAGGGTCAGAACACCCACATTCAGCACAACAACCGGAAACCCTTGTGCTCGAACACGCAGTGGCCAAAGCCTGAGATCGGAAAACACATGACTGCTCCACTCACCCAAACAACAGGTCGTCGCAAAGAAGCCATTGCCCGCGTACGGCTTCGTCCTGGAACAGGTGTGATCACCTGCAACAAGCGCGCTTTCGACGATTACTTCACATCTTCTGTTCATCGGCTGCTGGTCACAGAGCCTCTGCGGTTGCTGGAGCAGATCGAAACTTATGACATCGATGTCACGCTCAACGGTGGTGGACCAGCGGGCCAGGCAGGTGCGCTTCGGTTGGGTATCGCTCGGGCGCTCATTGAGCTCGATCCCGAGCAACGGCCCGTACTGAAGGCAGCAGGTCTATTAACGCGTGATTCTCGCGCTAAAGAGAGCAAAAAGTACGGTCTTAAGAAGGCTCGCAAGGCTCCGCAGTACTCGAAGCGCTAAACCTCCAAGGAGTCGACATGACATTGTCATTCGGCACCGACGGCGTTCGCGGTCCTACTCCGGAACTACTGAACAAACACTTCGTTGCTTGTCTGGCGACAGCCGCAAGTGAAGTGCTGTCTACCGATCACTGGATTCTGGGACGCGATACCCGCGAGTCAGGGGCAGCTCTTTTACAAGCGATGGCTCAAGCTATAGCTGCGGGCGGAAAAATTGTCGTCGACGCTGGAGTGGTCCCCACACCCACCGTGGCCTACCTCTCTAACGCAGAGAACTGCGCAGGAATTGTGATATCGGCCTCCCATAATCCATGGAGTGACAACGGCGTGAAGATCTTTGCCCCAGGGGGTCGCAAACTTCACGATCACGAACAAGCAGCCATCGAAAATCGGTTTGCTGCTCTAATCGAAGAGCCCGCCACGCCTATCGATGAGCCACGCAGGGTTGTTACTGAACACCCGGACCCGCTGCAACCTTGGGTCGCATCAATCGAGGACGCCATAGAAAAAAGAAGTTTGGAAGGTCTTCACATTGTTGTTGATTGCGCAAACGGTGCGGCATCCCATGTTGCTGAACCCCTCTTTAGGCAACTTGGTGCGCGTGTCGAAGTTATCCACGCCTCACCCGACGGTCGCAATATCAACCAAAACTGTGGATCAACCCACCCATCGATCGTGAGTGAAGCAGTGTTGGCGAAACAAGCTGACCTAGGGCTAGCTCTAGACGGAGATGCTGATCGGCTCATAGCTGTGGCATCAGATGGCACGATCATTGACGGCGACCGACAACTCTGTTTATTCGCCAAAGATTTCGTTCAACGAAACCAACTCACCAACCGAAGCGTTGTTGCCACGGTGATGTCGAACCTCGGGCTGCGACAAGCCTTAGAACAAGTCGACATCACAATGATCGAAGTGCCGGTAGGTGATCGCAACGTACTGGCCCAACTTGACGCAGGAGCCGCCATTCTCGGAGGTGAACAGTCTGGTCACCTTATATTTCGACAACACGCCACCACAGGCGACGGCTTACTCACCGGAGCGTTATTAGCTGACCTGGTACTTCGCTCAGGAAGAAAAAGTTCAGACATCGCTGGCGAAACCATGCACCAGTTTCCCCAAATACTCATCAATATTCCCGTCCAATCAAACCCGGCTCAGTTACCTGACCGCTTCAGCGAAGAAATCGTTGGAGTTGAAACTCGACTCGGTGACGCCGGTCGAGTTCTCGTACGTGCAAGTGGCACCGAACCCGTCATTCGGATCATGGTGGAAGCAGCCGAAGAGGTCACAGCACAACGCGAAGCTGACTATCTAGCTGACATCATTAAACGCGCTGCGAACTAAACCGCGGATAAGAGCGCCCAAGCCGCCGCTACCCTCATCAGCATGTGCGGCATCATCGCCGTCCTTCGCGGACCAGATAACGGATCGGTGCTTAGAGCCGACGAGGTCCTCGCGCGGCTAGGCATAGCCGTCGAGTCGCTTCTCTCAGCAACCGGCGAGCTGGCCCTCATCGCCGCGAAAACCAGAGAAGCCGCCGACCATCTTTCGGCGATAGACCAAGACCTGCGGACCCTGCCGGGGATGCGGTTGCTGGTCTTCGACCGACCCACAGCTCTCGCCATCGCGGGCGAGATAGAACGAGCCCGGGGCGCACTCGCAAATGTCGACAGTCATCTTGACCAACTAACTGTCGACGCAGAAGACCTGAACTCAGGCCTCGTCGAAGTTCGCGACGCGTTATGGGCAATAGAACGAGATCGGCTGCGTAACGCAGAAGCGATCATCGATCTGGCCCAGGGTGCGCCGCAGTCGAAGGCCTTACCCGGATTGATGTCTATCCAGACCGCTCTTTCAGCCATCGATCGACTCGAAGTTCGCGGACGCGATTCTGCCGGCCTACAAATTTTCGTTGCCAACCACGGGCTTCCCGACAAAGCACTCCAAGGAGCCCGCTTCAACGATCCGGTCCTACGGTCAGGAGCGACACGCAACCTTGGTGAGCACATCGCCTTCGTATATAAGAACGCCGCCGAAATTGGTGACCTCGGTGACAACACCGACGCTCTGAGAACGGTCATCCGCTCCGATGAACTTCTCCACCAGGCGCTCGCTGGATCGGAATCGGAAGTCATTGTCCTGGGACACACCCGCTGGGCCAGCGTCGGTGTCATCTCCGAGCCAAACGCCCACCCCCTGGACTCCCACGAGCTAGGACATCCCAACCACACATATGTAGCGGCAGTGCTCAACGGCGATATCGACAACTACGCAGACCTCATCGAACTTCACGATGTCGAAGTCGCTCCAGAAATTACAACAGACGCCAAGATCGTCCCGACGCTCCTCAGTAGAAAGCTGGCGACGGGCTCTGAAAACATCGAGTCTTTTCGAACCACCGTCTCGGCGTTTGAAGGTTCAATGGCCATCGCAAGTCACTGCGCAGATGAACCACAGAAGTTGTCACTAGCGTTACGCGGAAGTGGCCAGGCCATCTACGTTGGTATCGCTGACAACGCATACGTAGTGGCCAGCGAACCCTACGGTGTGGTTGAAGACACTGCTCAATGGTTACGCATGGATGGCGAAACTCCTGCAGATCCCGAACAGCCCATCTCAACAGCTGGGCAGATCCTCGAACTGGATGGATCACTCGCTGGGACCATCGAAGGGATCACCCGCCTCGCCTACGACGGTACGAAACTTCCCATCCTTCAAGATGAGATCGCAAGGGCAGACATCACAACTCGTGATATCGACCGAGGCGACGCACCCCACTACCTACTCAAAGAAATCGAAGAAGCACCGCAATCAGTCCACAAAACCCTCCGCGGACGCATTACCGAAGTTGAGGGGAAGCTCCAGGTGCGTCTTGGGTCCGACGTCATCCCGCACAGCGTCGAACGAGCGCTGGTAGCTAAGACGATTCGACGAGTAATTGCCATCGGTCAGGGAACAGCTGCCGTTGCAGCGCGCGCCATCCCCCAATTTCTTACTCCACTGATAAAGAAAACGGAACTCATCGTTGACGCTCAACTCGCCACCGAACTCAGCGGGTTCTCTATGGCCGACGACATGTCGGACACCTTGGTCATTGCTGTCAGCCAGTCAGGCACCACCACCGACACCAATCGCACCGTTGACCTCGTCCGCCAGCGGGGAGGCCACGTAATAGCCATCGTCAACCGCCGCGGCAGCGACCTGACAGATAAAGCCGACGGTGTTTTGTACACATCTGACGGTCGAGACGTTGAAATGTCCGTCGCATCCACCAAGGCGTTTTATGCCCAAGTGGTTGCCGCAGTACTGCTCAGCAGCGCCCTGGCCGACCTCATTGACGCAGATCGAGACCGAACTGGCATCGTTGAGGCACTCCGCAGGCTCCCCGACGCAATGCGACAAGTAATAGCTACTCGCCCCGCCATAGCTGAAGCTGCTCAACGACACGCACCACAAAAACGTTATTGGGCTGTCGTGGGAAACGGGCCGAACCGAATCGCAGCAAACGAAATCAGAATCAAGCTGTCAGAGCTTTGCTACAAAGCCATCCCTGAAGACGGAACTGAAGACAAAAAACACATAGATCTGTCCTCTGAACCACTCATTTTTGTTTGCGCAACTGGACTCAGTGGATCAAACCTGGACGACGTCGCCAAAGAAGTCGCGATCTACCGAGCCCACAAAGCAACCGCCATCGTCGTCGCAAACGAAAATGAGGCTCGTTTCGGAGCCGCAACTGAACTTCTAACAGTTCCTCATCTCCACACGTCACTTGATTTCATTCTGGCAACCGTCGTCGGCCATATCTTCGGCTACGAAGCAGCCCTCGCAATTGACGCCCAGGCACTGCCGCTAAGAGAAATGCGGGCCAGTCTTGAAAACACCATCGCGGATGGAGTACTTGTTGACGGCGCTTTTGAACAACTGCAAGATGAACTTCTTGCACCAGGTCACCGCTTTCTCGATGGTCTACGTAGCGGCGCCTACGACGGACATCTCGAAGCCAGCACAGCTGCAAAGCTTGTCACCATTTTGAGATATGGCACTGGAGTAGCGTCCCTCGACAGTTATCAGATGGAAATTGGAAAAGTAGGACGACCAGGAGTCGTCGTCGACGACCTCAACGCAGCACTGACCAAAGCCATCGACGAACTCACCCGACCCGTAGATGCAATCAAACATCAAGCCAAGACCGTCACCGTAGGGGTCTCACGCTCCGATGAAAGCTTGCTGATGTCTGATCTAGCCAAGGCGACTCTCAACGCGGGCACACCACGAGACCGGCTCTCGTATCGGGAACTGCGAACATTGGCAGCTTTGGATCCAGCCGTGACGGAAATCATAGGTTGGACTCGATACCGAATCGAAGGTGACGTTGAACACGACGCCACCATCCAGGTAGTTGATCGCGGAGGGATAGCGACAGGTATCACATCTAGAACCGATGCCAACCCAACGTTGAGAGGTGGCAAACACCGCGCAGCTTTCGAACGAGAAATCATGGTCGGCGTTGGCAGCGACGGGCGAAGCGTCATTCATATACCCGAAGTCAAAGACAACCAAACGACGGGCCTAACACTTCTCCACTGTCGGTTTCATGAACGACTCCCCACAACAACCATTCGCGCCGTCATGCAGGGGTACCGAGGAAGATATGGCGCTCTCAAAGACGCCGTTACAGAGTCCCGCCCCACCTTTCGTGATGACATCCTCGCGACTTTGGACGTGGTGGAACTACTCACCCGTCCCGTCTACTCACTCGCGGAGCATTGGACATGACGCTCGGTATCGGTATCGACCTCGTCGATGTTCAACGATTTCGCAAAGTCCTCCAGAGGCGAGAAAAAATTGGTAGCCGGCTGTTCACGGACAACGAACTTTCCTACTGTCACACAGTCGTTGACCCCGCGGAGCGAATGGCCGTTCGCTTCGCCGCTAAAGAAGCAGTGATGAAAGCCCTTGGGGTTGGGCTAGGGAGCGTACGTTTCCGCGAAATAGAAGTCACTAAAGACCCGTCAGGGCGTCCCAGCCTCGTGCTCCACGGGGCTGCCGCACAACTCGCAGCCGACACAGGCGTTCGCCAATGGCACATCTCACTCAGCCACACTGCTTCGGTGGCCGAGGCGTTCGTCATCGCGGAGTAACTCATCGTGTTACCGGTCATCACCCCAGCAGAAATGAGCGACATTGATGCTGACGCCCCAGAACCCAAACAAGTTCTGATTCAACGAGCCGGATACGCCACAGCAAACGCGGCTATTGCGATGCTGGGAGGTGGCTACGGGCGTCGCGTCAGCATCATCGTGGGAAAAGGAAACAATGGCGAGGATGGCCGAATCGCGGCACAAATCCTCACACGACGGGGAGTCCGTTGCGCCCTTCGCGATCCAGGCTCGGTACTTCTGGACGAATGTGATCTTGTGATTGACGCCGCGTACGGCACAGGGTTTCGAGATAGCTGGGACCCACCCCCACAGCCAAAAAGCCCGGTACTGGCCATAGATATCCCATCGGGTGTTGATGGTCTCACCGGTCAAGACTTTGGGTCACTCCAAGCACAACACACAGTGACCTTTGGTGCATTAAAACCGGGTCTTTTGCTCGAACCGGGGGTGAGCCGCGCCGGAGAGGTACACGTATCCGATTTAGGGTTGGATGTCACTCGGTGCCGCGCAGCGTTTCTCACCGACCAAGATCTCCAAGGTCCCCTGACCCAACGAACCCCAACCGACCACAAATGGTCAAACTCACTGAGAATCATCGGCGGATCGCCGGGCATGACCGGAGCAGTCCAACTAGCAACCCATGGGGCGCTGCGTGCAGGAGCAGGAATGACCGTCGTCTCTTCGCCCACAGTTGGCCCATCGGAACTCAACCTTCCCACTGAAGCGGTAGCAAGACCCCTCTCATCGGTCAACTGGACTTCACAAGTCCTCGCCGACCTTGAACGTTTCGACGCCCTGCTGATCGGGCCTGGGCTAGGTGTCGACGCCGAAACTCTCGCAGCGACCGCCGAACTTATTGAACGCGCACCGGTACCGGTGGTGGTAGACGCTGATGCGTTGTCGGCTATCGCTGCCCACCCCAACTGCATAAAGGGTCGCTCAGCCCCCACTGTCCTCACCCCACATGACGGAGAATTCAAAACCCTCACGGGTGCTCAACCGGGACTCGACAGGTGTTCCTCGGTCCGCTCCGCAGCGCGACGCTCCATCGTTTTGCTCAAAGGACCAACAACACTGGTCGCGAACCCAGACGGCGAACTGATTTTCGTCAGAAGCGGTGACCAGCGATTGGCCACCGCCGGCAGCGGTGATGTACTCGCTGGAATCATCGGAGCCCTCATTGGGTATGCCCCAACACATCTCGCCGTTGCAGCCGCTGCTCACTGGCATGGACGAGCAGCGGCACTCGGGCAATCAGGGATGATTGCTAGCGACCTTCCCTCCCTGCTTCAGCCAGCTCGATCGGCGATGCTTTCACCATGACTGACAGCAGCCGACCCACATGGTGCGACATTGACCTCGCAGCTCTCGAACGTAACTACTCGGCAATAAAACAGGTTGTTGGAGCAAGCAAGATGATGCCAGTCATCAAAGCTGATGCCTACGGTCATGGTCTCACCCAAATAGGAACCCGTCTTCAAGAGATCGGTGCGCCGTGTCTGGCGGTTGCCTATGTCGAGGAAGGTCTCGCTCTGCGAGCCGCCGGGATCACAGTGCCGATCCAGGTTCTTGGAGGGGCAGTAACCCGACAAATTCCCTTGTTTCTCGAACACGACCTTACGTTTACCGCCCCTTCAGTAGACAAATTGTTGCAAATCTCGGATGCCGCCGAAGCCGCAAACACAACGGCGAAAGTTCACTTGAAAATTGATACTGGAATGGAACGAATAGGTGTCCACCACTACAACGCTGACACCCTTTTCGAAGCCGCGCTCAGCTGCACATCGCTTGAAGTAGAGGGAGTCTTCAGCCACATCGCCTCAGCCGACGACACCGACTTGGGATTTGCTCGAATACAACTCGAACGTTTCCTCGAAGCGCTCGACTTTTACGATCGTCGCAGCCTCCCCACCCCAACACGTCACATAGCGAACTCCGCCGCCATCGTTGCGCTCCCAGAGGCACACCTTGACCTGGTCCGACCTGGGTTATTGCTCTACGGAATTGAACCAACAGACCAAACATCGAAAACGATCACCGTTGAGCCGTTGCTGTCGTGGCGCAGCGAAGTCATATATTTCAAGGTCGTAGAAGCCGGAAGCCCAGTGAGCTACGGCGGAACATGGGCACCTGAACACTCAACACGAATGGTGACGCTCCCCGTTGGTTACGCCGACGGGTACCGCCGGGCCCTCTCAAATCGGGCCCAAGTTCTGATTAAAGGAAACCGTCATAACGTCGTGGGACGCGTATGCATGGACCAAACAATGATCGATATCGGTACGGCGAGCGCATATAACGGCGACCAAGTAGTCCTCGTAGGGTCCGACGGAAACCAGCAAATAACGATCCGAGATCTCGCACTGTGGTCTGACACCGTTCCCTATGAGATCTTGACCTCCATTACGGCGAGAGTTCCACGCCGGTGGCACTCGTAACTAGCCGTACAATCGAAATACATTCCTCATGTTGCACGTTCGAACCCGCTCCGTAGATGCCACCCGACAAGTAGCAGCGGCACTCGAACCGCTAGTACGCCCAGGCGATGTCATCCTGCTCTCCGGGGACCTCGGTGCGGGAAAAACAGCGTTTGTGCAAGGACTAGCCGTAGCTCTTGGCATCCAAGAACGAGTGACGAGTCCCACCTTCACCCTCGCAGCCAGTTATGAAGGTCGCCTCCGCCTCCACCACCTCGACGTGTACCGCCTCGATAACCTCGCCGAAGTCTTAGATCTCGACCTCCCCGAACTCCTCGAAGACCGAGCCGTCATCTGTATCGAATGGGGCGAAGTTGTCGTACCCGAACTTCCCAGAGACTTTCTGCGAATCCGCATCCAACTCGGGCACCTTGAAGAAATCGACGACGCTCGAGTACTCGAAATTGAGCCAATCGGCCCATCGTGGGTGTCAAGGAACCAACAACTCAACCTTGCCTGGGCAGACTGGGTCATCAGCGAAACGGAAGACTTCTAACGTGCTCGTCCTCGGCATCGAAACGGCCACACCTCAAGTGGGCGTCGCCATCGGAGGGCACGAAGGTGTCATCGCTTCCTTCCATACCGCCCGCGATCGGCGCCACGCCGAAACGCTCGCACCCGCGATCCAATTTCTTTGCGCGCAAACCCGCATCGATCTCAACGAAATAGGTGTAGTTGCTGTTGATATCGGCCCAGGCCTTTTCACCGGGTTGCGAGTAGGGCTCGCGACCGCCAAAGCCCTCGCTCACGCCTGTAAAATTCCCATGATTGGGATCTCTAGCCTTGATCTGGCAGCCTTCCCCGCTCGTTTCTCCGATCGCCTCATCGTCTCTACCGTCGACGCTCGGCGCGGAGAAATCTTTTACGCCACCTACCGTAGGACCGCTGGAGGGATACAACGAATCTCTGAACCGCGCGTCGATCAACCCGACAACGTTGCCAACCAACTCACCGCTCAAGGCGAAGACTGTCTCGTCGTCGGTGACGGGGCACAACGCTACGCCGAAACCTTCCAAATACTGCGAGGCGTGGAAATTGGTGAAGAAGGATTTCGATACCCCAATGCGGGATCCCTGGTCGAGTTAGCCCACCCCCGCGCCCTACGCGAAGAATTCGTTTCATCGTCGGAAATTGAACCCCTATACCTCAGAGCCCCTGACGCCAGAATCAACTGGCAAAAGCGGGAACGCTCATGATGACCTCCGACGCCCACGTGCTTATCGAACCGATGCGGAAACGACACGTGCGTGCTATCAGAACTATCGACAAACAGGTGTACACCAAACCTTGGTCAGCGGCGATGTACCACGATGAACTACGTCAGCGTGACCGTCGCGCCTATTACGTTGCCCACCACGACAACCACATCGCTGGGTACGGCGGCGCGATGATCGTCCACGACGAAGGACACATTACGTCGGTTGCGGTTGCACCACATGCTCAAGGACTCGGTATCGCTACCCGCCTGATGGTCGCTGTCCACCGCGGATGTCTCCCTCACAAAATCTCCGCGATGACCCTCGAAGTTCGAGTGTCCAACGAACGCGCCCAACGTCTGTATCGGCGCTTCGGATACGCCCCCGCAGGTGTCCGGGCCGGCTACTACGGCGACAACGGCGAAGATGCTCTAGTGATGTGGTGTCACGATGTGCAAGAAATTGGGCACATCGACCTGCTCGCGCAAATCGAAACCGAAATAGATGGCACTACCGACTGGGGGTCACTATGACCACTGTTCTGGGAATCGAAACCTCATGTGACGAAACTGCAGCAGCAGTGGTTGTAGATGGTCGCGATGTGTTATCGAATGTCGTCAGCAGCCAAGTAGACCTTCATGCCCGCTATGGCGGCGTGGTCCCAGAAATCGCCGGCCGAGCTCACGAATCACTCCTCACACCGGTTGTAGCGGAGGCCATGGTCGAAGCCGGGGTGACGAGTCACGACATCGACGTTGTCGCAGCCACCCGTGGGCCAGGACTCATCGGGAGCCTCCTGATAGGTGTCTCAGCGGCCAAAGCGCTCTCATTGGGATGGAACGTCCCTTTTATTGGCATTAACCACCATGAAGCGCACCTCTACGCTGCCCTATTAGAAGAACCGGAACTGGAATTCCCGCTTTTGGTCATGCTTGTGAGCGGTGGACACACCATGCTGATTGAATTTCAAGCCCATGGCCGATACCGCCTTCTTGGGGCAACGGTCGATGACGCTGCAGGCGAAGCATTCGACAAAGTCGCCCGGTATTTAGGTTTGGGATATCCAGGAGGTCCAGCTATCGACGAGTTGAGCCAGCAAGGTGATCCACAAGCAATCAAATTCACACCCCCAATGCGTAACGACGGACTCGATTTTTCCTTTTCTGGTTTGAAAACAGCGGTCGTTAACTATGTTCGCCAACACCCCGACGTGGAAACCGCTGACGTCGCAGCATCATTTCAGGCAGCAGTCGTAGATGTCTTGACCCACAAAGCTCAACGAGCCGCCCGAGAGATAGGTGCCACAGGCATTTGTCTAGCTGGAGGGGTCGCCGCGAACAGCGAACTTCGCGAAAAAGTTCTCGATATCTGCGTTGAAGATGGCATACAAGGCTTCCTTCCCTCCCGCGCTATGTGCACCGACAACGCGGCGATGGTCGCAGCTACCGCCTGGTGGAGAATGGACAGCGATGGGCCGTCTCCGCTAGATCTCGGAGCAGATCCGAGCCTTAAGCTGCCCTTTATCGACTCCTAGAGGCCAATTTCATCGAATTTTCGCGGAAACGTCGACCTCACAGGTTGTTTCTCGGCGGGCGCGCGCCATATCGTTAGCACTCTCCCTATGAGAGTGCTAACGCATCCATAGGGTTTCACTAGACAAGCTATGGAGGCGAACAGCCGATGAACCTGCAGCCACTCGAGGATCGCATTGTTGTGCGACCCGGCGACGCTGAGGAGACCACTGCCAGTGGTCTCGTAATTCCCGATACCGCTCAGGAAAAGCCCCAACAGGGCGAGGTCCTTGCAGTCGGTCCGGGAAAGCGATCCGAACAGACCGGAGAACTCATTCAAGTCGACGTCAATGCCGGCGACACCGTTATCTACAGCAAGTACGGCGGAACCGAAATCACATCGGACGGCGAAGATCTACTCATCCTAAGCGCACGCGACGTTCTCGCGATTGTGAGCTGAGTCCAACATGGCCAAAATTCTTAAATTCAGCGAAGAAGCCCGACGCGGCCTCGAAGCAGGCGTCAACCAACTAGCGGACGCAGTAAAGGTCACGTTGGGCCCTAAAGGTCGCAACGTCGTCCTCGAAAAGTCCTTCGGCGCTCCAACCATCACCAATGACGGAGTCAGCATCGCCCGCGAGATAGAGCTCGAGGACCCATTTGAAAATATGGGCGCTCAACTCGTCAAAGAGGTCGCTACCAAGACCAATGACGTCGCAGGTGACGGCACCACAACCGCTACCGTTCTGGCTCAGGCCATGGTCCGTGAAGGTCTACGCAACGTTGCTGCTGGCGCCAACCCGATGTCACTCAAAAAGGGTATCGAAGCAGCTGTGGCTGCCGCAGTTGACGCGATCAGCGAAATGTCAGAAGACGTTTCCTCCGACAAAGGAAAAATTGCCTCTGTCGCAGGTATCTCTTCAGCAGACCCTGAAATCGGGGAAATTCTTGCCGAAGCATTCGACAAAGTCGGAAAAGATGGCGTGATCTCAGTCGAAGAGTCCAACACCTTCGGTGTTGACCTCGAATTCACTGAGGGTATGCAGTTCGATAAAGGTTTCCTGTCGCCGTACTTCGTGACAGACCCGGATCGCCAAGAATCAATTCTTGACGAGCCCTACATCCTTTTCGTCAACGGCAAAATCTCATCGGTACAAGAACTCGTGCCTGTCCTTGAAAAGGTCATGCAAGGAGGCAAACCGCTTCTGATTATCGCCGAGGATGTTGAAGGTGAAGCCCTCGCGACCCTTGTTGTCAACAAGATCCGCGGCACGTTCACATCGGTCGCTGTCAAGGCGCCCGGTTTTGGTGAACGCCGCAAGGCCATGTTGCAAGACCTCGCTATTCTCACCGGCGGTCAAGTCATCTCAGAAGAGGTTGGTTTGAAGCTTGAGAACACGAGTATCGATCTCCTCGGCTCAGCGCGAAAAGTCATTATCACCAAAGACGAAACCACACTCGTTGAAGGTGCCGGCGACAGTTCCGACGTAGAAGGACGCGTCGCTCAGATCAAACGTGAAATCGACGACACAGATAGCGACTGGGATCGCGAGAAACTTCAAGAACGTCTCGCCAAACTTGCTGGAGGCGTAGCAGTCATCCAGGTTGGCGCGGCAACCGAAGTTGAGCTCAAAGAAAAGAAGCATCGCATTGAGGACGCTGTTTCAGCGACCCGCGCTGCCATCGAAGAAGGCATTGTGCCTGGTGGCGGAACTGCACTGCTTCGATCTCGAGAAGCGATCAACGCGTTGTCTCTTGAAGGCGACGAAGCCACCGGCGCAAACTTGGTGTTCCGATCACTGGACGCTCCCGCCCGACAGATCGCGCAAAACGCCGGTCACGAAGGTGCTGTAGTAGTCCAGCAAGTCGAAACTGCTGGCGGAAACAACGGCTTCAACGCTGAGACTGGCGAGTTTGAAGATCTCGTCGCCGCTGGTGTTATCGATCCGGCAAAAGTGACCCGAGCGGCACTTCAGAACGCAGCCTCAATCGCTGCGCTTTTGTTGACCACCGAGACACTGATCACCGACAAACCCGAAGAAATGGATCCTGCCGCAGCTGCTGCTGCCATGGGAGGCATGGGCGGCGGTATGCCAGGCATGATGTAGTTCACATCTGACTCGAATCGAGGCGGGCCTTCGGGCCCGCCTCGAAACGTTTTCACCTCAATTGTCCTAGGTTGCTGAGGTGAACCAACTCCAGCGCGGCGGACCTCAACGAATCCCCCGACCGGACAACTGGACCCCCGGCAACCCCGCACCATGGCTCCACGCAACAGACGTAGATCTCGACACCCTTGAGCGCCGGCTTCTCACGCGAACCTCCGGATACCAACAAACCGGAGCGCCGCCACCCAAACGCCACTCAGCCGTCCTCATAGCCCTCTACAGCGACCCCGAACCGACTGTTGTGCTCACCCGCCGGACCCAACAAATGAAAGCCCACAGCGGCGAAGTGAGCTTCCCGGGCGGAGGACAGGATCCTGGCGAATCCCTCTGGGATACAGCTTGCCGCGAAGCCCGAGAGGAAATTCAACTCGACACGACTCTCGCGCGCAGGATCGGCGAACTCGATCACCTCACGACCGTTTCCTCCCAAGCCCGAATCGTTCCCTACGTTGCGCGACTTTCACAACCACCCTCAATGACCGCAAACCCAGATGAAGTCGACGAGATTTTGCTTGTGTCGCTTTCAGAACTGCTACTTCCCGAGGTCTATCGAGAAGAGAGATGGCAGTGGCCCGGCTCGAATCAACAACGTCCCATCTATTTTTTCGATCTCTTCGGAGACACGGTGTGGGGCGCCACCGCCAACCTCCTTCGCCAATTGCTTGTTACGGCGCTCGGTTTACCAGAACACGAAAAATAAACCGGAACCGACGGCCAATGGCCGCTACAGTCAAATACTTCCCCGAGCGGACGAATCGCGCATGGTCCAGGTCGATAACGCCCACCAAACAGTTCTGGTCGTCGATTTTGGCGCCCAATACGCACAACTGATCGCACGCAGAGTCCGCGAAGCGCGGGTGTACAGCGAAATTGTGCCCAACACCGTTACCGCTACAGAAATCAGTGACCGCAACCCGGCGGCCATCATTCTCTCCGGAGGACCCAAATCAGTCCATGCCGACGGGGCGCCCCTCATAGACCCCGACGTCTATGAACTCGACATTCCCATACTCGGAATCTGTTACGGCTCCCAACTCATCGCCCATCAATTGGGCGGAACTGTCGATCGCAGTGGACGCGGAGAATACGGCAGAACCCAACTTTCCCTCACCGGCGAACCGTCGCAGTTGTTGCCCGACGGGGTTGCCACTGGAGACGTCGTATGGATGTCCCACTTCGACGCTGTTACCGAACCCCCCCAAGGGTTCGCCGTTAGCGCCTCCACTGTCGACGCCCCAGCAGCGGTCATCGAAGACGCCAACCGTCGAATCTATGGTGTGCAATACCACCCCGAAGTCGCTCACACTCCCCACGGCCAATCCCTCCTCCAACGGTTCCTGGGAGAAGTCGCACACTGTCGAGCGGACTGGACGATGACGAACGTTATTGACGAAAGCGTCGAAGCCATACGAAGCCAAATAGGGGAAGGAAGAGCGATCTGTGGTCTGTCGGGCGGAGTTGACAGCGCCGTCGCCGCTGCTCTAGTCCACAAAGCAATCGGATCACAGTTGGTGTGCGTGTTTGTTGACACAGGTCTCATGCGACTGGGCGAAGGCGATCAAGTCGTCGAGACATTCCAACGCACTCAAGGTATTGAACTCATCCACGAACGCGCAGCTGACACCTTTTTCGAAGCGCTCCAAGGGATCACCGACCCCGAAGACAAACGAAAAACCATTGGCGAAAAATTCATTCGTATCTTCGAACAAGCACAAGGCGGCATTACCGACGCCCGTTTCCTCGTCCAGGGAACCCTCTACCCCGACGTCATCGAATCAGGAACCAACGACGCCGCAAAAATCAAAAGCCACCACAACGTCGGCGGACTCCCCGACGACATGGAATTCGAACTCGTCGAACCACTCCGAAATCTTTTCAAAGATGAAGTCAGAGCAGTCGGTACCGAACTTGGACTACCTGACGAAATCGTTTGGCGGCAGCCGTTCCCAGGACCAGGTTTGGGCGTGCGGATCATCGGAGAAGTCACCCCCGAGGCCGTCGCTATCCTCCAACACGCCGACGCGATCGTCAGAGAAGAAATCCTCCAGGCAGGACTTGAGCGAGAAATTTGGCAAGCATTCGCCGTGCTTGCCGATATCCGCAGCGTGGGAGTCATGGGCGACGAGCGAACATATGCACGACCAATCATTATCCGAGCAGTCACCAGCGAAGACGCAATGACCGCTGATTGGGCTCGCCTGCCCTACGAAATTCTCGAAAGCATGTCATCAAGAATCATCAATGAAGTCGATGGCGTCAATCGAGTGGTGTACGACATCACCTCCAAACCGCCAGGCACAATCGAATGGGAGTAATCAGATGACTGACCTCCCCCAAGGTTTCACCGTCCACGTCGCCAATATGGGTGTCAAAGACGACACCAACGACGTCATGGTGCTCAACTGCGAAACCCCAGCAACAGCAGTAGGGGTATTTACCCGAAGCCGATTTGTTGGACCCAGCGTGACGATCAGCCGACACAACATCTCTTCTGGTACCGCCAGAGCAGTCGTTGTTGTATCTAAAAACGCGAACGTGGCCACCGGTGCCACCGGCCACGCGAACGCGACAGAAATCACACAACTCGTCGGCGCGGCGATCAACGCCGACCCCTCCGAGGTGATCATTGGTTCCACAGGCGTTATCGGCGTTCAATACCCCATGGAACGCATCCGATCGCACCTGACCACACTTCACACCCCCTTTCAGGAACGATCAGCGGACGTTGCAGCCTCCGCCATCATGACCACCGACACCTACCCCAAGGTTGCATCAGCTTCAGCTGGACCAGCGACAGTCGTAGGTTTCGCCAAAGGCGTAGGCATGATCGAACCCGACATGGCGACAATGATCGCGGTCATCACCACCGACGCCCACATTTCCGCCCACGAACTGGATCGAACCTTTCGGCGAGTTGTTGATCGTACTTTCAACGCGCTGAGCATCGACACTGACACATCAACCAGCGATATGGCTGTCGTCCTCGCGTCAGGGATCGCTGGCCCAACCGATGAGACCCAGTTCGAAGCGGCCCTATTAGATGTCTGCCTCAATCTCACCCGCCAACTCGCCGCGGACGGCGAAGGAGCAGAAACCCTCATTGTTGTCAACGTCACCCGGGCACGAGACGACGATCAGGCTCGACGTGTGGCAAAAGCCATCGTTAACTCGCCGCTGGTGAAAACTGCAATCCACGGACGCGACCCCAACTGGGGGCGCGTAGCAATGGCCATAGGTAAATGCCACGACGACACAGATATCAACCAAGAAGAAGTCACCATCTGCTTCGGTCATCAAGAGATGTACCCCACCCCCGCCACCTCACCAGCGTTGTTAGAACTCGAGACGTACCTTGCCAGCGACGAAGTTCACATTGGAGTTGATCTCGGCCTAGCTGAGGGAACCTTTACCGCGTACGGATGCGACCTCACCGACGGCTACGTTCGCATCAACGCCGACTACACGACCTGAACCCTGCGATGAGCGACAACAACATCCTCGAAGGACTGAACCCCGCACAACACGACGCGGTCATCCACCGCGGCGGGCCAATGCTGGTCGTGGCAGGTGCCGGATCGGGAAAAACTCGAGTCCTCACTCATCGCATCGCCCACCTCATCCAACAAGACAACGTCAGCCCATTTGGAATCCTCGCGATCACCTTCACCAACAAAGCCGCCCAAGAGATGAAGGATCGGGTAGCACGCCTGGTAGGCCCCGTCGCCGAAAAAATGTGGGTATCAACGTTCCACTCGGCGTGTGTGCGGATACTGCGCCGCGACGCAGAACGACTTGGGTACCCCAGCGCGTTTTCCATAT
>DUBN01000006.1:35639-41940 GCA_012960315.1 Acidimicrobiia bacterium
TACGTTGAATATCAACGGCGCCTCCGAGTAGCAGGCGCCATGGACTTCGATGACCTCCTCACCGTCACAGTCGAACTTTTCAACAACCACCCCGACGTTCTTGACCACTACCGGCAACGCTTCCAACACGTCCTGGTCGACGAATACCAAGACACCAACCCCGCACAAAACGACATGGTGCTCAAACTTGCCGACCAACACCGCAACGTCTTCGTCGTCGGTGACAGCGACCAATCTGTGTACGCGTTCAGAGGCGCGGACATCCGAAACATCCTCGAATTCGAAAAAGCATTCCCCGACACCAGCGTCGTTGTCCTCGACCAGAACTACCGATCCACCCAAGTCATCCTCGACGCAGCCAACTCAGTTATTTCGAACAACCTCGGACGAAAACCCAAAGACCTGTGGACCGACAAATCCGCTGGCGGCAAGATCGTGCTCTACCGAGCGGACGACGAAGTCGACGAATCAGCCTGGATTATCGGAGAACTAGAACGACTCCACCAACACGGCACTCTTCGCTGGAGCGACGTCGCCATCTTCTACCGAGCCAACGCACAAAGCCGAATCGTCGAAGAACGCCTCGCAAGTGCATCGATTCCCTACCGAGTAGTTGGCGGCACCCGTTTCTATGACCGGCGAGAAGTCAAAGACGCATTGGCCTATCTACGAGCCAAACGGGTGCTGAACGTACCCAAACGCGGCGTCGGCGACAGCAGCGTCGCTCGCCTCAACCAATACGCTTCCGCTCACGGCGTGTCATTTCGCGAAGCTCTGAGCAGCTGGCCCGAAGCAGGTATCAGCGGAACAGCAAAAAAGGGTCTCGCGAATTTTACTGAACTGATCGATCAACTCTCACAACGCGTATCTGACGGACCAGCAGAAG
This sequence comes from Acidimicrobiia bacterium, assembly GCA_012960315.1. Classification (GTDB taxonomy): domain Bacteria; phylum Actinomycetota; class Acidimicrobiia; order Acidimicrobiales; family Poriferisodalaceae; genus UBA2110. The sequence continues at coordinate 36,526 of DUBN01000006.1, forward strand.
TGCTTCAAACAGCGTTGGAACGCTCCGGATATCTTGAGGAGTTGGGTGACGAACGATCCATAGAAGCCGAAGGCCGACTCGAAAACTTGGCCGAACTCATCGGCTCAGCCGAACCATACGAAACCTGCGACGAGTTCCTCGAACAAGTCTCCCTTGTGTCCCCCACCGACGACCTTGATGACCAATCCGAAGTGACACTCATGACGCTTCACACTGCAAAAGGCCTCGAATTCCCACTCGTGTTCATCATCGGCATGGAAGACGGAATCTTCCCATCATTTATGTCACTAGGAGACCCAGATCAACTCGAAGAAGAACGGCGGCTCGCCTATGTAGGCATCACCCGCGCCGAGGAACAGCTGTATCTCACCCTTGCAGAAAGCCGATGGATCTACGGGCAACAGCAATACAACACCCCCAGCCGGTTCCTCAAAGAAATCCCCGACCAACTCGTCGATGATCGCAGCCCGAAAGGCATCCATAGAACAGGCCGAACATCAGTCTCAGTAACCGCGCCCTCCGACGACACCGAAGACCGAAGAGCTGAACGCCGAGAACGCGCCAGAGAACGCGTCATCGAAAAAGCGATCGCCGCAGGAAGCCAACAACGCAGCCCATCTCCAGTCGAACTCAAAGTCGGCGATGACGTCCACCACCCCAAATTTGGGGAAGGAGTCGTTCTCAGCATCGCCGGATCAGGAGATAACGCAGAAGTCACCATCCACTTTGTTGAAGTCGGAGAAAAAACTCTCTTACTGGGTTGGGCTGACCTACAAAAACCCGAATGATCAAGAATCAGCGACCTTGGAAAATGGGGGTGCGTTTCGCTACGAACGCCGCCACTGCCTCTTTGTGATCATCGGTAGAACGACAACGACTCATGGCAACCGCTTCTGCATCAAGACACGACAAAAGATCTGCGTTCAACGCACGATTCAAGTTTTCTTTAATGTAACGCTGCGCAACTAACGGCCCCTCAGCGAAGCGGGCCGCATAAGAAACAGCAGCAGACTCAAAGTCGTCGACCTCAAAAACTTCGTTGACCACCTGCAAAGAAAGTGCCGTATTGGCGTCAAACCGATCTGCGGTTAAATACAACTCCCTGGCTTTGGCCGCGCCCACTAATTGGGTCAAGAACCAGCTCCCACCAAAGTCTCCTGAGAAACCGACTTTCGCGAATGCAGTTGTGAAAATCGCACGCGATGACGCTACGCGAAGATCACATGCCAACGCGATTGACAGTCCGGCTCCAGCAGCGGCCCCGTCTACCGCAGCCACCGTCACCTTAGGGAAGCTATGTAACGCCGCGGAAACAGATCGTTGCCGTGCTCGAAGATCGTCTACCGCGGACTCCAAATTTGTTGGAGACGACACCTTTCCCGAGTTACGAGCATTCATGCCTTTGACGTCACCACCAGCGCAGAACGCACCACCCGCCCCGGTCAACATGACAGCACCCACATCGTCGTCTTCGGCTAACTGAGGGAGCAAACGTTCGAACGCGCCATATGTTTCAGGATGCAGTGCGTTGCGAGATTCCGGACGATTAAACGTCAACACGGCGACGTGTCCTTCGCGTCTCCCCAGCATCACCTCGGTGCCAGTATCAATTTCGATCATTGAAACCCCTCCTTCGACTAGACGTATGCCTCTCAGACCCACCTAGTATGTCGAACTCGTAGGGCAACCTCCTTGTCCTTCACACCCTCGGCACAGGAGACCCCCGTGGACCTCTTCGAATATCAGGGCAAACAGTTCTTCAAACAGTTCGGAATGCCTATCTCTGATGGAGAAGTCGCATTCACTGTTCAAGAGGCGGTCAGCGCAGCTGAACAACTCGGAACTCCCGTCATGGTCAAAGCCCAAGTGCATTCCGGTGGTAGAGGCAAAGCAGGTGGCGTCAAATTCGCAGCCACCGTTGACGACGTCCAAGAACACGCCACCAATATTCTCGGTCTTGATATCAACGGCCATATTGTCCACCGCCTATGGATCGAAAAAGCCAGCGATATCTCCGAGGAGTACTACGCCAGCTTCACCCTTGACCGATCCGCAAAAAAGCACTTGGGGATGCTTTCTGCGGAAGGAGGTGTCGAAATAGAAACAGTCGCAGTAGAAAACCCTGACGCCATCAGCAAAATTCATGTCGACCCGGCAGTTGGCCTCACCAGAGAAGCCGCCCAAGTATGGGTAGACGGTGCCAACCTCAACCCAGTGGCCGTCGAAGGTGCAGTCGACATCGTCATGAAGCTCTACACCGCCTACGTTGAAGGCGACGCAGACCTCGTAGAAATTAACCCCCTCATCCTCACGCCCGACAACAGAGTCCATGTGCTCGACGCCAAAGTCACCTTGGACGTCAACTCGGTATTCCGGCATCCGGACTACGCAGAGTTCGATGAGACACAACCGCGCGACGAACGAGAAGAGGCCGCCCACGCCAAAGGACTCCAATATGTAGGCCTCGAAGGCAGCGTCGGTGTCATCGCCAACGGCGCAGGCCTAGCGATGTCCACCGTCGACGTGATCAACCAAGTCGGAGGGAAACCCGCCAATTTCCTTGACATCGGTGGTGGTGCCAACGCAGATGTCATGGCTGGAGCACTCGAAGTCATCAATAACGACCCAGAGGTTGAATCGATCTTCATCAATATCTTCGGAGGAATTACCCGAGGAGAAGAAGTAGCAAACGGGATTATCGAAGCGCTCAACCGTGTTGATATCGACGCCCCAATCGTTATTCGACTCGACGGCACCAATGCAGAAGAAGGGCGAGCGATCCTGGAACCCGCACTCAACGACAAACTGATGATGGAACCAACCATGCTCGACGCCGCCAGAAAAGCTGTCGAGCTTGCCAAGGGAGCAGACGCGTGAGCATCTTCGTTGACAGCGACACCAAAGTCATTTACCAAGGCCTCACCGGAAGTCAAGGCCGCTACTACGGGCTTCTTAACCGCGAATACGGCACCCAAGTCGTCGGCGGAACCAACCCCAAAAAAGCTGGTGAAGATGTTGATGGCATTCCGGTCTTCGCAAATTGTGCTGATGCAGTAGAAGCCACCGGAGCAACAGCGTCCTGCATTTTCATTCCCGCTGCGGGCGTGTACTCAGCAGTAATGGATGCCGCCCAAGGCGGAATCAAATTCATCGTCTGCATCACCGAAGGCGTACCTGCCCACGACGAAGCCAAGTTTTACAACGAACTCAAAGCGCAGCACCCCGACGTGCAAATGCTCGGACCCAACTGTCCGGGCATCATCACCCCAGGACAATGCAACATTGGGATCACAGCTGGACACATCGCTAAACCAGGTGGCCCAGTTGGCATAGTCAGTCGCTCCGGCACCCTCACCTATCAGGCTCTCTACGAACTCCAACAAAAAGATATTGGTGTGACCACCTGTGTTGGTATCGGGGGAGATCCCGTACCTGGCACATCTTTCATTGATTGCCTTGCCGCTTTTGAAGCCGACCCGGCCACTAAAGCGGTCATGATGATCGGCGAAATTGGTGGTTCAGCCGAAGAAGAGGCAGCGGACTACATCAAAAATCATATGACCAAACCCGTGTCTTCTTACATAGCTGGCGTCACTGCTCCCCCTGGAAAAAAGATGGGACACGCTGGCGCGATTGTGTCCGGAGGGAAGGGCACAGCGGACGCCAAAATGGAAGCTTTGCGCGATGCCGGAGTGAAAGTCGGACTGAATCCAACAGAAGCAGGCGAACTCATGGCGGAGATCGTCGCATCTATGTAGCCACGGCCCACTAGGTTCCCAAGAGTGCGGCTAGCAGTACTCGCGTCGGGAACCGGATCTATCTGCCAAGCGATCATCGACGCGCACGTTGATGTCGCCGCGGTAGTCGTCGACCGAACTTGCGGTGTCATCGACCTCGCGAACGCCGGTGGCGTTCCCTCATTTCTTGTCGAACGAACCGATTTTGGTCCTGATTTCGATCGGGCCCAGTTCTCTCGCGACATTGTCACCACGCTTCAACAAGCTGACATTGACGTGATCGCAATGGCCGGATTCGGAACCGTGCTTGACGCCCCATTCTTTGAGGCGTTCGACGGACGAGTCCTCAACACCCACCCGGCGCTCCTCCCGTCATTCCCCGGATGGCACGGCGTCCGCGACGCCCTCCGTCACGGCGTCAAAATCACTGGCTGCACTGTTCACATCGCGACCCTCGAGGTCGACGCAGGTCCGATCCTGGCCCAAGCAGCCGTGGAAGTACTTGACAACGACGATGAAGTTTCACTCCACGAACGCATCAAATCAACAGAACGTCGTTTGTACCCCGCAACCATCAAGAAATTCCTCGCCGACATGGAGGCACACACGTGAGAGCCCTGATTTCTGTATACGACAAAACCGGAATAGTTGACGTGGCTGCAGATCTCAGCCGGCTCGGATGGGACATTGTTTCTAGTGGCGGCACCGCATCAACGCTGCGAGAAGCAGGAGTTGACGTCACCGCGGTGGAAGACATCACCCAAAGCCCTGAAATGCTTGATGGACGGGTGAAAACCCTTCATCCAAGTATCCACGGTGGCATTCTCGCCGACCGAAGCAAACCCGCACACCTCGCTTCGCTTGAAGAACAAGGGATTACTCCCATTGACTTGGTGATATGTAATCTCTATCCGTTCCGCAGTGATCCCAGCGTTGAGTTGATCGACATTGGTGGCCCCACCATGGTGCGCGCGGCAGCAAAAAACCATGACAGCGTCGGCATCGTCGTCAACCCCGACGATTATTCAACGGTTATAGCTGAACTTTCAACTGGTGGGGTTCTCTCAGATGAAACTCGACGCCGTCTCGCAAGGACGGCGTTCGCTCATACCGCCGCATATGACGCCGCAATTGTTGAATGGCTGGACGAAGATGACCCGCTCCCTCCCACCCTTCACTTAGCGTTAGAAAAAGCAGATGACTGCCGATATGGCGAAAACCCCCATCAGACAGGTGCCAGGTATCGGCCCATTGCGACTGCGCCGTGGTGGGATGGTGTCGTGCAACATGAGGGCCTCGCCCTTAGCTACTTAAATTTCTTTGACGCTGACGCCGCGTGGAGAATCGCGCACGACTTGGGAACGGAGTCAGAGCAAGCTGCTGTGGCGATCATCAAACACGCCAACCCATGTGGTGCTGCGACCGGCAACAACCTTGCCGACACGTACCAGCGGGCCTTCGACTGCGATCCTCGTTCCGCTTTTGGTGGCATTGTCGCCACGAACCGGGTGGTTGATCTCGCGATGGTCGAAGCCATAGAACAAGCCGCACAGGCGGATCTCATCATCGCTCCGGGCTATGAGGAGGGAGTTATTGAGCGTCTGCGAGCGAAACGCAAAAACACTCGAGTGCTTGAAGGCCCAGCCCCCGACCAGCTCCATATTGAACTGCGGCAAAT
>DUBN01000007.1:0-4485 GCA_012960315.1 Acidimicrobiia bacterium
TATCTAGTTGTTGGATGGTGTCTTTTGGCTGTAGTCCAAGATGCCTGGCACCAGCTTGGGGTGTTGGGGTTCGTTCTTTTTCTTACTGGCGGATTGTTGTATACCGCGGGAGCCGTCATATTTGCCTCTCAAAGACCTGACCCGTGGCCGAGCATGTTTGGGTTCCACGAGATATTTCACTCTCTCACCGTCGCTGCGGCATCACTCCACTACGTAGCTTTCGTGTTCGTTGTGTTACCGAAAGCCTGATATGTAGCGCACAGAAGGATGCGGAACCTGCTTGCAGATTCGAGGATCTAGACGCGCCATCAAAAAGTCTAGGGATCCGCCCAATAGTCCAGAGCGGGTCAGGTGTCAATGCAATAGCATCAATTGTCTTGAGGGAAGGACACACAAATGGTTTTACCTATCGCTAATGGCAAATATGAGATCGACGCGGTCCACTCACAGCTGGGATTTTGTGTGACCCATCTAGATATCTCGTTAGTCAGGGGTACTTTCGATGTCTTCACCGGTTCATTGACAATTGGAAGCAGTATTGCTGACACGGCTGTGTCGATCGAGGCCGAGATGGCGTCAGTCAACACTGGCAACTCGGCACGAGATAAGCACATACTCGGCGGCGACTTCTTTGACGCGGCCAACCACCCCCACATGGGATTCAAATCGACGTCAGTCGTTGAAACGGGTGATGGCTACGAACTGAAAGGCGAACTCACCATCAAAGGGATCGAACAGCAGATTACTTTGGCTGGTACCTACAACGGTTCGGCAGTGTTCCCCATGGATGGATCGACCCACTACGGATTCAGCATGTCAGGTACGATCAGCCGCAGCGCGTTCGGCGTCAGCTACGGAGTACCAATGGTCACCGACAACGTGGAATTGGCGCTTGGAGCCCAGTTCATCAAACCCGCTTCTGCATAACTACATCCGCTTTGTTGGTCGTGGCGGTCATACACGTCGATTTAGCGCCCAAACTATAAGAGGGCGGTTAACTCAATCTGCTTCTAGTTCGGCGCGGATTTCGTCACCGTGTTGGTCGAGCCTGGGCACACCGCGGTAAATACCGGCCGGGTCGTCGCTGAACTTGATAGGGCTGTTCAACACGACGGTCGGGCGGTGGTGGTCGTGGTCAACGCGGACAAGCATTTCGCGAGCCGCAGTATGAGGATCGTTAACCCAGTCGGACGGGTCGTAAACGGGCCCTACCGGTACTTGGTTGCCAAGTGTTTCGACTACTTCGGCAGTGGTGCACGACGCTGCCCATCCGCCGATGGCTTCGTCCACGTACTCTTTGTTGCGCACTCTCCGCCGATTATTTCGGGTTCGATCATCGGTCATGAGGTCTTCACGGCCGATGAGTTGGCACAAAAGTTTGAAGTGTGGCTGGGTTGGAGTGGCGATGACGCAGTGCCCGTCTTTGGTGGGGTACACGTCGTATGGGCTGAGCCCATCGACTCCATTACCCATTGGACGCATTGGACGACCCATGTATGACCACACCATTTGGCTTGCTTCAGACATCGTCATCATCACGTCAACCATGGCGACATCGATGAACTGACCTTTACCGGTATCGCGAGCGCGCCACAATGCGGCCAGCATGCCGAGTGAGGCCATAGTGCCAGGCACCGTATCGCCGATGGGTGGTCCGACTTTCATGATGTGGTCTTCGTCTTGGCCAGTAGCAGCGATTACACCGCCCATCGCTTGAGCGATGAGATCGTAAGCAGGCCAGTTGGCGTAGAATCCTCGGATTGCTGCATATACGAGCTTTGGGTTGCGTTCATGACAAATCTCCCAACCCACCCCGAGGTGGTCCAGCACCCCGGCCCGCATATTCTCGATAAGACCATCGGATGTTTCTACGAGACGAAGGAAGACTTCCCGGTCGTCGTCTGTCGTGAGATCGAGGCAAATGGATCGCTTATTGCGATTGCGCATCGCATAGTTGCCAGAATAAAACCGTTCCTCGTCATCTCTGGTCCAGGGACCCTGATGCCTAGTCATCTCTCCTTGTGGAGGTTCGACTTTGATCACATCTGCTCCCATATCGGCGAGAAGCATCGCTGCGAATGGCCCCGCAAGGGCGTGTGTGACATCAAGGATACGTAGTCCTTGGAGCGGCCCTGTGGGGCCAGACGCCATTGGCGCCGCGGTCTGGTGGGCTTCGAGGTGGTCTGTCATGATCTCATCTTGCCCTGTCACGCACGTCGACGCGGCCCCGAGTGGCACCTGTCAGCAGGTTTTGTCGGTCATAGGCCAGCGCACCCGGAGCACTAAAGATCTCTGTCGCCGGGGGAAGTAATGTTCGCGTACGGACGCAAGGAGTGGCGAGCCCCTCGGACTCTTGCAGAAGGAGTGACTATGCGATTCTCGGTTCTTACTCTGGGAGACAACTATCCCTCCCTTCGGTCTCATCAACAGTTTTACCGCGAAGTAATCGACGAAGCTGTCACGGCCGAAGCACTTGGATATTGGGGTTTTTGGGTGGGTGAGCATCACTTCGGTGCCAGCCAGCGGGTCTTTCCGTCACCACAGTTGGTGCTGGCTGCAATTGCCGAGCGTACGGAACGGATTCGTTTGGGGACCGGAGTGAGCGTCCTGCCGGTAAATGATCCGATTCGTTTAGCTGAAGACCTTGCCAGCCTTGACCTGTTGAGTCAGGGACGAGTCGACGTTGGAGTAGGGCGCGGATATCAGCCGCACGAGTTTGCTGGGTTTAACGTTGACATAAACACCACGAAAGCTCGCTTTTGGGAGGCCCTGGAAGTTATTCACGGAGCGTGGACCCAAGAGCAATTCAGCTATGAGGGGGACTTCTACCAATACAGGGACATTGATCTTTTACCTCGACCGATTCAGCAGCCCCATCCGCCAGTGTGGGTCGCCGCGGCATCGCCGGGCTCAGCAGAAGAAGCGGCGAGTCGCGGGTATGCGTTCAGTGGAGCACCATTTGGGTCCGCCCGCTCTGCCAAAGAGATCCGCACCCAACTCGACATGTACGATCAGGTTTTTCGCGACGCGGGCCATGGCGAACCACCGAGAGATCTCCCCCACGTCGTTTGGTGTCACGTCGCAGATACGACAGCGCAGGCTTTGGCTAACGCAGAGAGGGGGATGAAACTTAAACTCGACAGCGCGACAAAGGTGTGGACTCCTCCCGGTACGAAAGGGTATGAAGCCATGGCCGAGATCGGGAAATTCCTGGCAACTGCAACTATCGACCAGTTGGACGAGCTATCAATTTTTGGTGATCCGGATCGGTGTCGAGAACGCGTGGAGGTTTACAAGTCAGCTGGAGTTAAACATCTGATGTTGTACTTCGACTGGGGTGGTCTTTCACATGCTGAAACCATTCACGCTCTGGAGCTGTTTGCCGAAGGTGTTATGCCACATTTCTCTGACGAACTGTTCGAAAAACCCTCACCCTAGAACGCCTTGTTGCAGTCAATATAGGTAGGGGAGCCTAGGAGGCGCTCCTACCCAGGCGAGGCTGGGGCAGCAGGTGCAATGATGGAGTGATGACCGATCGCTCCTACGTCAGTTTGACCTTTGACGTCGACACCATCTCCCTCTGGATGAGTCGGCAAGATCGCACCGCGTTCAGTCGAGGCGAATTTGGGGTCGTGGGTGCTCGCCGCATACTCAAACTTCTTGGGTCACGGTCGATACACGCAACTTTTTTTGTTCCAGGAATAACGGCTTCGACATATCCAGATCTCCTAGAGGAAATTGTTGACGGTGGCCACGAGGTGGGCCATCACGGCAATCACCATGAAAACCCTGCACGGCTCGAACGCGACGACGAGAAGCGAGTCCTTGAGGAAGGCCTAACGATCCTTGAAGGTATGACCGGTAGACGACCGGTGGGCTGGCGGTCCCCAGGCGGATATGTGACTAGTAGCACTTTCGAGCTGCTCATCGAAGCCGGGTTCTCATATGACTCGTCATTAATGGGCCATGACGTGCGTCCATACTGGTGCCGGCTGAACGACCAATGGGTAAAAAACGAAGGTGTTGAATGGGGAGAGGAAGTCGATCTAGTTGAGTTGCCCTGGGCCTGGCACCTCGATGACTTCCCCTGGTTCGAGTACATCCCACCTCAAGGAGGCAACCTGACGCCGCCGTCAGCGGTTCTCGAAACCTGGCTCGGCGACCTGGATTGGGCGCTTGCCCACGAGCCAGGTGGGGTATTGACATACACGATGCATCCCCAAGTCATCGGGCGAGGTAATCGGATGCTCATGCTTGAACAACTTCTCGACGAGATCGAGAAGCGTGGTGTGGGATTCACGACCCTCGAAGACGCCGCTACCAATTGGCGAGCTGCCCATCCATTTAGCTGAATTTCAGGCACAACTGACGTTGTCGTCCCGACGAGATGTTTGGTTAGACGACGTGAGTTGCGTCAGTTCATTAAAGTTTGTTCTGTGGAGCCGCTGCTTGTTCTAACTATTGGCCAAGCGCCTCGAGACGATA
>DUBN01000007.1:4495-7309 GCA_012960315.1 Acidimicrobiia bacterium
TCTCAAGTTTTGGGAGCGCGACCTATAGAGGTCCGTGGCGCACTCGATGGGTTATCTACTGACGAAATCACACACCTTGCCCCTCAGAATGCATCTGACACCTTTCACACGCGTCTCGCCAACGGCGCCGATGTGATGATCTCCAAGCAGGCCGCCACCATTCGTCTACAAGAACTACTTATAGAGAGGGAGAGTCGCCCGGTTTTGGTCGCCTGCACAGGTAAATTCACCGGACTCCCGAACTACCCGAACGTGTTGTTCCCTTCGACGATTCTTGAAGGTGTTGTAGACGCTGTCGCTCCCGCCGAGTGCACTTTGGGAGTGTTGGTGCCCTTGGCGGAACAGGTCGAATCGTTAGCTCGACAATGGCAACGATCTGATCGAGGCGTAGTGGTTGCTGCTGTGAAGCCGGGCGAAGATCCCACCGCAGCAGCAGCCATACTGGCTGGTGCCGAAGTGGACCTTGTCGTACTCGACTGTTTCGGATACGAGACGTCATTATTGCACCGAGTTCGGGAAATAACTGGAGTGCCTGTTCTCTCAGCCGTGCGGTGCACTGCGCACATTGCTTCAGAGCTGCTTGGATGACCCGTAACTTGGACGCGACAGATGTCGACGATCTCGCTGTTGGTGCCTGGATCCTCGGGACCGGAGGGGGAGGAAGCCCCTATCTCAACCACCTCAACATGCAACAAATAGCCGCCACAGGCACACAGTTTGAGTTAATTGATCCTCAAGAATTAGATGACGACGCTCAGGTTGCGGTGGTGTCCACAATGGGCGCGCCACTGGTCATGCAGGAACGCCTCCAAGATGCACGCGATGTAGCCCGAGTAGTGGAGATAATGGGCGAGTACTTAGGGTCATCGTTCGACGCGGTCATGGCGACCGAAATTGGTGGTTCAAACGCCTTTCAACCCTTAATGGCGTCCGCCCACCTTGGTTTACCAATCGTCGACGCAGATGCTATGGGGAGGGCTTATCCGGAAGCACAAATGACGAGTTTCGCTATCGGTGGTCTTCAACCATGGCCCTTGGCGCTCGTGGACCCACGTGGAGTCGAGGCCGTTATTACGAACGTCCCCACGTGGAAGTGGATGGAACGAACCAGTCGTGTACTTACTATCGAAACGGGTTCGATGGCCGCGACCTGTAAGGCCCCGAGAAGTGGAGCCGAGGTCAAACGGTGGGGCGTAGCTAATTCAATGAGTTTCGCGATCCAACTTGGGGCCAGAGTCCGAGAAGCACGCGCCGCTCACGAGGACCCGGTGGCAGCTATCTGCGCCGCGGCTGAGGGTCAACTGATTTTCACTGGCAAAATTATCGATGTTGATCGACGCACAACGGGTGGCTTTCTCCGCGGCACAGCCAAACTCGATGGGTTGGACGCATATTCCGGATACAACGTCGAACTTGACTTTCAGAACGAATGGTTGGTGGCGCGTCTTGGGGACCAGGTCATCGCGACCGTCCCTCATCTCATTTGCCTGCTCGACGCAACTTCAGGTGAAGCTATCGGGACAGAGACAGCCCGTTACGGTCAACGGGTGGCTCTCATCGGCATTACCGCCCCGCCTCTGTTCTTGAGTCCGGCAGGTCTCAAATATGTAGGGCCCCGTGCAATGGGATACGACCTTGAACCCGTGGACCCCTGCCCATGAGACGTATTGGTATTGACGTTGGAGGTACCAACACTGACGGAGCACTACTCGATGGCGTCGAAGTAGTCGAGACCATCAAGACACCAACAACCGACGATGTGTTAAGTGGCATCCAAAAAGTTCTTGAAGGTCTTTCTCACCATGACATCGGGGCCGTAGTAATTGGCACAACCCAGTTCACCAACGCAGTTGTCCAACGAAGCCACTTGAACCAGGTCGGATTCCTGCGGATCGGGTTACCAGCTGGCCGTTCACTGCCCCCACTCGTTGGGTGGCCCCCCGATCTCGCCGAAGTGGTCCGGGGTGAAACATTGATGGTACGAGGCGGCATCGAATACGACGGACGCCCCTTCGAAGAACTAGACGAACCAGCAGTGATTGAGGCTGCCCACCAGTTCGCTGACCGGGGCAACAACGCCATAGTGATCGCAGGCAGTTTTTCACCCATCGACACTCGTCAAGAAGATCGAGCTGCCGAAATCATTGCGGAATACCACCCAAAGGCCCAAATCACGGTCTCTCACCGCCTTGGCCAACTTGGCCTGTTGGAACGAGAAAACGCAGCAGGTTTGAACGCTTGCCTATTGGAACTCGCCGGATCGGTCATCTCAGCTTTTGCGTCCGCGATTGACCAGATCGGTTTCGGATCCGGCACCCGTTTATTTTTGACTCAAAACAACGGCACCCTCCTTCAAGTGGAAGAGGCAGCCAAGTATCCGGTCCTCACCTTCGCGTCGGGTCCGACCAACTCCATGAGAGGCGCAGCTGCCCTCGGAGGTGTAAGTGACGGACTTGTTGTTGATGTTGGTGGAACTACAGCGGACTTTGGGGCACTCGTGTCGGGTTACCCCCGACAAGCCAACGCCGCAGTGGAAGTGGGTGGGGTGCGCACTTTGTTCCAACTTCCCGATGTTCTTTCGATTGGGCTGGGTGGCGGAAGCCGAATCCACCTGAACCCCCTAGGGCTCGGTCCAGACAGCGTAGGGCAGCGGCTATCTACCGAGGCACTTGCCTTTGGTGGATCGGTCCCGACGCTCACTGATGCTGCGATAGCGGCCGGGTTGCTGAATATCGACGGAACATCACGCCCAGATCTAACGAATGCTGACGAAATTCTTGCTCACGCAGCAACGATGATCGTAGGCGGCGCTGA
>DUBN01000008.1 GCA_012960315.1 Acidimicrobiia bacterium
GACCAAGAACGAGCGTCGCGCTCAGATCGTAGGAACGGGACTGATTGGGGGCTCCATCGCGCTTGCCCTCCGAGCGAGGGGATGGCACATAACGGGTAGGGATATCGATGCTAAGCGGGCCGAGCGAGCATTAGAACTAGGAGTACTGGACGTAGTTGGTAGCGATGCGGAGGCCGAGTTGGCCTTCGTTGCGGTGCCCGCGAGCGCTCTCGAGGCAGAGATTCGCAAAACCCTTCGCGAAACGAATGGCATCGTGACAGACACTGGAAGTGTGAAAACCACAGTTGCCCGGAGCATCGACGACCCCAGATTTATACCGGGACACCCGATGGCAGGCTCAGAACAAGAAGGCGTCGATGGCGCTAACCAAGAAATCTTTGATGGTGCTGTCTGGGTTCTCACTCCGACGTTGGGCAGCGATGACTTTGGCCTTCGGGATCTCCAAACGGTCCTGGCCTCTATGGGCTGCGACGTCGTAACCATGACTCCTGAACGCCACGACGCGTTGGTTGCGATCGTCTCTCATGTACCGCATCTAACTGCCGCCAGTTTGATGTGTCTCGCAGACGATCGCGCTCTAGACGACGCGCCTTTGCTGCGTCTGGCTGCCGGCGGCTTTCGAGATATGACCCGCGTCGCCGCGGGCCACCCTGAAATATGGCTAGATATTTGTGAAGAGAACAGAGATGCCATCGTTTCGGTCTTGGATGAGTTTTCTGCTCGAATTAGCAATATCCGCGAGATCGTTGCCCAGTCAGACCGAACCGGACTAACGAATTTGCTTTCTCAGGCGAGAAAAGCCCGCACCAATTTGCCCTCTCGATATGTCAGACCTCAGGAACTCGTGGAGGTGCGAATTCCTATCCCGGATCGGAAGGGACAGATTGCGAATATCACCATGTTGGCTGCCGATTGTGAGGTCAATGTCGCCGACATAGAGGTCGCTCACTCTGCTGAGGGAGCGCAAGGCGTTCTTGTCCTTGTCGTGGCTCAAGCTGAGGTGCAGAGGTTCCTGGCCGCGTTGGCAGGGCAGGGCTACCGGCCCACCACAAGAGAACTGGCATGAATAATTCGCGTTTGATGACTCCGTTTGCTGGCCCGGCTGTAGGGGATGTGTCGCTTCCTGGGTCAAAGAGTCATATGAACCGAGCATTGCTCTGCGCTGCTCTCTCTGAAGGCAGGAGCCGGCTATCTGGAGTTCTCTTCGCCGATGATACCGAAGCGATGTTGGAAGCAATTGTTTCGTTGGGAGCAACAGTTGAAGTGGATCGCGAGAACTTTGAGATTGAGGTCACCGGGTTAGCTGGTGCACCAAACTTTCGAGACCTCGTTATCGACGCGAGATCGTCGGGAACGACCTCTCGATTTCTTTTGCCGACGTTGGCGGGGGGCAGCGGCGTAGTGACGCTGGATGGAGCACAGCAATTACGGTCGCGCCCATTCGCGGAACAAATTGAGGCATTGCGCTATCTGGGGTGTGATCTTGAAGAGTTAGGTGCTCTCGGCCAGCTACCTGTCAAGATTTCTTCTCAGGGCTTAGAAGGGGGTGAGGTCGAAATCTCCGCGGAAACTAGTAGCCAGTTCATTAGCGGTCTGATGTTGGCTGCGCCGCTTTACACAAACGGACTAAAAATAAGATTGACGGGCCTACTGGTCAGTCGACCCTATCTAGAACTCACCGTCAAGGTCATGCGTGATTTTGGCGTATCAGTCGAGAAACCAGACGAATTCACATACGTTGTGCCCCCAGGCCGGTACCTAGCGACTGAAGCTCGAATTGAGCCAGACGCTTCGGCCGCCTCATATTTTTTTGCCGCCGCCTCGATCACTCAAGGACGAGTGAAGGTAGTTGGTCTTCACCGAGAGAGTTACCAGGGAGATGTCCAATTCGTTGATGTGATGGAACAACTTGGTGCCAAAGTTGTCTGGGGTGAGAATTTCATTGAGGTCGAGGGTGATCGAATTCGCGGAGGCACGTTCGATCTTCGCGACTTTTCAGACACTGCGCAGACGTTGGCGGCTGTGGCAGCTTTTGCTGAAAGCGATATTGAAATTACAGGTATTGGTTTCATTCGACGCAAAGAGACGGACCGAATCGCTGGCATGGTTGCAGAGCTAGCCAAATGTGGTGTTGAAGCCATCGAAAGCGAAGATGGGCTTATCGTGCGACCGGATTTGTGGTCGCTTAGGGGAGCAAGTATTGATACCTACGGCGACCACCGCATGGCTATGTCCATGGCTTTGCTTTCGCTTCGAATCCCCCGAATAGTGATCAACGATCACGATTGCGTGGCAAAGACGTTTCCCGACTTTTTTTCATGTCTCGAGGAGCTTCGTCCGAAGGTCAAACCGAGGGGCGAGGTGGTTGCCGTTGCGGCTATCGACGGCCCGGCAGGGTCTGGCAAGTCGACGGTGGCTCGCCTCCTTGCAAGCGAATTAGATCTTCCACATTTTGACACTGGGGCCATGTACCGGGCCGTGGTAGTGGCGGCATTGCGCGCAGGAATTGATCCCGAAAATCAAGACGCGATGACTGACCTCGCCGAGAAAACGGAGATCTCCATCAGCGAGCTAATTATTATTGATGGCGTTGACGCCACAGATGAAATCAGGACCCCGCAAATCAATGAGTGGGTGAGCGTCGTAGCGGCAAACCCAGGTGTACGTCGCGCGCTGGTAGCCCGGCAGAGGAAATGGGCGACTGAAATAGGTGGCGGAGTGATGGAAGGCCGTGACATCGGTACCGAAGTATTCCCGGACGCAATATTCAAGGCCTTTCTGACTGCTCAACCTGAGGTTCGGGCGCGGCGTCGATATGAGGAATCGTCGGTTCAAACACTAGGAGATGTAAAAGAGGATCTGGAACGGCGAGATCGGATTGACTCAACTCGCGCTGATTCTCCGCTTCAAGTAGCATCTGGCGCCGTAGTAATTGATACCAGCGAACTCACCATTCAAGAAGTGGTATCGGACCTTGCAAGTATGTTCCGTTCCGTCATGGAGGATTGATGGACAAACAACTGTCGGTGACGAATCCCAACGCTCGTTGGTACAACCGAGCAACATATCGGGTGCTCAAATACCTACTTTGGGGAGTCTTCAAGTTCTGGAACCGGCTAACTATTGAGGGTCAAGAGAATATCCCTGAAGGATCGTGTGTCTGGGCGCCGAACCATCGGAGTTACATCGACACGCCACTGCAATCATGCGTCCCAAGGCGGCTCCGGTTCATGGGTAAAGAGTCGGTTTGGAACAACGCCTTCTTTGCTTGGCTTTTCACCACCATCGGAGGTTTCCCCGTCAGCAGAGGAAGCGCCGATCGAGCTGCTCTTATGACCGCGCTCACAGTCCTACAAAACGGCGAGGACCCTGTGGTGGCTTTCCCTGAGGGAGAACGCAAAGACGGCCCTCGAATCTTTCCATTATTTGACGGAGCGGCTTATTTGGCCGCTAAGGCCCAAGTAGCGATCGTGCCCGTCGGAATTGGCGGCACGGCAACCGCCATGCCGAGGGGTTCCAAATTGTTATATCCAAAACGAGTACACGTCATCATCGGTAAACCAATCCCACCACCCCCGCTCAGCCCCACCGGCCGCTTGGTTCGACAAGAGGTACGCGAAACCTCCGCACACCTACGAGAAGAAATCCAAGACTTGTTTGACCGAGCTCAAATTATTTGCGGCACGCCAAACATTTATGAGCCCGGTAGCGAACCCCAGACCGACCTATAAACAGCTCTAATTGTTCGCGCTTTAATCGGCAAGAGAAGCAAGAACCTCACTAGCGGCAATCTCTCGGTCAAGCGGCACGACCCGAGCATCCGATGGAACCGCAAGAGTCGCGTGCACGGCCGTCTCAAGGGCCGAAAGAAGCTCCCGGATTTCTCTCGGCGGTGGAAAATACTCGTCTTCGTCAGTGATACTCACCTCTTCAACGCCAAATCTCGGTGCAAGATGTCGAATCACTGCCTCTACTAGTTCCTCAGGGGCCGACGCGCCTGCTGTCACTCCAACTGTGCCCTGAAGCCCCTCAGGTAGCTCGGAGCCAGAGTTAATTCGAAAGACTTGTTCGCAACCGGATTCCTTTGCCAGTTTGACGAGAGCCATGGTGTTGGACGAATTGGCTGAACCAATGACAATGACTGCATCACATCGTTGAGCTATCGAAGCTAAAGCGGACTGTCGGTTAGTCGTAGCGAAGCAAAGATCGCTACGACCTGGCATCCAAACATCAGGGAACCTTTCCTTGGTCGCTTGCAACACGCCCTCCCAATCTCGATGGCTGAGGGTAGTTTGCGCCAACATTGCAAGTGGCTCCTGGAATTCCGGCAAATTAGCTACTTGGGCAGAATCTTCGACCAGATGGATTGCATCGGGAGCAACTGCCATTGTTCCGACCGCCTCCTCATGGCCTTGGTGCCCTACGTAGATAATTCGGTAACCCTTTTTCGAGCGAACGCGCACCTCGTGATGGACCTTGGTTACGAGAGGACAAACGGCATCGACTACGTACCCACCTCGTTCGCGTGCTTCCCTGACAACTTCAGGGGCAGACCCGTGAGCAGACAGCATCAACGGACGTCCTTCGGGTACTTGACTGACGTCATCAACAAAGACCACCCCAAGGCTTCGGAATCGATCGACTACAAGTTGGTTGTGAACGATCTCGTGGTAGCAGTAGACCGGCGGATCGAACGAGCGCACCATCCAGGCCAGCGCCTTTATCGCCATCTCGACCCCGGCACAAAAACCTCGGGGTGACGCCAATAAGACCTGATCCACACTCACCAAGCTGAGGCTACCGCTTGACAGCTTTCCTCCCCGTGCTGAGTGTCGGACGAGGTCGCCCGTATCCTGAACTCCATGTCCTTGCCCGTTGTCATCAACGTCGCGCCTGAAAGTGCTGCTGAGTCGGCAGGCCTCGGCCCCGGCGATGAAATCGTTGCTATCGATGGTGAGGTGCCAACCGACGTTATTCGCTGGCAGTTGTTAGTCGATGAAGCCGACCCGGTTTTGACTGTTCAGCGCGGAGGTCTAGAGCTAGACGTCAAAGTAGTTAAGGCGGCCGGAGAGCCATTGGGTGCTGAAGTGGATTCGTCGATATTCGACCGAGTCAGAACGTGTGACAACCACTGCGAATTTTGCTTCATCTATCAGTTGCCCAAAGGGATGCGTCGAAGCCTTTATCTAAAAGACGATGACTATCGCCTTTCGTTTCTCTACGGAAACTTCACGACACTGACGCGGTTTACCGAGGCCGATTTAGAAAGAGTCGTAACAGAACGACTCTCCCCCCTGTACGTCTCGATCCATGCCACCGATCCGGCGGTCCGAGCTCGAATGCTCCGTAATCCGCGCGGCGGATACAGTTTGCGTTGGTTGAAGGCGCTGCTCGATTTCAAGATCGAAGTACACGGACAGATCGTCGTGTGTCCCGGAGTAAACGATGGAGAAGTATTAGACGACAGCTTGCTCGGAGTACTTGATCGCTTTCCAGAACTCAGCTCGTTGGCCGTAGTGCCCCTAGGGGTCAGCGCTCACAACCGCGAACCCTCAATGCGGCCTCACACTGAAGATGAGGCCGCCGCGGTTATTGAGACGGTCGAACGTTGGCAGGACCTGTTCCTCGAAGCGAATGGACACAGGCTCGTTTACGCGGCAGACGAGTACTACCTGCTGGCAGACAAGACGTTTCCAGAAGCTGACACATATGAAGATTTCCCGATGTACGAAGATGGAATTGGAATGGCTAGAGCTTTCGAAGCGGAATTCAGTGGCAAATTACCCTCGGGAGTTGGGGCGCGAGCGGGCTTTTTCCAATGGGTAGACGGCGCCCCGGCTGAGGGATACCGCGCGCCTCGCATGGGTGGCGGTTCGAATCGCGCAGGAGAGATCGTGAGCACTGATCCCTCAGAAGATGTAGCGGCGATCCCTGTAGGAATAAGTGTTCGAGACGACGCGCCCGTCGCCATACTTACGGGAGCGTACGGAGCGCAAGTCCTCTCACCGTTAATTAATTCTCTTGGCCGAGGAGGCATTCGCATCGTAGAAGTCGAGAACCTCTTCTTTGGTGGCAATGTGAAGGTGAGTGGACTAATGGTTGGAGAGGATCTGCATCGAACGCTCTCCTCTGAACCCGAAGGGCATCGCTATCTGTTGCCAGACGTGTGCCTCAACAACGGGAAATTCTTAGATGGATTGCGCATAGATGACTTACCACGCGAGGTAGAAGTAGTTCCTACAGACGGAGTTGCTCTGCGCGCCGCCCTTAAACGAGGGACTCGTTCTGAAGGTTTGGCGCGAGAAGGTGCAACATGACAGCGCCGGGGCCATTGCCCGTAGTTTCTGTGATCGGCCGACCCAACGTTGGGAAGTCGACGTTATTCAATCGAATCCTCGGCAGACGCGAAGCAATCGTGGAAGAAAGATCAGGTGTAACTAGGGACCGCAAAGCCCTGGAAGCCGAATGGCAAGGAAACAATTTCTTGCTCGTTGACACTGGCGGCTGGATGCCCACGGGATCCGACCTAGATGGCAAAGTTTCCGCTCAGAGCGAAAAGGCCATCAATAACTCAGACCTGATCATCATGGTGGTTGACGGCGCCACAGGGATCACCGACGAAGACAGTCGTGTTGCATCAATCCTTCGACGTTCGAAGGCTCCGATAATTCTCGCCGTAAACAAAATCGATACCTCGCTCCGAGATCAAGATATCTGGGAGTTCATGTCTCTAGGTCTTGGCGAACCATTCGGAGTTTCGGCTCTACATAGTCGCAACACTGGCGATTTACTTGACCGGATTGTTGAAATGCTCCCTACTTCTGGGCAGCCGACAGAGGAAAGTCCTCAACAAGATAACGAACCGGAACCCGATGAAGGGGTCCGGGGGGTTGCCATTGTCGGTCGACCAAATGTCGGGAAATCAACCCTATTCAATCGACTAATTGGTGACGAGCGTTCAGTTGTTCACGACATGCCTGGCACCACACGCGACGCGATTGACACTGTGGTCGAGACCGAGTTAGGTCCCTTGCGCTTCATCGATACGGCCGGCATGAGGCGAAAAGCTCGAGTCGATGACGACACCGAGTACTACTCGAGCCTCCGGGCGTTGCGGGCAATAGACAAGGCCGACGTCGCGCTTCTTGTGATTGACGCATCCGAGGGTGTGACTTCACAAGACCAACGCCTTGCAGAACGAGTGGATGCCGCCGGATGCCCAATTGTCATATTGATGAACAAATGGGAAGTCGTTAACCAAGAAGAAAAAGACGAACTGATGTATCAGCTAGGTCAACGACTTCACTTCCTCGGAGAATCGCCGGTCTTGCGTATAAGCGCCCTAACCGGACGGGGTATACAGCGCCTTGCTCCGGCGTTAGAGGCAGCTATAGATGCGTATGAAACAAGAGTGCCAACTCGCCGAGTGAACGAAGTGATTCAGTTGGCCCAGTCAGCTCAAGCCGCACCCCACGGAGGTCGAGTTCTTTACGCAACCCAAGGCGCAACTCACCCACCCACCTTCACGTTGTTCACTAATAAAGATTTACCTGCAAGTTATGTTCGTTACCTCGAACGCCGCTTGCGCGAAGAATTCGACCTTGGCGCAACGCCTATAAAGGTGCGACTTCGGCGGCGCGGCTAAGGAAGTCTCGATGCAGGGTTCTGTTTCGTATAGGCAAAAGCACTTGGTGTTTGGATCGTGACCTGGTGTGAGCAATGCGATCGCGACTTTGATATCGGCCTCCTCGGAGAAGACGGTGGTTGCCCCGTATGTGGTCAGTGGCTTGCTAAGCCATCGCGCGGTGGTTCTGTCCCGTGGCATTTTTGGGTGGTGGCCACAGGTGCTGTTCTGTACCTGGGGTGGCGAGCCCTGCAAGGAATTATCTGGGTGATACAGCAAATTATCTGACCGTGTCCGGTGTGCGGATCGGAGCGTCATCCCAGATATCGTGGCTTGGCTGCGGGCTGTGGCGCAGTTTGGTTAGCGCACTGGTCTGGGGGACCAGGGGTCGGAGGTTCAAATCCTCTCAGCCCGACGTAGACGAGGCCAGACACCTTTGAGTGTCTGGCCGTCATGACACTTTCTTGACGGCGCATACCTGTAGAGCGAACTGTTTTCGCTAGTCGTCGTCCACACCCAACGGGAGTGCCCTCAGAAGTTGTAGCGCCCTTTCGGGGTCGAATGCTCTGCCCAACAAGTGGCGGCTGCTTTGGCTCAGCACCCCGACGGACGTGGCATCGTCGAGGAACTCAACAAACTTTCCCCAGAACTTGCCGGTATCTAATAGGACAACCGGGAGATAATGAAGACCGAGTTGTGTCCAAGCCAGGACTTCCGCGAGCTCATCGAGAGTCCCATAGCCACCTGGAAGCGCTATAACACCATCGCTCAACTGGTACATCATGGCTTTTCGTTCATGCATTGATGACACCAGACGCAAATCGACGTCTCCACGGTGGCGTACATCACGAGAGAAGGTGTCTTCGGGGTAGATCCCAACGACGCGACCGTTTTTCGAAATTGCCCCGTCGGCGACAGCGCCCATCAGGCCGGCGTCACTGCCGCCGAAGACGATCGTCACGCCTTCCAGAGCGAGGTGTTTGCCAAGGTTGGTGGCTAACTCAATAAATGCCGGATCATTACTAGAAGACGAAGCGCAGAAAACAGCGACCGTGTTTATATTGCGATTAGCGGCCTCCACCAGATGCACCCCCCACGTTCACAGTAGGGCGCGGGTGGTGGGTAAACGGACCCCGCCCGGTCGTCTCACCGGTGTCTCTAGCTAGTCCCACCTAAGGCATCTTCGCAGGATTGGCGGAATTCTCAAAAGTGTTTTCATGTCGATTCGGGATTGCCGAATCAAGAGAGTTCTGCTGCTAACGCGAGTGCATCGTCCCAACTGCCGTGACCCATCAGAAGTCGCCGGTATTGAACGAACGGTCTGATGTTGTTCATAGCCATTACCCCTGCCAGCGCACCATCGCGGCGGTAGCCGGTAACAAAAACTTGTTCTTCGACCGAGCCGACCAGGACTTCTACATGCTCAGAACTATCGGTATCACCCGCGACTTGAATTCGGTCGTTGTATTGGTCGGACCATACGAAGGGCACAGAGTCGTAGATGCGGCTGCGTTCGGGGTGCAATAAATTCCCGGCGACCAACATCGATTGTTCGGTGGCCGCTGTCCAGTGTTCTACTCGCACAGGCGACGGTCCTAGCCAAGCGTTAGGAGCCTTGGCGACGTCGCCAACGGCATAGACACCTGGAACTCCCGTACTCATGGTTCCGTCACACACAACTCCGTTATCAATCTTGAGCCCGGATCCCGCCAGCCAGCCAGTGTTGGGAATAGCCCCAATTCCGATGACCACAAGATCCGCCAAAAGCTGAGTCCCGTCGGTCAATTCGACGCCCTCTACTTCGTCGCGACCAATAATGGAAGCAACGCCGACTCCCAGCCGCAAATTGACTGCGTGCGCTTGGTGTAGGTCCCCGCAAGCTTCTCCCATCTCAATCCCCAGACCTCGGATAAGCGGCGCCGCAGCCGCTTCGATGATCGTTACGTCACAGCCGCGGTTGCTGGCAGCGGCCGCGACTTCGGAGCCAACGAAACCCGCGCCGACTATTACGACAGATGCTCCAGGTACCAATCGCTTGCGAATCGCTAATGCGTCATCAACTGTGCGAAGGACGTGAACTCCCTCGATAGTGTCAGTTTTTGGAAGTTTTCTTGCCGCAGCGCCGGTGGCAATTATGAGACCTTCGTAGCGAATCTGGTCATCACCCACGGTGACCACCTGTCGGCGGACGTCGAGACCTGTCGCCGATTCTCCCAACATGAGGTTCAGGCCAAGATCAGATAGCGCGTCCTCAGACACGAGTAGCAACTCTTCAGGATCTTGGTCGGTGGATAACATCGTTTTGGAGAGAGGTGGCCTGTCGTAGGGGCGGTGCTTCTCTTCACCTATAAGGGTCAGCGTGCCTTCGAAACCCTCTCGGCGAAGATTTTGGCAGGCTCGTATCCCTGCAAGGGAAGCGCCTACAACTACGATTTGATCCACAGTTTCCACCTCGTTCTTGAACGCTATCTCGCTCGGAAGACCAAGTGGCACCAAATCCTGACGAATAAATATTCGCCACGCAGGGTGGTGAGGTTGAGAAACTTTTCGACCACGTGAACCCAAAAGACGGCTGATTTGTGCTTGCGCGCGGCCAAAGAGACCGGTACATATGCTTGACAAGGTTGTAACTACACGGGTGTAATCACAAGTCCGGAACTTAAACGAACTAAGACCGAGGGATTGATCCCCCGATTCAGCGAACCACAGGCCCCCATATGGGCCCGGTGAGTTGAGGAGGAAATATCGATTCCCGGTGGAGGGGGACGGGCGTTGAATTCGGGTGCGGCAGACGAGGAGCAAAAGTGGCGATCACAGACCAGGCGGGGACTGGCATAACCGAAGACACGATAGAGGGAACTTCAGCAACGGGGATGCAGGTCCAGAAGCGTGACGGGAGCTTGCAGTCTGTAGACGTCAACAAGATCGTCAAGGCTGTCGAACGATGCGCGACGGAGCTACCTGGGGTAGATCCGATGCGCATTGCCACGAGAACTATCTCGGGCTTGCACGATGGTGCAACCACCACCGAACTTGACGAACTGTCGATTCGGACAGCAGCCGCGTTGATTATTGAAGAACCGAACTACTCCCGCCTTGCTGCTCGCCTACTCGGAACGTTTATTGACAAAGAAGTCCAGAATCAAAACGTCTACTCGTTTAGTCAGTCCATTGAGTTGGGAGCTGAGAATGGGCTGATCCACCAAGGCGTGCTTGAGTTTGTCCAGGTGCATGCGCGCAAACTGAACAACTCGGTCTTGAACGAGCGAAATAACCTGTTCGAATTTTTCGGGTTGCGTACCGTTTATGACCGCTACCTCCTCCGCCACCCGACTAAGAGGACGGTCATAGAAACCCCTCAGTATTTTCTTCTTCGAGTCGCATGTGGCCTTGCTCGGACGCCTGAAGAAGCCATCACTCTTTATGAATTGATGTCGAGCCTTGAGTACCTGACGTCAAGTCCTACCTTGTTTAACTCCGGAACAGCACACCCTCAAATGTCGTCGTGTTACTTGTTGGACAGCCCCGAGGACTCCTTGGAAGGCATATACAAGCGATATACCGATATCGCGAAGCTCTCAAAATTTGCGGGTGGGATTGGAGTTGCCTGGCATCGAGTTCGAGCCAAAGGTTCACTGATCGGCGGCACGAACGGCCTTTCGAACGGCATCGTTCCGTGGCTAAAGACATTGGACTCTTCTGTCGCTGCTGTGAACCAGGGCGGTAGACGCAAAGGTGCCGCCTGCGTTTATTTGGAAACGTGGCACGCTGACTTAGACGACTTCCTCGAACTTAAGGACAACACAGGTGATTCCGCTCGTCGAGCTCACAACTTAAACCTCGCGAATTGGATCCCAGACTTGTTCATGGAGCGAGTGGAGAACGACTGGCAGTGGTCTCTCTTCGACCCAAAGGTTGTGCCGCACCTGACAGACCTTTACGGAGACGAGTTTCGCCAGGCCTATCTCGCAGCGGAACAGGCGGGACTTTACGAACGCCAAGTCCCGGCCCGACAGTTGTATAGCCGCATGATGAGGACTTTGGCTCAGACGGGAAACGGTTGGGTCACTTTCAAAGACGCATCCAATCTGAAATGCAATCAGACAGGAGAACCCGGCAACGTCGTGCATCTTTCGAACCTCTGTACTGAGATTCTGGAAGTTACGAACCAACAAGAGACTGCTGTTTGCAACCTAGGTTCGGTGAACCTGGGACGCCTGGTGCGCGACGGAGCATTCGATTTCGACCGCCTTGGAGAGGTCGTGCGAACAGCGGTGCCGTTCCTAGATCGAGTAATCGACATCAATTTCTATCCGACTGACGAAGCGGGCTCTTCGAATAGCAAGTGGCGTCCCGTGGGGTTGGGCTTGATGGGGCTCCAAGACGTGTTCTTCCAGACCGGCTTAACATTCGATAGTCCTGAAGCTCTCGACCTGTCGACGCGGATAAGTGAAGAGATCTATTACTGCGCTCTCTCGGCGAGTTGTGATCTAGCTGTAGAAGACGGACCTCATGAGGGGTTCTCTGAAACGAGGGCAGCTCGCGGTGACCTCCAGTTTGATCTGTGGGGGATCGTCCCGAGCGACACCGCACGGTGGGAGGCGTTGAAGGATCGCATAAGCCAGCACGGTCTACGTAACTCGTTGATGATTGCGATCGCTCCGACTGCGACTATTGCCTCTATCGCTGGGTGCTATGAATGCATCGAACCTCAGGTATCGAATCTCTTTAAGAGAGAAACCCTTTCAGGCGAGTTTTTGCAAATCAACCGTTACCTAGTGACCGAGCTTCAGGAACAAGGTCTTTGGGGTGAGGACATGGCTCAACGAATCAAGCGAGCGGAGGGCTCGATTCAGGCCATCGAGGAGATTCCCGAGGACCTGCGCGAAATCTATCGAACGGCTTGGGAGTTGCCGCAACGAGCTTTAATTGATTTGGCGGCTAGCAGGGGCGCATACATCGACCAGAGTCAGTCTCTGAATTTGTTTATGGAGAGCCCCAGCATCGGCAAGTTGTCTTCTATGTATATGTACGCATGGAAGAGCGGCCTAAAGACCACCTATTACCTGCGTTCGAGGCCAGCTACTCGAATCAACCAAACCACTTCCGGAGCCGATGGTGAACCAACAGGTTCGCCGCCGGACGAAGAGTCAGTCGATGCCCGCTCTTTCACTGATGAAGAAGCCATCGCGTGCTCATTGGAAAACCCCGAAACTTGCGAAGCTTGTGACTGACCCTCGTTCCGCTTCCCTGTCCTGATTGATCGCCGAGAAACGACACCGGAATGGCACTTACCGAACCAGACGACAATTACGCAAAGCTTGATCAGCCTGATCAAGGGGAGTCCGCTATAGGGCGAGAGGTTGGAGTCACAGGCAATATTCTTGACCCGGGATTCAACCTCACGTTGCGTCCGATGCAATACCCGGTCTTTTATGACATGTACCGAGATGCCATTAAGAACACCTGGACGGTTGAAGAAATAGATTTTTCTGATGATGTCGTGGATCTTGATCGCAAACTGCTGCCCGCTGAACGCCATTTGATAAATCGACTGGTCGCTTTCTTTGCGACTGGTGACTCGATTGTTGCAAACAACCTTGTGTTGAATTTGTACCAACACATCAACAGTCCCGAAGCTCGCATGTACTTGAGCAGGCAGTTATACGAAGAAGCCCTGCACGTTCAGTTTTATTTAACTCTCCTCGATAACTACATACCTGATATTGACGAGAGGACTGAAGCGTTTGCTGCCATCGAGAACATTCCGTCTATTCGTCGAAAAGCTGAGTTCTGTTTTAAATGGATGAGCAGCATCAGCGACGTCGCAGAATTACGTTCGCGTGACGAGCGAAAGCAATTTTTGCTGAACTTGATCTGCTTCGCTGCGTGCATCGAGGGACTCTTTTTCTTCGCCGCGTTCGCGTACGTCTATTTTCTTCGCAGTAAAGGCCTCCTGAACGGGCTAGCGGCGGGCACCAACTGGGTGTTTCGCGATGAGTCCTGTCACATGAACTTCGCATTCGAAGTCGTGAACACGATTAGAAACGAAGAACCCGATTTATTTGACGACGATTTGTCTGCCCGCATCGTTGAGATGCTTGAGGAAGCGATCGAGGTAGAGAGCCAGTTCGCGGCGGACGTCCTCTCGGGCGGGGTGGCAGGAATGTCAACTGCCGATACCCGCGTCTATCTGGAGTTCGTAGCGGATCAACGGTTAATGCAACTGGGACTCCCCAAACGCTACGGATCTAAAAACCCGTTCGATTTCATGGAGCTACAGGACGTTCAAGAGTTGACAAACTTTTTCGAACGTACCGTCGTGGCCTATCAGGTCGGTGTCGAAGGTGATGTGGCCTTCGACGAAGACTTCTAACTCTCCGGGCAAAGGTGAGGCGGTGATTAGGGGAGTGTCACTCTGTCAAAGCGGACTGGCCTAATCCTGGAAAAAGGCTTCGATGAGCGTATTGACAGCACTTACTGGCGTCGTTACGTCTGAACGAACTTGAGACTCCAGCTCAGGTAGAAGTTTCCCCACCTCTGGATGGGTTCGCAGAGCCTCCAAGAGACGATCATCAAGCATTGACCACATCCACCGAACGCGTTGCTCCTCCCGACGACGCTCAAGGTCACCAGACTCGCTCAGAAGGCGACGGTGCTGTTCGACGTGACTCCATAGGGTTTCAACTCCCTCGCCTGTTAGACCAGCACAGGTGAGAACTGGAGGTGTCCAGTGAGGTGAGGCCGGCGCTGTGAGGTGTAGTGCAATTTGGTATTCGCGCGCAGCTGCGGCAGCTCGTTGCCCGTTGTTGCCGTCAGCTTTGTTGACGGCGATCATGTCGGCTAATTCGAGAATTCCCTTTTTTATCCCTTGAAGCTCGTCGCCGGCCCCGGGAAGCATTAACACGAGGAAGAAATCGACCATGTCAGCGACCGCCGTCTCGCTCTGACCTACTCCGACCGTTTCTACTAGTACGACATCGAAACCAGCCGCCTCACATAGAAGTATGGTCTCTCTCGTCATACGGGTTACTCCGCCTAGCTCACCGGCTGTTGGTGAGGGACGCACAAAGGCCGCGTCATCGTTTGCCAACGACGACATTCGGGTCTTGTCGCCCAGGATGGAGCCCCCGGTACGCGTTGATGTCGGATCTACTGCGAGAACTGCTACCCGGTGACCTTTACTTGTCAGTGTTTCGCCGAGAGTTTCAATAAAAGTGCTTTTCCCGACACCAGGTACCCCTGTGATCCCAACACGATGAGCCGAGCCCGGGTTAGCCAGGAGCTGGGAAAGTAATTCTTGAGCTGATGCGCGATGGTCAGGGAGGCTGCTTTCAATAAGAGTTATGGCGCGCCCCAAGGAGGCGCGATCCGCCGAGCGGACGCCTTCCACGAGATCTGTGATCGAAGGGACAGCTGCCACAACTGTTGAGGGTACAGGCCGTCAAGCGACTGATTTAGGGGCGATTCTTGGGTGCCAGTTGTGAATAATCGGCTGCTATCGATAATTTGGCTGACAGCACCTGCAAAAGTAGGAACATATGGGTATTGCAAAACGGATAGCTGAGCGTGGTGGGAGTCGTCCTCACCCGGTGGAAAAATTCCTCGAACCAGATGAGACGGTGAAATGGATCCTTCCCGCCCAGGGGGGACTTCACCCTTTTACGATGTTGGCATTCGCATTAGTCGTTCTATTGGCTGTTCTCCTCTTGGACCCTCGTTCGTGGGTGATGGGAGTCACGATCACGGTGGTGGTGTTTGCAATAGTTGCGGTCTTGACGACCGCTCGTTACCGAGTGATTGCCATCACGTCTGACGACGTTCTACTGCTGAGAGCCCGAGGATGGCGGCCGGCGAAACCAGTTGAGTTACTCGACAGAAGTCCGCGAACCGCGAAGTTCGGGGTGCGTAGCCAATTTTGGTCTCAAATAGAGGTTGCCGGAGAGAAACTGTGGGTTCACAAGCGATTTCAGGCGAAGCTCGAAGAGGCAGATTCATCGCTCGGGCGCCGGACCAGCAAAGCTGCGTCTAGCTCGGTCTATCGCGCTAACCGGGCAAAAAAGAAAGTAAAAAACGTTCGCCGTAAATGATGAGATCTAGGCGTTAAGTTTTGTGAGCAGCTCAGTAGCGGCTTCGGCGATGACTGTTCCTGGAGGAAATATCGCTGTAGCTCCGCCCTCGATCAAGGCCTCGAAATCTTGCGGCGGAATGACTCCGCCAACGACGATCATGATGTCGTCTCGACCCTCGGCAGCCAAAGCGTCGCGAAGTTCCGGTATGAGTGTCAGATGACCTGCAGCAAGTGAAGATGCTCCGACAATATGCGCATCATTCTCTACCGCTTGTCGAGCCGCTTCTCCAGGGGTTGAAAAAAGAGGTCCGATATCCACGTCGAACCCAAGGTCCGCAAATGCAGTGGCGATGACCTTCTGGCCTCTATCGTGACCGTCTTGCCCCATTTTGGCGACGAGAATACGCGGTCGCCGACCTTCGCGTTGGGAGAATTGCTCAACCAGTTCTCGTACAGAACTCACTGCGTCGGTTTCTTCTCCCACTTCGCTGCTGTACACCCCGCTAATTGATCGAATTTCTGCCTTGTGACGGCCATAGACGAGTTCAAGGGCGAGACTGATCTCTCCAACTGTTGCTTTCGCTCGTCCCGCCTCTATCGCTAAGGCTAAGAGGTTTCCCTCCCCAGTGTTCGCTGCTTTAGTTAATGCCGCAAGAGCTTTATCAACCTGTTCGTCATCTCTCTCGGCTCGAAGACGGTTGAGTTTGGCTATTTGAGTTGACTTGACCTCGGCATTGTCGATTCTGAGGACATCGACCTCTTCGTTAACGTCAATCCGGTACTTATTAACGCCGACAACGGTTTGTCGCCCCGAATCGATGCGAGCCTGTGTGCGTGCGGCTGCTTCCTCAATCCGCATCTTTGGGATACCTGCCTCTATTGCCTGAGCCATGCCCCCCATCTGCTCGATCTCGCTGATATGGCCGAGTGCCCGATCGGCTAACTCTCGGGTCAATCGTTCGACGTAGTAACTCCCACCCCATGGATCAATAACTTTGGTTGTTCCCGACTCTTGTTGGAGGAACAGCTGGGTATTACGGGCGATGCGCGCGCTGAAGTCAGTTGGCAGTGCGAGTGCCTCGTCGAAAGCGTTCGTATGAAGACTTTGGGTATGACCCTGAGTAGCTGCCATGGCCTCGACGCAAGTCCGAACAACGTTGTTGTAGACGTCTTGCGCAGTGAGGCTCCATCCCGATGTCTGACTATGGGTTCGCAAGGACATGGACTTGGGATTTGCCGGAGAAAAACCCTGTACCAAATCAGCCCAAATAATGCGTGCAGCTCTGAGTTTCGCGACTTCCATAAAGAAATTCATGCCGATCGCCCAGAAGAAACTGAGACGAGGCGCAAAATCATCGACGCTTAGCCCGGCTTTTTGGCCTGTACGTAGATATTCGAGACCGTCTGCGAGGGTGTAGGCGAGTTCTAAATCGGCCGTCGCGCCCGCTTCTTGCATGTGGTATCCCGATATGGAAATGGAGTTAAAGCGAGGCATGTTCTGGCTTGTGAACTCGAAGATATCTCCAATAATGCGCATCGAGGGCTGAGGCGGATAGATGTAGGTGTTGCGCACCATGAACTCTTTTAGGATGTCATTTTGGATGGTGCCCGCAAGCTTGGTCGCCGGTACTCCCTGTTCCTCAGCGGCGACGATATAGAGCGCAAGAATGGGTAGCACAGCCCCGTTCATTGTCATTGACACGCTCATCTGGTCAAGAGGGATGCCGTCGAAGAGCGTCCTCATGTCGTAGATGGAGTCGATGGCGACGCCCGCCATGCCTACATCGCCGCTGACTCGCTCATGGTCGCTGTCGTAGCCGCGATGGGTGGCGAGGTCGAAGGCGACTGAAAGCCCCTTCTGACCGGCAGCGAGATTTCGTCTGTAAAAGGCGTTGGAATCTTCAGCCGTGGAAAATCCCGCGTACTGCCGAACCGTCCAAGGTTGGTTCGTGTACATCGTTGGATAGGGGCCGCGTAAGAAGGGGGCGAAACCCGGGAAGCTATCCAGATGCGTCATGTCGCCCTGAAGGTCCGCAGCAGTGTAAAGACACTTGATGTCGATTCCTTCGGGTGTGTGCCAGGTCAAGTCTTCCGCAGAGGATCCTGTTTGGGCTACGAGATCGCGCTTCCAGTGGTCGAGATCGGACGTTGACTGATTCGTAGAGTCGAGGGTAATTGTCGAAAAGTTAGGGATTTGGTTCATTGTTCGAACTCACCTAACCAAGGTTGTGTGCACTGTTGCAAGTACGTCAAGCACATTGCATCCCCGATAAACAAAACCATCGATATCCGCAGTGTCGATTCCGGGAGTATCGGGGGATCCAGCGAGGTAGATGAGCTCCGCGCCTGCACCCCGAAGCGCAGTAGCGGCTTCGGCTGCAGACTCCGAATAAACGGTGTCCGTTGAACAGATACAAGCGATTCTGCAACCACTTGAGGCGAATGCTTCTGCGGCTCTAGCTGAATTTTCGAAGCCATCGTGACTTATAGCTTCTACTCCGCCCGTTTCGAACAGGTTCTTTGCAAATGTCGACCTAGTGGTGTGTGTAATGACATCGCCAAGGTTCGCGAGAAAAACACTTGGCCGAGTAGCGGCAGAGTCCGCAGCTTCTCGAAACTGTTCGAAAGGAGCAGACCATCGAAAGAGAGGCAGAGCTTCACATCTTTTTTCCCCAAATGTTTGCATCGAGTCACTGGGGATAGCTTGGCGCTCCAATTTGGTCTCGCTTATGTCCGGGAATTCGCTGGTTCCTGTGATCGAAGTAGAGCGGTCGGCCACGGCGACCAGGCGAGCCTCGCGTGTCTCCGCTATCGCAGCTTGCCAAGATCCAGACAGAAGGGCTTCCCCGACACCGCCGCTTTCCTCTAGCTTTTGGAGAACCTTCCATGCCGAACGGGCGAGTTCGTTGGTCAGCGCCTCGAGATACCAGCTTCCACCTGCGGGGTCGATTACAGAAGCCACCTTCGACTCTTCTTGAAGTATGAGTTGAGTATTTCGTGCTAATCGCAAAGCGGTGTCGTCGGGGAGACCCGAAGCACTGTCGAACGGCTCGACCGTTATGGCGTCAGCTCCACCTAAGGCAGCTGCGAAACAGGCTGTGGTGGTGCGCAGCATGTTTACCCACGAGTCATTGCGAGTCATCATCGAACGTGCCGTCGTGGCATGGACGCCGAGTGGAGCACGAGCAGGATCGCCACCAGAGGCACCGATGATCCTGGTCCAACAAATTCGAGCCGCCCGGAACTTAGCGGTTGTCAGAAACTGATCTGGACCAGCTGCAAGTGTTAATTCGAGCTGTTGTGATGCTTCGTCTACTGAAAGTCCCGCTGTTGTAAGAGCACGCAACCACATGACCCCGGTTGAAAGAGCAGCTCCCAGCTCTTGTCCATCAGAAGCACCGGCATCTGCCCATGTGGAGCCATCCACAGCGATCGAGCGCATGTTGGGATGCGACTTCGATATTTGAGACACAGCCTCTGCGCATTCTGCGATTTCCTTCCCGAGCTCAGAGATGGATCGACCACTTCGCGCCATCCGCCCAACCGGATCGAGCCCCAAGCGGTTGCGTAGTAGCGACGCGTCGCCGCATCGATGATCGCAAAGAGCAACGAGAGCATGTATTTGCGCTAGTGAGCTTCCAGGATTCAGATGAATCGGAAACAAGTCAAGGTGAACACCATTGAGGAGCGAATCGAACAATTCGAATTCTGTGGGTGCCGCAATAAGAGTGATGCCAGTGACACCATTCTCAAGATCAGAAAGAATGCGTTTGTTGACGCCGTGGTTCTGTGCAAAGTGGCTTTGGCGAATTTCCCACCCAAACACGTTGCCAGCGGCGCTACTGCCGCGAGTGAATGGCGAACTTCCGGGAAGACCTGCATCGTTTTGATTCGCAGCGTGCAACTCACGCGTGTAAAGCGGTTCTCTTGCAATTCCGTCCAAAGTTTTGGTGGTGAGGGACCCAAGGTCCTGGCCTCTCAGCGCGGCGTTGGCAGCAGCTTCCCAAGAGGCATAATTTCGATCAGTTAAGGGAAGATTATCTCCATCGGCAAGATTGGACTGAGAATCGTCGCCGGGCATGTGAGCAGGGTATTGCACGCGTCGCCTTGACGCCCGCGACCCGAGTAATACTCGGCATCTAACTGCGCTAGTGAGGTCATCTCGTGGCATCCTTGAGCCCCGTGAACGAGTCGTCTCTTAGTCCCGGTAGTGAAGCAGAGGATTCCTCGCCCGCGTTTCGGTACGACGCTTCGTTAGCTGAAGAGATTGAAGTTGAATGGCAGCGCAGATGGCTGGAGGAGGGAACGTATCAAGCGGCCAACCCTTTAGGACCGCTCTCAAGCCAAGAAGTTGACACTCGCCCGAAGCTGTTTGTGATGGATATGTTTCCGTACCCGTCCGGTTCAGGGCTACACGTCGGTCATCCGCTCGGTTACATCGGCACGGATGTTTTTGCGCGCTACAAGAGAATGGTTGGCTACAACGTCCTACACACGATGGGGTATGACGCTTTTGGGTTGCCAGCGGAAGAGCATGCACGCCAGACAGGGGAGCATCCCCGGTCTAATACCGAGAACAACATTGCCAACATGCAACGTCAGCTTGACCGCCTGGGGTTGGGTCACGATAAGAGGCGATCAATTGCGACAACGGATGTTTCCTACTACCGCTGGACGCAATGGATCTTCCTTCAAATCTTCCAGAGTTGGTATGACACCGAAGTCAACCGTGCTCGCCCTATATCGGAGCTAGAGGATCTACTTTCATCGGGTGCTCGTGCCACCTCAGATGGCCGGCCATGGGCAGAAATGGACGAAACAGAGAAACGGCGGGAGTTAGACCACTGGCGCCTTGCCTATCTTGGCGACGCGCCTGTGAACTGGTGTCCTGCTCTCGGAACGGTTTTAGCTAACGAGGAAGTGACATCGGAAGGACGCAGCGAACGCGGCAACCACCCTGTGTTTCGTCGACCGATGAAGCAATGGATGATGCGGATTACCGCATATGCCGACCGATTACTTGAGGATCTGGAACGTCTCGATTGGACCGATTCCATCAAGACGATGCAAAGAAACTGGATCGGGCGCTCCGAGGGGGCGCAAATTGGTTTTGAAACATCGTCTGGATCAAAGATCGAAGTCTTTACCACTCGGCCCGATACGTTGTTTGGAACTACCGCGATGGTGTTGGCCCCAGAACATCCTTTGGTGGATGCCCTTACGGCGAAAACTTGGCCTGAGGATACGCCACCTCTCTGGAGAGGGAACGCTGAGACACCCGGTGAAGCCGTAGACAATTACCGTCGAAAAGTATCTGACTTGACGGATTTAGAGCGGCAAGAAAACCAGGCAAAAACTGGTGTCTACATTGGCGCCCACTGCGCTGTCCCAGTTAACGGGCATCGAGTCCCAATATTTATCGCTGATTACGTGTTAATGGGATACGGGACGGGTGCAGTGATGAGTGTGCCCGGCCAAGATCAGAGAGATTGGGATTTCGCAAAAGCGTTCGAAATAGAAATCATCCGAACTGTTGAACCCCCGTCGACTTTTGAAGGGGAAGCGTACGCCGGTGACGGCGCTGCTATCAACAGTGGTTTCTTAAATGGCCTGCATATTGATGATGCGAAACGAGCGATCACTGACTGGTTGGAACGCGAGGGGCATGGGTTAAGAACGGTCACCTATAAGTTGCGTGATTGGCTTTTTTCGCGACAACGTTATTGGGGTGAACCTTTCCCAATCGTTTACGACGACACTGGGCTCGCATTAGCTGTTCCTGAGAACCAACTGCCCGTTGAACTCCCAGAACTAATTGACTGGGCTCCACGAACATTAGATGAAGAGTCGGATCCGGAACCGCCGCTCGGTCGGGCTACTGAGTGGGCAGTAGCGACTTACGACCTCGGCGACGGAGAACTCCCCTATACACGCGAACTCAATACGATGCCGCAGTGGGCTGGTTCCTGCTGGTACTACCTGAGGTATTTGGACCCGAACAACGAAGAACGGTTCGTTGACCCGATGGTTGAGAGATATTGGATGACTGATTCCGACGGGGGAGTCGGCGGAGTTGACCTGTACGTGGGAGGAGTGGAACACGCTGTGCTGCATCTCCTTTATGCCCGTTTCTGGCACAAGGTTCTTTTCGATCTAGGGCACGTGTCGGGTCCAGAACCTTTTCAACGGCTCTACAACCAGGGTTATATCCAAGCGGCCGCCTATCAAGACCAAAGAGGTATCTACGTCGACGCGGAAGACGTCGTTGAATCAGGGGGTGAGTACTTTTACGAAGAATCTCCGGTAACGCGAACTTTCGGCAAGATGGGTAAGTCGCTGAAGAATTCAGTCACACCAGATGACATGTACTCAGCCTATGGTGCCGACACACTGCGTCTCTATGAGATGTTCATGGGCCCACTTGACCAAGATCGCCCATGGGAAACCAAGTCGGTTATTGGCTCGCACAGGCTTCTTCAGCGTGTGTGGCGAAATCTCATTGATGAAAGTACCGGAGCCGTAACAGTTGTTGATACCGCTCCTTCGGACTCCCTCAAAAGAATTTTGCATCGAACTATTGCGGCGGTCGGGGAAGCAATGGAGGGTCTTCGGTTTAATTCGGCCATTGCGCGTATCACCGAGTTGAACAATGAGTTGAGTCGACGTGCTGAGCCTGTGTCGCGCGAAGTTGCCCGAGCCCTTGTTCTAATGCTCGGACCGTTGGTGCCCCACATAGCGGAAGAACTCTGGAAGCGTTTAGGGAACTCGAATTCGATAGTCCACGAACAATTTCCTGCGGCGCAGCCTGATTTTCTGGTTGACGAATCAGTGGAGCTTCCGGTTCAGGTCAATGGCAAGGTGCGTAGTCGAATCGTCGTGGAGAGCGGCCTTGAGGAGGAAGCTTTACGAGGAGCAGCTCTCTCTGATCCGCGAATAGAAGAGTTGCTTCGGGGCAAAGAAATCCGCAAAGTCATAGTGATTCAAGACAGGCTTGTGAACATAGTTGCTAGCTAACTGAGATTCCGTAAGGCGCCACTTCCAAAATCTTGCTGTGCCCGGACTCAGGAAAGGACATTGATACCGCCTGGGTGAGATCGCGCTCTACGAATGCAGCGACGGTGGGACCTGAGCCGCTCAACCAAGCCGCGGCTGCGCCGTGCTCGAGTGCAGAAGTGATGGCTTTCGCTGATTCGGGCGCGTCAGCGAGTCGTGTTGGTTGATGCAAATCGTCGCGGCAGGCAGCGCGCATAGCATCTAAATCACTGGTTGCGATCGCAGCAACTAGCACGGAACTTCTTCCAACGGCATTCACGGCCGCATCGAACGAGACAGACGTGGGCAGACGATTTCTAGAGACGTTGGTTGAAGTCTTGCTGTCTGGAACCCAGATCACAATGCTTAGATCGGCGGGACATTGAAGGCGCACAACTGAGTGGTTGTTTGTGGCAGTGATACTGCCGTAGATCGACGCTGCAACATTGTCGTAATGGCCCTCGAGGGTCCCGGCTTCGATCAACAACTTTGGGTATTGAATTGCGCCGGACTGTTGCAGAGAAGCCGCGGCGAGTCCAGCTACTCGAGCTGCTCCAGAAAACCCGAGGCCTTTTCCGGGTGGGATTCGGGTTTCTGCAAAAAGCCGACCTGAACCCCCAGCGTCCCTAAAAGCAGTCGTGGCCGGATGGCGGTGATCGAGCTCGGTTGCGGATTTCTGAGGCTCCCCTACGTCCAAATGAAACGGGAGATCGATAGCCACGCCGAGGCAGTCAAAGCCCGGCCCAATATTCGCCGAGGAGGCAGGAACAGTCACGCGCACTTAACGCAGCGTACAGTCGTGCTCGTTGGCTGCGGACGCGGCCAGGGGAGTGTGAGCACTGTGACGCATGGAGGAAAGTTGGCGGCGAAGGCCCTGAAAGCCGCCGGAGTGGATTGTGTGTTCACTCTTTCGGGTGGCCATGTGATGGCGATATACGACGGCTGCCTGGACGAGAACATCGAAGTTGTTGATGTGCGTCACGAACAAGCTGCTGTCCATGCCGCCGATGCATGGGCTCGACTACATCCGGGAAAGGTAGGCGTTGCCATCTTGACCGCGGGACCCGGTGTGACTGACGGAGCAACAGGGGTCGCAAACGCGTGGAGAGCGAACTCGCCGATCCTTGTGATAGGTGGGCAAGGCCCATTTCGACACACGCGCAGGGGGTCCTTACAAGAAATGGATCATGTTTCATTTATGAAGCCGATCTCGAAATGGGCTGATGCGTGTTACCAAACTTCGCGCATTGCTGAATACATTGAATCCGCCATACGTTCAGCGCTGAGCGGTGTTCCAGGACCAGCATTCTTGGAAATCCCCATGGATGTTCTCGGGGGCAAGGTTGATCTTGCGGAAATCACCGTTCCTGAGTTCAGAGATTACCGAGTTGCCTCTGTCGCACCCGCAGGACTCGTCTCAGCAGCGATCGACCTCGTCGCTCAGGCTGAACGACCGATGGTGATGGCGGGAACTTCGCTTAAGTGGAGTGAAGGTGGTGACCAACTTGCCGAGTTCCTTGACATAACTGGGATTCCTTGTTTTGTTAACGGAATGGCACGAGGTGAAATTTCGTGGGACCACCCATCGTTTTTGTCTCTAACCAGGAAAGAAGCCCTTGACCAAGCGGATCTGGTGATCCTCGCTGGCACTCCTCTGGACTTTCGCATGAAATTTGGGCGTTCCATTCCCGCTTCAGCATCCATCGTGCAAATGGATATGGAAGAAACGTTGATCGGTAACAACCGTGCCGTTGATATAGGTCTCACGGGTAATCTCGGCTTGAACTTCGAATCGATGTGCGTTGACGCAAAAGAACGCGGCATCACTATTGATGTCTCTTCGTATCGCGATCAGTTGCGCGAAAGGGAGGAAGAGCTTGACGCCGAGCGGCGCTCTCGAATGAATAGTGAAGAGGTACCGATTGACCCTCTTCGTTTGTGTAAAGAAATCGCAAATGCGGTCACCGATGACATGATTGTGATAGGCGATGGGGGAGACATCGTCGCGCAGGCGTCAAAGGTCATCAACGTTCCGCGAGACGGCACCTGGATGGATCCTGGTCCTCTGGGGACTCTTGGAGTCGGCATGCCCTTTGCGTTAGCGGCTCAGAAGGCGCACCCAGATAAGCGAGTGCTCATTGTGTATGGCGATGGATCCTTTGGACTTAACGGCTTCGAATACGACACGGCGGTGCGTTTCGGTCTTCCTATCGTGGGAGTCGTTGGAAATGATGCAGCTTGGGGCCAGATGATGAGACCACAAGGAATGCTGTATGGGGAGGATCGCTTAATTGCAGTTGAATTGAATCGAACCCGATACGACAAAGTCGTAGAAGCACTCGGCGGTCATGGAGAACATGTCACTAAACCAGAGGAAATAGCGCCGGCTATCGCTCGAGCGTTCGCATCAGGCAAACCAGCTTTAGTGAATGTTGAGATTCGTCAAGATCGCGGCGAAATGAAGGGGTCAACCTATGTTTGACGAAAATCAGGATGTCTGAGAGATGTGTGGCCGATTTGTCGCTGCGGCTTCCGCCCACGAATTAGCCGGTTTATTTGAGGCCGATATTGCGGATGAGAACCTCGCTCCGAATTACAACGTGGCCCCTTCTGCCGAGGTTTATGCGACTTTTGTTGATGGTAGGGCTACCGACCGAAAAGACGAGCTCTGTATTGAGGTCTTTTCCTGGGGGTTTTTGCCTAAATGGACGCATTCGAAATCTCGTCAGAAGCGATTGATTAACGCTCGAGCTGAGACTGTTGACACCAAAGTGAGCTTTGCCGACGCGTTTGCATCTCGCAGATGCATTATTCCTGCGAACGGTTTTTATGAGTGGAAGGTTCTGAACTCACCGGGAGAGAAGAAGCGTAAGAAGCAGCCGATGTTCATCTCCCGGTCAGATCAAGAGCTTTTGTGCATGGCTGGCCTGTGGGAGAGTCGACTCGTTGAGGGCAGTGAAAAAGACGAGCTTTCATTTACGATTTTGACTACAGAAGCGAACGGGTTTTTGTCAAACATCCATCATCGGATGCCTGTGGTTTTGCCGAAATCCACATGGAATGAATGGTTGGACCCTCAGAATTCAGATACCGCAGGTTTGAAACAGATACTGCGCCCAGCACCCAGCGCGCTTTTCGAAGCTCACCGTGTTGATCCCAAAGTCGGGAATGCGCGCCATAAGGGACCGGAGCTCATGGCTCCATTGGCCCAGGACTCGATGTTCTAACTGGCGCTCATAGTGAGTTCAGTTCAGTTTTAATGGCAGTCGCTGCATCCTGAAGTTCGGGTTGTCCTACTGAAGTCGCTGCGTTTGCGAAATCCAGGTCAGACATTTCTTGTGCTGGGATGACGTGGATGTGCATGTGAGGAACTTCGAACCCGGCAACGATCAGTCCGACTCTGTTTGTTTTGAAGGCTCGCTGCTGCGCTTGCCCTACGCGGCTCGCGATTCCGAACAGATGTTGTTGTAGGTCTGGGGGCGCGTCGAGCCAGTGATCGATCTCATCTATCGGAACGACCAAGGTGTGTCCGTGGGCAATGGGATTGATCGACATGAAAGCCGCGCACCGGTCA
The DNA here is from genome assembly GCA_012960315.1 of Acidimicrobiia bacterium. Classification (GTDB taxonomy): domain Bacteria; phylum Actinomycetota; class Acidimicrobiia; order Acidimicrobiales; family Poriferisodalaceae; genus UBA2110. The sequence continues at coordinate 26,302 of DUBN01000008.1, forward strand.
TCTCGCCAGACAAAAGTCCCGGGTAAATCGCCTTGGATGATCATCGTGAAAACGGATGGCATGAGTTGGAGCCTACGATGCAATTAATGTCTGAACAGCAGCTTGGTTGGCGACCCTTCACGGTGCCTAATTTGATTAGTCTCCTTCGGTTGGGTTGCATCCCCATATTTCTTTGGCTTCTGTTCTCTAAAGAAGACCGTTGGGGCGCAGCGCTTTTACTGGGAGCTCTTGGGGCGAGCGATTGGGTAGATGGCTATATTGCACGACGCTTCAATCAAATCAGCGAATTAGGAAAGATCCTTGATCCGACGGCGGATCGACTGATGCTGTTGGTGGGTGTATTTGCTATTTGGCTTGACGGCTCGGTGCCTGGTTGGGTCGCGTGGTTGGCTTTAATACGAGAGGGTCTAGTCGCTGTGATCGCGTTAGTTCTCGGGGCATTGGGCGCACGCAAAATCGAAGTGACGTGGTGGGGCAAAACTGGAACCTTTTTAATGATGTTCGCTTTCCCGTTCTTCCTAGCGGGTGAGAGCGAGGTGGTGGTAGCGCCATTTTTTGCTGTTGGCGCTTGGCTGTGTGCTCTTGTGGGTCTACCAATCCACTACTGGTCTGCTCTGGGTTACGTGCCTGCTGCTCGGGATGCGTTACGTGAGGGCAGGGCGGGAAGAGATGCCGGCGCTCATGGGTAGGTTCGGTTACGGATGCTGTGGGATAGGTTTGGGATATGAACACGCCTGCTGAGCTTCGATATTCAACTGACCACGAGTGGGTGCGTCTGGAAGGTGTCTTAGCGCGGGTAGGGATTAGTGACTTTGCGCAGGATGCCCTTGGCGACGTTGTGTACGTGGAACTACCTGAGATTGGGTTGAAAGTGTCGGCAAACTCGGCCTTTGCCGAGATCGAGTCAACGAAGTCAGTTTCCGATGTCTTTGCGCCTGTCTCTGGCGAAGTGTTGGAGGCTAACGACATGCTCGAAGACCAGCCTGAACTCGTGAATGAAGATCCTTATGGCGACGGTTGGATATGTGTGATCAGGCCAACCGATAGCTCTGAGCTTGAAAACCTGATGGATGCAGACGGATACGAGTCCTTTGTTGCCGACGAAAGTCCGGAGTAGCGGATGACTGAATCATGTACCGAGTGTGGGCATGCCAATCTCGTAGGTTCCAGGTTCTGTTCGAGTTGCGGGGGACAACTGAGTCGAGAGACTGAAGTCAGCACAGAAGCCCTTGAGACGCTTGGAGGTATCGAGGGAACAGTCGGTATGCACGCGCCGTCGAGTGGCGCTGTTCTAGTTGTAACTAGTGGACACCAAGCGGGGACTAGGTACGCGATAGCTGGGGAGCAACTTACTGTCGGTCGACATCCTGATAGCGACATATTTCTTGATGACATAACAGTTTCCCGACGTCACGTGGAGTTAAAGATCGGCAGTACCGGATATGTCCTCAGTGACGTCGGTTCTTTGAACGGCACTTATTTGAACGGCGAACGCTTAGAAGCGACTGAGGCGATTCTTACCAACGGAGATGATCTACAGATCGGGAAGTTCAAGTTGTTATATCTCGTTTCGTGGACGAGTTGAAGGTCACTGTTTGGTGCTGTGCCGGGCTAGGGTCGGTTCATGATTGAGATGGAGTTGCTCGGGGTGCAAGTGGAGCTGCCCTCAAATAGTCCGCTGCTTCTCTTGAGAGAGACATCGGGACAGGGCCGAGTTCTGCCTGTTGTCATAGACACTCCTGAAGCTCACGCTATCCATCGCGGAATGGAGGGCATACGGCTAGCTCGGCCGTTGACTCATGATTTGCTGGTGCAGATGCTGGAAGAGTTTCAGGCAACGATCGCCAGAGTGGTGGTGACGGAACTACGCGAACGAACGTTCTTCGCCGAAATTGAAGTGAGCTTGGCAGGCAAAAATCACACAATTTCGGCCCGGCCAAGTGACGCCATTGCTCTTGCCGTGCGCACAGCCACCCCTATCTATGCCTCTGAAGAAGTCCTAACTGAAGCGGGCCAAATTCTCGAGGCACATCCAGCAGACGAATCTTCGGAAAATGACCCTGACGAACTACTTGACGAGTTCAAACAGTTCTTGGACGACGTGAGTCCTGACGACTTTCAAGGTTGACCAGTCACCATCCACGGTGGTTTTCGCGCATAGCGCGCGAAGTATCGCGCGTAGGGTGGTTGCTCAGTGTTGGTTTAGGTCGTACTGTTGCATGACACGGACGTAGTTCCATCGATGTAATCGCATCGTTGATGAACTAGGACGGAGGCGGAAGCGGTGACTGAGCGCGTAGTGGAATCGGGCTTCTCCGGTAAACGAACGGCAGAGTTGGTGGGTATTACCTACCGGCAATTGGATTATTGGGCGCGAACTGACCTCATTCGTCCCTCCTTAGCAGATGCACAAGGAAGTGGTAGCAGGCGCAGTTACTCCTACCAAGATTTGTTGGAATTGAAGGTCGTTAAGACGCTGCTCGATGCGGGAATACGGCTTGAGATGGTGCGTAATGTCTTTTCATATTTGCGAGAGAACCTCGGAACCGATGTCGCTTCCGCGAATCTGGTCATCAGCGGCGCTTCCCCGCTGCTTGTTTCGGGCGAGGAGATCATCGATCTAATTCGTAACGGTCAGGGTGTCTTGAATGTGCTGCCATTAGCTGGAGTCAAACAAGAGCTGGATGACGCAATTATCGACTTGTTCCCATCAGCGGAGGACCGGGTGAGGTTGACGGGCTGAGCCTGTCTCCCAGGTGTCTCTAATCTGAAGGATTCTGTGAATCGAAGTGCATGGAAGCTGAATTCATGCAGTAGCGGTCACCCGTGGGTTGAGGCCCATCGGGAAAGACATGTCCCAAATGTGCACCACATCTGTGACAGACGGCTTCGACTCGCACCATTCCATGAGAGTTGTCGATTTCGGTATCTACCGCTTCACCAGAGAGCGGTTGCCAAAAACTTGGCCAACCTGAACCTGATTCGAATTTGCTCTCGCTTGAGAAAAGGGCGGCACTACAAACTACGCAGTAATAGGTGCCACTCTTCTTCTGATCCCAAGTTTCTCCAGTGAAGGCTTGCTCAGTCCCTGATTCCTGGGTGATGTGGTATTGCAAAGGGCTCAGACGCTCGCGTAGCTCGTCCTCACTAAAGGTTTTCGAATTTTCGCTCATGGGTCAACCTTCAGTTGATGTTTGATAACGCTTGTGGACAATAGACAGGCTATTGCAGGCAGCCCGCGGAAATCTCCGCTGTGGACAGTGATTGGCTTACCCACCGAAAATTCACAACTTTTGGGCACTAGTTGCCCACAGGGGAGGTCATCTATTTTCTGTGCATGACCTTTGAACTGACTTTCATCGATGGACGTGCCGAAATCATTGCAGGTGTTGACACTTACGAGCAGGAAGGGCCAATGACGACGTTCTTTCATTCCGAGGGCCGCCGATATGTCGACTCCTGGTCGTCAAGGGTCGCCAGCTTTCGGACCATAGATGTCGCGCGTGTTCGTCGACTTGATGTTCCTGAACATGTGGCGTACGGATGAACGGAGTCAGCAAAACGTTTTGGTTTAAAGAATGCCTTGTTCTCGGTTGACGGCTCTGACGATGTCAACGATTCCACCGAGGCTGTCGAGCCGTTCTTGGGCGTCGGCACCTTCGGGTTGAACTCGTAGAACTGTTACTCCGGCTTCGCGGTAGGAGCGAACTCGTTGGGTGACTTGCACGGGCGAGCCAAGAAAGTTGGTTTGGAGTATGAGCTCGGGAGGGACTAGCTGAGCTGCTTTCTCACGGTCTCCACTAATCCACAATCTTTGAACCTCCAGTGCTTCTTCCTCAAATCCGCCTCGTCTATATGCGTCGTTATAGAAGTTGGCGGTCGACGAACCCATAGCACCCAAGGTAAATGCCACCCCGGAGCGCCTAGGAGCGACGAGCTCATCGATATCTTCCCCAAATTGGACTGCACCCCCGGCTTGATACTCAAGGCTGTTGGGATCTCGCCCTGCCCCGCCGGCCCCCGCCTTTATGTACCCAATTGTGGCGTGTGAAGCTGATGGAACAAATGAAGTCCCCACCCAGCCATCTGCAACTTCGCCTGTGTATCCAAGAGACTTTGGCCCCAGGGTGGCTAGCCATATTGGAATTTGTTCGTTTGCGGGTTGGGCTAGGCGGAGAGCCTTACCTTCGCCCCCTGGGAGTGGCAGAACATGATGGGAACCTTCGTACGAGATTTTTTCTCCAGCAAATGCTTGTTTCACTATGTCCACAGTTTCACGCAGGCGAGTGAGTGGTTGTTTGAACCGCACTCCGTGGAGACCTTCGACAACTTGTGGGCCGCTCACCCCTAGTCCCAAGATAAATCGGTCATCACTTATCGCCGCTAGAGAAAGTGCTGTCATCGCAGTCATTACAGGGGTGCGTGCCGAAATTTGAAGGATGCCTGTTCCTAACTGCACGTTTTTTGTTACGGCTGCGAGGTATGCCAGAGTGCTTACCCCATCCATACCCCATGCTTCGGCTGACCAGATGATGTCGACGCCCATCTGTTCCGCTTCCCGCAGAAATTCAACTTGTTGGTCCCAGTCTCGTTTTTTGCCAGAGGCTGGTCCGCCATATGCAATGGAAACCTTCATCCCCTCTTGCCTAGCGCACCGCAGTGAACGATGCACCGCTAGTTTTTGAGGATGCGTATAAAACCCCCTCGCTGGAGTGTTCGTTGGAGGCCCGGCACACTGACCATGTGGGATAACCGCGTAACACAACACTTCGCGATCAACGATTACTCGAGAAGTCGGCGCGAGATGTATCCCATCACCTTGGCGGGAGAAAAGCCCAGGTAGATACTGATCAGCGGTCCTGGTTTCCAAGAACTACTAGAGGTCCTAACTGAGCTAGATCTTGCAAAGCCTGGTCATAAAGAAACTTCGTGGTACACGCCAATCGGGCCCATTGTTCTTCGGCGTCGAGGGGGAGTCGCCCCGATGCGCGTACGCGCAACTCGCCGGTCGCGCGGCTACTGACCTCCACATTTTGTTCTAATAGCATTTTCATGAATGTCTCCGGATCGTGGCTGGGTTCGTCGAAGACGTAGAGTCGCTGACCGTCCGTAACGAACGGTGTTATGTAATGGGTTCGGTTGCCCTCGGATCCGCTTATGTCGAACCTAAGCATGAGCGAGTCTTCGAATGGCGCAAATGGTGCATCAGAGTCGTCCTTCACAAACGGTGACGGTATCAACCGAGACACTCTGTCGGGAGTAGCGAGGTAACTTCTTTACCTCAGCACCAGGTAACGCAAGATGGAGGAGAAGATGTCAGTCAAAGAAGGCGAGTACTGCGGATTTCAAACATTGATCGAAGAACCGGGAGTTTTGATTGTCACCTTCAACCGTCCCGAGAGTCTTAACGCTTCGACAGCCCCGATGAAACGTGATTTGGTTGAGGTTCTTATTCAAACCCAGATGGATGACGCGATTCGCGTAGTGATCTTCACCGGGGAAGGTTCCGCGTTTTGGGCCGGTGATGACCTAAAAGGCTACGGCGGAGAGAGTACTCAGGTTCCGCAGATCCATCACGGGCATCACAACCCTTCTGGCACCTACAACGGTTTGCGGGCCATATCCCAGGCTCTGAATACCGCTGTTCGAAACTTGGATAAACTTTCCATCGCTGCGATCAACGGATTCGCCATCCAAACAGGCTTCTCTCTCGCTCTTGCGTGTGACTTCCGAATTGCTTCGCAATCCGCAAAGATGGGGAGCGCTACGCTCCGGTTTGGCTTGCTGCCTGATGAAGGTGGGCAATGGTTACTGGTGCAACACCTTGGAGTGGCAAAGGCAATGGATTTCATGATGCGGAAACGCATCGTGGACGGTGAGACTGCACACGAGCTAGGTCTCGTGCACGAAGTGGTTCCCGATGACCGCTTGATGGATGCTGCTCTCGAACTTGCTCGTGAGCTTGCTGGAGGGCCTCAAGTGGCGATGAGGATGCTAAAGCGGTCCATACATCTCGCGGCTGAACTGACTTGGGGTCAGTCTCTCGACGAGATAGCCGCCAAAACTGCTGTTACCGACCATCTTCCAGATGCGCGTGAGGGTGCCACCGCGTTTATTGAAAAACGAGAAGCCCAGTTCAATGGGTGGCTGGAAGGCCGAACTGATCCTCCGATGGATGGGCCGGCTCCATGGGAACTTGACTCAGAATGAATTACCGGTGACGTGATCGGTAGATGGCACGAGACACGCGGTCAGTCTTGAGCGATCGTTTAGGCGCAACGTGGCGCTATCGGTTGGGAGTAACTAGTTCCTCGAGAGCCCCGAGCAACATTTTCACGTTGCGTAAGCGCGCGGTATGGCCCATGCATCCGATCCGCCAGACTTTGCCGACAACTGGTCCAAGTCCACCGCCCACTTCGATGCCGTAGCGCTCAAGAAGCGTTTGCCGGCCCTCTTTGTCATCCAACCCCTGGGGCAAAGTTACGGTAGTTAGCTCCGGGAGACGGTGGCCTTCCTGGGCCCATAACTCGAATCCAAGTTCTGGTAAACGTTTGTGCAGCTCGTCTCCACAGGCTTGGTGACGTTGCCAAGCGTTTTCCAGGCCTTCTGCTAAGACCACGCCCAGACCGGCGTGAAGCCCATAAAGCATAGAAATGGGAGCCGTGTGGTGATACGCGCGAGCTCCTTCGCCTGTCACGTATTCCTTAATCATGTTGAGGTCGAGGTACCAACTTTGCGGCTTTGCTAATACGCGCTCCATAGCTCGTTCGCTAACAGTCATTGGAGATAAGCCCGGAGGAACTCCTAAGCATTTTTGCGTACCGCTGTAGGCGATATCGATATTCCATTCGTCAATCAATACAGGTATGCCACCTAATGAAGTAACACAATCGACGAGTAGTAAAGCGTCGCCCTTGTTGGCACCGAGGGGGGCGATCTCGTTGCGCACGCCGGTGGACGTCTCGGCATGTACGACGGCGATCATCTGCGGGTTTGGGTGAGCGTCGAGGAGTCGTTGCGGATCTATCGCTCGGCCCCACTCCTCTTCAACAGCTATGACCGTTGCTCCAGCCCTGGCTGCAACGTCGCACATGCGACTTCCAAAGACCCCATTCACCCCGACGACCACCACATCGCCCGTTTTGACGAAATTGACGAACGCGGCTTCCATTCCCGCTGAGCCAGTAGCGCTTATTGGGAAGGTAAGGAGGTTGTCTGTTTGCCAAACGGTTCGCAAACGTTCGTTCGTCTCATCCAGGAGAGCGAGGAAATCTGGGTCGAGATGGCCTAGAACCGGCCGGGTGAACGCCTCTATTACTTCTGGGTAGGGATTACACGGGCCAGGGCCCATAAGTACGCGGTCGCTGTGAATCACGTGGGCACCGTACCTAGATAGGAAGGCGTGTGCACCTGCGTTCGTTAAGGAACAGGTCGTAATCTGGTAACGAGGCTGCTGGTGTCGAGCCGCCCGCCTCCATTCGTCTGGATTTCGGCGTAAAACGCGTCAACAAGTTTGGTGATTTCTACAGGCGCACCAATACGTTCAGCCTCTTGTATGACGATGTCTAAGTCTTTGCGCATCCAGTCGACGGCGAAACCGAATTCGAATTCGCCGTGCGTCATCGTTTTTCCCCGGTTTTCCATCTGCCACGAACCTGCTGCGCCGCTACTAATCGTTTGGAGGACAAGTTCTAAGTCCAGGTCGCTACGCCTTCCGAATTCAAGTGCTTCAGAGAGCCCTTGTAACACCCCGGCGATACAGATTTGATTCACCATTTTGGTTAATTGCCCCGACCCGGCTGGGCCTAGGAGGTTGCAAGTTTGGCTGTAGGACTCGATCACTGGTTTGGAAAGTTCAAACCACTTCTCTTCGCCGCCGCACATGACTGTCAAGGTGCCATTTTCGGCGCCCGCTTGGCCGCCCGAGATCGGTGCGTCTAAAAATCCGACACCCTTCTCCATGCAAGTAGCTTCCAGTTCCCTGGCGAGCGTCGCAGAAGCAGTCGTGTGATCAATAATCAGCGTGCCTGAGGCCATAGCGGCGAGAACGCCCTCAACGCCCAGCACTACGGAGCGGACGTCATCGTCGTTCCCGACACAAAGAAAAACTATCTCAGCTTCGAGTGCAGCTTGTCGGGGAGTTAACTGCCTTGTGCCACCGTTTTCTGCCGCCCATTGTTCGGACTTGGATGGAGTCCGGTTATACACAGTCACTTTGTGTCCAGCATTGAACAGGTGCCGCGCCATTGGATAGCCCATCACTCCTAAACCAATAAAGGCGACATGTTTTCGTGCACTCATGGTGACTCCCTTCGTGTTATTTGTGGCAAACAGCTTCGAGCATTATTCCGTCTGGATCTCTCCAAAAAGAGGCGTAATAGGGTGGCGGATAATTTGGCCATTCTTGGGGCGTATGAACAATTTCCGATCCAAGTCGCTGAGCAGCCAAAGTGGCTTCTTCTACCTTGCCTTTTGTTGGCACCATGAATGCAAGATGCTGCAACCCCGCATATGCAGGACGGTAGGTTTCTTCAACGGGATAGAAGAAAATGTACGTACCAGTTTTGTTATCGGCGGGTCTAAATGCGAACTGATCTTCGTGGGCTAGGAATTGCTTGTAGCCCAAATAAGGCATGAGAGCGCTGTAATAGGAATAAGACACTTCCAAATCTGAAACGTTGACGCCGATGTGCCCTAAAGGCATATTTTATTCCTCATTACTTTCACCCGCAATCAGGTCGCGAACCTCGTGCTTAAGTACTTTTCCCATGACGTTGCGAGGGAGCTGGTCTACCCAGATCACTCGTTTCGGGTGTTTAAAGCTAGCTAATCGCCCCGCAAAGAGTTCCAGCACTGCTTGGTCGTCGGGAGGCACGTCAGCGGCAGCCACCCCGACCACAATTGGGACTTCTCCCCAACGCTGATCCGGTCGCCCAACAACCGTCGCTTCGAGGAATATGTCGCTTTCGGCGAGTACGTTTTCGAGTTCCGCGGGGTAAATATTTTCCCCGCCTGAAATCACTACGTCTTTCTTGCGATCATCGATGTATATCCATCCGTCAGCGTCGGCATGGCCAATATCTCCTGTGTGGAACCAGCCGTCAGTGATTGACTCAGCGGTCGCTTCATAATTTCCCCAGTATTCCTGCAAGATGTTTGGACCGCGAACCCACAGTTCCCCGGAAATACCCGCGCCGACATTGGCGCCGTCATCATCGACAATGCGAATTTCGCAAAGAGTTGATGGTTTGCCACAAGATCCAGGGTGGTTAAGGGCCTGATCTGCCCTTAAGACAATTGCGGTCGGCGCTGTTTCAGTCGCACCGTAGACCTGACCCACCGGGATTCCGCGTTCGAAAAATGGTCGTGTTGTTGCCTCAGGAATAGTTGACGATCCAGCCATTAATCCGCGAAGTGAAGATAGGTCTGTATCTTCGAACCTTGGATGTTCGCTCACAGCGTTTAACGTTGAAGGAACGAACAGTGACCAAGTTGGTTGCCACCTTTCGACATCTCGTAGCCATTCGCCGGGATCAAACGCACGGTGAAGAAGAACTGCCGCTCCGCCCATTAGAGCGGGAAGAGTCTGAATATTGAGTCCTCCTACATGGAACAACGGGAGAAATGTAAGAAACCGATCTTTGGGTGTTAGATCATGCGCATGAGCACTATTCAAAGCGTTGGCCATTAGTGCGCTCTGGGTTAAGAGCGCGCCTTTAGGCTTCCCTGTGGTTCCTGAGGTGTAAGCCAAGAGCACAGGGTGCTCTGCTTTTCCCGGCCGAGGAGCCACCGCATCGGCACTCAGGAGAGTTTCATCATCGATTATGTGAATCGGCAATTCTCCCGCAGATTTGCGCGCGTGGTCGCTAAACATTGGGTCGGCAACAACGATCTTTGGGTCGGCGTTGTCGATGATCCACTGATGTTCAGAGACCAGCAGACGCGAGTTCAGTGGTAGGAAAATTGCTCCGAGACGAGAGCAACCAAGAAGTAGTTCGATTGCCAAAGGACGGTTCGGCCCTAGCCATGCGACACGGTCGCCAACATTTATGTTTCGCGCATTGAGCCAATCAGCGACTGAACTCACTCGCTGGGATAGCGCGCTGAAGCTAGTGGCGGACCCTTCGAACTCGATTGCGGGCGCATCAGGTTGATGATCGGCCCATCGATCCACCCACGACGCAAGGTCTTGTCCTTCGCTCCACATTTGTGAGCTACTAAGCCAGATCCCCTTGCAAGACACCATTAACGACGACAGATTCGTCATCTAGCAATACGGTGTGATTTCGCATAGGGAGATCGAAATGGCCCAACGTGTGTCGGCCTGCGTGCTCATTCGCGCCGGTCGAATATAGGAAGTTGCCGGCGAAGGCTCGTTGTTCGGTGCCATTAGTTTGGCTTCTGTCATATAAGGACAGGGTGTCCCAGCGCGCCCCAGGGTTCATGCCCCATCCAATGTGACTGGCGGCATAGGCATCTCTGTCGTTCCATGCGTCTGTGTAACTGCGGAATAGGGATGCATCTGTTCCATCTCCTCCGACCTCAACTATGTAGTCGTTCTCGATAGTGAGCGTTATCGGAGACTCTACGTAGCGTTTAAACGTGAGGTTGATATCTCCTCGATCCATAACAATGGTCCCATTGACCGTATTGGCTTTGGGGAAAGCCAAACACAGACCACCCGGCCAATGCGAAATGGTGCTTGGGCGAGTTGTGTACCCCCATCCACCGCCACAAGGAGCCTCGCTGACATCAACCGTGATGTCAGTGCCCGCGGCTGAGGTAACTCTCATCTCCTTGGCTTGCATCAATTTCTTAATTCCTGCTTTGACCTTTGGCTCAAGGTCATGGGTAGGTATCAGGCGCTCCAGTGCCTCAGGATGTTCGTTCGAGACCATGAGAATGCGACTGCCACCTGCCAGAATCTCAGGTAACTCAGGTGCATGGAGGAGACCCTCGACTGTGCAGTCGATGACAAAATCGACCGAAGAAAGGGCTCCGATGACGGCTTTCGAACCGGCGATGGCGTCGGATGCTCCGGTGGAGCGAATTGGTACGGGAGCTGACTGTCTAAGTGTCGGTAAAACAATGTGAATCGGGCGAATTCCGAGGCGATCGAGCCCCAACTCCGCCAAGTTAACGTTGACGTTTCGGCTCTGCGTCTCAGAAAGTATCGCAGCGCTTTGAGTTTCATCAGCAGCACACATCTCGAAGACGCGCGCAAATGCCTCAATCCATTTTCCTTCGATTCGCTCTACGAGCATGAATCCTCCCGCTTTCCGCTAGCGCGAACGTAGCGCTCAACCCTCTACTTAAGCACCGATGTCTTCAAATCGATCAAGATTCCTAAGGTCGGGCACGAAAACAGCGAATAATGCAACTACGACAAGTGTAGAAATACCGGCGAATATGATCGCCGGTCGAAGGCCGAACCATTCCGCAGTGATACCTGATTCGAAGGCGCCGAGCTCGTTCGACGCGCCTATGAACACTGCTTCTACCGCCAGGACTCGCCCGCGAACGGAGTCAGGTGTCGCTAATGGGACGATGGTGGTTCTGATGAAAACGCTCACCATGTCTGCAGCAGCTGCGCCGGCGAATAACAAGAGGGTCAGCAGCAGAGATGAGCTAAACGCGATTCCAATGTGGAGGATTCCGAAAATCGCGATTGCCAGCAAGAGTCGTGGACCAATTTTGTTGTGCAATGGCTTCTTGGTGAGGAACAATGCGGTAAGAGCTGCTCCGATGCCACAAGCTGAACGAATCCAAAAAGCGGCGGATGCCGGCGCATCAACTAGGTCAACGCAAATTGCTGGACCTAACGCGATGACGCCTCCGAGTAAAACCGCGAATAGATCTAAACCGATAGCGGCGAGTAGGAGTGGTGTTTCTCGGACTAGACGAAATCCTTCGAGTGCTGTTCGGAAGCTAGGCTTTTGGACGATGCGCTCTTGAGGGGAATGGAATCGCACACGCTTCACAGCACGAGCAGCCACGAGGTTGAGAAACGCGATAGCCATGAATGTGTATCGCGGGCCAGCCCCGTACAGCGCGCCAATGAGAATCGGTGTGATCACAATTGCCAGTTGCCAAACAGTTGACTGCGCAGGAATTAGTCGCGGTAGATCCTCACGGGAGACAACGTTTGCGGGTAGAGCTCGCGCCGCAGGGTTGACGAACCCGCGTGCCGTGCCATAAACGGCTGTTAGTAACAGCAGAGGCCAGATGCCGGTGCCGCCAGCAATCAGGTAGCCGGCACCAGCGATTGCCACTGATGCCTCCAGAAGGTATCCCACCGCGGCAAGTGAACGTCGATCAACCCGGTCAGCGAGCGTTCCCGCGGGTAAAACGAGCAAGAACGTGGGAAGAAATTCAGCTAAGCCGACTAACGCGATATCAAATTCGCGTCCAGTTAACGCGTAGACATGAACACCCATCGAAATTGCCAACGTGACCGAGCTAGCGACGCCGCACGCGTTGGAAATTAGAAGATTCCGAACTCCGGGCCGGCTAATTAACTCCCAAATACTTTGATTGGGACTCGCCCCCATCAGAGATGATCACGCGGGTCTTCGTCGGTGCCGTGCAGGTGAACAGAGTCGTTATACCGGCGACACATCCACCTTCGACCGCGAGCTGGACTGGACAAAATCTCCAATTCGGTAATCGAGGTAACCACGGGAGCCAATTCGGTGTGCCATTGGTTTACCCCCAAGCTAAAAGCCGTCGCCATCGCCGCGGAAATTACCCCGCCATGACAGCCAATAAAGATGGTGGAACCCCGATGACGATCAGCTATTTCGCTAAGAGCTTCGGCAACCCGGTGACGAAAACCCGCACGACTGTCAGCTCCCGGAATAATGGGGGTATACGGGTCCCGTTGTTCGAAATTTCCCAAATCGTATCGAGCTCTGACTTCTTCCCAGGTAAGACCATCGGCTTCTCCCAGTCGGAATTCTTCCAGACTGGGATGAATGTTTATTTCGAGATTTAATGAGGCAGTGGAGAGGACGATCTCGGTTGTTTCCAGTGCACGCGGTAAAGGAGATGCATATGCAATGTCGATTGAGTTCTCACTCCCTGACGCGAATCTCGAACCCAGCCTCTCGGCCTGATTCCGCCCACGATCAGAAAGCCCAGAACAAGTTTTGGGACCTCCTACCACGCCCTCGACCATGACCTTGGATTCACCGTGGCGTACGAGCAGGAAACGGGCGACTAGGGCGTCATCAGTCGTAGTATTAGCCATCGAGGCACTCTAGGGCAGCACGCCCGCACATCCGGTGTCTCACATGTAACGGCTCGTAGCCTGCGACGTATTCCCCAAACCGTGCGAATGAGGTGCTGAACGATGGAAACGATCGAAATGGAGGTGGATCCTTCTGAGGGTGGGTTTGACCCGGAAAGATTAGATCAGCTCGGTGCACATTTACACCGTTACGTCGACGATGGCCTTCTTCCAGGAACGAACGTGCTCGTTAGCCGTGGAGGGAAAGTGGTGTATCACGATGTCTACGGTTACCGCGACATCGAACGCTCGTTACCAGTGGAGAGCGACACCATTTACCGTTTTTACTCCATGACAAAGCCTGTCACTTCGATAGCACTGATGCAGCTTTATGAGAGAGGGTTGCTCCAGTTAAAGGACCCAATTTCGAAATGGATTCCCGCGTTTGCCGATACCCGAGTCTTCGTAGGTGGCGACGCGACGAAACCAGAAACTCGAGAGCCGCTGAGAGAAATCTCGGTCCATGATCTACTCACTCATACCAGCGGCCTTACATATCACTTCCACATGGCTAACACCGTTGACGAGATGTATCGAAGAGCCGGCTTTGAATGGACCAAGAGTCCTGGCGACCTTGAGAATCAATGCAACGTCGTTGCATCGCTACCTCTTCTTTTCGATCCGGGGACTGAGTGGAACTACTCATGTTCGACGGATGTTGTGGGCCGTATCGTTGAGTTAGTTGCCGGCGTTACTCTCGATCAGTACTTTCAAGATCATATTTTTGAACCGTTGGGCATGACCGACAGTGGTTTCTCGGTGTCGGAGAGCGAACGCGAACGCTTTGCGTCGTGTTATTACCCTGATGCACAATCGTTAAAGGCAACTCTGCTTGATGACGCGCAAAAGTCACGTTACCTACGCCAGCCGACAGTGCTTTCCGGTGGCGGAGGGTTGGTTTCTAGCCTGGGCGACTACCACCGATTTACCCAAGCGCTGAGAAACGGCGGCGAGTTCGACGGTCATCGCATCATCGGTCGAAAGACCTTGGAATTCATGACCACCAACCACCTCCCTGGCGGCGTGGATCTGACCGAATATGGTCGTCCACTTTTCTCAGAAACAGCGTACGACGGAGTGGGTTTTGGGTTGGGTTTTTCGGTAGTGATCGACCCAGCTAAGGCACAGGTTCTGAGTCAGAAAGGTGAGTACGCATGGGGTGGCGCGGCGTCCACCGCATTTTGGGTAGACCCCGTCGAAGATGTGACCGTTATTTTCTTGACCCAACTTCTTCCTTCCAGCACGCACCCAATCCGACCCGAAATGAAAGCTCTCGTCTACCAAGCGTTGGTTTAAATCAGGGACTCAAAGTTGATGAGTAGCGCTGATACACGCTCAATTTGAGTCATATGGCCCGCAGCTATTACGAATCTCCTCCATTGGGCGCGTCTGGCTGCTTGACTCTCTGTATGAGTCAAGCGTCAACCGAAGAATTCGACCTCGTCATCGTCGGGACTGGATCAGGAAACAGCATTCCTGGTCCTGAATTTGACGAATGGAAAATCGCGATCGTTGAAAAAGGCGTTT
>DUBN01000009.1 GCA_012960315.1 Acidimicrobiia bacterium
GTTGATCCTCGTGAGCATCTATTCAAGCCAGGAGAGCGCATGCGCTCCCGGAGTGGCTCCGACCTCCAGCCCGACGTTGACTACAGCGGGAAGAAGCGTGTCGCTCGCGAAAAGCGGCTTCAGAAAGAATTTGAAGGGGTATCTGACAGGGACCTTGAAGAAGAGTTGGGCGAACTCGAATCAGCGGACATGCTCGCTGAGGATGACCCCAACACTCTGCAAGACATAAAAGACCGCTTCGGCTCTCTGAAGAAGATGCAAGACCGCCTCAACAAGTTGTGGGAAGAAACTGATCGTCGAGACGCAGAAAAAGAAGAAAGAGACGCCCCCAGCCGCGAAGAGCAACTGCGGCAGAATCGGATAGCGGCTGGCATGCCAGCTGAGGGCCTTACCCCTCGCCGCTCCCAGGGCGGCATGCGCTCCCGTCGCGATCCCGGTCAGACGATAGGCATGAACCCCTTTCTGGAGCCGGGATATGACGAAAACCGAGCAACACGAAAGCGACAGAAAGCTGAATTAGACCAAGCGTGGGCAGACGTTCAAGCGGGCAGAATGACTCAAGAAGAATATGAGCAACTCAGCTTAGCGCATATGAACGAGGCATTTCAGAGCCAAATCGACAAGTTTCATGGCCTCAAGATCAGCTCCCGGGTAGACAGCCAGCGTGCCCGACACGCACAACGCACCGGAGCCGACGACTCAAATGAAAGCTACCGGTGGGGCGGCAGCCCACGACCCGACTCGGAAGAATACGAACGACGGGTAGAGCAGGTACAGCGAGGCGGAATGCGTGCCCGACAGCGCGACGCAACCACAGACGCTGCTGCAATGCCTCGCGGTCGTGGCGGCATGCGCTCACGTCGTCGCGTTAATCGAGGACGTAACAGACCAGGAGTGGATAGGGCATCTGAGAAGGACGGCCAGATTTGGGAGAATTTGACTCCTGAAGAGCGTAAGGCCGTAGTAGAAGCAGCCAAAGTTGAGATGCATCGTCTGATGTGGGGTCTTCCCTGGAATGACATAGGGGTAAATGCCACACGGAAGAGCGGAGATGAGGGAGTCTCGAACATCGGCAACGCGGTAATTAGATACTGGTTCAACGAGCACATACGGCCCGGCCTCAGCGAAGAAGCTGCCAAAAACTACGTCTTCACCGATGAGAACATTGAGCAGATCAAGTCAGCCATAGAGCGAAACGTGTCGGATGGCATCCTGAAGCCGATGGCGGCTGAATCCATGGAGAAGCTTCTGAATCGGTTTGATTCTCTCCGCACTTACAGGAACATGGCGGAGGCATCAGAAAAGGACGGAGACGAGGCTTTCGCATTCCTGGAGCATCTTTCCCCTTCGGCTAGAGACAGCCTGTATAAGCGTGCCGCTGGCCCAGATCAAGATCGGCTCCGAAAAAGAGCAGCCCTTAGGTGGAATAAAAATCCCTCAACTCGTGACGAATCCCTCGAATCTCGACAGGGTGAAGTTGGCAGGCTCGCAGGAACCCGTAGGGGTCGCGTTGGTTCCTGGACCAGAGATATGGCCAAGCGCATCATGATTCCAGATCCGGAACGGGCAAGACGCCGTCTCCTGAAGGCGCAAAAGAGAAGAGGCGGTTCTGGCGGTGGAGGCACCGAGCAGCAGCGTCGACGTTCGGCGATAGAGCGCGCCATGTCTAAGGCCAAGCGTAAGGCTCGCAGTCTGTTGCGTGGCAAGAAGGACGAGAAGAAGGTTCTGGCAGAGGCCGACAAGAACATGGGCCACAAGATCGTTAAGGTCGACGCTGACGGTAAGGTCGAACTTGGTGACATCAAACAGTTCTCTAAAGCTCTGGCGGCATACCGAAAAGATCCCGGTGCCCTCAAGGTCAAAACTAAAGGTAGTGATGGCGAGGCACACGGCGAGGACATTGCCGCTGAGCGTAATGCCGACATGGGGATCATTTGGCAAGTCCACGGTATGAATGGTCTTCCGATTCTCGTATCGCAAGCTGAAATGGAAGGTTTAGCTGACGAGGGTTGGACCATGATCGTTCGCGGCCACGGCCACGGTAAGGGTGGCGTCGACAATGCTGAAAACTGGTTGACTGACGAGTTGCGTTTCCTGCCCGGTAGGGGTGGTGAAGCCTACGGTTCAGGCGAATACTGGGCCACAGGTGGTGGCTTCGCCAGCTGGAGAGACGCCGTCGATCAGAACAGCACCGTTGCGCTCATTCCTCCGACAGCTCGCCGCATCAGCCAATCGGACGCGCATGAACAGGCCAGCGCCAACAAGAGAATCACTGAAGTGTTCAACCTGGTTGCCTCAACGTATCCGGGTGACGAAATTGAACATGCTGACCCCAAGGAACTTGCCGCACAGATCAGGGCAGAGTTCGACAAGGCAGACCCTCGTAATTGGGAAACCGAAGTCGGGCAACTGTGGCAGCGGCTACTTGAAGCCATGGAAAACGGCGATCCTGACTCGGTCAATGCCATGCTCATGTTCAAAAAGATTTCGAAAGCCGACAGAAACCTGATAGCACCGGCACTCGGTTATGACGTAATCGACGTTGCCAACGGTCCTACTCTAGTTATGAACCGTTCGGCCATGGTGGCCCTCGATGGTGCAGTCAATGAAGGACAATTCCAAAAACTCCATCGCATCGCTGCTCAAGCTAGAGCAGATCGAAGAGGATAGGCTTTCATTATGTTTACACAACTGAAATTTGAAGAAAAGCACCGGGAACTGTCCATACTTATGACCTTTCCGCCGATCGACAACGATCGCGAGATTAAAGATGAGCTGCAGGACGACATGATCGCTGAAGGTTCTCGAATGGAGTCGTTGTTTCAAAAAAACGACCACGACCAGGATGCCGAATATGACGGTGAGCCATACGGTGAAATCGCCGAAAAGCACGCCCACCTATTCGAACTAGCAGCCCAATACCAAAAGCGGTTCAAGGGCGACGAGCAAGCCGCCTATCGACACATTCGTGGCGATGGCTAAAGATGGCGAAGGCCCGAACGGACTCCGAAACTGCCCAGAAAGCGCAGGCTCTTAGAGAGGCTGCCGAACTTGGCTGCGCTGGCGCACATCGCCATCCCGACGGAACGTGGATGGCGTGCAGCACCATGGCGGAGTACGAAAGGGTCACAGGGGCGGAGAAAGAAAAAAGCGCCCTGGATCTCATCGAAGAAACCCAAAAAATCCGTGAACGGAAGGGTTCCAAGCGTAAGCGCAAGAACCGGCAGTGGGAAAAACTGCGGGAACAGGGTGTCAGCGGGATTGACACCCTCCCCGGTGGGGGGCTTGTCTCGGGCAAAGGTCTAACATTCCGACCGGTTGACGGCGACATTGACGTATTCGACGACATCAATAAGGCCCGACGCAGGGCACGGCAACTTGGCTGCATTGGTGTTTCCAGACGAACTTCCCGTAGCGGTCGTCGAGTTTGGACCCCCTGCAGCAACATGACCGACTATGCGCGAAGAACCGGTAGCACAGCGCTAGGTCGCCGCTATCAAGATCGCCTACAACGACAACAGCTACGCCAAATCGTCCGTGAAGAACTTTCACGGATGAAGCGCCGCAAGAAGCGGTTGGTGGATGAACTGTACGAATTCAAAGCTCTCGGTGGTGGTATCGGTCGCCGGGGAGCCAGGGCAGCACGGTTCGATCCGAACGCTTGGGATGGTGACAACGATGGCATCGTTCAGGAGGGAACTCCGTATGAGCGTCCTGCTATTCCTGGAGTCAACACAAACCTTCCAGGACAACGCTTAACTCGACAGAAGCCGAGGGAATACCCAAAAGATCAACGTGATGCGGCCCCTGAGAGGGGTATGCGCTCTCGACGAATGGACCCAAAGAGCAGTAGCGCCATTAACCAACTGGACTACGACGACGATACTGAAGAACTGGCAGTCACCTTCGCCAGCGGCCAGACCTATATCTACGGTGGGGTCACTAGCGAAATGGTTGACGACATCGAGTCGGCTCCCAGCATCGGCAGGGCCATCAACGAACTAAAGGCCAATGCCACCTATGTCAAGAAGCCAGATGGGACTGTCGACGGAACCCTGCCCCCCGCAGTTGGCGAAGCTGTAGCCGATCCAGATTTTCCTCACCCGGCATTCGCCCGCCCTAGCCATGGTGAACACACCGAAATGGTGCCCATCGAATTCTTCGATGAGATGCCGGGAAACCTCGACGGCTACGACGACCAGGACCGCTCGGTAGCTGCCCCTTCAGGAGTTTTTCGCAGTTTCGAGAAGGACGCTCCCATAATCCGAAAGATGACCGACGACCTCACGGACGACATCCGCGCTAACGGCATCAAGGAAGCGTTGATGGTGAACTACAACCCGCAGACCGGGGACGTGAACCTCGAAGAGGGCAACCATCGTTTGATCGCTGCGCGTCGTTTGGGGATGACGCATGTTCCTGTCCGAATGAACCGCACCACTGTGGAGCGGGAGAACATTAGTGGTCCCCGTAAGCAAATCGGGGGCATGAAGAAACACCACGAACGATATGAGCATATGGATTTGGATGGGGAATATCTGGGGGCGGCTTTCAAGCCTTCTCAGGTAGGTGTCCCAACCCGCCCCAAAGACGGTGGAGGGATGCGCTCCAGGTCCAATCCTTCCAGAGAAGAAAAGATTGGCGATCTTAGGAACCTATGGAACAACGCAAGGTCTGCTGGCGATAAAGAAGAAATGGATCGTTTGGAACGCCAGTTGGGAAAGCTTGGAGCTAAACCCAGTAGGGGCAATCCTCGACCACAGTATTCAGCTCCATCACGCAGACGTGGAGGTATGCGGTCGGAGCGTTATGACATCCGCCCAGATGACGACGGTAACGGTAAATGGCGTGTTGTCGATACTGGGAATCGCAATGTTCCCTTGCCGGAGGTGTATAACACCCGAAGAGAGGCTCTCAGGGCGGCCATTAGAAGGGATCGCGGAGGCATGCGTTCAGAACGTCCGCTTCTGCCTCGTCCGGAACGGGGAGCTGCCTATGAGCCACTCAAGCAAGGTCTGGAAGGGGTAACCGAAGGACTGTTGGACGCTCTTAACCCAGACAGAAAGAAGAAAAAGCCACTCCCCGAGCGGGAGAGGCCAACAATCCCGATGAAAAAGCGCGGCGGCATGCGCTCGATTAGTCCAAGCAAGGCTGTCAATGCTTCTCTAGATAAGACCTATCAGGAGTTGATAGATGAAGGGCATTTCAAGTTCCCGACCAAGCCACATGTGGCCGGTAAGCCTATTGCGGTAGCACATAGTGCACCGGGCCTCGCCAAGTTGGAAGAAATTGTAGAGAGGGGCTGGATGCGGGGGGAGAGCCCTCAGAGACGTGTTTATTTCTTCCCCGAAGGACATGAAAGCTATCTAGATTGGGAAGGCGATTACGCCTATGGCTTTTCGGATCCTTTCATTGATGCAGGAGTCACGGCACAGGTAACTCCCAAAAAGCCGATCACTATTTTCCACGAAGATACGCATGGCTCCGTCGACGCGCAGATTGCAAAGCAGTTGGGTATCTCTGAATCAGAACTCAAGTCCACCCTGATGGAACAATCCGAGCTGGTGCCGGGAACGTCAGAGGTCGCAGATACTGCGAGGGCAGCGAAGCCAGCGTGGGGAGCCGAACATCGGTCGCCACTCAGCTTACATAGAGCGTTTGGTGTCGACCTATTTGCAGATTACACAGACAACGAAGACGACGGAGGTAATGGCCATACCTTGCGCGGCAATCTGGGTTCAGAAATAATCGTTATGGATAAAGACATCATCGAAGTCGTTGGCGTGCGAGAAACCGGCTGGACCAAAGACCAGATTGCATCCCACGGTGGTCGACGCTTATACCGGGATCGCAACCCCTTAGGAAAACCTGATCGTGAGGTTCTTGATGAAGACGAGTTCCAAGCATGGAGATCGCGAACGAATGAACTTGCTTCTTCCGGCGTGCGCTCCACGAGGCATGACCGTGTAAAGGTAGAACGACAGCAAGCTACCCCTGCAGCGAATATCCGGGAGATGCTCAGTGATATCGATGCGTACTTTGCCTTCTTAGACGAGCACCATCGCATGAGTTTTGCTGAAACTTCTGTTCACCAGCCCCATTGGCCACCAGGCAAGGTTATGACTCGGGAAGAGTCTCAAAGGCTAGCAGATGCATACGAAGCTCTGTCTCCCGAAGATCGGAAGCTGGTTGATGAACATGATGAACTTTGGGAACAGGTTATTAGTTGGTCTGAATTTATCAGAGAATCAGAGTGGGAACGCAGCGACCTGGAAGACGAACTTACAGAAGCACAGGACAGTCTTAACGCTGCGCGAGAGGCACTAAGGCCACCCAACGACTTCATCGAAACCAGCGATTTCCTCGATGCTATTGAACGCGGTGAAAGCCGAGACGAGTTCATCGAACGCAAATACGGCCCGTTTGAAACCAACCAGAGAGATCTGAAATACGGTGGCAGTGCCGAACCTGAGTGGCGTGAAGATGCGTGGGGAAAAAGTACCTTCAATGAATACACCAGCTTTTGGGACGATTTGGTTAACTCGGATGACGAAATCCCAGATTTTGAAAGAGAAATAGAATTCCTTGAAGCACAGATCGAGCGGTACCACGAGAATGGCACCGAATCTGCCCGTGAGTCATTTCGCGAAGCACTGCAAGCAAAGCTTCTGGAACGAGCCCAACGTCCGGAAGCAACACAGCCACTTGAGCAATTGATCAGTCGCAACCCGGCCCTAAACCCGGACGGCCCGGACGGTGGCATGCGTTCACGTCGTGCCAATTTGAGCAATAGCGATAAGCAGTGGCTCGAATTGCTACAAAGTAACCCTGATTATTGGAGTGAGGTTTCTCCAGCCGTGAGGGCCGTTGCTTCAGACACGACTAGGCAAGCTGCCCGTGATATTCGCAATCCAAAGTTTTATGGCGCTGGTGGCGGGATGCGTGCACGGTACGGAAGCGGCGGACGAGAAGCTGCTCGAAAGATATTGGCCAAGATCAAGCCCGAACACAAGGGCAAAGAGCCAGGCAAACGAACGCTTTTTTACATCGGAGGAACATCAGGGGCAGGTAAGAGCAGCGTCATCAACTCCAAGACCATTGGTATTCCGGACGATACGGAAGCCGCTCACA
>DUBN01000010.1 GCA_012960315.1 Acidimicrobiia bacterium
CGTCGTCCGCGTAGAGATTCAGCGCATCGATCCGCCACCAGATGTTATGGCGGCTATGCACGAGCAGATGAAAGCTGAACGCACCAGGCGTGCAACTGTGACCGAAGCGGAGGGTTTCCGCGAGTCAGAAATCACTCGAGCCGAGGGCGAAAAGCAATCTCAGATTCTCGAAGCGGAGGGACAACGGCGAAGCGCAATTCTCGCCGCTGAAGGTGAAGCCGAGGCAGTGAGAACCGTCGCAGAGGCGGAACGTTACCGATTACAAACCGTCGCTGAAGGAGAGGCAGAAGCCACCCGCCAAATATTCCAGGCGATTCATGACGGAGACCCAACGAGCGATCTTTTGGCGGTCCGCTACATTGACGCTCTCGCTCAAATTGCTGATGGGAGGGCAACCAAGATTATTGTTCCCACAGAGTTCAGTGGGGTCTTGGGTGCGGTGATGGGAATTGCTGAAGCCATGCGCCCGGTGGTTGACACTGAGACCGAGGCGTCGGCGTCGGAAGATCTGAATCTCGAATAATCGCGAATTTCGGTTTCACAATGCCCAAAACCTCGATTATTGGCGGTTAATCACCCATGAGCCGTGTCGATGATGGCGAACGTTCACGATGGCCTTCGGTATTCGACGTAACTCAAAGTAAATCCAACTCCACATCCGCAACACAAAATGAGATCAAGACAGCGCGAGGCGCTTGGTTAGCGCTGCTTCTCATCGGGTTGGCTTCGATGGTCGCTCAAGGATTTGGGCGCTTTACTTTTCCGGTGCTACTGACCGCCATCGATCGCGAAATGCTCGGTTCATACACATTGGCTGGCTTCTTAAGCAACGTCCCTCTTGTCGCGTACCTCATAGGTACTGGATTCACATCAGTTCTATCGACTCGTAGCGACCCGACTCGCCTAATGAAAATTGGGGTGACGTTATCGGTCGTGGGGCTTGTGTCGATGTCGGTAAGTCCCAACGTATGGATGTTGGCCTTAGCGCTCTTTGTTGCCGGGTTTGGGGCGGCTTTGGTATGGGTTCCCGCTCCAGGCATAGCTGCGTCCATGGTTGGCCCGACCCAAGGAGGCTTGGCCATTGGACTTGTTGGTTCGGGTATCGGCACAGGGGTGATGCTTGCGGGCCCGTTGACCTCAGCAGTTCGGACTGTTTCTGGGAATGAGTTTTCGTGGCGCCCCGTCTATGCCCTTCAAGCCCTTTTCGGTGTGGTTGTCTTGCTTGGTCTGTTTCTGGTGTTGCATCGTGGTGAGAAACCAGGAACTTCGGCCAAAGTTCCCGTATCTGTTCTGACCACAGTCCCTCATTGGCGGTCAATCACGCTCGCTTTCGTCGTTTTTGGCATCACGTACTCTCTGTTCTTCTATTTCCTGCCGGCCCAATTGGTGGCATCGGGATGGAGTGGCTCGACAGCTCGTTGGATGTTCGCTCTCCTAGGATTAGCCAGTATTTTTGGTGGCGTTGTCTTCGGCCGAATTTCAGACCGCCTTTCGCGCCCAACCACTATGGGGTTCGGCTTCGTGTTAATGGCAACGGCACCGCTGCTTGTTCTCGTCGACAATGGCGTAGTGGTGGTGATCGGTGTCTTTGCGTTTGGGCTATGCATAGCCGGTGTTCCGACCACCATCGGTGCCATGTTGGCTGACGCTCTCGACAGCAGGGCATTCGTAACGGCGTTTGGCACCGTTACTTTCGCTTTCGGAGCTGCTCAACTCTTTGGCCCACCGTTTGCAGGATGGGTGGGAGAGAGAACTGGATCTTTCCAGATTCCATTCATTACTGCATCCGCCGTAGCGCTTTTGGGAGCATTGTTGACTATCCCTATGAAAGCGACTCCCGACGTGAGCCACACATCGTGACGGCGTAAAGGACGTCGCCATGGAACAGTTCTAAGAACGCGTTTACATCAGCATCTTCAACTGCTCTGCTGAATAGCGACAACAATTCAGAAAAGGTCATCGATGGTTCCCCTTCGCGGAGTGGCACGTGGTCGTGAGCGTAGATCTGCGATCGCACGATTACATCCCGGCGCGATATGGAACCACAGGTAGCTCGAGGGTGTGGGCGCGCCCAAGTGAGGTTACTAATGCCACCCGTTCGCTTTGATGGCAGAGCCGGCAGCAGACTGACAGACTTTGAGTTATGTCAATCAACTTCGGCCTCACGCTTCCTCAACGAGGCGCATTTATTGGTCTTGGGTCTATCACCGACATTTTGAGCCTCGCCCCGCGAGCCGAGGAAAGCGGGTTGTTTTCCTCGGTGTGGGTTGGCGACAGCATCACGGCGAAACCGCGACCTGAAGCAGTTGCCCTGTTGGGTGCACTTGCCGGAATGACGGAGCAACTCCGACTAGGTGTCGGCTGCATGGCAAGCTTCCCGGTTCGCGATCCGGCGCTTTTCGCGTATCAATGGGCCACTCTGGACCTGATTTCTGAAGGAAGAATGGACCTTGCCGCTTGCACCGGCATCGTTGCTGCAGACGGAGCTTCGAGAGCTGAAGGACGGCATTTTGGTGGTGTTACCGACATCGATCGCGCAGCTCGTATGGAGGAAAACATTCAGCTCTGCCGTTTGCTGTGGTCAGGTGAAGAGATCGACTTCGAGGGGCGCTTTCACAGCTATTCGGCGCTTCGTATCCAGCCCAAACCAGTGCAGGACCCGTGTCCGATCTGGATTGCAGCCAATCCCGCTCCTGGAAAATATTGGGAACGTTCCCTGCGTCGCGTCGCGAAACTGGCGGACGGGTTCCAAACCTGCGCTCTGTTCCCCGGGATCCTTCGCCTGATGGTTGACGACGTGCTGAGGTACAGGCAAGAAGATCAGAAGAGATCTAACGAATTCCCGATAATGGCGTACCACAATGTCAACATCGGAAAAGAAAGAGAACAGTGCCTCAACGAGAGCAAACAATTCTTAGACGCGTACTACGGACCGGTCTTCTCAACTCAACAGGTCGAATCTTGGACTGCTGCCGGAACTCCAGATAAGGTCATCTCCGATATTAGAGAACTCGAAGAACAAGGCGCGAACGCCGTGACTTTGCGCATGACATCAAACGACCAAGATGAACAGTTCCGGCTACTCACTGAACACGTGCTACCGGCCTTGGTGTAACAGTGGGAGCTCTCACGGGTTACGCAGTGGTGGACTTGTCAATACTCGTGCAGGGTCCACAGGCATCAGCCATGTTGCACGACCTGGGCGCTGATGTCGTAAAGGTTGAACTGCCGGAGGTTGGGGATCTGGGACGATGGTTGACGGTAGCGGTTGACGACGACCGCTCTCCCTATGTGGAGGCAAACAATCGGGGTAAGCGGTCGGTAGCACTCGATCTGCGGACTCTGGGAGGAAAACGAGCACTGTTCAAGCTGGTCGAAAAGGCCGACGTTTTGATTCACAACTTCGTGCCTGGCACTGCTGAGGCTTGGGGCATCGACTACGAAGATTTTCTTGAGATCAACCCGCAGCTGATTTACGCCGCGGGCTCAACGTTCGGACCAGAGGGCCCAAATTCACGCCGTGAGGGCGCGGATATGGTTGGTCAGGCTGAAGGTGGCATCGTGTCGGTCACTGGCCATGACGACGGGCACCCGACAATCGTCGGATCGGTGATCTCCGACCATCTCGGTGCCCAAAATATGATCACCGGCATTCTTGCTGCGCTCCTGCATCGTGAACGAACCGGAGAGGGGCAACGCGTAGACGTGTCACTCGTTGGCAGCGCCATTTATGGGCAGTCATCAGAGATGACCTACACAATGCTGAGCGGCAAGGCACCAGGCCGACCTAATAACAACCACGGAATTCTACGCGGACTGGTTCACCGCTGTCACACGAGCGACGGCTACATCTATCTCCTCGGAGTACAGGAGCATCTCTGGAACGATTTCGCGCGATGCATAGGCCGAGAGGACTTCATTGACGACCCGCGCTTTGCGACTTTGGTACTGGAGCCGGAGAACATGCAGATTCTTCGAGGAGTCCTTGACGAAATTTTCCCAACTAAAACCACCGATGAGTGGGAAGACCGACTGCAGGAGTGGGGTCAGCGATACGGTCGGGTAAAGACCTACGACGAAGTAGTCATCGACGAGACCAACTTGGTAAATGGCTACGTGGTGGAGGTTGAACACCCGGAGTATGGTGCGATTAGCGTCGTCGGCAATCCAATTCGAATGAGTGCCACACCCGCTGAAATAGCTGTGGTGGCGCCCACCCTTGGACAACACACCGAAGAGGTGTTGCTTGAAGTTGGCTTTACCTGGGAAGACATCGAACAGCTTCGAGCTGACGGAGCGTACTGACCTCAAATGATGGTGCCGTTGGCATGACGTACCAGCGGCCGATCAATCTCAAGTATCAAGCGGTCTGATCAGTCACTCGGTCGTTGGATAGCGGCTAATGCCCTGGCGAAATCGGGGTGTTTCATAGCCGCTTCTTCGGCGTTCAACGAGAACTCCATGAGAAGATCCGCTGCGGCACGCAGCATCAAATGAATTGTTGCTTTCGTTCCCCTAACAGCCTGGGGAGGTAAGGCCACTAACGTTCGGGCGAGTTCAAGCGCTGCCTCAAGAGCCTCGCCGTGAGCTACGACTTCTGACAACAACCCCAGTGATACAGCGCTTTCAGATGTGATCAGATCGCCTGTCATCAGCAGTTTTTTCGCCTTGTTCACGCCTACAAGAAGTGGCCAAATCAACGCGCTGCCGTTGCCTGCAGGCAACCCCGCTTGCACGTGCGGGTCACCGAACTTCACCCCTGGAACGACAAATGAAACATCGGCGAGTGACGCGATGGTCGCACCGAGTCCAATAGCGTGGCCGTTCACAGCACAGATGAACGGCACTTCTAAGTCAATGACGCCGTCAATAATCAATCCTGCTTCTTCAATGGATGACAGACCCGTATATGTGACATAAGGACGGTCTGGGTTGCTGTCCCCGCCGACACTAAAGACCCGACCCGAACCTGTGAGAACCAACGCCGTGACTCGCTCGTCGCTTTGAGCAATTTGAAAGAGCGCGCAGAGCTCGGAATGCATCCGGTCGTCAACAGCGTTGCCTTGATCTGGGCGATCAAGCATCACAACGGCGATGCCTGTCTCCTCATCAATGTCGACCGACAATGTCAGGAACGTTGAAGGGTCAAAGGATTCCAATTGAAGTAAAGGTTTCCCACCCTCATGGCCCATGAGATGACCCTAGACTTCTTTCACTCGAACCGGGAGGGCATTAGATGGCCACGTCACTTACCTTCGGCACCTTCCTCGCTCCCTACCACCCGCTCGGCGAGAACCCTCTTTTGAGCATGGAACGCGACCTCGAAATCATCCGCTACTGCGATGAGCTTGGGTTCGACGAAGCCTGGATCGGCGAACATCATTCAGCTGCATGGGAGACCGTGAGTGACCCGGCAGTTTTCCTCGCCGTCGCGGGTGAACGCACAACTCGCATCAGGCTCGGATCAGGAGTGGTATCTCTTCCCTACCACCACCCACTCATGGTTGCAGACCGATTTGTTCAACTCGATTACCTGACCCGAGGTCGAGCCATGTTAGGGGTGGGGCCCGGAGCCCTTGTCTCCGACGCTTCAATGATGGGGATTGAACCGGTCACTCAGCGGGGCCGCATGGAAGAAGCTCTCGGTGTGATTATCCGCCTACTCAACGGGGAAAGCGTGACCCACAGCAGCGACTGGTTCGAACTGCACTCCGCCCAGCTCCAACTGCTTCCATTAAATGGGTCCATGCCTATCGCCGTCGCCAGCACTACATCACCTGCTGGCATGGTTTGCGCTGGCCACTATGGCGTAGGCGTCCTTTCTCTCGGCGCCGGACTTATTGGCGGAAAAAAAGACCTCGCTGCCCAGTGGGCGCTAGCAGAAACAGCAGCACAATCAGAGGACAAGACGATGGACCGAGGGGAGTGGCGTCTAGTTATTCGTGCTCATCTTGCACAATCTCGGCAAGAGGCAATGAGTCAAGTACGCGAGGGTCGAGAACGCGAACGAGAACAATATTTTCGGAAGGTTGCCGGACTACGCAACGATCACACCCTTGAACAAGAAATCGAAGACGACGCATCAATCGTGGGAACACCCGACGACATGATTGACGCCCTCCACCGGCTTCAGACCTCCACCGGCGGCTTCGGAGGATTCCTAGTTCTTGGAAATGACTGGGCCAACCATCAAGACACTCTCCGAAGCTACGAACTGATAGCTCGTCAAGTGATTCCCCAGTTCAACGGAATGCTTGAACCTCTGCAACGCTCCTACGATTCTGTCGTGGAAAACAAACGGTCTTTCGCTGAGCCCGTTATGAAGGCCATCCGAAAAGCGTACGAGGATGCCGGGCAACAGATCCCAGAGAATCTGACGCCCAAGAATCTTCGGTAGAGATCGTCACGCTTGGAGATAGCGCTTCAACTGAGTGGCCGCTGGAGTTCGCTCAAATGTTAGGGCGCCGAGTTGACCACGCGCCTACCTGTGACATCTGCTGGAGCGTGTGAGACATCGTCAGGGGTCAGGTCTCGAAGCCAGCAAGCAAATTCCAAAAGGATGCCGTCTGGGTCACGAAAATATGCTGAACGAATCCACACACCATCATGCATTCCATCGCTAACCGTGGTTTCGCTGTCATCGTGATTAATGATGCGCGTTACTTCGACTCCCTTGTCCCGCAACCGCTGCACGG
>DUBN01000011.1 GCA_012960315.1 Acidimicrobiia bacterium
ACCGGCCCAGAGTGCTGCCTTCGCTGTCGGTGTTCCTCCTGATATCTGCGCATTTCACCGCTACACCAGGAATTCCGCACTCCTCTACCGGACTCTAGTCATGGCAGTATCGAGTGGCGTCTCAGGGTTGAGCCCTGAGTTTTCACACCCGACTTACCGAACCGCCTACGAGCCCTTTACGCCCAATAAATCCGGACAACGCTTGCGCCCTACGTATTACCGCGGCTGCTGGCACGTAGTTGGCCGGCGCTTCTTCTGCAGGTACCGTCAATTTCGTCCCTGCTGAAAGGGGTTTACGACCCGAAGGCCTTCATCCCCCACGCGGCGTTGCTGCGTCAGGCTTTCGCCCATTGCGCAAGATTCCCTACTGCTGCCTCCCGTAGGAGTCTGGGCCGTGTCTCAGTCCCAGTGTGGCTGATCGTCCTCTCAGACCAGCTACCCGTCGATGCCTTGGTGAGCCTTTACCTCACCAACAAGCTGATAGGCCGCGAGACCCTCCCAAAGCGCCGGAACCTTTCCTGAATGCGCCATGCGGCGCTCTCAGGGTATTGGGCATTAATCCAGGTTTCCCTGGGCTATTCCCATCTCCGGGATAGGTTTCTCACGTGTTACGCACCCGTTCGCCACTCTCCCATTGGGACCGAAGTCCCGGGATCGTTCGACTTGCATGTATTAAGCACGCCGCCAGCGTTCGTCCTGAGCCAGGATCAAACTCTCCGTCAAGATCTCGCCAGGCTGACCAAAGGCCTGCCTGACACGATCGGAAAGCCCCTACTACGCTTCAAAGGGGTGGAATTACCCCCAAACGCAGCAGCTGGCTGGAATTGATGCAGCATCATTGCTTGGCGAGCCAATCAACAACGCTGCGGGTATTGATGCAGCATCATTGCTTGGCGAGCCAATCAACGACGCTGCGAATGATGTGTCATGATCATGAGTGACCTGACACGATTGTGTGGTTCGACCAGCGGTCACCGAAGTGACAGCCGATCGCCCGCACTGGCGTTTATCGTCCTCTGTTCTGTTGTCAAGGAGCGCTGCGACTACGAATAGCGGCAGCATGCCGGCACACGCTCAGCCCCTTTTGAAAGGGGTTAGAACGGAGGTACCGAATCCCCTCAACGTTGTTTGACCAGCGCTAAGAGGCGAATGGCTACCCTACAGGCGGCGATGGGGTCGAAACAACCTTTAACCCTAGAAATTAGGGATATTTGACACCTTGTCAGTTCTCAGCCCACAACCAGTAAATGCCAGAGTTTCTTGCCTCGCCTCAGAAGCAGATATTTGCCATGGAGCAGATCTTCACTTGTCGGTGACAGCTCGGCATCGGTCACTCGATCGCCGTTGAGGTAAACCCCACCCTCGGAAATAGCCCGTTTCGCTTCTTTACGACTCTGTGACAGCTGGGTTTCTACCAGTAAATCAACAATTCCGTTGTTGAGCTTTGAACGCCGAGTCGAGGGAATCTCTCCGCTCACAAACTCCAACGCCGACTCCGAGACTGAGGTGAGGTCAGCGCCGAGTTCGAACAACACTTCCGACGCCTCAATAGCGGTCATCGCAGCGGATTCTCCATGAACTACCGCTGTCAGCTCGCTAGCTAGCCTTCGTTGGCCCAATCGAAGATGGGGCTCACTTTCATGTTGAGTAACCACTTCTTCGACTTCTTCAGGAGATAAGAACGTGAGTTGGAGAAGTAGTTTGCGCACCTCGGAATCGTCTACCCCTATCCACGCTTGATAAAAGCGATAAGGGCTCATCTTTTCCGCGCTAAGCCAAATAGTTTCACCGCCCGCTGTTTTGCCGTATTTAGATCCATCGGGCTTAGTAAGAAGCGGCCAGGTCAAAGCATGGGCTGACCGGCCAAGCTTTCTGCGTATCAGGTCAACACCCAGCACAATGTTGCCCCATTGGTCTGAGCCGCCGACCTGTAACTCGCAATGTTCATTTTCTGCGAGCCACAAGTAGTCATACCCTTGCAACAGCATGTAGCTGAACTCCGTGTAGGAAATACCGTCTCCTTCGGCCATGCGATTACGAACAGACTCTTTTGCCATCATCTGGTTCACAGTCACGTGCTTGCCTACATCGCGAAGAAAGTCCAAAACTCCGATGCCTACCGTCCACGCTCGGTTGTCGAGCAGCTTCGCTTGAGCGTCTCCTTCAAAATCCAGAAACTGACGTAGCTGGGGAAGAATCCCAGTCAAATTATGGGCGAGACCTTCATCGTCCAGGAGGTTTCTTTCGGCGCTTTTGCCGCTGGGGTCTCCCACCATGCCGGTGGCACCACCCGCGAGGCTGATTGGGCGATGGCCGGCGAGTTGAAATCGCCGGAGAGTCAACAGCCCAATGAGGTTTCCGACATGGAGACTGTCCGCCGTTGGGTCAAAGCCGCAGTAAAGGACAATCGGTCCTTTATCGAGCTGAGCGGCCAAGGCGTCGCGGTCAGTCGTGTCATGGATGAGCCCGCGGGCCTCGAGATCAGAAAGAATGTCCACACCGACAGTGTGCCAAGACACGAGGTCAAGGGTGAAGAACTTTTATGAGTTATTGATCCGCTTCGGCCACACCGTCGATAACTTCGTAACGTTCGGGGTGCACGAGGTGTTGTCTTACGGTGCCAAAAAAGAGCAGCACTGCCAATGGCCCAAAGAGCAGCATCAGCCAGATCCAATTACTTCTGCGTCGACTTAGCTCAGTCCACGCAAGGCGCGGAACAGCAAACACAGAGGCAATTCCGTAGAGAACAACAACAGCTGCAACGACCAGCAAAATCCATACGACAGGGCCTGAGCGCACGATCAGAATCTATCGGCAATATTCAGCGAATCACCTCATAGATCAGGAGCGTTGCAGCAGCTGAACTGGACAACATAAGCCCAATTCCCAAGGCCTGGAATGTGCCATCGAAAACAAACCGTCCACCAAGTGCCAGGAGCACGGTTGCTAGAGCGACTGCTGGCAGCCAACGAGGACAAGAAGCGACGGTTATCTGACCAGGCAGCGACGCGACTAGGTACCAGCCGAGGGCGAACCCCATTGCTAGCAACAACAAATTTTCTAGCTGAGTCACCACAAAGCGCATCATATTGAACCTACATGAGCGTCAAGCCAAGACCTGTTCAGCCAGCGCGAAACCGCAATGGCCGAGTCTTTGAGTGCTTTCGTCAAGAGAGAGTTCGGAATCTGTTAGGTCCGTTTTCTTGATCCATCTAAGTGCCTGGGATTCTTCATTGCCGCGGACTACTGCTTTTGGTGGAGCTTTGACGAGATATCGAATATCTAAATGTAAATGCGAAGGTTCCGATGCCGATCGATTGATAAAAAGATGAACGTCAATATCGATGGGGTCAGTCCATATTTCGAGATCAGCTATTCCTGTTTCCTCCGCCGCCTCACGAAGAGCGACTGATCCCAGGCAACCATTGCCATCTGCATGGCCTCCAGGCTGTAGCCATCTATCAACCTTCGTATGTAATAAGACAAGCCCCGAACTGCCACTGTGATCAACAACCCAACTTGAACCGGTGAAGTGACCATCTAGGCACGAGCGATGCAGAGCGTCTTGATGCTTTGCCGCAAAATCGAGGACGGTCTGTTGCGCTCGCCTCTGGCTATCTTCTTTCGGTATGAAGTTTTCAACGGTTGCTACAGCTGCCGCTAAGCGGTGGTCGGGAGCGATGGTTTGGTCTTTAGCGCTGCACCAATGAGCGCCGTCGTGGGTCACGGCAAGGCGTCCGCTAATTCACGCAAGTTACTGAGTTGCGCCGCAACGGCAATAGCCCCACTGCCGCCGTGGCTATTTCTTCGGTTTCGACCAATCCCGGGCTGAAGAAGCTCGGCAGCTTCCGGGCCTAAATCGCTATGCGCCTCCACTAGTTCAGTGAATTCGGTTCCATCGGCTAGAGATTGGCGGACCAAACTCGCGATGGTGGCGTGGGCCTGCCGAAAGGCCACTCCTCGCTCCACAAGAAAATCGGCGAGGTCGGTCGCGGCTGCATATGGCGAATCAGCGCTGGATTGCATCGACTCGATGTTGAAACGAAGCGTGTTGATCATGCCGGTTAGAGCTAGAAGTGTTAGCCGTACCGTGTCGCAACTATCGAACAACGGTTCTTTGTCTTCTTGCAGGTCTTTATTGTAGGTAAGCGGAAGGCCTTTTTGGGTCGTTAGAAAACCGGTCAGATTCCCGATGAGCCGACCAGCTTTGCCTCGAGCTAGCTCAGCAATATCTGGGTTTTTCTTCTGCGGCATCATCGAAGAGCCAGTCGAAAATGCGTCGTCAAGTTCAATGAAATTGAACTCGCTGGAGGCCCACAAACACAGCTCTTCGCCCATTCTCGACATGTGTACTCCGACTGCGCTTAACGAGTAGAGCAAATCTGCGACAAAGTCCCGGTCTGAAACTGCATCAAGAGAATTAGCGAATAGTTTTGAGAAACCGAGCTCGTCGGCAACCATTTGTGGGTCGATCGGTAGAGAAGAACCTGCTAATGCACCGGCCCCTAACACCGAAACATCCGCTCGTCTACGCGCATCGCTCAGTCGGTCTATGTCTCTTAGAAACATCCAACAATAGGCAGCTAGGTGGTGTGCAAGATCGACGGGTTGGGCTCGTTGTAAATGGGTGTAACCCGGGAGATAGATCTCTTGTTCGAGGGCCTCTTCCGCTCGGTCTAGTAGCGCTTTGATAAGTGACGCAAGCACTGTTTTGAGTGAATCGATTTCGCCTATTGCGACGAGACGAACATCATTGGCTACCTGATCATTTCGACTTCGGCCAGTGTGCATTTTTGCGGCAGCGGGAGTTAGTTCTGTCGCACGCCGTTCGACGGCAGTGTGGATATCTTCGTCAGATTCCGCCCAATCGAACGTTTCTTGTTCCATCTCCTCCTCAACCGTGTCGAGCGCGTCAAGAATCTCGGAAAGTTCTGCGTTGTCTAGAAGCCCAACCGCCTGGAGCATCCGAACGTGTGCCCTAGAACCCGCGATGTCTTCTCGAAACATGCGCTGATCGAAAGGCAGGGAGTCGTTAAGGGCCCGAAGAGCCTCGCTGGGGCCGCCAACAAAGCGACCGTGCCAAAGGGTGTTGCCATCCGCCATAAGTAAGTCCTGTCAGAAAGTTTGATGAAGTCGGTTCGAATTAACGGGCCTCAAAGCCCTGCTAAATCACGGAAATGTTTGGCCACTGCCTCGCCGCTCGTGTGTCGAGCAGCAATCACAAGAATGGTGTCGTCGCCCGCGACGGTACCAATGACATCGGTGGTGTCGCTGCGGTCGATCGCTGATGCGACAACATGAGCGGAGCCTGGAGGAGTGGTCAGAACCACCAGATTGTCAGAATGTTCAGCGCCTACAACCCAATCACCGCAGACTCGCCGAAGAGCTTCAATGGGAATAGCCCTTTGGGTCGCTATCTCGGGTATGGCATAGACCGTGTGGCCCCCTGCTCGAAGTTTCACTGCGCCGAGTTCGTCAAGGTCTCGGCTTACACTTGCCTGCGATGCTTCCACTCCTTCCACAGCCAGAAGCTCCACCAGTTCGCTGTGGTCACCGACGGAACGTTCCGCCAAAAGCCGCTCAATCAAGTGTTGTCGCTGAGATTTACTAGTCATCCTTCCATCGCCTCCCCAACCAGCCACGAAAGCAGGCCACGAGCGCTGTGCATGCGATTGTGTGCCTGAAGGAACACCTTGCTTCGCTCGCTTTCCATTACTTCATCCGTGACTTCTTCACCACGATGAGCGGGAAGACAGTGCATAAAAATCCCTCGCTCACTTGCATCACCCATCAGCGTCGAATCAACCCTGAATCTTTCGAACGCGTCTACCCTTTCTTCCTTCTGGCTTTCTTGCCCCATCGATGTCCACACATCGGTATAAATCACATCGGCGCCATTTACCGCCTCTCGTGGATCAGAGGTCACCAATAACGAACCTCCAGACGCTAAGACATGGTCGGTATCCATTGCAGTAGGACCATGGCCAGGTGGAGACGCGACCGCGGTGTCAATCCCGAGCATCGAGCAACCAATAGCCAGAGAGCGCCAGACGTTGTTCGCATCTCCCACGTAGGCGACTCGACCGACATCGGCAAGGCCAATTTCTTGTTCGATTGTGAGTAAATCCGCTAGGGCTTGCATCGGATGCGCTACATCAGAAAGTAAATTGATGATGGGCATGGCGTCGGTAGCGGCCATGCGTTCAAGACGATCGTGATCAAAGACCCGCGCTGCTAACACGGCGTGATATCCAGCCATGACGCGAACCACATCTTCCGCTGTTTCGCGACTATCAATGCCTAGTTCTTCGGGTTTGATGTACATGGGATGGCCACCGAGTTGGACAATCGCCATTTCCATCGAATTGCGAGTTCTACCTGATGGTTTTTCAAATATCAGCGCCACTCCTTGACCCTTGAGCACCTTGGGCGTAGCCAAGTCTCCCGAGAGTTGAAGAACTCGCCGAAGTTCATCGACGCTGAGGTCGTCAACCTCAAGAAAATGCCGCATCAGCTTCCTCCAAGAACAGCCGACAAGATTTCCAGTGCTTCATCGATCTCTTCAGAGGAAACAGTCAACGGTGGCGTGAGACGAATCGCTGTCGGGGTTATCCCATTGACCACTAGACCCGCGTCTAAGCATGAGAGCGCGATTTCAGGCCCAGTCATACCTACTACCTCGGTATCAATTTCAGCAGCGATAAGAAGTCCGAGACCTCGCGTGTCGATGACATTGGGGACTTCCAATAGCCTGCCCATCAGGTCATCGCCGACCGCACGCGCACGGCTGGGGGCATCAATGGCTTCCATGACTCGAAGGACTGCGCGAGCCGCTGACGTCGCAAGAGGTTGACCTCCGTAGGTTGTTGCGTGATCACCGGGCTCGAAGGCCGCAGCAACTTCTCGCTTCGCCCAGATGGCACCGATGGGAACTCCATTTCCTAGTGCTTTTGCCATTGTGACGACGTCTGGTCGGGTCTCACTGGTCGAATCGAAGTGGTGTTGCCACGCGAACCACTCCCCTGTACGGGCGAACCCTGTCTGGACCTCGTCGAACATCAGCAGCATGTCTCGCTCGTCGCACAATTGACGAACCTGCTTCAGGTACTGACCGTCTGCGACATTTACCCCCCCTTCTCCCTGGACAACTTCCAGCAACACAGCAGCGCAAGAAGGATCGATCATCGCTTCTAAAGCATCGAAATCGTTATATGGGACGTGTCTGAAACCTTCGGGCAAAGGTTGGAATGTCTCATGTTTTTCGATTTGTCCAGTGGCATGAAGAGTGGCAAGGGTTCTTCCGTGGAATGACCTAAGAGCGCTGACGACTACATGCTTTCCCCGGCCACCGTTTTTTCGGGCAAGCTTGATGGCTCCTTCTAGGGATTCGGCTCCGCTATTACAGAAAAAGACCTGTCCACCTCCGCCTTGAAGTCTGTCGATCGTCGCCGCGACTTCTAAACCCGGCACGGTTTCATACAAGTTCGAAACATGCAGAAGAGTCCGTGCTTGTTCGGCGAGAGCTTCAGCTACCGCCGGATGTGAATGGCCAATAGACGTCACTGCTAAGCCGGAAAGAAAATCAAGATACCTTTTGCCGTCGCGGTCATAAAGCTCTGTGCCTGAACCCCTGACGAACTGCACGGGGGGTTGCCCGTACGTCGGCATAAGTGGGTAGGCCTCTGGATCTTCAGCTGCGATTGTTGATCTATTCATTGGAAAAATGTCCTGGTTAGTTGGGATTCTTGGGTCAGAATTCAGTCGGTAATCATTGTCCCGATGCCTGCGTCGGTGAAAATTTCGAGCAGAGCTACATGGGGAATTCTTCCGTCGAGCAGGTGAGCGCTAGTGACGCCGTTGTTTACTGCGTGGACACACGCCTCGATTTTGGGGATCATCCCATCGGTGATTTGTCCAGATTCGAGCTTGGTCTGAAGCTCATCTGCGCTGATTTCGCCGATGAGCGAATCTTTGTTGTCTAAATCTTCGTAGAGACCTTCGACGTCGGTGAGGTACACCACCTTTTCAGCGCCTATCGCCTCAGCTACGGCGCCCGCAACAGTGTCCGCGTTTATGTTGTACGCCTGACCTGAGGCGTCAGTTCCGATGGTGGACATTACGGGAATAAGACCTTCAGCGAAAAGCTTAGTAAGTAGTGTCGGATCGACGGAATCGACGTCACCAACGAAGCCGAGTTCCGGGTTGCGAGCGGCCGCGGTAATAAGTCCACCATCCTCACCACTGACTCCAACAGCTAACGGCCCGTGGATATTGATTGATCCAACGATGTCTCGGTTGACTTTGCCAACGAGAACCATTCGGGCGATGTCAAGGGTCTCGGCGTCAGTGACTCTCAGGCCGTCACGAAATTCTGGTTCCTTTCCTAGCCGTTGCATTAATTCACCTATTTGAGGGCCACCTCCATGGACCACGAGCGGCAAGATCCCTACTTGGTGCATGAGCACAACATCTTCGGCGAAACGTCTACCCAGCGCGCCGTCGGTCATAGCACTTCCGCCGTATTTGATGACAACGACCTTGCCCTGCCAGCGTTGGATGTAAGGCAATATCTCTACTAAAAGCTCCGCGTTGTGTAAATGGTCCCCCACTGAGCGAGGCTCCATCAAGTTGGTATCTCGTTCTACAGGGGTTTCGTCAGGTTCTACTAGTCGAAGCGGTGGAGTGTTGTCGTCCATTGGGTTTCTCCGATCAGGGCATCAAGCCACTGGTCGGTAAACCAGCAGTCTCGTCAAGCCCTAAAGCAATGTTGGCGCATTGGATGGCACCACCAGCGGCGCCCTTGACTAAATTGTCAAGTGCGCTAATGGTAAGAAGCCATCCTGTTCGTTCGTCGACTCGAGCGGTCATGTGCACCGTGTTTGCGCCCAGAGTTGCTTTAGTCGACGGTGATGCTTCGTCGACAACAACGAATGGTTCGTCCTCATAGGTTTGCGCTAACAATTCGAGCGCTTGAGCGGTTGAGAAAGAGGGGTCGCTGGGCCGCGCGTAGCAAGTCGCGAGGATGCCGCGAACCATGGGCGCAAGATGGGGGGTGAACAGAATCTCGCATCCTGTTACCTGTTCGATTTCGGGTGTATGCCGGTGAGTTAGCAAGCCATAGGCGGTGAAGTTCTCATCTACGGCCGCGAATGACGTGGTCGGCTTTAGCCCTCTACCCGCGCCGCTCACCCCTGACGCTGCGTCCACAATTACTCCCGTTGTCTCAATCTTCTTAGCGCGAACAAACGGACTCAGCGCTAACGATGCTGACGTCGGATAGCAACCAGGCACCGCTATTGCACGGGCGCCTTTGAGATCCTTTCGATACAACTCAGGCAAGCCGTAGACGAACTCAGCCAATAATTCGGGCATGGTGTGTTCGGCCCCGTACCACTGGGGGTATAGCGCGGGGTCCTTGAGTCGGAAGTCTGATCCAAGGTCAAGAATGCAACCAACCTCTTTAAATAAATCCCCAACCACCGGCTGACTCGCCATATGCGGCAACCCCAAGAAAACCGCGTCTAATCCCAGAAAATCCGACGGATCGTAGGCGGAATACACCATTTCGCCAAAGTCCGAAGCCAAACTGGGGTACAGGGAGCGAATGCTGGTACCTGCTTGTGTGTCTCCAGTGGCGACCGTAAGCGACATGTTGGGATGGCTGGCTATTAACCTCATGAGTTCGGCACCCGTATAGCCCGAGGCACCCACGAT
Source organism: Acidimicrobiia bacterium (assembly GCA_012960315.1). Lineage (GTDB taxonomy): Bacteria > Actinomycetota > Acidimicrobiia > Acidimicrobiales > Poriferisodalaceae > UBA2110. Next base: position 9,715 of record DUBN01000011.1, read on the forward strand.
GCCGACACGAAGTGTTGCGTTGCTGGACATCCAGCTAAGGGTACAGCCCACAGTCATTAATGCATAATTATTCATTCTAATGAATAATTATGCATTGGGTCCGGTGCTGTCAGCGGTCTTCCATGAGGCAGACGTAAGGTGGCGAGGTGGCGAAGACGACAGGATTAACCCGAGGTTGGAGTCCTGTCATTTCCCTCGGCGTGATGACATGCACGTGTTACGGCGCAGCTTTTTACGCCTTTGGCATACTTATAGATCCCATTCACAATGAACTCGGATGGTCGTTAACATTTTTGGGAGCTGTTTTCGCTGTCGCCCAACTCTTGACTGGATTTGGTGCTTCGATCGCTGGGCGACTACTTGACCGTTGGGGCGGCAAGCTTCTTTTCAACATCCAAGGACTCGCCTCACTACTTCTGTTCGCAGGAAGTTGGACAAACTCTCAAGCGTTATTTGCGATCCTTATTTCAAGCTCTCTTGGAATAATGGCGGCCACAGGCTTCTACCACGTGTCGACCGCCATAGCAGGTCGTGTGGGGCCCTCCACTCCCGCCAAATCCATCACCGTATTGACAGTAATCGGAGCATTTTGCAGTCCGATCTACCTTCCGGTAGGCGCTCTGCTGATCAACTCCGCCGGGTGGCGAGTCACAGTTCGAGTATTTGCTGTGTTGGCATTTGTCGGAGCACTCCAAGCAGCATATTTTGCCCGTAACGGAGCTTCAGAACAGACCGGAGGACCCTCACCTAAGGCCCTTAAAGCCCTAAAAACTGCGATAGGTCGGCCAGCGGTTCGGAGAATGTTGTTGGCATACGCATTCGCTGGCTTCTCATTTAGCACCCTGCTCGTATACCAAGTCCCAATCATGATCGATCAAGGCCTTACGTTAAGCACCGCGGCCGCCGTCGCCGGGTTCCGCGGCTTTTGTCAACTATTTGGACGGGTGGGTGTTATCGCAGCCCTAGCCAGACAAGAGGCGGCTCGCGCGTTACGGATCGGGTACCTGATGGCGGCTTCAGGCTCGCTGTTTGTTTTGGGCGGAAACATCGGACTGGGAATCGTGTACGGCGCATTAGTGGGTGCCAGCTTGGGGGCCTCTACTCCGCTTCAAGCAATTCATGCACAGAACACTTTTGAACCTGAAGACCTCGGATTGTTGATGGGCCTTCAACATTCGGTTTTTGCATTGGCAGGCGCTGCCGGGCCAATCGCTGCAGGGGTCGCTGCTGACCTTTCCGACAGTCAGTCGCCCACGGTCTGGATGACGGTGTGTAGCCTGCTCGTCGCTGCGATGCTCCTACAGGGCAAACCTCGCACTCATTGAGTCGGAAATCGGTAGTTAGTTGCCTCGAGGGTTGTGATGGCCGGCGCGTTGAGTACTCTTAGAGTCGTTCTGCTTGGGCCAACGACGTCCCTTCAGCGCCAATAGTCGATCGAACGCTCGAAACTCCCGGACGTCACCAATGCATGAAATTTCCCTAAATCAACGAGGGCTACCCGCAGCTCAAGGTCTCTACGACCCCAGATATGAGCATGACGCTTGCGGTGTGGCATTCGTGGTCGACATGCACGGTCGCGCTACGCACGAAATGGTGGAACGCGGTCTCGCCTGCTTGTACAAATTAGACCACCGTGGTGCCACAGGAGCCGAAGAAAACGTCGGAGACGGAGCAGGAATTCTTATTCAGCTTCCCGACTCTTTTTTCCGCCAAGTATCCGATCTCGACCTTCCCGATGCGGGCTGCTACGCAGCCGGTATGGCTTTTCTCCCTCCCGAAGACCCCGACGCTGCAGTGTCATCGATCGAATCGTTGGTGCAAGAGGAGGGACTCCGAACTATCGGCTGGAGAAACGTCCCGACGGTCAGCTCCTCGTTAGGAACATTCGCCACTGACGCTATGCCAGATTTTCGAATCCTCTTTATCGCGGGCCCGAAAGACGAACCAGTCGCGGGCTTAGAACTCGAGCGCATGACCTTTGTTCTACGCAAACGCATCGAACACGAAATTCAGCCTTCGGTATATTTCCCTTCGCTTTCGTCTCGCACGTTCGTTTACAAGGGAATGCTGACATGCGATCAACTCCCAGTTTTCTTTCCTGATCTCACGGACGAAAGATTGACGAGTGCACTCGCGCTAGTCCACTCCCGATTCAGCACAAACACCTTTCCCTCTTGGCCTCTAGCTCACCCTTATCGACTGATCGCTCACAACGGCGAAATTAACACTGTGATGGGGAATCGAAACTGGATGCACGCCAGGGAAGGGACACTAGCCACTGATGCCTTCGGTGAATCTTTGGGGCGCGCTCTTCCGATAATGACACCCGACGCGTCCGATACTGCCAGCTTCGACGAAGCGCTCGAATTGATCCAACTTGGCGGGCGCAGTCTCCCTCACGCGGTGCTCATGATGGTGCCCGAAGCGTGGGAGAACCACGAGCGCCTACCCCAGTGGAAGCGTGATTTTTACGAATTTCATGCGTCTTTGATTGAACCCTGGGATGGACCGGCGTCAATTGCTTTCACTGACGGGACCGTTATCGGCGCCGTCCTTGACCGAAACGGGCTTCGACCATCCCGTTTTTGGGTGACCGAGGAAGGCCTCGTAGTCATGGCATCCGAGGTCGGGGTGCTCGATCTTGACCAAAGCACAGTGATTCAGAAAGGGCGACTTCAGCCCGGCAAAATGTTTCTTGTTGATACTGCTGCAGGAAGAATCGTCGGCGATGAGGAAATTAAGCAAACGCTCGCCGATGCTGAGCCGTACGGAGAGTGGCTCCAAGACGGACTCGTACATTTGGATGACCTTCCGCACCGTTACCTACTGACGCCACAACATTCATCCGTCGTAAAGAGGCAACGCACCTTTGGTTTCACTGAGGAGGAACTCAGAATTCTCCTGGCACCAATGGCTCGCACTGCAGCCGAACCGATCGGCTCCATGGGCACCGACACTCCTATTGCTGTGCTTTCCAAACGATCACGTTTGATATTTGACTACTTCTCCCAATTGTTCGCACAAGTCACGAACCCCCCTCTTGACGCGATCCGCGAAGAACTGGTGACGTCGACCTCCTCGTTTTTGGGACCAGAAAGCAACTTGCTTGAACCAGGTCCAGAATCGTGTAAGCAAATCGTGGTTCCCCACCCTGTACTTTCCAACGAAGACCTTGCCAAAATCCTGTACCTCAACGAGAGCGGCGATTACCCCCAGTTCAAATCCTTCGCTATAGACGGCCTTTACCCAATCGCCGAAGGTGGCGATGGCATGCGTAGTGCCATAGAAGACATCAGGACCAAGGTTTCTGACGCAATAGCCAACGGCGCCAAAATTATTGTCTTATCGGATCGATACAGCAATGAGCAAAACGCCCCCATTCCTTCACTTCTGTTGACCGGTGCAGTCCACCACCATTTAGTGAGGGAACGGACTCGCACCAAGGTCGGCCTCATCGTCGAATGCGGCGATGCTCGAGAGGTCCATCACATGGCCCTACTTCTCGGCTATGGCGCCGGCGCAATCAATCCGTATCTCGCTATCGAATCCATTGAGGATTTCGTCGAGCAGGGAGTCATCAACGAAGTTGGCGCAAAGACCGCCGTTCGCAACTACATCAAGGCCTGTTCAAAAGGCGTCCTCAAGATTATGTCCAAAATGGGCATCTCCACCGTGGCCAGCTATACGGGAGCGCAGGTTTTTGAATGCGTTGGGCTGTCTAACCAAGTAATTGATGATTACTTCACGGGTACGGCGTCGAAACTCGGAGGAATCGGGCTCGACATCATTGCCGAAGAGGTCGCTCTTCGTCACCGCTTTGCCTACTTAAAAAACCCCGAAGAAATGGCGCATCGAGATCTGTGGTCAGGGGGAGAGTACCAATGGAGACGCGAGGGCGAATATCACCTGTTCAATCCAGAAACCGTGTACAAGCTGCAGCACGCCACACAAACCGGCCAATACGAGGTCTTCAAGGAATATACGAAGCTGGTCAACGACCATTCCGAACAACTAGCCACGATCCGCGGACTCTTCAACCTCACTCCCTCCAAAACTGGCTCTATAGCGCTTGACGAAGTTGAACCTGTTAGCGAAATAGTGAAGCGTTTCTCCACGGGTGCGATGAGCTATGGCTCCATTTCCGCTGAAGCGCATGAAACTCTGGCCATAGCAATGAACCGTCTGGGGGGTAAATCAAATACTGGCGAGGGAGGCGAAGACCCGGAGCGCTTTATCCCAGATAGCAACGGTGACTCCCGACGATCAGCGATTAAACAGGTGGCGTCTGGCCGCTTTGGGGTCACCTCGGAGTACCTGGTGAACTCCGACGACATCCAGATCAAAATGGCCCAAGGTGCGAAACCGGGCGAAGGCGGCCAGCTCCCAGGCCCAAAGGTCTGGCCGTGGATCGCTAAGACCCGCCATTCCACGCCTGGAGTTGGATTGATCTCTCCTCCTCCGCATCACGACATTTACTCAATCGAAGACCTCAAACAACTGATACACGATCTCAAGAATTCGAATCCTGAGGCTCGTATCCACGTCAAACTTGTTGCCGAGGTAGGCGTAGGTACTGTTGCCGCCGGGGTATCCAAAGCAAAAGCAGATGTTGTCCTTATCTCGGGGCATGATGGCGGAACAGGCGCCTCCCCACTTACGTCGCTCAAACACGCGGGCGGTCCTTGGGAACTTGGATTAGCTGAGACCCAACAAACTCTTCTTATCAACGGGTTGAGAGACCGGATCGTCGTGCAGACTGACGGTCAACTTAAGACCGGTCGCGATGTCATGGTCGCCATGCTCCTAGGCGCCGAAGAGTTCGGATTTGCGACAGCTCCCCTAGTTGTCTCTGGATGCATAATGATGCGGGTCTGCCATCTAGACACGTGTCCCGTCGGAGTCGCGACCCAAAATAAGGAGTTGCGTTCTCGCTACGCCGGCAAAGCAGAGTTCGTGGTCAACTTCTTTGAATACATCGCCCACGAGGTCCGTGAATACCTTGCTGAGCTTGGCTTTCGTTCGATTGAAGAAGCCATCGGTCGTGTCGATTGCTTGGACATCGATCGAGCTGTCGATCACTGGAAGGCTGATGGTCTTGATCTCAGTCCCATCCTCCATATACCCACTTCACCCTGGGAACAAGACCGGTTCTGTTCCAAACAACAAGAGCACGGCTTGCAAAAAGCCCTTGATCAGCAGTTAATAGAACAAGCCCAAGAGGCCATCGAAAGTGGATCTCCGGTAGAGATAACATCCCCTGTCTCCAATGTGAACCGCACTGTCGGCACGCTCCTTGGTCACCACGTGACTAAAGCTCATGGGGGCCAGGGACTGCCAAAAGACACCATCACAGTGCTCATGACCGGTTCCGCAGGTCAGAGTTTTGGTGCTTTCGTTCCGAGTGGAATTACGTTGCGCTTGTCTGGAGACGCGAACGACTATCTCGGCAAAGGCCTCTCAGGGGGACGAATCGTGCTTCGCCCGCCGATTGATTCAGCACCCGAGTTCGTTGCAGAGGAAAACGTGATCGCCGGCAACGTGATCCTCTACGGAGCAACAAGTGGCGAGGTCTTTATAAGAGGGACCGTGGGGGAACGCTTCTGCGTTCGTAACTCCGGAGCAACATCTGTTGTTGAGGGAGTCGGGGACCATGCTTGTGAATACATGACTGGAGGCCAGGTTGTCGTTCTGGGACCGACAGGCAGGAACTTTGGAGCTGGTATGTCTGGAGGCGTTGCGTTCATCTACGATCCCGAAGATGAATTTCATCGAAGTTTGAACACCGAAATGGTGGACTTAGAGACCTCTCTCGATGACGAGGATGCCGACTTTCTTCGTGACGTCATTCGTCGTCACCATGACGAAACGGGGTCCGAAGTCGCTTCGGCGATTCTCGATCGTTGGCACCAACAGGTGCGGTATTTCAAGAAGGTCATGCCCAAGGACTACAAACGTGTCATGGAGGCCATCGCTACGGCGGAGGAACACGGCCAAGACGTCGAAGAGGCCGTGATGGCTGCGGCGAAGGGGTGATCGCTATGTTCCAATGGGTGACGGTTAACCAATTCGCGACAAGAACGTTGTGCGGGCAAAGGGACCAAATTCGACATGGCTGATATCCGAGGGTTCCTAAAACATGACCGCGAAACACCTTCCCGGCGGCCTGTTCCCGTGCGTCTCTTGGATTGGCATGAGGTGTACGAGGGGTTTGACCAAGGCAGTTTGCGGAACCAAGCAAGCAGATGCATGGACTGTGGAATTCCATTTTGCAACAACGGATGCCCTCTCGGAAATATCATCCCGGATTGGAATGACCTCGTGTACCGGGACCGCTGGCGAGACGCAATCGATCGCCTGCACGCCACAAACAATTTCCCCGAGTTCACCGGACGACTTTGTCCGGCTCCCTGCGAGGGTGCATGCGTACTCGGAATCAATCAAGATCCGGTGGCTATAAAACAAATTGAAGTGACAATTATCGATCATGCCTTTGAAATGGGGTGGGTGGAACCAGTTCTTCCGACTGTTCTCTCCGATAAGTCTGTCGCCGTCGTCGGCAGCGGGCCAGCCGGCCTGGCAGCTGCACAACAGTTGACACGCGCAGGTCACACAGTTGTCGTTTTCGAAAGAGCCGACCGAATTGGTGGTTTGCTTCGTTACGGCATTCCAGAATTCAAAATGGAAAAGCGTCACATCGATCGCAGAATCCAACAGATGGAACAGGAAGGGACAGAATTTCGGACGGGGGTCAACGTTGGTGTCGATATAAGCGCCAGTGAACTTCGCGAACAATTTGATGCTGTTGTACTCGCCGGTGGTGCAACCCAATGGCGAGATCTCCCGATCGAAGGTAGAGAACTCACCGGAGTTCATCAGGCAATGGAATACCTTCCTTGGGCTAATCGCGCTCAGCAAGGCGACTTCACGGTTGAAGAGGCGCCTATCTCAGCTGCCGGAAAGAAAGTGGTGATCATTGGAGGAGGCGACACCGGCGCCGATTGCCTAGGCACAGCACATAGGCAAGGCGCGACTTCGGTTCACCAATTCGAAATTATGCCCTGTCCCCCTGATGAGCGGTCTGTAGGCAATCCTTGGCCAACATTCCCAATGACATTCAAAACCACGGCAGCTCACGAGGAGGGCGGAGAACGGGTTTACTCGGTCAATACTGACAAATTTCTCGGTGATGAGGTTGGTAATTTACGCGGGCTGGCAGCTCATGAAGTGGAGATGACGGATGGTCGTTTCAAAAAGGTCGAGGGCACAGATTTTGAACTAGCGGTTGATCTGGTCTTTTTAGCAATGGGTTTCACTGGTCCCGAACAGGGCGGTTTACTCGAACAGCTAGACGTCGAGCTAGACGAACGCGCGAACGTCGCTCGCGACGATAATTTCGCAACGAATAAAGACAACGTGTGGGTGTGCGGCGATATGGGACGAGGACAGAGCCTCATCGTTTGGGCCATAGCCGAGGGCCGGTCATGCGCTGCGGCCGTTGATGCTTCACTGACAGGTTCGACTTCATTAATGTCTCCGGTGACGCCCACAGACCGACCGTTACTTTGATGAAAAGAATTCATGAACGACTTACACGTTGACGAAGAGCGCCTTTGGAGGACCCTTCACCAGCTCGCTGAGATCGGTGCAACAGAAGCCGGTGGTGTCGCTCGGGTTGCGTTAACAGACCTAGATAAGTTGGGACGCGACCAGTTCGTGGAGTGGGTGACTGAAGTCGGATGCAGCGTGCATGTAGATCAAATGGGTAACCTGTTCGCCCGACGCGAGGGGGCAGAGGTTGACCGAAAACCCGTGATTATCGGGAGCCATCTTGACACCCAACCTACGGGTGGAAAATTTGACGGCGCCTACGGAGTTATGGTCGGTTTAGAGGTGCTACGAGTCCTGCACGAGGCTGATTATCGAACGCTTGCACCAATTGAAGTGGTGTCGTGGACTAACGAGGAGGGCGCACGCTTTCCACCAGCAATGCTGGGATCGGGTGTATTTGGTGGTGCGTTTTCACTGGAAAGTGGCTTAGGGGCTGTGGACCCAAATGGCACCACCCTCGGCGATGAACTGCTACGAATTGGCTATTCGGGCCCCCAACTTTGCGGTGGTAGACCCGTCGGCTATTACCTTGAGCCTCACATAGAACAGGGGCCCATCCTGGAAGCTTCAGAGCGCGCAATCGGTGTCGTGACTGGTGTTCAGGGCATCAGATGGTACGACGTGTCGATCAACGGCACCGAGGCGCACGCGGGCACAACGCCAATGGATCGGCGGTCTGATGCCATGTTGAGTGCCGCTGAGTTAGTGACCGCGGTAAACCAAATTGCGAAACGTCGCGCCGATGGTCGCTCAACCGTTGGCGTTCTTACCTCCACCCCGGGTTCGCGTAACACTGTGGCGGGCTCCGTCAATTTATCCGTCGACCTTCGCCATCCCGATGCCGATGAGCTACGCCAAATGAGCAACGAATTACTTGATGCCGCTGAGACTCTCAGTCCGGCTGCCTTAGTTGAGGAAATCTGGTACTCGCCACCCATCAGGTTTGATGAGCGGATCGTCACAAGAATTCGTGAGAGCGCTTCTGCGGCGGGTCACCAGCCGGTAGATATTGTTTCCGGCGCAGGTCATGATGCTGTGTACCTAAGCGCAGTGGCTCCCACAGGAATGCTGTTTATTCCTTGCAAAGAAGGTCTGTCACATAACGAAGCTGAGAGTATCTCTCAAGCACATTCGACGGCTGGGGCAGAAGTAATTCTTCGGACAGTCCTCCTTCTAGCAGACGAGAATACGGGTGCTGCTCACTAATGGCGTACACGTGTTTTTCTCAGTTGACTTTTCTGCCTTCATCTAAATAGGCCGCGAGTTTTTCGAGTGCGCTGGGAGTCACTTCGCGGATCCGCCGCAACAAATCATCGCCGCTAGGGCCGGCGCTTTGGCGGGGTGCTCCCCTGCCAGCGAAGCCGTCCAGCCGGGCATTAGAAAGCCAGGTCTTAAGTCCCGGATCGGCATTCCACTTAATCGAGTTGAGCGCATTTTCCATCGTGGTTCGCACCCAGTCCAACGTGTCATCGGGATGTGGCACAACGGTGCATAGTTCATTCTTAATGGCTTCGTCTTCATAGGTCGCCTCAACATGAGCGATGAACGCGGCGCTAAAAACTTGTTGGCAAGTGCGCACCGTTTGCAGGGTCAAAAGATCATCTTCAAAGACTGGCCGAATGGGTCTCCGGGCCAGACCATCGGCAGTGCAATCCACATGGATGGTATGAGGGCTCGTGGAGATGGTTGCATCGTCAAGGTCGATGTAGCGCAACCCGATCTGCCGCACGCGGCCAAGACGAATAACGTTCGGTATTCGTTGTAATTCATGCAACTCGACCGATGTAACTGTGCAGCATCGGTACATTGTCGGACGCACAGCAGCATCCAGTTGCAGTAGGGCGCCGTTTTCGAGTAACCGATCAAACATTTGATCCAACGATGTGGAGGCTGCAACGATCTCCATCGTTTCGACCTGGCGGAGCATGACACGGTCCGCGAACTCAGGTCCAGGTTGGATATATGCCCGATCTAACATCCACTGGTCGCGGGGTACCACCCATCGAATTACCTCTGGATTCACATCGTTGCTGAGTAACCAAAGGCACGAATCGATGGCTGTTTTCCCTCCGCCAATTACGACGTAGCCATCCGGGGTAGTTGTGATGCTCGGAAGTTCATTGGGGGGAATACATTGAACTCCCTCCAGGACGTCATAGCTCGGGGTGGTGACGGCGGGAACAGTCACATTCATATACGTGGCGTTGACAATCGTTCGCGCGTCTACCACGACCTCGATGCCCGAAATGAGGTCACGAATTAGCCCATCACCGAGGTATTCCGATGTTGGTATGTAACGGACTCGACCGGTTGGCAAGAACTGTTGATTCATCACTTGGTCGAAGTAGGTGACTACCTCGGTCCCCGACGCCAGCTCGTATAAACCAGCGTTTCCGCCCACCAGGTCTTTAGTGTCGTTTCCGAGCTCCCGCGAATTAACCCCGTAGAACGACGAGGGTTGGTGAAGTCGCACGAATGGGTAGGAATCATTCCAGTGACCACCAGGATGAGAGTGTCGATCAACGATGGTGACAGTTGCGTCGGTTTCAGTCATGAGAACGTCGGTGAATGCCATGCCCATGGCACCTGCACCGACGACTAAGTAGTCGCTAACGACCTTTTCGATCATGTTTCGTTAACCGTGGAAGTCTGGTCCAGCCGCTTCGATCTCGAACCGCACGACACACCTCTGATCTTCGTTCATCGCACGCTTGTAGTCATTCCAATCGGGATGGTCCCCGCTCAAGGTCTGGTAGTACTCGACAAGATGGTCCAATGCCTCAGGCAGACTTACTACCTCCCCCCGGCATCGCAATTGCACCCATCGGCCTAGCCACTTGTCAGGAAACACACAGATCCAAACAATCGGGTCACGTCGTATGTTCCGAGTCTTCACGGCCGTCTCGCGAGTGCTCATAACGACCGTGTCGTGAACCACCGCCAGCGTCACCGGCGACATTTGCGGAGATCCGTCTCTGCTTCGGGTAGCCAGAACGGCTCGCGAGTTGTCACGCACGTAGTCGAGTCCCGTACCTATTTCCATCTCATCATCCTGTCACGAACACCATCTCAGATAATAGATACTGCCCTATGGTGAGTCGATGTCCGGCGAGCACCAAGTAGATAGTGGTCGAGGCTGGGTCGTAGCCTTTGCAGGTTGCGCGATTAACACTTGGACTTTTGGAGTTTTCTACGCCTTCGCAACCGCTCTGGAACAAATGGCTGACGAGTTCGACGCTGGCCTATCGGGCATCGCTGCGTTCTTTTCGGTCACCACGTTTCTGTTTTTCGCGGTTGGGATCGTCGCTGGTCCTTTAGCCGATCGTTTCGGTGCTCGCCGGCTCGTCGCTCTCGGCGCGTTCCTAATGGGTGGCGGATTGTGGTTCACCGCTCAGGTCGAGTCGCTGTTTACCGGCATTGTGGTCTATGGGCTGGGCGTCGGTTTGGGAATCGGGTGCTACCTGGTTCCACTCAGCGTTGCGACCGGTGCGTGGTTCGAGAAACACCGGACCGTCGCTCTGGGCGTTAACACTGTAGGAATTGGGCTTGGGACTCTGATTTTGGTTCCGGTAGCAGAGTGGCTCATCCGAACTGCTGGATGGCGGACTGCTTTCGAGTTGATGGGGATTGGCAGCGTAATTGTTTATGGGGTCGTGGCCTTAGCCTGCTTTAAGCCTCCTACCCCTCCCGCATCGGTCGCGGCAAGCATTTTGGCCGCACGACAAGCGGTACGAAGATCCGAATTTTGGCGCCTTTACTTAGCCGGGTTCTTGATGTCGGTTGCCTTATTCGTTCCCTTTGTCTTCTTGGTGCAATACGCCAAGGAACAAGGCATCGCGTCCAGCACTGCCGCATTCCTCATCACTTCGCTCGGGTTGGGAAGCGTTATCGGTCGACTTGGGCTTGGCGTCCTTGGGATGCGCTTTGGTGTGCTGCCGTTGGTCATCATGTCGTTCGCCATTCAACCCGTCTCGTACATAGTTTGGCTCGTCGCCGGGTCGAACTACGTTCTGCTGCTTCTCTTCGCCGCCTTGTTGGGTGTGGGCTATGGGGGCTTTGTTGCGCTAAGCCCTGTTGCGTCAGCAGGCATCTTCGGTCTAGAAGGTTTAGGCGGAATTCTTGGGGTTCAATACACCTCGGCTGGTGTTGGTGCCCTCATAGGGCCAATTAGCGCCGGGGCAGTAATCGATGCCACTGGCTCTTACACCGTCGCCATAGTTGCGGCGATCATTGTGTCGGCGGCCGCAACCCTCGCTGTTCTTCCGCTCTGGCGACTTGGTGATGGCACGCCGTCTGAAATAGTCGCGCGTTCCTTCCTATCTCAACCAACTGTTTGGCTGGTCTCTCGCCGTTAAGGCATTTGGGTAAGCGAATACACTTCGTAGGTGACGCCGCCCCCGGGATGCAATGTGCCCACCCCAACTCCTTGAACGTTGTTGATCCAGCCGTAGCGGTCATCACCGGTTTCGAATTGAGGAGCCGAGCGAGCAACTCCGAGATTGGGGTCTCCTATGCCTTTGTACTGCATCAAGATGACTGCGTCGTCGTCGGTTACCAAAGTCAGGCGAACATCAAGCTGGAGGCTCCGGTCACTTCGGGCGGTCACCCAGTCACCGCCGGGAGATACCACGCGTCCGCTCATTCGTTCGCCAGTAAAGGAGCCCCCCTCAACCTCCGCAATTATGCGGGTACCGTGCGGCCCACCCTTTACGACTTGTACCCCTTCTGCGACCTGTAGATCCAACGTGAAGAGGTGTTCTACCTCAAGATGTTCAGTTGCCATAGCGCAAGCCTGACACATTCATGGTCTGGTTAGCCGAGATTGAAGAATTCAGCGAGATTCGTTGGCATGTCGTCGATATCGATTTCAAAGAGCTCCAGGAGCACTTGGTCAGGAGCGGCGCACATTAAGTATCGCCAATTACCGAACTCTCTAATGTCGGATCTGAACTCAACTCCGTTAGAAGCCATCCGGTCACGCAAATCTTTGAGATTATCTACCCGTATTCCTATGTGGTGGTAGGCGCCAGTGGAGTCACCGCGCGGTAGTTGGTCATAAATATTGAGGCGCCCCTGCCCGACTTTCATGAAAATGTTTCGGGATCCGCCGAAATCACCGTCGTGGCTCACTACTGCCCCAAGGTTTCTTTCCCACCAATCAACGGTGAGGGCTGCATCGGATGCGAAAATATGAATGTGATGGAGGTCAAGCATCACGAATACCTAAAGGGTTCGCCTGTCAGTGCTCGAGCCTTTGTAAATGATTTCTCTCATCGCATCAGAGGCACGTTTATGAAAGTCCACGGCATTTGCCTCTAAGTCAGCCGAGGGCTGTGGGCAATGCTCAAAATGTTGGTATGGATCTGTGCCACGCACTAACGAGGCGCTGTCCCACTCGCTAAGTGTTTGTTCTGTATGCGGCGGCATGTAGTGAAGGGAGAGTCCGATCCGCCGGTCATTTGTTTTGTTTGGTCCCGATCCATGAGCTGTTCGAACATTATGGAATGAAACCTGTCCGGCTTTCAGCGCCATTGGAACCGTCTTACGTTGCGAAATGTCGATCTCGAGTTCTTGACCTCTACTCAGGAGATTGTTCTTGGCGTAGGTCTCGGCATGTTCCATGGTCTCCTTGTGGCTGCCAGGAATCACATTCATGCAGCCTGCGTCCTCGCCTGCATTACTGAGCGCTATCCAGATTGACACCACATCAGAATTAGACAAGCCCCAATACTGGAGGTCTTGATGCCAGCCCACATAGCTAGGGCTTTGCGCTTCTTTTATCCAGAACACTGAGTTCCAACAAAGAATGTTTGGGCCAATCAGATCCTCGACTGCATCCAAGATTCTGTCGGCGCGCATCAGCTCATCAATCCACGGGAACAAGATATGTCCCCCTGACCGTTCATGCGCAGGTAAGGAACCACCTCGAAGTAGCTCCCAGGCTTCTAGCTGGCTTCGACACTCATCAGCCTGCTCTGAGGTGAGGAGGTCGACTGGAGACACCCACCCATCGGTCTCGTATTGCTTGATCTGCTCTTCGGTAAAGACCTTTCCCATGTCATGAGGTTATTCGCAGATCAACACAGGTGATGCCCTTCCAGCTACCGTCAAGAGCGGTGACGGATATAGATCTGAACAACCCGGCGAGTATTGATGACCCAGATAGCTATTGGTCTCGTTATCGCGACATGGGACCAGTGCAATGGAGCGATGCTCACCGCGCATGGGTCGTGCTTGGTCACACCGAGCTCAGCGAGGCTTTCCGCGAGGGGCATCTTCTTTCAGCCGATCGGGTCACACCCTTGGAGCGGGTCGCCGCGCACCGTCCTCTGAGCTTCGCCAAGGTTGTAGAACTATTGGGTGGGTGGATGGTTTTCCGCGATCCGCCTTTACACACTCATCTTCGGGATCCTATGCGCAACGTGTTTACGCCTAGGCGAGTCGCGACGCTTGAGGAGATGGTCTCTCAAGTGGTCGACGAAATCGTTGACGGGTTGGATGATGTAATCGACGTCCGTGAGGACTTTGCTGGACCACTGCCAGCGTGGGCAATCGCTGCGGTCCTCGGAGTGGAGGCCATCGACAGAGATCGTTTTCAAGGTTGGTCGGATGATCTGGCGACGATTGTGTTTGCAACCGATCCGCACACCACGGCGCCAGAGCAAGCCACTGCGGCGGCCGGAGAGTTCAGTGATTTTTTTCAGGCCCTAATTGACCGCGAACGTGTTGCCCCCTCAGAAACTTTGATGACTGCATTAGTAAACGGTGCCGGCGACCAACTGTCTGACCTTGAGCTCGTGGGAGCATGCACTCTCATATTGTTCGCCGGTCACGAAACCACAACTTCTTTGCTGATGAACACAATGGGCTTGTTGGCCACTCGCCCTGACCTGGTCGAAGAATTACGTGTTCGGGACTTAGATACCGCTCTTGAGGAATTTCTTCGCGTCCTCGGACCCACGCGGAGCATGTATCGAAAAGTAGCGGTTGCCCATGAGAGAGGCGGACAAGCGCTCGCTGTGGACGACAACGTCTTACTTTGTGTTGCGGCCGCCAATCACGACCCCGATATTTTCGATGAGCCAGGCCTCCTGAAGTTGGACCGCGATCCGAATCCGCATCTAACCTTTGGATGGGGCTTGCATCACTGCCTCGGAGCTCACCTAGCGCGCCTTGAGGTCCGCTTGGCTCTCAAGGCTTTACTCAGGAGATACCGAACTTTCGAACCAGTCGGGCCCGTACCGCCAATCGAAGGGACTGTTATTTCGTCGATCCAACAGCCTTTACGAATCAAACTCTCCTGAGGTAGCTGAGAACAAGGTTGGAATGTCCCGGCGGTAAATTCCCCCCTCTAAGCTCTCATATTCAACGGGGGGGCTAGGTGTTAGAGCACATTCGAGTAGTTGATCTCTGTGATGGCATAAGTCAGTTCGCCGGTCACATGCTGGTGCATCTGGGAGCAGAGGTGATAGCGGTTGAACCCACTGTTGGCGTAGCCACACGACATATGGGTCCATTTGTTGACGATGAACCCGACCCAGACGCCAGCCTTACTCATTGGGCGTACAACAGAGGAAAGCATTCTCTGGCTCTAAACGTCGAGTCGTCAGAAGATCGCGACAAGTTCCGCACCTTGATTGCTGGTGCAGACATCCTCTTAGAAGACTGCCGTCCGGGTTATCTCGCATCTCTTGAGCTCTCTTACGCGGACCTAGCTGAAATTAACCCGGGCCTCATTCATGCTTCGATTACTCCCTACGGATCAGAGGGCCCCAGATCGCGTTGGCTGGGGACTGACCTCACAGCGGTGGCTGGCAGTGCTTTCATGTATGCCAGTGGCGACGCTGATCGAGCTCCCCTTCGTATCGGCTTGCCCCACAGTTTTTTGCACGCGTCCGCCGATGCTGCAGCAGCAAGTCTGATCGCCCTACAAGAGCGGGACCGAAGCGGTGTTGGTCAGCACATAGACGTCTCGGCGCAAGAGTCGGTCACAATTGGTTTCCCTCAAAATGTCGCTCCGATGGAAAATGCCTTGGCAGCGGACCGGATCGCCGGGGGAATAAGCCTGGGCGGCATGGATATCCCACTGTTGTTTTCATGCAGCGATGGTTACGCCATTTGCGTCATTTTGCCCGGTGTCGCGTTCGCTCCGTTTTCGCGTCGCCTAACCGAGTGGCTCAATGACGAAGGGGCCGCTGACGAAAATCTCCTCACTATCGACTGGGACAACATTGGAGTACAACTCTTTGCGGGGGAAGTGAGTTTCTCTGTTCTCCTCGAGGCGTTTGAGACTTATGGCAAGTTTCTCGCAACAAAATCAAAGGCCCAACTCTGGGAGGCAGCCCTAAGCCGGAACCTCCTTATCACGCCTTCTATGACGATCGCCGATCTGGTGGACTACGAACATCTCCATGCTCGAAACTTTTGGGATTTCCAATCGGTAAAAAATGGAAACAACGCTCAGCACCCGGGTGCACTGGTGAAGTTTCATAACACCCCCACCGAAGTCAGAGGCTCTCCACCCAAGCTGGGCGAACACAACAAAACGGTAACCGTCGACCGAAAACTCAAGTTCGGTGCGAAGCCAACAACTAAAGACTCGTTGCCTCTCGAAGGGTTGAAGGTTGTCGAGTTCTCTTGGGTGATTGCAACGCCCTCCGCGGTACGAATACTCAGCGATTATGGGGCCGATGTAGTCAAGGTTGAAACGGCGAGCCGACCCGACACCATGCGAACGGTGAACCCCTTCGTTAATGAAGACCCTCACCCCGACAACAGTGTCGGGTATGGCGTCTACAACGCTGGAAAGCGGAGCCTCAGCCTAGATCTAAGTAAGCCTGAATCTCGAGAAATCGTGTTCGATCTCATCCGATGGGCTGACATTGTTACCGAGTCGTTTGCTCCAGGGGCGATGGGCCGTTTGGGTTACGGCTACGACGTCCTGTCGGAAATCAATCCAGGGCTGATAATGCTCTCTAGCTCGCTCCTGGGGCAGACAGGTCCTCACTCACGCCTCGCTGGATATGGGTTCATGGCTGCCGCTATTGCCGGCTATTACGAGTTAACGGGCTGGTCTGATCGTCCGCCTGCGGGGCCATATGGCCCGTACACAGATTTCTTGGCACCACGTATCGTTGTTGCGACCTTGATGGCGGCATTAGAGAACCGAAAAACCACCGGAAAGGGAGACCATATCGACCTTTCTCAAACTGAGTGCGCACTCCATTACTTGGCCCCAGCGATATTGGATCAAAGCGTAAATGGGCGAACCATTCAGCGACAGGGCAACTATGACCCCCATATGTTCCCCCATGGTGTGTTCTCCTCGAGAGGCGAAGATTCCTGGGTGGCGGTCGCGTGTTCGGACGAGAGTTGGCCCGCGTTAGCCGCAGTAATTGGTCTCGATAGTTTGACAGACATCAACCAATTGGAGCGTCGCGAGCAGAGCGCTCTGATCGATGCGGCAGTCACTGTATGGAGTTCCGCACGAGATAACGATTCTGCAGCTGAGGAACTTCAGAACGCGGGTGTTGCCGCGTACCCAGTCCACGATGCAGCTGGAACTAACACCGACCCTCAGCTAAGACACCGCCAACACCAAATCCAGGTTCCACAGAGTCACGCTGGATCGATGTGGACCCATTCATGTAGAACAAAAATGTCGCGAACACCAGCAGTCCTGACACGGGGAGGACCCTGTCTTGGGGAAGACAACTTCGAAGTACTCAGCGAATTATTGGGCTATTCAGTTGACAAAATTGCTGATCTAGCGGCGTCGGAAGTACTTGAATAGCGACGAAGAATTAGTTCGACTCCCACACCAGGGGGAATTGGTCACTATCAAGTGAGTCGCCATCGCGATGTTCATCGGATTGAAGGTGGCCTTGCGTTCCTTTACGAGAGTCGTACACCGCGTCGTCCCCGCAGTATCGAACGGTGTAGCCGCGACGGCGTACATCGGAACGTAGATTTCCTCCAGCTCCGTGAACCGTCATCGCATGGAACGCGTAGGCATCGCCAGGTTCGAGATCCCAAGTAATGATTTCGTAGTCATCGCGAGTCGCTTCGATGTCAGGTATGTCGATGTAGTCGGGGTTTCGTTCATACTCACCATGTCCAGAGGTTTTTCCGAAGGTCTCCGGCTGGTACCAGATGTCCCAAAGGTGTGAGCCCTTCACGAATTCGAGCCCGCCGCTTTCGATGGTCACTGCATCTATGGCAACCCAGAACGACATAACTTGGGTTCCTCTTAGCGGCCAATAGGGCAAGTCGTTGTGCCAACGAGTCCGATTCTCAGTCCCCGGTTCCTTAACAAAGAGTTGGTCGTAAAACAGGTTGACTTTTGATGACTGAAAAAACTGGGCTGCGAGGGAGATGAGGGGGCCGTTAGTGCAGAATCTTCCCATCTCTGAATCGGTTTCCCACATTCGAATGTTTCCGTGGAACTTTCCGATTCCGTTGTCTGGGACGTAGCCGTGAACGAACGGGCCTGGGTCGCTGATATCTCGCTCGATTCCGGCCTCCAGTACTTTTAACCAATCGCCGTCAACGACACGGCGTAGGGGAACTGCGCCGTCTCTGCGACAAGTATCACGTTCTTCTTCGGTGATGTGATAGTCCATTAGGGCCACTCTAATCTCGCCTCTTCAGACTGTGGGCCAGTAGCTAAGGGGCCGTTCTTCTGGTGCGGGAACGCGCCGACCGTCGAGTTGTCGGAGATCGTTCACCAAGACTCGTCTGGTGTCCGCAGGATCGATCACTTCGTCGATACGGAGTGTCCCGGCAGCCTCATATGGGGAGGTCGCTAACGAAATATCGGAAATCATTCGGTCGCGTTCGATCTCTGCTTCCGCTGGATCCATTTGATCTAGACGAGCCGAGTACGCAACATTGACTCCAACTTGGGGGTCCATGAAACCAATTTCGGCGCCTGGCCAAGAATAAAGACCTGAGGATCCGAGTCCGGATCCGTTCATAGCTGGGTAGGCCAGACCGAAGCCTTTTCGGAGAACCACGGTCAATGTTGGGGTCGACATGTTGCCTAACGCTTCCACGAAGCGAATCGCGAGAGCCAAAATTCGATCGTGCTCAACTGCCTTACCGACCATGAAACCTGGTACGTCCATCAAGAAGATGACAGGGATATTGAATGCGTCACAGAGACACATCAATCGGATCGCCTTTCGGCAAGACTCAGGGTCCAAAACACCAGCATTGAACATCGGGTTGTTACCAATGATTCCGACAGAGAAACCATCGAGTTTGCCGAGCCCTGTGGTGAGGTTCCGGGCGTATCCGGGCTGGAGTTCCATAAAGGAGCCGGGGTCGCAAAGGGCTGCGCTAAATCGACGCATGTCATATCCGCGAGTTCGTTTCGCTGGCACCATCGCCGCGAGAGATTCGTCTGGTTCAAGGTCGGCCCTCGCTTCGCTTCGAGGCGCTGGTGTCCATGCATTGGGCGGCAGGTAGGAAAGCCACCGGCGAACGGCTCGATAGCTTTCTTCGAAGGTCTCAACACCAAGGTCGATCTGGCCTGTGATCCTCGAATGAACATCCACGCCTCCTAACTCTTCAAATCCGATGATTTCGCCGGTCGCAATCTCGAAAACCCGGGGCGAAGTAACGGCTAGAACTGAACCCCGAACTTGGACAACAAAGTCTGAGAATGCCGACTGGAATGAGGACCCTCCGAAACTTTGTCCCACGATGACTGTCGCCATCGGTATCTGGCGCCTTCTTCGCGCTAGCTCTGGGTCCGGTGCTATCTCAGCGATTCCCTCTGCGCCGATCAGGTCGGGAATTCGACCCCCTCCAGTTTCTCCGACATAGACATAGGGCATACCGCGCTCAATCGCTCTTTCGTAAAGCCGGTGGAGGCGGCGACTTCCGACAATCGCGCTTGAGCCCTTCTTTACTGTGATGTCGTCTCCCCCGATAGCTACTGACTGCCCTTCAATTTCTCCTTCGCCGCCGACCTTCCCATCTCCTGGGGTGTTGTGGCGGTCTTCGAGGCGCATCGAGCGACTGTGGGTGCCCAACTCGCGAAAAGTTCCGTCGTCGAGCAATCCATCGATATGGTCGCGAATCGTCGGAATTCCATCGGCCCGCATCTGCGCAACTCGCTCGGCCCCACCCATCTCTTCGCGGATACGTCGCTGCCGGTCATAAAGATCGGCAACTGGGTCGGCTTGGGCTTCTTCGTTATCTTCACTCATGAGATCCTCGGGGTAAGCCGATAGTTCATCACGTTCTGACGATCTCCGCTAAAGGCGACTTACTTGTTCTCTATGATGGGAACCTACGGCCAGGGAGAACAATGCTGTCGCCTTATCGTGTGCTCGATCTAACCGATGATCGAGGGCATTTTGCTGGTCTGCTTCTTGCGCAGTTAGGTGCAGACGTGATCGCAGTTGAACCTCCTGGAGGGCAACGCTCACGCCACCTTCCTCCGTTTGCTGGCAACGAAGCGGACCCGGAGCGTTCACTTCAACATTGGGCGTACAACAGGGGCAAACGTTCAGTAGTGATGGCGAATCAAACGATCCTGAAGGACTTAGCCCTGACCGCAGACGTGCTCATCGAGTGCGGAGCGTTAGACGTCGATCTTTCCGAGCTTCGGGAGCTGAATCCGTCATTGGTAACAGTGTCGATGACAAATTTTGGCGCGGATGGACCAAAGTCAGACTGGATCGGTACTGACCTCACACTGAATGCAGCCGCAGGCCCGATGTCATTAAACGGCTACAAAGACCGCGCTCCAGTACGGATTTCAGCTCCACAAGTTTGGGTCAATGCCGCCTCAGAAGCTGCATGCGCAGCACTCATCGGACTTTCGGATCGCAGACAAAGCGGAATCGGCCAACACATCGATGTATCTGCCCAGGAAGCAATGATCCTCACTGCGCAAGGTTGGCTAGCAACTGCCCTTTGTGACAATCCCTCCGCCCAACGAACCGGCGGTGGATTCGAACTATTAGGAATACTCAAATTCCGTTTCGTCTACGAATGCCTCGACGGGCACGTAACGGTCACGTTCTTACCTGGCATACTCGTCGGTTCATTCATGAACCGCCTGCTTGAGTGGGTGCAGAGCGAAGGTCATTTAGATGATGACCTTTGCGGGATCGACTGGACGGACTTACTCGGCGAGCACGAGTTGGAGGAAGTTGCATCGATTGTCGAGCGAACAGCGGCATGTCTAGCGAATGCTCTCGCCGCCTATTCAAAAAAAGACCTGTTTGAGATGGCCCAGCGAGACAAACTGCTTATGGTTCCAGTCATCACACCCGCTGATGTTCTCGAAACACCTCACTATTCCGAGCGCGGCTTTTGGGATGAAGTTGCTATGGACGGAGTTGAGGGAATTGTGAAATTCCCAGGACCATGGGCACACGGCTCCCCTACCGGTTTACGACGTCTAGATAGGCCTCCCACACTGGGTGAACACACGGCTGAGGTACTTGCCGAAACCCGTCCATTGAGTACCTCCGGAGCTCAGACCTCAACGCCTCGAAAACCGTTCGAAGGGGTAACCGTTCTCGACTTCACTTGGGTGTATGCAGGTCCCTTTGCGACCCGAATGTTGGGTTACTACGGGGCGCGTGTCATTCGAATCGAATCCCAAACGCGACCTGACCAAGTCAGAACCTCAGGACTAACCCGAGACCCCACCGATCCCGATGGGCCGGAGAACAGCCAGCAATGGCATTCCATCAACGCAAACAAGGAGAGCCTGCAAATCAACCTAAAGGCTCCTGAGGCACGGCAAGTCATTTTGGATTTAGCGGCCCAATCCGACATCGCAATCAACGCCTTCTCAGCGGGAGTGCTCGAACGGATTGGTTTAAGCTCAGCCGATCTCTTGGAGGTCAACCCTCGTTTAATCATCTGCTCCACCACGCTATTCGGGCAAACCGGTCCATTGTCGCCGATACCTGGATTCGGAAATATGGGCGCGGCCACGGGCGGTTATTACGAATTAACTGGGTGGGCTGATCGGCTTCCATCTGGCCCGTTTCTTGCTTACACGGATGCGACCTCTCCTCGACTCACCGCAGCGCTCCTCATAGCAGCACTGGACCATAGGGAGCGGACCGGCGAAGGAATGATCCTTGATTTTTCACAGGCCGAAGGAGGAATACATTTCCTGACGGAAGCAATCCTCGATCAACAAATCAATGGATTCGCTCAAACTCGAATTGGCAATGCTGATCGTTGGCGAGCACCACATTCGGTTTATCGATGCGGAGAAACCAGCGAAGATCAATGGCTGGCAATAGCCTGCGAAAGCGATGACCAGTGGGCGGCGCTTGCTCATACCTTAGGACGAGAAGATCTCGCTGATCTGAAGTTGGCTGAACGTCTTAATCGAGAAGAAGAGCTGGACCAACTACTCAGTGACTGGTGTGTCGAACAAGACGCGGACGTTGCTACCCACCTCCTTCAGGCAAATGGGGTTCCGTCACATCGGGTTCAGAACAGCCCCGAAGTTGCCGCGGACCCTCAATTGCTTCACCGCAATCACTTCGTCGAGGTACCTCACGAAGTGTACGGCTCCAGTTGGGTCGAACAATATGGCTTCCGTCTCTCTCGCAGCGACGGAACGCCGGAGCGCGCAGGACCTCTTTGGGGTGAACACAACTTCGAAATTCTCAGCGACATGCTGGGGTACGACGCTGATCACATAGCCGACCTAGTGATCGCAGGCGTGCTCGAATAACTATTCCGATACCCGGGCGCGAAGTTGAATCATCGCTCGGCGCCTCCCTCCCACAAAGTCGGTGCGAGCGCGATTACGGAATATAGGCATACTGAAAGTCTCAGCCCACCAGGCCCCTGACTGAAGGGTCCAGTTAAGTTCCTCATTCCATTCACGCCAATTTCGTGCATGTTGCTCAGACCTGAACAAATTCATGCCAGCTCACCGAAACGGATGATTGGGTTCCTCCATTTCCAATCAACTTCGGGTGTATCCGACGATGGTTTCAGGTTCCGCCAAAAGCAATTCACCGTCCCGCATTTCGAGATGCTGGGGCGCATCGCCGAGCAGGCAAAGAGCGTCAATGTGTACAACCTGTCTCGGGAAAGCCAGCAGCATGCCAGTCCTTCGAAACCACATTGGGCAAACCAACGTTGTCGACCATCAACTGCGATTCGGTATGGGGTTGGCTGCTTATTGAAAGGTGGAATGATGCGATGTAATCCCTACCTGGATGCAGCCAACCGGGTGTTAACTCCATGATCCGTTCTATCCGTCGTAACGTTTCATCTGGGGAGATCCCAAGTTGTGGAGCTAATTCCACACAGTGAGGAGCGGCTCCAGTTGCAACCAGTTCTTGCATGATTGTCCAGTAGGTCAAGTCAAGTTCGGATCCCACCGCGGCCGCGTCTCGTCCTTTCAATAGCAGTCTGCTCCAGACTGCCACAGGCAAGTTTCGGTTTAGGTCTCTACGCTGTCCTCAGAAACCGGGAGGGAATCAATGGCTGCACGTATGGATGGGAAGGTAGTTCTTGTTACGGGAGGAGCCTCAGGAATTGGGATGGGTTGTTGTCTGCGCTTCGCCCAAGAGGGGGCGAGCGTTGTCGTAGCGGACTTAAATATGGAACGCGCCCGTTCCGTGTCAGGTCAAGTCGCCGCTCTTGGTGTTGATTCGATCCCTGTGGAAGTTGACACCTCACTTCCCGAAGAGGTGGAAGCGATGGCTTCAGCTGCGGTTGATGCTTTCGGAACCATCGACGCATGTGTAGCTGCGGCCGGCATATCTCATGCGGACTATGTGAGTCGCGAAGCCGATGAACAAAAAGCCGCTGATCGATTTGACCAACACGACATGATGCTTATCGATAAGTCACTGGCAAGTTGGCAACGAGTAATAGATGTGAATCTCACAGGCGTCATGCTTACCAACCAGTTTGTAGCGAAACGAATGGCTGAGTCGGGGGGTGGTGCGATCGTCAATATTGCGTCAGTCGCGGCCAAGACAGCTCTCATGGGTGCCTCCGATTATTGCGTCTCTAAAGCGGGAGTCTGGATGCTCACCAAGTGTGGAGCGATTGAACTTGCCCGACACGGCATACGGGTCAACGCCGTTGGTCCTGGGTATATAAAGACTTCTATGAGCGGCGCTGCGACAAGCAACGAAAAGTGGGTAGAAGCACGCGTGAAAGAAACGCCTCTGCGTCGGCTCGGAGAGCCATCCGACATAGCGAACGCCTGCCTTTATCTTTGCAGCGACGAAGCAAGTTTCGTGACGGGAGAAATTATCTTCCCCGATGGCGGGCTGATCGCCGACAGTCGCGCCTAGATGAGGTCCGGCGTGCCAAATCCGACAGTCTGGCCCACGATTCGCTGCAAGGACACACGTCTCGTCATTGACTTCCTCACCACAACTTTCGGCTTTCACGAGCAGTTGGTTGTATCAAATGAAATGGGAGACGGCGTGGTCCATGCCCAACTTAGGTGGCCCGGAGGTGGTGGGGTCATGCTTGGCGACGAAGCACCTGACAATCCAGCCCATCGTGAGGTCCCTAATGGGCCATCCAGCGTCTACGTCGTCACCGATCAACCCGATGAGCTATACCAACGAGCAGTCGAAAGCGGACCAAATGTCATCCGAGTTTTAACGGATGAGGGCTACGGGTCACGCGGTTTCACAGCGTCTGACCCCGAGGGCAACGTGTGGAGTTTTGGAACTTACACCGGAGGATGATCTATTTAAAAGTCTACAAATCGCCGACCGCCGTCTAGTTTCATCGATATGGCCAAAATTGCTGTGGAACCTGAATGTTCACGACGCGAGGCGCTAGTTGCTGCCGTGAGGGCCGGCGG
Source organism: Acidimicrobiia bacterium (assembly GCA_012960315.1). Classification (GTDB taxonomy): domain Bacteria; phylum Actinomycetota; class Acidimicrobiia; order Acidimicrobiales; family Poriferisodalaceae; genus UBA2110. The sequence continues at coordinate 34,151 of DUBN01000011.1, forward strand.
CGGTGAGTTAGTTGACCCGGATGTTGCTGAGGCATTGGTTTGGGCCGAACCAGCTCGCGCCGATCTACTTCCTCCGATGCTCGATGCGAACCCCAATATCCAATGGGTGCAGCTTCCATACGCTGGCATCGAACCGTTTCTCGACATGCTTCGCGCTCGACCGAATCTCGAATGGACCTGCGGCAAAGGTGTTTATGCAGCACCGGTAGCCGAGCACGCTCTAATGCTCGCTCTGGCGGGCTTCAGAGGACTCGGCACCTTTGGTCGGGCCGAGAAGTGGTTAGCGCCAGAGGGGCAAAATTTGCTTGACGCGAGGGTCACTATTCTCGGAGGGGGAGGAATAACTGAAGAGCTGCTGCCTCTTCTCTCGCCGTTTCGTTGTCATGTGACCGTTGTTCGTAACCAGGTGCTTCCTATGGAAGGCGCAAACGAGGTCGTTGGATCGCACCACCTGCACGATGTTCTTCCGAATACCGATTTGTTAGTGCTGGCTCTCGCCCTGACACCTGAAACCTCAGGCATCATTGCTGAGAAGGAACTTTCGTTGCTTCCCAAGAATGCTTGGGTGGTCAATGTCGCGCGCGGTGGACACATCGTGACTTCAGACCTAGTGGACGCGTTGCAAAGTGGTTCTATTGGCGGAGCGGCTCTTGATGTGACTGATCCTGAACCTCTTCCAGATGGGCATTCTCTGTGGTCGCTCGATAATTGCATTATCACTCCCCACATCGGAAATACGCCCGAGATGGGTCTTCCATTACTCGCTGAGAGAGTGACTGCGAACGTTCGGCGTTACGTTGCTGGATTACCGTTGTTGGGTCCAGTCAATGTGACCCTTGGTTATTGATGGACGAGTTGCTCGCTAGCGCAGGGTGGCAGAATGTGATGATTCGACGGCGTCTATACAGCGTTGGCGAATGACACCGACTTCTTCGTCTGTGAGTGTTCGGTCAGCCGCTTGAAGCCGTAGCGAAAACGCTAGGGAACGCGCGCCTTTTTCTAGCTGATTACTGCGGAATACGTCGAACAGCGCCAACCCTTGAAGTTCTTTGCCTGCGGCTTCGCGCAATGTGTCTTCAATAGCGGAAGCCTGCACAGCGTCGTCGACGAGAAAGGCTAGGTCTACGTCACTCGATGGGTACGTGGACGCCTGATGGTATGACATGTCACCAACAGCGATGGCAGCTTCGGTGATTAGGTCAAGTCGGAGATCGAGCCACGCGCATCGGTCATCGATCTCGTAGCGCCGTAGAACTCCAGGGTCAACTTCTCCAACCACTCCGACCTCCAGTTGAGCAACCGATATGCGTGCACCTCGGGTTGGATGCATACCTGGAAGGTCATCCGTATTCGATAACTCAAAGTGGAGATGTAACGCCGATGCAAGAGCTTCCATCAGGCTGACCGCTGCGAACGCATCACATCCACCAAGTAGAACCGCTAGATGTTCATGTTCTGCCGGCAGGGGCGCTGTATCGGGCGATACTCCGAACACTGCCCCGGTTTCAAACAGTCCCACTCCCCTATTGCGGTGGGAATAGTTGTATGAGAGCGCAGTCAGTAACCCCGGCAGGAGAGAAGGTCTGAGCACCGACTCTTCTACCGCGAGAGGGTTCAGTAGGTGCACTGGTTCGTCAATTTGCAGGTTCGCTTTAAGAATTTCGTCCGGAGCTATAAAAGGGTTAGGCATTGCTTCGGCGAGACCGGCGCCGACCATTACCTGACGTACGACTCGACGGATTTTCTGTTGAGGAGTTAGATGTCCCGCGTCAGGCGACCGCGGGACGCTGGTCCCAAGGTTCCCGTAACCATAATGACGCGCTATTTCCTCCGCTATGTCGGTTTCAGTTTCGGTATCAGGACGAAATGAAGGAATAGTGACGGATTGGATGTCGTCGTCGTCGGTGTCTTCGACCATGAACCCGATGGGTTCTAAAAGAGTTCTGATCTGTTCAGCTTCGAAAGATCTTCCTAAAAGCATGCTGATACGAGATGTGCGTACCGGAACGGAAATTCTTTCAGGAAGAACTCCTTCGACGTTGATCACTTCGCCCATCACTTCGATGCCGTCAGGGGTGATCTCATGCAGAAGGTAACAAAATCGCTCCACCGCTAGGGCGTTGATATCCCAGTCAGTACCTCGTTCGAATCGAGCTGACGCTTCTGATCGAAGACCCAATCGTTGGGAGGTTCGCGCTATTGATTCCGCTTGCCAGCTTGCAAGTTCCAGGAGCACTGCCTTTGTATTAGAAGAGATCTCCGTACTTGCACCTCCCATAACCCCGGCAATGCCTATTGGTTGGTCGCTGCTGTCGACAATCAGCCCATCACCCGCGACTAATTCTCTTTCATGATTGTCGAGGGTGGTGATCGTTTCTCCGTGTCGGGCTCTACGAACTCCTATATGCCCTTCAGAAACAAGAGAAAGGTCGTACGTGTGGTTCGGGGTTCCCAGTTCAAGCATGACGTAGTTCGACACGTCGACCACCGAATTTATCGGGCGCATGCCCAGCAGACCGAGCCTCATCTGCATCCACAACGGCGATTCGCCCACGGTGACGTTGCGAATCACTCGCGCACAGAACCTTGGGCACAGCGATCCGTCGTGGATTTGTATTGTCGCCACCCCATTCTCAAGGTCGTCGCTCGGAGGAGTTACCCATTCCGGAATGGAAAAGGGAAGATCAAGTCTCGCAGCCAGATCGCGAGCCACTCCTACAATCGACATCGCGTCTGGGCGATTGGGATTGATTTCAAGGTCCCAGAGCACATCTCCCGATAGGCCCAATTGCTCCATTAACGGGGCGCCTAGTTCAAGTTCGTTAGGAAGAATCATGATGCCGTCGTGGTCAGAACCCAAGCCAAGTTCTGAGGCAGAACAACACATCCCGTTCGATAATTCACCTCGCATTTTCCGCTGCGAAATCTCCATGCCGTCGGGCATTACTGTGCCAATAGTCGCGAAAGGAATTAAGTCACCAACCGCCATATTGAAGGCACCACAACAGACTTGCAGTTGCTCGCCATCGTGAGTTTCGACGTCGACCAGCTGGATGCGATCTGCCTCGGGATGTTGCCTAAGGTCCGCGACTCTCGCCACGACCACGCCATTTAGTGGGTCGAGGACTCGAGTCTCCTCTACGGCCATACCAAGATCACTCAAATGTTCGGCTAGATCTAGTGGGTCACCCTCGAATGGCGCGAATTCGCGCAACCAGGAAAGAAGAACTTTCATCTCAAGCCCCGCCTAAAATTGCCTAAGAAAACGAATGTCATTTGTATACATGTCCCGTAGATCCTTGATGCCGTACCTCATTAGCGCCAAACGGTCGATACCGAAACCAAACGCGAATCCGGTCCATTCTTCGCTGTCGATGCCGCAGTTTCCCAGGACATTTGGGTGAACCATTCCACACCCGCCAAGTTCAATCCAACCTGTTCGTTGACAGGTCTGACATCCGTCTCCCTCGCAGATAACGCAGGTGATGTCGAATTCTGCGCTCGGCTCGGTAAAGGGGAAGTACGAGGGGCGTAATCGACTACGAATGGCGCCGCCGAAGTATGCGGCGGTGAACTCATTCAGAGTTCCGGCCAGATCGGCCAAACTAATGCCGTGGTCGACAACTAAACCTTCGATTTGGTGGAACACCGGCATATGGCTGGCATCGGCAGTATCTCTTCGGAACACTCGGCCTGGACACACGGTGTAGATGGGTGGCGGGAGTGTTTCCATAACACGAATTTGAACCGGCGAGGTGTGCGTTCGAAGCAGGATGTTTGTTGCTTCGCCACCTTCACCGTCGCCTATTTCTGTTCGATCGCCAAGATCTAGGTACAAGGTGTCAAACATGGATCTTGCTGGGTGAGCGGCGGGGAGATTTAACGCCTCGAAGTTGTACCAATCTGTTTCTGCCTGTGGACCTTCCGAGACGGTGAACCCCATTCCTACAAAAACATCTTCCAAACGCTCCATTGTCTGCGTCACGAGGTGGAGATGGCCTCGGGCAGTGGCCTCAACTGATTCGCTTAAATCAAGTCGTTCTGTCTCAAGTTCCGCTCGTTGAGTAACTGATAAGAACCGTTCCTTTGCGACAGC
>DUBN01000012.1 GCA_012960315.1 Acidimicrobiia bacterium
AGCTATGCCAGTAACTGAAGCCACGACACCAATGACTACGGCTTGAGCGACAGCACCTCGGCTGCCCTTAGTTAATTGCCAGAGTCTTGAATCGAAGAACATGCGTCAGTGATCCGCTCGCTAGGTTCAGCCAAGAATGGGACAACCTTCAAACTCGTCGAAGGTTCGAAAGTTAAAAAATGTAACAGGGACGCTAAAACCACTGGCACATAGTTGAAGTTTCTGAAGGTTATTAGTTCGCCCAGTGCCCAGCTTTGATCTAGCCACGCTAACTCCCAAACAGCGAGAAACACTGATGATTGTGTATTAACTGGTTCAGTTACACGGCATTTGGGGGATTCAGCTGTTGAGCCCAAATTTCAACAAATCTGCGTACCGGCTTCTCCTCTCACTACTGCCGATAGCTCTTCCAGAGAACCAATCGCTGCGCTTCCTCCCGTCGCATCAATAAATTGCAGAACGGCACGGATCTTTGGCTCCATCGAACCCGTCGGATACTCCCCATTTCGCAGCCGTCCACGCAGCTCGTCAACCCCTATCTCTCTGATGAGGCGTTCCTGGAAGCCCCCATAATCACTTTTTACACCGTCGATATTGGTGACGATCACCATACGTTTGACGGCCAAACGTTCAGCCAATAACGCAGCGCACAAATCTTTATCCACGACGGCTTCAACCCCTCTCGTGTTCCCGTTTTCGCGAATCATGGGGATGCCTCCACCCCCGCATGCAACAACAATTACGCCAAGATCAAGAAGCGATTCGATAACTGGATAGTCGAGTATCTCAATGGGTGGTGGTGATGGAACCAGACGTCGAGATCCATCCTCGCGAACCCTTCCAATTGGCTTCCCAGGGGAATCAAAACTCGGGTCCGTGGGGTCCACCACGACCCGTGTAATCACGCTTGCCGCGGTCCGCAAAATCGATCTTCGTCCGAGTTCCAACTCGATCTCATTTACCAACGTGAAGCCAATCGAGGCCTGTGTTTGAGCTACACACCAATCCAGCGGTACCGCCGACACAACCGCCGCCGACAGTTCGTTTTTTAGCAGTAGATTGCCAACTTGTGGCCCGTTGCCGTGCGTTATCACCGGCTCATACCCAAGAGAAACGAGATCTACGACGCTTCTAGCAGCAACCGCCATATTGGCGATTTGTTCTTCTGCGGTGCCGTCCCCATCAGCCGGCGAGATCGCGTTTCCACCCAGCGCGAGCACCACACGTTGATGGGATTCGCTGGTACGATCCACCGGCCTACCGCCAATCAGCTCGTCTCCCTAGCAGAGGCTACTATGGGCCGAATGCCGACGCTCGCAGTGACTGGGGCCCACGGCAAGACAGGACAAGCCGTCATAACAGCCTGCCGAGAGACCTGGCAAATTCGTGCTCTCGCTCGCAATCAGCGACAAGCAGAGAGCCTTCGCTCGTCTGGGTGTGAAGTTGTTATAGGCGATATGGCGAATAGCTCCACTCTGAGTGAGTTATTCAAAGATACCGATGCCGTTTACCATATCTGCCCGAATTTTCACCCGGGGGAAGTCGAGATTGGCACCTTGGTAGCAGCTAAGGCAGACAAGGTAGAGCGCCTGCTGTACCACTCAGTCCTACACCCCCAAACCCAGAAGATGCCTCACCACTGGAGAAAGCTTCTCGTCGAAGAAATACTGCTGGAAGCACGTTCCCCCAGAACCACCTTCGTGCGTTCAGCGCCATATGTACAAAACTTGAAGCCTTACATTGAAAATGCCCGCGGCGATGGGCGACTCGTACTGCCATATTCGGTAGATGCCCGAACAGCCATGGTGGATCTTCTTGACGTTGGGCGCGCCGCATCGGCACTTCTTGACAGCAATTTTGAAAGTGGGTCGGGATGGGATCTTTGTGGCGTCGCTTCAATCAGCCACCGAGAGATCGCTACCCTATTAACGCGCCTCACACTTAACACGGTGAGCCCCCATGAAGAGCAGGCGCCTAATGACACGCCCCTCGAGGTTCAAAAGATGTTCAGCTACATGAACGAGTACGGCTTGGAAGGGTCGACACAACAACTTCGAGCTTTGATCGGAGATCCGACGCCCCTCGAATCGACCTTGCAAGGTTTACTTTCCGAACTTGAAGGTCCAACGTCGTGAAACCAGCACCGTTCGGTTACCACCGAGCCACCTCTGTCGAAGACGCCGCAAATCTTCTTTCGGAACTTGACGACGCAAAAATTCTGGCTGGTGGCCAAAGCCTGATACCACTAATGAACTTTCGCCTTTCTACGCCGGCGCATCTCATAGACATCTCTAATCTTCCAGAACTCAATGAGATTAGAGTCGACGACCGATCAGTAACGATTGGAGCGGCAGTCACCCACACCACGCTCCTCAAGACCAGCCAAGTTGCTTCGGAATTACCCCTTTTGGTAGATGCGGAAAAACTCATCGCTCACGAAGTGATCCGAAATCGCGGCACCGTTTGTGGATCCCTGGCGCACGCGGACCCCGCTGGGGAGATGACTGCCGTAATTCGTGTCCTTAATGGAGCCGTACGGACATCTTCGGTTGAAGGAGAACGCGTTATACAAGCAGTTGATCTCTTCGAAGGGCCTCTGCAATCCTCACTAACGGAGACAGAAATCATCGTAGAAGCGATCTTCCCAAAGCTCGGGAGAAATTCAGCAAGCTCGTTTCGTGAGGTCGCAAGACGACACGGCGACTATGCAGTAGCCGGTGCCGTCAGCGTCGTCGACTACGACAATGCAAGGTCAATAGAGTCTGCACGCACAGCCTTTCTTTCTGTCGGCCCAGTGCCAATTTTAATCAGCTTTGATGAACTTTTAGTTGACGCCAAAACCAGCGACCTCGGGCATGACGAGATTTATGAATTCGTTAGCTCTCAGCTCAACCCCCAAAACGATATCCACGCCTCAGCAGACTATCGCCGTCACCTTGCCGCCGAATTAGCTTGGGAATCATTGAAAGCATGTGTATGAACGCAGAAGTGTCACACGAAATAGTTTTGAATGTAAACGGCGAGGTAAAGCGGTTCAGTGCTCCAGCTCGACGGTTGCTTTCGGATGCTTTACGAGGCGATCTAGGTCTTACAGGAACGCACGTGGGTTGCGAACATGGCGTTTGTGGCTGCTGCACCGTGCTAATTGACAACCAGCCTGTCCGATCATGTCTAACCTTCGCAATAGCCGCACAGGACAGGAAAATCCGGACCGTTGAAGGCCTTGCAGATGCTGACGGCGAGTTACATCCAGTCCAAGCAGCCTTCAAAGAATGTCATGCGCTTCAATGCGGATTTTGCACTCCGGGATTTCTAATGACCGCTACAGCTTTACTTGAACAAAGACCCAACCCAGACGAGGAAGAGATAACAGAGGCGCTAGCAGGAAACTTATGTCGGTGCACGGGCTACCAAAACATCCGCTCTGCCATCGGCCACGCAATTGAATTGATGCAATCGGACATCTGATGACTACAAGAAGTTTTGGCAAGCCGGTGCGTCGGACAGAGGATCTGCGCCTTATCACCGGTCAGGGCTCTTTTACCGACGACGCTGGCTCCGATGCCCTATCACTCGTAATGGTTCGTTCGCCTTACGCCAACGCTCGGGTGGTGTCTATTGACGTGTCAGAAGCGGAGCAACTCGACGGTGTAACAGCAGTTCTGACCTATGAGGATCTACCAGATCGCCTCGCGGAGCCCTTGCCATTGCTCATTCCTCATCCATCGCTATCAGAGCCTCGCACTCAACACATCCTTGCTAAAGACCGCGTCCGCTATGTAGGTCAAGCAGTAGTCGCCATCTTCGCAGCCGACCGTTACATCGGCGAGGATGCAGCCGAACGAGTGATCATTGAATACGAGTCCAAAGTCGCTGTTGTCGGAATCGACGGCGCTCTCGGGACAAATTTGGTCCACCACGATGTACCAAGAAACGTCGCGGCAGATCATTCTGAACACGTAGGCGACGTCGCTTCAGCATTAGCCGAAGCTCCACATGTACTCGAATTAGATTTCGAAATGGAGCGGAGCCTGGGTAGCGCCTTAGAGGGGCGGGCAAGTCACGCTACTTGGGACCGACACAGTCGAAAGCTCCAAATTCAAAACGCGACCCAGACTCCAACCAGTGTCCGCTTCGCTGTGGCCAACATCCTTGAGATACCTGATGAACAAGTCGAGGTTTTCGCGATCGACGTAGGCGGTGGCTTCGGAACCAAGGTTATCCACCCCTGGCCTGAGGACATTCTCACTGCTTGGGGAGCGATGAACTACGACAGGGCGGTGAAATTTACAGAGGACCGAGTTGAGCACTTCATTTCATCGTCACATGAACGGGGCCAACGTCATCATGTCAAAGTTGGCTTCAACACAGAGGGGCAAATCCTCGGGTTAGATGTCGATTTCGTCCATGACAACGGCGCTTATACGCCATATGGGATGATCGCGCCCCTGATCACCGCCACCCAGTTGCCTGGTCCCTACAAGCTCCCCAACTACCGAGTGCGCTTCAGGAGCGTGTACACCAACACCGTTCAGGTCACCCCGTACCGCGGAGCAGCACGGCCTCACGCTGTTTTCACCATGGAACGAACCATGGATCGCATCGCTAGTTTTCTCGGCATAGATCGAAGCGAGGTTAGACAGCGAAATTTCATACAGCCCGACGAGTTTCCCTATGACCTCGGCATGATTTTCCAAGATGGGCGGCCAGCCATCTACGATTCCGGGGACTATCCGGAAATGTTGAACAAGGCGCTCGCAATGATTGAATGGGACAGCTTTGCTGAGCGTCGCTCCCAAGCGCCACCGGGAAAGCGCCGCGGTATCGGCGTCGCATGTTATGTAGAGGGCACGGGGCTCGGCCCGTACGAAGGCGGCCACGTCCGAGTCGAGACAGGTGGGAAAATACAAGTTTCAACGGGGCTTGCTTCCAGCGGGCAGGGGCATCACACAGTCTTCGCTCAAATCGTCGCGGACGAACTTGGCGTTCCTTTCGAAGACGTAGAGGTGGTGACCGGTGACACCCGCCGATTCAAGTACGCAGTCGGCACCTTTGCTTCGCGAGCTGCAGTCACAAGTGGCAATGCGGTTGCCGAGGCGGCGCGTCTCGTCAAGAAGAAGGCCATAGCGTTGGCTGCTGATGCTCTAGAGGCCAACCCAGAGGATCTAGAAATAGTCGACGGACAGGTTCAAGTGAAGGGAACACCTGTCCGCGCGATACCTCTTTCGCAGGTAGCTGTCCTCGCAAACCCGCTTCGCTACTCGTTCAGTGAGGCCGCAAAAGCAGCAACTCAGTTCGCCGGGACGACGAGCTTTGATGAACCGCCGATCAAGCCGGGCGAAGATCCTGGCCTTGAAGCGACAGGATGGTATTCACCAGTCCGCGCGACGTTCGCTAGTGGCACTCATGCTGTCGAAGTAGAGGTGGATCTCATCACCTCTGAGGTCGAGATTCTTCGCTATTGCGTTGTACACGACTGCGGTCGGATCATAAACCCATTGATAGTGGAGGGTCAGATCCATGGCGGAGTGGCACAAGGAATTGCCGGAGCGCTTTATGAAAAGTTGGCCTACGACGAAGACGGCAACCTCCAGAATGCATCATTCATGGATTTTCTGATGCCCTATTGCACCGAGATTCCAAAGATCGAGATCGACCATCTCGAAACACCGAGCCCACTGAATCCCTTAGGTATCAAAGGAGCCGGAGAGGCGGGCGTTATCCCTGTGTCCGCGGTTATCGCGTCGGCTATCGAGGACGCCGAGGGTTTCGAAATTAACCAAATGCCACTGTTTCCGTCGGAGCTTCATTCAATGCGATTGGCTTCGGGCCGTCAGCCCGCTTAGTCATGCCAAGAAGGATGCTTGGTTGGGAGCAATTTTGACCGGGGAAAAGCTCACCAGGGCTGGTCTCCGCGACAAATCACGGACACCTGGGAGATAGCCCAAATAAGATACCGACCTACACTAAAAGCTGGTCCAGACTGGAGTTACCTCGCATGCCTTTCGCCGCCCACAAAGTGTTACTCGGCGGAGTTTCAGACGCCAGCGGACTCCAGGACCTCATATCAGGACCGAATCTTGATGCGGATGACGTGATCGCGATTGTAGGAAAGACGGAAGGCAATGGAGGAGTCAACGACTACACCCGAATACTCGCCGACCAGGCTTTTCGCTCCGTTCTTCTGACCGCCGGGACGCGTTCTTCCTTAGAGATAGACCAAATCCCTATGGCATGGTCAGGAGGAACAGATGGTGTGATAACGCCAAACGCCGTCATCTTTTCTCAAAACTCAAAGCCTCAAATGTCCAACGGCCCATCTCGAATGGTGGTGGGCATCTCAATGAGCGAACCCATCAAACCAGAGGACATAGGCAGACCAAAGATGGTCACCACTATCGCGAAGGGGGTCGAGGCCGCTATGTCGAAAGCGGGCATTTCAGACCCCGACGATATCCATTTCGTCCAAACCAAGACGCCTTTGCTCACCATGGAATCAATACGGGACGCCACGGCACGAGGCAAAACGGTCTTCACCCAC
>DUBN01000013.1 GCA_012960315.1 Acidimicrobiia bacterium
TACCCGTCCGAGGGGTCGAGTTGTGCTGCTGGGAATGCCCAATCAGGTCGATATGAACTTGACGGCTCTTTGGCATCGAGAAACTGAGCTGGTTGGAGCGTATTGCTATGGCACCGAGCACGGTCATGGCGACAAGCACACCTTTGAACTTGCGGCTGAAATGGTAGGCGATCTGAATTTGGGGCAACTCGTTAGCGAGTTGTATCCGCTCGCCGATTATCAAACCGCTATCGAACATGCGGCTCAGGCCGGCCCCAGAGGTCTCATTAAGGTGGCATTCGATTTACGTGCTGATGCTTAATCCAGCAATTGGGAAATTAGCTGTCGCACACGTCGATCAATCTCATCTCTGGTCTGGCGAACACGTTCGACTGGCTGGCCCGCGGGGTCGTCAATCACCCAGTCTTCATATTTCACGCCGGGAAAAATAGGGCAAGTATCACCACACCCCATGGTGATGACGATGTCTGAGTGTTCCACTACGCCCGGATCCAGTAGCTTCGGCTGGGCGTCAAAGAGATCCATCCCCCATTCCTCCATTACTAAAACAGCGGCGGGGTTGATGTGCTCGCCAAGTGCCGAACCAGCGGATCGAACGTCGATTCGTCCCATCCCGTAATGGTTCAGCAAAGCAGCAGCTATTTAGCTGCGACCTGCGTTGTGAACACACACAATACGGTTGCTTGATGCGTCATTTGGGGTGAGTAACCCCCATCACACCAACCGCTAGCAAACACCCGATGAGTTGGCAGACGATGAACATTGGAGCACTGGCTGGAGCGATGCCTGCGAATGTGTCAGAGAAGGTGCGGGCTATGGTGACCGCTGGGTTCGCGAAACTCGTTGAGGAGGTGAAGAAATAGGCTCCGCCGATGTACGCGGCGACCGATATTGCTACCCAGTGGTCTTTGCGGGAGCGAACAACTCCGATGATCACCATCAGCAAACCAAACGTGGCCAGCACTTCTGAAAGCCAGAGTGAGGGGTCTGAGCGCTGTTTGGTGGACCAGTGCACGGCATCGAGTTCAAAGATCACGTTTGCTGCCATCGCCCCCAATATGGCGCCAGGGATCTGGACCGCGACGTAGCTCAGAGCGGTTCGGTTGTCGATGTCGCCGTCGAGTCGAGCCCACAGGGTTACGACTGGATTGAAGTGGGCGCCTGACACTCGACCGAAGGTAAGAATCAGACAGGTCAGCGCGCCGGCTGTTGCCAAGCTGTTTTCTAAAAGTTGGAGTCCTACATCTGTGCTCAAATTTTCGGCCATGATGCCGGAGCCAACGACGGCGAGGAGCAAAAAAAATGTTCCAACGAACTCTGCTGTGAGCCGGCTACTCAAATCATTGCGCATCTGATGAGTTTGCCATCCTGAGATCAACAGAAACCAACGAAATAGTGACGATGCAGTCCGTTATTGCAGGGTTTCTGCTATTTCGCGGGCGAGATAGGTGAGGATGATATCGGCCCCGGCTCGTTTGATTGCGGTGAGGTGCTCAAGGGCCGTTGCGGGGCCATCAATCCACCCGTTGAGAGCGGCAGCCTTAAGCATCGCGTACTCACCTGACACGTGATAGGCGGCTAATGGCAGGTCAAATTGGGCTCGTGCTTGAGCAATGACATCTAAGTACGCGAGAGCTGGTTTGACCATGATGAGGTCGGCACCTTCGGCGATGTCGAAACGGATTTCCTCCATTGCTTCTCGACCGTTCGCGGGATCTTGTTGATAGCTCTTGCGGTTTCCGCCTCCGACAATGTTCACGTCGACCGCTTCGCGGAACGGGCCGTATTCCGCTGACGCATATTTCGCTGAGTACGCGAGGATGGGGATGAGTTCGTGGCCGTTCGCGTCGAGGGCTTGTCGAATAGCACCTACTTGGCCGTCCATCATTCCTGATGGAGCCACCATGTCGGCGCCTGCTTCTGCCTGGGCGAGTGCCACTTTTTGGTACAACTCGAGAGTGGCGTCGTTGTCAACGTCGCCTTGGGGTGTCAGAACTCCGCAATGTCCGTGATCGGTGTACTCATCGACACACAGATCGGCGATAGCGACGATGTCGTCGCCATGGTCGCTTCGGAGGTTATTTAATGCGATTTGGATGACGCCGTCTGGGTTCCAGGCTTCTGATCCGGTTGCGTCTTTTCGGTTCGGTAAGCCGAAGAGCACCACTCCTGGAACTCCGAGGCTTGCGAGTTCTTTTACTTCGGCTCGGAGGGACTGTTGGGTGTGTTGCATCACCCCTGGCAGTGATGTGATCGGTTGAGGTTCGCTGATGTCTTCACGTACAAATAATGGTGCGATGAGGTCATTGACGCCGATGCGTGTTTCGGCGACCATTCGGCGCAGCGCTGGGGTGCGGCGCAGGCGACGTAATCGACGATCAGGAAAACTCACTCCTATAGCTTAGGGCTGAAGTACCTCGGTGGTCAGGTTCGAAGACGTCCCTGCCACTGTCCTAGTGAATGATTGAGTTCGATTTCGAGGACATACTCGCCTACTTGGATGGGCATAGCGAGCGGCCCTGGTTCGTTCTCTGATCCTTCAGGTTCGCGCCCCCAGCGCCGGCAGCGACTTCCCGTGGAGTTCAAATCGATGGTTTCTTCGTCGATCAGGACCTCACCAGTGACCACACATTCTTGGGTGAACCCGTCACCGGTTTTTTGTGGGTCACTGTTGCTTTCCCATTCAACATCGAGTCCGACACCTGTGCGTTTCCCCCACTGGTTACCTAAAGCATCTGATGGGTCGTCGAGAGTGACACCGAAGGCTTCAAGCCCTATGGTCCAATGCCGTAGCGGTGTCTCACATACGTGTTGTGCCCATATACCTTCGGCCCGGAATTCGAGATAGGGGCTGAGATCAGTGATATGGAGTTCTGGGTCGACGACGAGCACCATTGGTCGGTCGACTCCGATAAGCGCTGCGACGTACCAGCCTCGCCTCATCGATGGGTTGTAGGTGAAATGTATCCAACCGCCGAGGTCGTGATTGGGTGACCAAAAGTCGAACTGCCATTGTTCGATCCAATGCTCAGAATCGTGATGGTGTGGGCGGTCATCGATGGGGTCGACAAGCACAGAGGGCAGCGTAGGCTCAATTGTGTGGAGTTTTTGAGCGATGACTGGTTTGCCGCAGCGAACAAGGCGTTACAAGACCTCGATATCGGTGATGCGCAACTGATTGTTGCCCACGTTTTGGAAGACAAATCCCATCACCTCGCATTATCGGACGGGCGGGCGAAGCTTGGGCCTGGGACCAACGAACCGGACGTCACACTGAGCCAGTCGTCGGAGGTGGCTTTAGCTGTACGTGAGGGCTCTCTGAGTGCTCTCACAGCCATCCAGCAGGGTCTCATCACCGTGGAGGGTGATGTGGGGCGCCTTATTTCTGTTGCGGAGGCTCTGGCAGCGGTAGATGAAGTCCTGAGTCACTTGACATAACGCATTACAGGTACACGGCTCAAGCGTCGCTCCTTCCTAGTTTTCCCGATTCCGCACAAACAAATTGATATCTATCACCGTGTTTGACGGCTTCTTGTGGCGGCGGTGGACCGTCTTTTGGCTTCTTGCGGGGCACGGCTGCGGGTCTCTGGCTAGTGTCCGTTTATGGCAAATCTTGGACTTTCTGTCGACGAACTTCTCAAAACCACTCGCGCGGTGCGTAAACGCCTTGATTTTGATCGGCCTGTGCCCGACCAAGTGCTGCGAGAATGCGTCGAATACGCGATACAGGCACCGACAGGGTCAAATGTTCAGGGCTGGCATTTCGTGCTGGTAACCGAACGAGTAAAAATCGAAAAGATTGCTGCCATCTACAAGAAAGCTTTTGACTGGTACCGGGACTCCCCCGTCTATGCGGGACGAGTGGTCGAAGGGATCAGCGAGCAACGTGACGCGCAGCAGGCACGCGTAGCAGATTCGGCTGATTACCTCGCCGAAAATATGCATCGCAGTCCAGCGCTTTTTATTCCCTGCATGGAGGGTCGTAACGCAACCGCTGGTGCGGCGGGATCGATTGTCCCCGCGGCGTGGAGTTTTATGCTCGCGGCACGCGAACAAGGGCTCGGTACGTGTTGGACGACTCTGCATCTCATGCATGAAGAAGAAGCAGCGGACGTCCTCGGCATTCCGTTTGGCGAGGTGCAGCAGTGGGCTCTGAGCCCTGTCGCGTACACAGCCGGGACCGACTTCAAACCAGCGACGCGCCCTGACGTGGAAACAGTGATTAGTTGGAACAGTTGGAGCGGCTGAAACTTTTTAGGAGGAACCAATGTCTGATTTATTTGATCTGTCCGGCAAGGTGGCAGTAGTCACTGGTGGGAGCCGTGGCATGGGCCGCGAAATGATCCTGGCGTTCGCTCAACACGGCGCCGACGTAGTCATCGCCTCTCGCAAGGTCGACGCGTGCGAGGAACTCGCGGAAGAGGTCCGCGACACGACAGGCCGACACGCCTTACCGGTTGCCTGCCATGTCGGTTATTGGGATCAATGTGACGCGCTGTGCGACACGGTGTATGACGAGTTCGGGCGTTGCGACGTACTGGTAAACAACGCTGGGTTGTCGCCGTTATATCCTTCGCTCTATGAGGTAAGCGAAGAGTTGTATAGCAAGGTAATGGACGTGAATTTGAAGGGTCCGTTTCGTCTGTCAGCGGTGTTTGGTAAACGCATGTTTGACAGTGATGGTGGCTCCATCATCAACGTAAGTTCAGTCGCGGCAGTAGAACCCACGCCAAACGAAACCGCCTACGGCGCTGCCAAAGCAGGCGTGCATGCCATCACGAAGTCGTTTGCCCGTGAATACGGGCCAAAGGTCCGTGTGAATTGCATCATGCCCGGACCGTTCCTTACCGATATTTCTAAGGCGTGGGACATGGAGGAGTTTAACGCTCGAGCCGAAACAGACATCGCTTTGCAACGCGGCGGAGAAGCCGACGAAATAGTGGGCGCGGCACTGTATTTCGCGAGTGCAGCATCGAGCTACACCACCGGGGCAATACTCAAGGTGGATGGTGGCGCTGGCTGGGCTGCCGGCTAACCAACAACAAACTTGTGTAACTAGGAGGCGTTATGGCGTGGGACTTCGAAACTGACCCCGAATTTCAAGAACAACTCGATTGGATCAACGATTTTGTTCGCGAAGAAATCGAACCACTTGATTTCATCATCACATCACCATATGACTTAAATGATCCGGTTCGAAACGACATCATCCGGCCCCTCCAAAAACAAGTACAGGAACGAGAGCTGTGGGCGTGTCATCTTGGGCCCGACCTTGGTGGCCCCGGATACGGGCAAGTCAAACTCGCTTTAATGAACGAGATTCTCGGTCGAGCTCGCTGCGCGTCAACGGTTTTTGGCACTCAGGCCCCGGACACAGGCAACAGCGAAATTCTTGCCCATTTCGGCACCCCGGAACAAAAAGAACAGTTCCTCGAGCCGTTACTCCGCAACGAAATCGTGTCCTGTTATTCGATGACCGAACCCCAAGGTGGTGCCGACCCCAAAGTGTTTGCCACCACAGCAACCCAAGACGGTGACGAATGGGTGATCAACGGCGAGAAATGGTTCTCCTCCAATGCTCGTTATTCAACGTTTTTGATTGTCATGGTGATCACTGATCCCGACAACCCCCCATATCAGCAGCAATCAATGTTCTTGGTGCCCACCGACACTCCCGGCGTGAACATCATGCGAAACGTCGGCTTAGGGTACGAATCAGAAGCCGATGATCACGGCTCTCACGCATATATTCGTTACGAAAATGTCCGGGTCCCGAAAGAAAACCTTCTTGGTCCAAGGGGCGGGGGTTTCATTGTTGCTCAAACCCGTCTCGGTGGTGGGCGCATCCACCACGCGATGCGTACCAGCGGGCGTGTACAACGAATTTTCGACATGATGTGTGAACGCGCCATCAGTCGCACCACACAAGGTGAACTGCTTTCCAAAAAGCAGATGGTGCAGGAAATGATCGCTGACTCGTGGCTGGAGATGGAAATGTTTCGGTTACTGGTTTTGCGTACTGCGTGGCGGATCGACAGATACCAGGACTACAAAAGAGTTCGCAAAGACATCTCTGGAGTGAAAGCGGCGATGCCCGGGGTGTACAGAAATATCGCGACCCGGGCGTTGCAGATTCATGGTTCGTTGGGTGTGTCGTGGGAGATGCCGTTCACCAGAGAGGTAATGGAGTCATTCCATATGGGGTTGGCTGACGGACCCACAGAAGTGCACAAAGTCCAGGTAGCCCGCCGGGTACTCGACGACTACGTGCCCTGTGATGATTTGTTTCCCACCACACACCTGCCAAAGCAGCGTGAAGCGGCTCTTGTGAAGTACGCGGATGTGCTCGAACGTCATCTCCAAACTCTTTAGTGGACAAGGGTTCATCGGCGCGGACATTGAGGCGCCCACTAGCTTTTGCTCCACGCAAACAAAAGGCAACATATGGGACGTCTCACGAAGTTAAGTCGCTCGGTCGAAGGTC
>DUBN01000014.1:0-32787 GCA_012960315.1 Acidimicrobiia bacterium
AGTAGATGGCACACCGGCGATGTCATAAAAATCGATGGTGGATTCAGCATCTTCTAATGAGCGGCCAGTCGTTAAGTTCTCAAGGCGCATTTTTTGATGAACCAACTACTCACCGAATCGATTTACCAGGCGCCGACATAGTTCTGCACCATCAAGTGTGGTCCCCGGCGCGCGGCGACCGACTCTCTAACCAATTGGTACAAGAGATCAAGTGGCGCCAAGACAAGATTTCGATGTTTGGCCAAGTTCACAATGTGCCGAGACTCAACGCTTGGTATGGCGATCCCGACTGCTCGTATGCCTGGTCAGGAATTCAGATGAAACCATCTGCCTGGACACCGACTCTTCAGCAAATAAGGGCGCAGGTAAACACCCTTGCCGCAGTTCAATTCAACTCTGTTCTACTCAACCTTTATCGCGACGGAAATGACAAAGTCGACTGGCACGCTGACGATGAAAAGGTACTTGGCGTCAACCCAGTGATCGCCTCAGTCAGCTTGGGAGTAACACGAAAGTTTCGTATGCGACGCAAGGACCGGTCGCAAACACCGACGGACATCGTTTTACAGTCAGGCGACGTTTTGATCATGCGAGGCTCCACACAACAGTTATGGGAACACGAAGTACCCCGTTCAAAACGAATTACTCAACCAAGGGTGAATCTGACGTTCAGAGTGGTCGAATCATCGTCGTAACATTGGCCACACTCCCGTACCGTTACAACCCGTGAGTAACCAAACTGCCTCTTCGCTGCGCTACCTACGTCTAGCGATCGGTCTCGTGTTGTTTGGTGTTGGACTTGGCTTAGTGGTCCTGGGCGATTTTGGTCTACCACCCTGGGATATTTTTCATCAGGGACTTGCCGAACAAACGTCCCTCACCATCGGCATAGCCATGATTGTTGTTGGCGCCGCATTACTGATTGCGTTGGTCGTCCTCAAAGAACCCATGGGTGTAGGGACGTTGGCCAACGTGTTCGTCATCGGATTGGTTGTCGATGCCACGGTGAGTATTGGAAATGCTCCAACAAATTCGCTCGTACGAATGCTATGCACTCTTCTCGGACCGATCGTCGTCGCGATCGGGTCCGGCTTTTACATCGGAGCGCGACTTGGGCCAGGTCCGCGGGATGGGCTCATGACGGCGCTAGATCGTCGCGGGATTGCGATATGGAAAGCTCGCACTCTTATTGAGGGAGCCGCCTTAGCCTGCGGACTGGCAATGGGGGGAACTGTTGGTTGGGGCACATTGTGGTTTGTTGTCTCTATCGGTCCCACGGTGCAGTTCTTTTTGCGTCTGCTCGACACTGCCTCCCACAACGGCACTACCGAGTGATCAATTAGTCCAAATCGAAAAGTCCCAGTTCGTTAGTCTGTGAATATGGGTTGAAAGGCTGACGAAGGTAGCGCATCGGACCAATTTTCCGACTCGAACAACGTTGACGCTAAGCGCCCTAATTCGTCACTGCTCTTCGCGGCAGACCCACATCCGCCAATTGCTACGGCGATGCCGTCTTCAACCCAACCGATATAAGGATGTTCCGTCGCTGTGTTCGTAACCACGCAGGGCTTCTGGGCCCAACTACGAACTTCAATCCCAGGGAGAAGACCAAAAAGAGAGTTCCGCAAAGCATCTACCTCCGTCTCATCTCCTTCACTTTGGAACCAGTCCGTGAGCGCCGCTTGTTCAACTGGCTCCGAATGGCGCAGCGATCCACCTATCTTGAGCGCCACCCGACCATCGGAGTATCGGACCGGAGGTACCCAGTAAATTTCGTCTAATCGTTCATCGGGAGGGTCTGCACAGATCAGGCTCGGTAGCGAATCTCCCATCAATATCTCCGCTGTGACCGTTGTGCGAGGCATGCGGTGAAGATTTAGCGAACGCGGAAGCAACTCAGATCCAAAGGCTCCAGTGGTGACGAGCACTCGGTGAGCGGTTGATGACCCCCAGCTCCCGCCGATCACGTAGCCGACACCCGATGCTTGGAGTGTGTGAGCCGTCTCTTTTATGAGCACTGCACCTGCCGCTTGGGCGAGTTTTGTTTGAGCTGCCACGAGCCGACGAGGATTGATGTATCCGGCGGGGCCGCCTTCGTATAGAGCGGGGTGACCATTGCTGAGAACAATTCCAGTGTGTTCCGATACCCAATCGGTGGTCACTGAGCGGGCGTCGCCTCCGGCTGTTGTCGAGTTTTCGAGCCACTCAGATATTTTCGGCGACGAACTCACCAAACCACATGGAACATGAAACTCGATACCGGCTCGCTCCTCGATATCTGCGTAGCGTTCTATGGAGCGGGCCGCTAGCTGCGACCACACGGCTGTCCGCCCTGCTATGCGAGTGATTCGCCCCTCATCGGGGTGGCTGCAAAACGGTCCAGGACTGGTTCGCCGGTCGACGGGTTCGTCAGGACCGATGAGAACCACCCGATGTCCCGCTTCCGCGAGGTGCCGAGCCGCTGCCGAACCAATTAGCCCCCGCCCAATAACAGCTACTTCGAAGAGTTCAGGCACGACTCCTAGCTCAGCACCGCTTGAGCTCGGATTTCCACCACGGCACCAGGCATTGCCAACTCGGTGCATCCAATCGCTGTCCAGGCAGGATACGGCTTCCTGATTAATTCATCTTTGACGGCTATGAAGTCCCTGAGATGCTCTCGCATGCCGATGTGGTAGCTGGTCATTTCCACGATGTTGGAGAGATCCCCGCCAGCTTCGGCCAGAATTTCTCCAATATTTTCGAATGCGAGGCGGAACTGTTCTGCGACATCGTCAGGGCACTTCCCCGAAGCGTCCATGCCCACCTGCCCAGACATGATCAGTAAATCACCAGTTCTGATCCCCGGTGCGAAATGGAAATTGTCATACATGGCCTGCTGAGAGGCCGGAATTATGCGCTCTGTCATCGCCGCACAGTAGCGGTGCAACGACTCCGTTCTCCACAGCAACTCATATTCGGTGCGATGAAGGCTTGGTTTAAGCCGTCTGGACTTAATTAAATTCGGCCTGAGTTTGCCTCTGAAACCAGTTCAAGAATTGGTTCGTAGGCCGCTATTCCGACAGGTTCGTTGCGTTGCGCAACACGCATCATGACAATTTGATCCGCGACACCTTCGTACTGGGCTACGCGACGTGAACATTCCGCTGGGGTTCCGCTAATAGTAAGAGAGTCGACGATCTCTTCTGGCAGCAATCCTTTTGCTTCAGCGGTCCTCCCTTGCGGCATAAGTTCGGTGAGCATGTCTGCGGCTTCAGCAAAGCCCTGCTGCCGCATCTGAGAGTCGTAGTAGGGGTGAGGTACTGGATGAAACAGACCACATATCGATGCTCTCGCCGCATCGCGAGCGGCCTCCGAGTCCTGGTTAACACTCACAAGCGCACCCATAGGGAAAGCTAGATCTGCGCGTTCACGACCAACAGCCTCAGCTGCCACGATTGCGTTAGGCCGAACGGTGTCACGCATAAATTCGACCGAGGCCATGATTCCGACTCCAATACCGTCACTTACCTCAGCCGCCAAGCGCATCATGTTCGGTCCAGATGCCGAAAGATACACTGGGATAGAGCTACGAAAAGGTGGAAAGGTTGCTCGCCATTTGTGCATTTCGTGGACCTGGCCGCTGTAGGTGACTCGTGTCCCCGCGGGCGCGGCCACCACTTCGCGGACAATGTTCACAAAGTCACGCATGGCGTTGAGAGGTCGGGAGGAATCGATACCCATATACCAATTGTTGAAGTTGGGGTTGCCTGTTCCCACTCCTAGGACGAAGCGTCCACCGCTCATTTCGTCGAGGTCTCTTGCTGTGAGGCCCGTTAGCCATGGGGAGCGAGCAAATGCGTTGACCACGTACGTACCAACTTCGATTTCGGTGGTTGCTGCGATGACTGCTGCGGCCTGTGTTATGGCGCTTCGCCCTGCTTCTGCGAGCATCACTGAAGCGGCACCCACCGCTTCCATTTCTTTAGCAACTGTTACGACTGTGTCGAAGCTGTTTTCAAATCCAAGTAGAGGTCCTAATCGCATGGGTACTCCAGATGCTGGTCAACACAACGACCGTAGCGGCCATCTCCTACCCAAGGTCGGGCCGTAGAGCCTAACGTCATGTCGATAGGGGGATGAGATGACCGCTCTCAAAGAATTACGCGTCCTTGATATGACTCAATACGAGGCTGGGCCTTCGTGCACTCAGGCACTCGCTTGGTTCGGCGCCGATGTAGTCAAGGTGGAACCACCAGGGCGTGGTGATCCAGGCCGAGGAGGAGACATCATTCCACAGAACTATTTCTTGCAGTGGAACAGTAATAAACGATCCATCGCCATCGACCTGACCGACGAGGAAGGCAGGCAACTTCTACTCGAAATGGTCCCTCACTACGATGTCTTTGTAGAAAATTACGGCCCTGGAGTCGTTGATCGACTTAACCTCGGATATGACGTCCTCCGGGAAGTAAACCCATCAATTATTTATGCGTCGGTTAAAGGATTCGGCTCCACGGGTCCCTACGCGGATCGCAAATGTTTCGACGGAGTCGCTCAAGCGATGGCTGGAGCATTGTCGATAACCGGAAGACCTGGCGACGAACCTCTCCTACCGGGAACTACTACGGGAGATTCAGGCACTGGCGTGCAACTGGGAATGGCAATTCTCGCTGCCTACATTCAGAGACTCCAAACCGGCGACGGCCAGTACGTTGAGATCGCAATGCAAGAAGCAATGACGTACTACATGCGCACGCGGATGGCGATGGCACCTGGCTGGAATGACGAACCCGTAGCTCGAATAGGAAACGGGTCTCGCGCAGTGAACAACTTGTATCCATGCAAAGGCGACGGAGCCAATGATTACGTGATGATCATGGCAATTACGCCAAAGATGTGGATCAACCTCTGTTCCGCAATGGGGAAACCCGAACTTGCCGACGACCCCCGATTCGCTCGGAACCGAGACCGAGTCGATAATAATGATGTGCTGCGAAACGAAATTTCCGCATGGACGAAAGGTCTAACCAAGCAACAAGTCGCTGAATTACTCGCCGCTGAAGATGTCCCAGGCGGACCGGTTCTCGACACCAGCGAACTCTTGAACGACCCACATTTAAAAGAACGCGGGTTCATAACCACAATCGACCATCCCGATCGCGGTGAGGTTCCCATCTTGGGATGGGCACCTCGATTGTCAGCTAGCTCAGTAGATCTGGTGGCAGCTCCAGCCTTAGGCGAACACACCGTAGAAATTTTGACACAAGACCTGCAACTGCCAGCGGCGACAATCCAACGGTTAGTTGACAAGTCGATCATCGGAGGGTCCTGATGGCAAGGCCTGCCGCTCCCGGGGTTCATTTAGTTGTCGGAGGGTTTCCGCCGGGTTCCACCGCTGGGCACGATATGCACTACGCCCGAACGGAACTCCTCCAATTCGTCGGCGAAGTAAATCACGTGCAACCCACGATTTCGTCAAACTTCGCTGACCTCGAGACCTGGCTTCCCACTAGTCAGTTGCTTATCACCTACACATCGGGCCCATTTCCTTCTGACACCGCGCTCACTCATTTGAATTCATGGCTTGAAAGAGGCGGCCGTTGGCTAGCTCTGCACGGCACGAGCGGAGGAAAGGCCGAGGCGGTCAACGGCGACCGTCGACGGCGGCGCATGGTCAAAATGTCTCACCATCAAACACTCGGAGCTTTTTTCCTTAATCACCCACCGATTCGAAAGTTCGAAGTCAAGGTCCACGGTGGCCACCCCATCGTGCACAACATGCCCGCGTCATTTGAAACCACAGACGAGTTGTACTTCATCGAAATTCTCGACCCAAACGCAAAGGTCTTGCTGAGTACTGAACTACCTGATGATCCGGATCCAGCTTTCGGTTTCGAGGTCGATTTGGATACCTCGTTGATGGAAGATGGCCACAACCGGGCCCTTGGCATTGTGTGCGACAGAGGGAGCGGTGCCGTTGCCTATATTGCGCTCGGCCACGCACACTCCCCCGCTACCAATGGGCAACCATACGTCGACGTTTCAGTCACCTCGGACCAAGCCACCCCAACAACTTTTCGGGGGTCGTGGGAAACCAAAGGGTTTAGCACCCTCATCCGCAACGCAATCCAATGGGGACTGTCAACCTGAGCATGAACAAAGCGCCGCGTGGGATGCTGTGTTGCAAGAAGATCCTGGCCTACAGGGTCGACCAAGTTAGCGGCACCATTCTCTGACCGGGCCAACAGGCTGGTTAGTTCCAGAAATAAGGAGACCACGAATGCTGGGACACGATGCAGTAGCTCAAGCCCTTGTCGACCATGGGGTCGACACCGTCTTCGCCGTTCTCGGCGACGGCAATCTTTTCATCGGCGAAAGCCTGGAACGTCAACATGGGGTCAACTTGGTGGGAGCTACCCACGAAGCAAACGCGGTATGCATGGCCGAAGGCTGGGCAAAGGCAACCGGAAGGCTTGGCGTAGCTACCGTGACTCACGGTCCTGGTCTGACAAATACCATCACGGCTTTGGTGGAGGGTGTGAAAAACGGAACACCAATGATCCTGGTGGCCGGCGACACTCCCGTTGAGAATGAACAACACCTTCAGAACCTCGATCAGCATGCATTGGTGGCCGCGACCGGTGCTGGTTTTCAACCCGTGCGTAATGTTCAAACAATTGCTGAGGACGTTTCCACAGCTGTGCGGCGCGCTCATGCCGAACATCGTCCAGTGGTACTCAACGTGCCATTGAACATCGAATGGGACGAAGTCGAATATGAGGCCCGCCCCGCACTCACTCCCACTTCTCTGCGTCTCGCGGCTGATCCCGATCACCTTGAGACGGCTTTAGGCATTATTGCTTCATCAGCGCGTCCCTTGATCGTGGCTGGACGCGGAGCAGTTAAGTCAGGCGCGCGCGACACTCTGATTCGGTTGGGAGACGCCTTGGGGGCGCCTCTAGCAACTTCGTTACTTGCAACTGGTTATTTCCAAGAAGAACCATTCAATCTGGGCATTCACGGCACCCTCAGCCATCAAATCGCTGGGGAGACATTCGCAATGGCGGATTGTCTGATCGTTTTTGGTGCCGGATTGAATTTTTTGACTACCGACTATCAGAGTTTGTTAGCTGGGAAACGAGTCGTGCAGGTAGATCTCAATCCCGCCAACATTGATCGTTACGTAACGGTTGACGCGGGAGTGGTCGGAGATGCGACGGTGGTAGCGGAAGCAATGATGGAATTGCTTTCCGCTGCTGAGCATCAGCCTTCCGCTTTCAGAACCACTGAGCTTGAAAGAAAACTAAGGGAGTTCGACCCTGCCACAGCGTTCGATGACAAGAGTTACGACGGGGCAGTAGACCCGAGGACGCTCACTCGACGGCTTGACCAAGGGCTCCCGCAGGATCGTCAAGTAGTCGTTGACGCGGGTCGGTTCATGCTCGACGCGTTGACTTTGTCAGTGCCCGATCCTCTTGATTTGGTAACCAGCCACGGATTCGGTGCGATTGGGTTGGGTATGTCGACGGCGATCGGTGCGGCCGTAGCGCGCCCAACACGCCCAACCGTGCTCTGTATAGGCGACGGGGGTTACATGATGGGTGGCATGACTGAGCTTTCGACTGCCGTTCATTTGGGGCTCGACCTGATTGTCATCGTGTACAACGATGGCAGTTACGGTGCAGAACACATTCAACTTGTGGCTAAAGGTATGGATCCAGCCGCCTCCACGCATGAGTGGCCAGATTTTTGTGCGGTTGCAGCGAGTATGGGGTGCGAAACCGCCAAAATTCAAGCGCTAAGTGACATAGATGCCGCCATGGACATCGTCAAAAATCGAACGTCAGGGAGGCCAGTTCTCATAGAGGCTTCGATCGATCCCGACGTCGTGTCAAGTATTTACGGGCATCATCGATGAGTGAGGTCACCAACATTGAGTTGGTGGACCGTTACGTCGGAATGCCAGACACGATGCAGGGGGGCTACGTCGCTGGCTTGGCTGCGGGAGATGTTGACGGACCTATCCGAGTGCGAATCCGCAGACCAATGCATCCCGGAGAATTTTTGGTTCGTACCGCAGGGCAAGATGACAATCTGGTGCATCGCAATGATGAACTAGTCATGGTTGCGACTCCAGGGCCACTCCACGTTCAAGCACGCTCACCCATTTCGCGCCAGGCTGTTGACGTTGCAATGAGGGCTCCTCTTCCTTTTGATCCCCCCTACCCCGATTGCATCGGTTGTGGTCATGGTCCCGAAGGAATGGGTATTCAGATACGTCCATTAGGTGACGGACAGCACGCTGTTGCCGTCTGGTCTCCCACTGCAGAATGGGGCGATCAGAACGGTGTGATTCCTCGTAATCTGGTCTGGGCGGCGTTCGACTGCATTACAAGCTGGGCGATTTTCATCGACCCACCTAGTTCATCTGGCGGGGGAGCTGTGACGGGGAACATTGCCGCCGAGTTTCGCGGCGATGTGCTGGTCGGTGAAACTTATGTGTTTCAGTCATGGCGTGAAAGAGACGACGACCGAAGCATCATCTGCGGCGGCGCGTTGTACGGGCCAAATGGACTGGTGGCGGTAGCCGACCAAGAGTTGGTTCGCACCAAGGGGTGGGGAATGGAAATACCAACCGCCCCTCTAGCCCGTTAAACCACTGCAAGATTCAAGGAGGCTCGAGCATGGTCAAATCAGTTGAACAGCACTACGGCAACGACGGCATCGTGCAACGAATCCTTGATGCGCTGACCCAAGCGGGGCACAACATTGACGAACTCGATGCAGACGTTCTTGCCGCGGCAGACGAGTTTCACATCGGAGGCCGAGAAGGGACAACTCATGTAGCAGCCGCTATCAATATTGCTGCCGGCGATCACCTGCTTGATGTGGGTTGCGGAATCGGCGGTGCAGCACGATTTTTGGCTAGCTCGACGGGCGCTTCGGTCACAGGCATCGACCTCACACCTGAGTTCGTCGATGCCGCAATTCAGTTATCCGATCTAGTTGGAGTCGGTGCGCTAGTTGATTTCAAAGTTGGCTCCGCGCTCGATCTGCCGTTCCTCGATAACAGCTTCGACGCTGTCACCATGCTTCACGTTGGAATGAACATCGAAAACAAAGTCCAGATGATGAGTGAACTCGCGAGAGTTTGTCGTTCGGGAGGAACAGTGGTCGTATACGACGTAACCACTACCGGAGAGGGCGACCTTCCCTATCCAATGCCGTGGTCAACAACAGCCGAATTCAGTTTCCCGGAGCCAGCAACGACATATGAAGCAGCCGGAGTTGATGTCGGTCTCGAACACGTCAGTAGCTCGAATCACTATGATTTAGCTCTCAAATTCTTTAACGAGCCACCATCTACTCCCCCACCAGTATCACTCGGGCATTTAATGGGGCCCCGAATGATGGAGATGCGCGACAACGCCTCAGATGCAATCAACCAGGGCTTAATCAGTCCTGTCCTCATGACTTTCCTAGTGCCTTAACGATCAGAGTGTTTTCTCGATTGATACACGTCGAACATCCATCTCAAAGCTCAAACCTTCAATAGGCGGATGGGCAATATGCCAATGCAGACCCACACCAACAGCGGACCCGACGCGCCCCAGTAATGTCGCTCCCGCTTGTGAGAACCAGTCGTGAGCACAGTAGACATCAACTGTTGAGCAGTCGTTCCAGGCAACTCCCATTGCCGACATGCGATCTTCCATTTCCTGACATACCTGGGCAATTCGTAGACGCCACGCCTCGGCCCCCTCCGCTCCATCGCCAACGATGCTGCTGGGCTGAAGATCGCTTTGATCCATCAAGTCACCGGCGCCGGCAACCACGAACGATGCCGGTCGCTCCGCTGGTGCCGAGCGAACGTAGCTAAAGGCATACAGGGAGGCCTCATCGGGAGGGTGGTGTGCAGGTGCAACGTTGGTACGAGCGATGGGGTTGTCGTCTCCCACAAGCAAACCCCAGTCACCGAGAAGGGACCTGTACTCCTTGTTGAAATCAGCGAACCCTTCAAACGAATGAGGGCGGGGGCACCGCAACTCAACCGCGCACAGCGCCGTTCGCTTCAATCCTTCGTCAGACGCGATCTCTTCAATTCGTTCAAACCCGAGGCGCCAGGGCACTGCAGTAGCAAGAGTGACATGAACAATCTCGGCTCCCGGAGCAGCGACAACGCCACCGGAGTAAGGATCAATACCGGGCACGTACGAAAAAGGGGCGTGTGGACTAGGACGCAGATTCATGAGGTCTCCTGATGGGACAATTCAAGTGTTACACCCTTCACCGGGGCAGTAGCGTCGTTCTTGAGGGCGAGGGGGCGATAGTGGAAAGCCTGACCAGTGAGCAACGAGAACAATGGTCGACGGACGGCTATTTGCATCTTCATGGAGTGCTAGCTCCCGACGAGGTGGAGTTCTTTAGTCAAGAGCTAGACCGAGTGCGTTTGTTGCCGGGCTACGAACCCGGCAAAGCTCAACTAGGTCATTACGAGTGGATGGATACCTCGAAGAGCATCGACACCGATGGCTTTATGGATAGGCGCGACCTCCTCAACTACGGCCAGCACTTTCTTGACCTAATTGATCGCCCCGGATTGTTCGATTTGCTTGTCGACATCATGGGGCCTCACATCATGTTGTCCATGACTCAGGCCATTGTTCGCCCCTCGACTGACACCTTCCCGGGGTACACCCATACCGATGGGGGTGAGGGGCTTCGAGAAATTCGGGTTTCCGAGACGTCGCCACCTTTGGCTATGAAAGCGATGTACCTATTGAGCGACGTCACTGGCGAAGATGCCGGCGCCTTTACTGTCTTTCCGGGAAGTCATTTGCGCACTTTCCCGTGGCGCCGCGAAGAGCCACCCACACCCAATTCTCCGGGGGCGGTGCAGCTTCCCGGCAGCGCCGGCGACTGTTATCTGTTCTCTCACTCCCTGTGGCATGGGCCGTCACCTAATTATTCCGGCAAAGCCAGAAAGACACTTCTCTATAACTACGCTCAGATGTTTATTCGCAGCTACGACCATGAGGTAACACCGGAAGTTACTGGGCAACTAACACCGCGCCAGAGACGTCTCTTAGGCGATCTTGGTTACGGGTTCCGACCAGGTTCGTATTTCTACGTTCCTCCTGATCAACAAGAAATGATTTATCAAGACGACCGAGGGCCGTCAGGTTGGACCGGGCCAAGCATCGTCGATCAGAGCGGCTGAGCCTCAAACGCGACTACGGTCCTTCTCATGGGTGAGATGGTTACGTTTGCAAGTAATGGGCACGATGCCCGCGGGCATCTAGCGGTTCCTGATAGCGGTTCTGGACCTGCCGTGATGGTGATTCAAGAGTGGTGGGGGCTAAACCCGCAAATGAAAGGAGTCGCAGACTTTCTCGCAGGACAGGGTTTCGTGGCTCTTGCGCCTGACTTGTACCACGGTGAGTTGGCTGGCCATGACGAGATGGACAAGGCCGGGCAGTTGATGACGGATCTTCCTCCTGATCGTGCCGCTCGCGATATGAGCGGTGCTGTCGATTATCTGGCCGAACACAATGCGAATAATGGAACCGGCATCGGAGTTATCGGGTTTTGTATGGGTGGTTTGTTGAGTTTCATGATTGCTGCGAATCGTGGCGATGTTGTAAAAGCAGCCGTTCCGTTCTACGGCTTTCCTCAGGGTGAAGGCGAACCGGACTGGGAAGGTCTCACAGCGTCAGTTAATGGCCATATGGCTTCGCCGGACGACTTCTTTCCTCCCAAAGCAGCGCAAGAACTTGGTCAGCGCCTGCGTGACATGGGGAAAGATGTTGAGATCACAATCCATGATGCCGGTCACGGATTCATGAACGAAGAAAACCCGGGAGGAACGTTCGACGATGGCCTTGCCGCCGAGCTATGGCCGCAGACAATCGAGTTCTTGAAGTCGAAACTCAGTTAACGCAGCAGAGTTAAACCACAGGATCTACACCTGCAACGGTCACTCGATGCATAACCCGCCGGCGTTCTGTGATCTCGTAGGGGCGAAGCCGATGGAGAGTTGATCGGTTATCCCACACAACTAAGTCGTTGGCTTGCCACACATGTTCGTATACAAAACGTTCTTTTGTAGCTCCTACTAGCACCTCTTGAATGAGTTCACGTCCTTCGTTGTGATCCATTCCTTCAACGTGGGAGACATGTGCCCCCATGTAGAGGGACTTGCGTCCGTCCGGATGTGTCCTCACCCAGGGGTGTGTAACAGGGGGGTACTTAGATTCCTCTTCGGGACTCATCGGATCCATTCGGCCCGGGTTGTTCGCTCGGCTGTAGACGTAGCTGTGGACCAGATTCTTATCCTCAATCTCGTCGCGCAGCGATAGCGGAAGGTATTTCAATGCTGCATACATGTTGGCAAACTGAGTTTCACCCCCAGATTCGGGAACTTCCACTGCATAGAGCATCGTGCACAGGCATGGAATCTCGCGAAATGAGCTATCGGTATGCCATCGCTCAGTTCCCCTCAAAAACACGGCTTGGGGTTCTTCGAAATCCACCACCGCGCCGTCTTTGCGGACATTGGTCAGATCAAAAATCTCTGGGTGGTCAGGGTGACGCTTATCGGGCTCGGGGAGGATCTCAAGTTCTCCAAAAGCCCTGCCTAGCTGGACTAGACGAGCGGGGGAGATCTCTTGACCGCGCACCAACAACACACCGTTCTCGGTGAGTCCGCTTCGGAGTTCATCAATAAGACCGTCGTCTAAGGCGCGCCCGTCGTCAAGACCATGTAGCCGCGCTCCGAAGTTATTGCTGAAGGGTTCACACTCCAAAATCATGCTTGACCAGAAGCAAGAAGCTCAGCCGAATCGATGGTGACAATCGGGCTAAAATCACGCGCAGCGTAGTATTCGGGCCGTTCAAAGCTTTCGCCTCGATTGTCGACTGGGCACACATTGACGTAGAGGAGAAGTCTGCGGAGTGGGCTGATGTTGACGGTCGAACCGTGAACGATCGTCATATCCATAAACACAACTGAGCCTGCCTGCCCAGTGATGGTCTCCAAGCCGTAATCATCAACCAATCTGATCATCGTCTCATCACTAATGTCATAACGATATTTCGATACCTGATCAAAGTCCGGTGCGTCGGGATCCACTCGCGCTGTTGATACCAAACCTTCTTGATGGGATCTGGGCACAGCCAAAAGCGGAGCGTTCACCTCTGTGACGTCATCAAGGAATACGGCGATCATGATTCCCCTGGGTTCGGGAACTCCATCAACGCGGTGATAGGTCCCGAAGTCTTGGTGCCAAGCGACAACCGATCCGTTTGTTTGCTTCAAGTTGATCCGCGATTGATGAACGTACACGTCACTGTTCAGGAGAGTGCGACTTGGATTAATAAGGTTTTTGTGCCGGCATAACAACGCGAGCCGCTTATCGAAAAGGTGCATACCCCAGGAGACGTGCGGTGAACCGTCCGCTTCGCGCCCTACCTCTGGCCCGGGACGTTCTAGTACCTCAAGCGCAGCGTCACTTAACAACTGCACTTCTTCTTGATCAAATACGTTTGGGATTACGAGCCACCCGCGGTCTCGGAATTCCTGATCTTGATTATCAGTGAGATCCATTTTCAATAACTCCTGCGCGGATTTGGTCAATTCCAGTCTGCAATGCCGATGTCATTAAGCCGATGTCGTAGCTATAGCTGATCATTCGAAATCCACGATTAACCCATTCGATTCCCGTCTCTACTGAGCCAGCGAGACATGCGGCTGTTTTTCCGTGGGTTTCGCAAGCTCCGAGAATTATATCGATGCCTTCCTGCATCTTCGGGTGAGCCGTGTCGCCCGGCACCTCCAGCGAAAGCGAGAGATCACCGTGACCTAGGTGGGCGACATCAATTCCGGGTAACGACATAATTTCTTCAGCGTTTGCAAGGCCCTTAGCTGATTCGATTAACACGCAAACCATTGTTCTGTCGTGGGCGCCGGAGATGATCTCCGGGACAGATTCGGAACTGTAATCATCATGGGCTCCACCGAACATGGCTCCGCGTTGGCCCGCCGGGGGGTAGCGAGTCCATTTCAGGAATTCTTCAGCTTGCTCGGCGGTTTCACACATCTGGAAAAGCATTCCCATGGCTCCGAGGTCTAGAAGACTCGCTGTGTACTGGTAACTGGTGTCGGGAGGTCGAACTAGAGGGACGATGTTGAGCCCTCGACACAATCCAAGTTGGATCTTCATTTCTGCCATGGAGAAGCCGCTGTGTTCCATGTCGTAGAACACGAAACTCGAACCAGCATTTTCGAGGATTTTGGGTAACCCTGCACTTAGGAATTCGAAGACCATCGTCCCGTAATGAGTTTCGCCACTTGCCAATGCCGTCTTCAAGGGGTTAGTGCGCATGCTCATAGTGTCGCAGATTCAGCGAGCAAAATTTTAGGTGACCACCACGAGAGATTCGGCACTAGCCACTCAATTGCTCCAGTTGTTCGAGCATGGATGGGAATCCGTTCACTGAAATCACTTCTTCAGGCAAGCTCGCCCAGATACCGCCCACTAGCACCGGCATTTGAGGCAACGATGAATGCACCTGGTTGACGACATCAACAATCACTGATTCAGGTGTTGAACTCACGGTGCTGAGAACCAGCGCCAGGAGCTGATCGGTCGACTGCGCCGCTTGAATAATCGTGTCGACCGGGCTGTCCGCACCGAGGTTAAAGGGAACAAAACCGCGACTACGAATCAGTTCGGTGCAAATTTCGGCCGGTAGCCCATGGGTTTCGAGCGGGGGGCAGGCAATCAATACGCTGCCGCGTTTGCGGCCACGCCGCTGCGGCAACCCCTGAATACGACCCAATATGGCAGACACAATGCTGGAGGCTCGGTGTTCTTCGAAAACTTGCAACCGCCCGTGCGCCCATTCATCCCCGATTGAGCGCAAGGCAGGGACCATCACTTCACAGATGACGTCTTCGACGCTCGCTCCTACATCGAAAGCTCCTTGCACTACAGACCAAGAACCCGGTTGGTCGCCTGTCAACAACGCTTGCAACAACATGCCGGATTTTTTGCCAAGCGCCCAATTACCTCTTCCCGATGGAGCTGGCGCTGTCCGCGAAAGGCGGTCTAGATCAGATGCCGATACCTGCCAACTGCCGCCGTCTTTTGTAGCGGTCAACTTGCCTGATCGGACATATTTGTAAACGGTCATGTAATGCAGTCCCATCCGTTCCGCCGCTTCGTTGAGACTGAGTAGCTCATTTGCGCCAGTCACGTCTTTAGCCCCCTAGTTCTCGGTATTGATACCTTCGAATCAGTCGGTGACAATCGACTCTTGATGATGTCTCTCCGATTCGACAGATCTCGCCAGGTCAGCACTTCAACGTCGTCACGAATCCCAGCCGCACGCCGGAAAGACGACTCGGAAACTTCAAGGTCTTGGGCGCCGAGCCCTAATTCGGCTGACACTCTGAACCCGTGCTTAGTTAAAAAACCAGCGCTTATAGTCGAAAATTCTGACAACAAGTCCATGTCAGGATCCAACTTCTGGATGAACGACGCTAAGTAGGCGAAGTTCTTCACGAAAAGCATCAGTTCTTTGGGTATCCGAGCGCCGCTAACGAGAAGTTCTTTCAAGAGTTGCTGAAATTCGGCTACGAACTGTTCCTCCGTGAGTTCCAGAGGGTCAAAGTCGACTCTGTTCAATTGAAGCTTGTCAACTAGCTCGTCGATATCTGCATCCGGTGGAAACGCTCCGAGGTCACGAACCGCAAGTACCTGTGCGCGCACGTCTCCCGACATCAGACCAGTCACATACCGCAAAAAAGAAAGTCGCCGCTCGTGATCGAGTCTTCCGACCATGCCGTAGTCCACGAGGCCAATAACGCCATCGTCTGAGATAAACAAGTTCCCAGCATGGAAATCGCCATGGAAAATACCGTGGAGTGCGGCACCCTCAAGCAAAGCCTCGACCATGCTTCTGAATGTTTCGCGCGCTACTTGCTTAGAGAGTTTTTCGGAGTCGAGGCGCGTCAGAGGAACTCCGGTAACGCGCGACATCACAATCACCCGAGCGCTAGTCAACTCAAGGAGCGGCTCTGGAACCGCCCAGCGACCGCGCTCGCCTGTTGCTAATGCTCGTCGAATTTCAAAAAGATTCGCTACCTCCAGGCGAAAGTCCAGCTCTTCGGAAATAGTCTCTGCGAAAAGTTGAACCAAGGCTGGAGGGTTAGTTAACGCTGCGACAGGAATCTTTCCCACAAGGCGAGGGGCGACCCATGCGAGAACACGTAGGTCCCGCACTACCTTTTTATGGATAGCGGGCCTTTGGATCTTGACGACCACATCTGATCCATTCAAGAGCACGGCATTGTGGACTTGGGCGATAGACGCAGCAGCGAAGGGTTTTTCTTCGAAAGTTGCAAATACGTCAGACCTTCGGCCTAAGTCTTTGCGAATTATGCGCCGTATCTTCCTCCAGTTCGATGCTTTGGCCTGGTCCCTACAACGGGAACATTCATCAACAAGCGCTTGAGGAAAGACACCTTCCGCCGCGGAGATAAGTTGGGCCAATTTGATGTAAGTCGGCCCGAGGCGCTCCGCTGCGATTCGAAGCCGTCGGTAAAGCGACTCGGTGCGCTGTTGCGGTGATAGCCGTCGATCGATGACTTTCCACGTCAAGAGAGCCCATGCGAACCGAAGCGTTGTGTGGGTCAAGCGAAAAACTGGTGGAATCGACGGGGCATTGACCAAGCGGGGAATACCGGACGAAATAGCGCGCCTGGTGACGTGCGCCTCGCGAATCCACTTATTTTCGTAATCAGGAGCTGCTATTTGATTCGAAGTCAAGAGGGCGTTGCTAGAAGAGTCGAACAACGATTCCAGATTCTGCTGTTCTTCATCCGGTTCATCCAACAATCGAAATTGAAGCTTTTCAGGTCCCCAAATACCCATAGAAAGTGGTTTCCATACAACGGGTGCTGCTAACTCAAACGCTGGTACAACATCAAGGAAAGCATTCAGGGCTTCTTGGAGCTCGGCACGTGCAAGAGAAGCTCCCAAGCAGTGGTGCGGGCCCGAACCAAATGCCAGGTGAGGAGCCCGATCTTTTCGATCAATAGCAAATTGAAATCCGTCATCTGGCTGGCCTAAACCGGCCGCGTGAAGACCGAGCAACACGGTGGTGCCCGCTCGAAAGAACAATTCGTCGACGGTGGTGTCTTCGGTGGCAACACGCGCAGTAGTACGAACAGCACCGATGTATCTGAGTGATTCTTCGATGGCCACAGGGACTAGCTCTCGATCCTCCCGTAGACGCCGATACTGATCCGGGTGAACAGCCAGTACTGCTAACAACGAGCCCAGTTGGTTTCGGGTGGTATCGGTCCCGGCTAAGAGAATCGCCTCAATCATTGCGACGAGTTCGTCGACGCTCAATCGATCCTCGTCGTAACTAGCTTCGACTAATTCACTTACAAGATCCTGGTGAGGGCAGCGTTTTCGATCAGCTACTAATCCCGTCGCATAGTCATCCAGTTCCGCCTGAGCCGAAGAAATAGCTTCAAGCCGTCCGAGAACAGCATTTGCGTCGGCATCTAGACCGGAAAAAATTGTGTCTGCCCATTTACCAAACTGATCATGATCATCAGCTTCTATGCCGAGCAGTCGACAAATGACTGGGATTGGGTAGGGGCGACAAAAGTCGTCAACTAAATCTCCCTCCCCTCGACTGACTAGCGGAGCAAGCAAATCTGTGGCGTGGTTGCGCATAAATGGGCGAAGAGATTCGCTGTTAGCTGGGGTAAAGGAGGAACTAACCAACCGCCGCAGACGTCGGTGATCTTGTCCCTCTACTGATAAGAGATTGGGTCGCATCTGCATCTGCTGACCTGAACCAGGTAAAAGCTCCTGCGCTCGATCGACCAAGGTGTTGAGGTCTATTTCGCTGGGCGTTTGAGATTGCAGAGAATCGAGGCCCGACAGGACGGTTATCCATGAGGGGTCGCGCAAAATCTGACGGGATTGTTCGTATCCCACAATCAAAGGACCAGCAGGCGTCCTGACCGCCCAGTGACCCGAATCTTGCAGAGCTTGCGTGGCACGAATGAGATCAGCGAAGTCGGAAATTTCAAAATCAACGAACGGCAAGGACCCGGGTGCGTTGACATCGATGAGATCGGCAGTTTCCTTCATGATCCTCAAGTAATTCACTTCCGCAGGCTGGAGAAAGTTTAGCGCTAATTAGCATATCTTCCAGCTTGGGGAGGAAATTAACTCGCCATCATCGTCATGGCCGTACTTCAACTGACCGCTCTATATTCTTGACTCGCGTCGACTCCTCGGTGGCTGCGCAATCGCGAAGTCGCCGTCAAGCCCGCGCTTTTCCCAACACTCGATTGCCCCATCGCTACAGTTCACGATACGGCTAACAGTCCGAGAGCCAAGTGACTGACACATCAAATCTGGAGATAGCAAACCAATCGTTCTATTCGCTATTCGAGGGACGAGACATCCAAGGAATGACTGACCTTTGGGTGAACTCAGAAGAGACTTGGTGCACCCACCCGGGATGGCCCACCCTTTTTGGTTGGGCGAGAATCAAGACATCATTTCAACAGATCTTTTCTGGGCCCGAACCACCGCAATTTCTCACTTCAAATGTGCGGCTCCACACAGCTAAGAACGTCGGATGGGTCTTCGTGGAAGAGAACCTTCTCGGGGCCTCACTTTCTGCAGTCGCAGCAGTGAATGTCTTCAAACACACAGATGACGTATGGGAAATGGTCGGCCACCAAGCCGCTCCATTAGCCCACGATCTAGATCTAGATATTCGTTAGCTGATCGCCTAGACCGCTGCTCGAAATTTCCCTCCGCAATCACGACATTGCGAGAATGTCGGCATATTTACGAGAGATGGAGCGCCACAATACGGGCAGTACGTCGGGAGTGGCTCAGCAGAGTCGCTTTCGGAAACGCCAGTTCGACGCGATCCGATGAACTCGATGACGGCTAGTAACGAGCACGCTGACAGTGCCACCGCAAACAGCGCAAGAATTCTTCCAGAGACCAGACTGACGTCAAACCAGATAAGAACACACACATAGAGGCCGTGCAGAACAGCACCTACCCAACAAACGGTGCGCAGGCGACTGCGTGAAGAAATCAAAGAAACGACTGCGCAGTAGGCAGCCACCACCCCAACTACTGCGACCGTTGCGATTGGCCTCCCTGCGACTTCGGGGAGCGGCACACCCCAGGTCAGGGCCAACAAAACAAATCCCGTAGACAGCACGCACAACGACCCGACGAACCAGAGCGGCCGCAACCGGTCGCCCGGTTTGCCTAGCTCTATGCTCATCACGCCAGCTGCAGTAATAACAAGCAGAAAACTGCTGCCATGAACTCGTGCTACAAATTCGCCGTTCTGTCCGATCAAAATGCCCAGCGCGGCCAACACAGCGTTAATGATTACGAACCACTTCAGTAAGCTTTTCAAAACAGATTTATCGGGGATCAACCTCCAAGCGATGCGGCTCACTGAGTGATCTCCTGAGTAACAAGCGTTCTGGATCACGGTAACCGGTCATTACCTCTAACCGAAATGTTCTCCACAACGCTGGAACTTAGTTCTACGAAACAGACGGACTTGCAAACAACTTATATTTAGTGCCAATTTATACTTGGAAACGCCTCCTAGTCCCCGGTTTTCCCGGGGTAATGATTCAGAATTACTTTCTGTCACTGTCCCGGGGAACTCTCGGCCGGCATCTCACGTAATTTGATAATCGCCGCAACCATGATTCTTCGAACTGAAAGAAACCGGCGCACCGCAGGAGTAATAGCCGTGTCAACAGAATTCGAATCACTGGGCCCGAAGCGAACTCAATTAAATTCTCTGTTGATGGGATTCGGTGTCTTGACGCTGTTGGCCTCTGGCCTTAGTGGGTGCGCTCCATCAACTGAAGATCAAATATCGAGCGGGGCACCCATCGAGAGCGCCCCAACCGCTACTCCCCCACCCACTTTGGATGGGTCCGTCGCCCAAGAAACCACTTCCACATGCGGACCATCGCAAAGAGATGCCCTTCAACACCCAATATCGGAACAGTTACTCGCGTTAAACCGAGGAGACTTTGCTGCTGCTCGAGATCAGGCTTCACCTTCGTTCAGAGCCATCTTTGATGCCCAGGGCTTCGAAGAAATGGTCCGGTCGGGCTTCCCGTTTTTACTTGACCAAAGTCCCGCAGTCTTTGGTCGCTGTCGGATCACAAATGACACGGCATCTGTTGAAGTCCGATTCAAAACCCGGAGCCCTATCGCTCTCGTGTATTTCTTGGTGAAGACACAACATGAGTGGTGGATCGCGGGCGCTTCGCCGGTTGCCGATTCCGTAACAGGCAGAGCGGAGACATCGTGAAACTTCAGGAAAAGATGACTGCCAGCGTGGTTCGCCTGTTCTCCCAAGGAGAACAGCCACTTGCCGAGACTCATCTTTACCCCGAAGACGCTGGATTGTTTGGTCCTGAAAGCGTGAGCTGGAAAGTGTTGGGCGACGTATCCAGCTTTGCGGGAGGAATTAGAGCGCTGCTGCTGCAAGCACTGCATCCTGAGGTGGCCGCAGGTGTCGCCGACCATTCTGCCTACGAGTCAGATCCCCTGGGGAGGCTGAACCGGACATCGCTGTTTGTGACAACGGTTAACTACGGAGCGATGCCGGAGGTCTTCTCGGCAGTCAAACAAGTACGTCAGGCACATAAGCCGGTTTCGGGCATTTCGCAGCGCGGAATAGCCTATTCCGCGAGCCAGCCTCGCCTCGGTGCTTGGGTTCAAAACACACTTACAGACTCGTTTTTAGATGCCTACCAACATTTTTGTCGCCCTCTCGCAGTTCGTGAAGCCGATCAGTTCGTTTGCGAGCAATCCCAAATCGGCGAACTTTTGGGTATTACCGATCTGCCGCAGACTGCTACTGACCTCCGGTCTTGGATCATCGAACATCCTGATCTAGAAGGTTCCACAGCGCTTGACCAAGCATGGAAATTCTTGCGCACCCCGCCCCTTCAGCCTGCACAACTTCTCGGCTATCGAATACTCAGAAACGCTGCTGTTGCGACCTTGCCTGTGAGCTTGGCTGAACTCGCGAACGCCTCACCTCGCGCAGGTTCCATTTTCGCAGGCCAACGTCTGATCTCATCACTTCGGTGGGCTATGAAGCAGAGTCCGGCTTGGAAAGCAGCACTGGATCGTTGCGACGCGACGTACGACGAAAGTAAATTTCGATCCTTCGATGACAATTGAGGCAAAGAGATTGACATCAAAGTTCGAGGCATCCGCCGAAACCGCAACCTCTAATTCAGCTTGCTGGCCATCAATTGGCCACTAATCCGAAGCCTGAGTTTCGTAGCTAGCTGTATTGATCTTTGAACTCGGCGATTTGATCAAGTTTGGGAATCACGGTGTCCGCGTCGGCGGGCGGAAGTGAGAACACGATGCGACTGCACCCCGCTTCAATGAGGGCGTCCACGATTGCCGCTTTCGGCGGGGTTCCGAATTGCCCGAAGTCGAATGATTCAGGGTCTCTTCCTGCGTCTGATGCCATCTGCTTGAGAGTGGTGATCTGCTCGCCGAAGTCGTACCGTCCGGCGATCGGCATGAAACCGTCGCAGTACTCGATGATGTCTTTCATGGTTTTCGGACCTGCAGCACCACCAAGAATGATAGGTGGGTGCGGTTTTTGTGTTGGTTTCGGCCACTGCCAGGTAGAACTGAAATCAACATGATCACCATGGAACTCCGCTTCGTCCTTAGTCCAGAGTTCTTTCATCGCGAGAACGCGTTCTCGCATCACAGCACGTCGCTCGTTGAACTTGACGCCGTGATGATGGAGTTCTTCTTTGTTCCAGCCGTAGCCAATTCCGAATAAGAAACGGCCGTCAGTAAGCGCGTCTACCGTTGCAACACTTTTCGCCAGCCAAATTGGGTCACGTTGGGCTACAAGGGTGATCCCAGTACCTAGTTTGATTTTGCTTGTGCCCGCTCCGGCCATACCAAGCGCCACGAATTGATCATGGGTTCGCCAATATTCTTCTGGCAGTGGTGGCGCCTCTGGATTCAGTCCCCAAGGGGTTTCGCGGCTAGTGGGGATATGGCTGTGTTCCGGGAACCATATCGATTCGAAACCTCGATCTTCGGCTTCTTTCGCCAGCGTCATCGGGTTGATCGCTTTGTCTGTAGGAAACATATTTATGCCGAAATCAGTCATAGGGGGATCATAACCATCAACTTGGTCGCCGAGCCCAGTAGTTCGTCCCTCTACTCAGCGAATGCTTCAGTTCTGGCGGCGATGGCTATCCGGGGTCCTTCCTTTGGGGTGGTTTGCTAAAGTTTGGCCCATTGAAGCGGTCAAGTTCGAGAACGAGAACGGTGGAAAATGTCATACATCACGGCGGCGACAGTCACTACCTCAGACCTGGGAGAGTTGATTTCAGGGGTTGGGAGAATCAAAGAAATTGCAATGGGCTTAGGTGCAACTGATGTCCGCGGTTCGCAAATGGTGATGGGCGGCGATCAAGCCGGTTTGGTTCAAGTTCAGTTCGATTGCCCGAACATCAACACCTCCTTGGGTGTTTGGGATGGTCTTTATCAAACAAACGACCAAATTGACCTAATGAAGCGCTCCGGTACCCAACTTGTTCGGCGCAGTCTTTTGCGGGTAGTAGCAGAACGCGGAGAACGCTCCGGCGCTTGGGTTTCTGGACTTTTAGTTGCCGGCGACGGAGTGGATGACGAGACAAGCGACGTAAACATCGGAACTGCGTGGGGAAACATTTCTGCAGGTGCCAACGGCATGTTGTTTGCTGAGACGATTGCGGCAGGGGCGACTCAAAACGTAGCTCCCCAATACGCCCTTACCTGGTGCGATGATGTGGACGAGCTGATGGCTGCCTCAGCGGCGAACATGGCTGATCCCAAGGTTCAGGCATTCATGTCCGCTTCCAATAACACTGTGATGGGACGCATTATCGGGAAAACGATTTTCTAAGCAATTCAGGGTTCTTCATTTTGGGGTTCTGAGGGTTTTAGGGTCAGTCGAGGCGACTTTTATGACAAACCAACCCGACCCGTTAACACTCAATGACACGCAACGCGCAGAGCTATTCGCTCAACTCGTCAAGGAGTACGGGTCCGATGAAGCATCACGTCGTTGGATGGCAGCGTTCGCTTCCCAAGACGCCACCGAAACATAGTCAGAACAATCAACGCCACGACAAGTTACGTCTTCCATCTGAAACACCTCAAGCCAACAAAGCCACTCTGATAGCAGGCAGCCTCAAAAATTGGACTCCCCGTAGGTAGCCTGCGTGTACACAAAGCGCTTCCTCGGGTTTCCAAACCCACTGGGCGCCGATCTATCCGCCCCCGTAGCTCAGGGGATAGAGCATCGGTTTCCTAAACCGTGCGTCGCAGGTTCGAATCCTGCCGGGGGCGCTCACAACTCGCCTCTGTCAAACGATCACGGTCGAAGGCCTTCACCCCACAAGACATACATCGCTACCAGCGGAGTGTCTCCCGCCTCAACGGTGTGAATATCTGAAGGATGGTTATACAGGGTGGTTTCGGGTTTGACCTCGATCAATTTCTCTGCACCTCCATACCTCCAACGGGCGGAACCGGAAATAGTCAGATACAGCTCTTGTGGAGGGTGGTTGTGAACGGGATACGAGCAGTTTTGGTCGACGTACATGATTCCTACTTCGAGACCTGGCAACTCAAACGCGTCAGACAGAACACATAGAGCCCGGTCGTTTCCTTCGTCATCCCAACGGTGAGACTGAACCCACCGCAGAGATGGTGCAATCGCAGCGAACTCACAGGCGCGGGGAGTGTCAGACACGCGGTGGAGGTTCCGTAAAGCCGGCAGCATTTGAGATTCAAAGGGGATACTCGCAGCTATCTCAATCGCTGAGCGAAATTTCTCTGCTCCCTCCGCAATTTCGCTCCGGTTCGAAAACTCGATCGCAGCATCAGCAGCTTCAACCAACCAGAGGCGCAGTTCGTCGTCAACAGTCATCCGATACGCCCTTCCCGGAAACGAAACCCAATCAACAACGTCAGGACTAATACAAACACGGATCCGGCCATCCAGGGAATCGAGATGAATCCGAATTTTTCGATGTAGGTGACAGAACATGGGGTCGTGAGGCTGCACGATTTCGCGTCAGACAACGATGGAACTTGCTGAAGTAAGTAATGCCAAATCGATGCTCCTACGCCCATTAGCGATAACGGGACCGCGTAACGACGCACGTGGCGATCGCGAGTGAGCCAAGCAATTACGAGAACGACAGCAAGTGGATACATGAAGACCCGCTGAATCCAACACCACCTACACGGACTCAAATCACCAATTTCGGACAGGTACAACGACCCGAGAGTTGCGACAACGGTGACCAACACCGAGAGCGGCCCAGCTATTGAACGAACACGAATTACTGCCTTGGTTTTTCGACGGTATTGAACGACGGCTAACACGAAGAGCATCAGCGTGAGAGCATTAATGAACAAAACGCCCCAAGCGAAAAGAGACAGAACACTCGCCACGGTCATTACTCCAATGTGCGTCACCTGTCGCTAAATTGCTAGTCGACCACTAAGGCGCTGATGAACTACGCAGCGGTGACTTCCCAACTGGGATCCACATAGCCATTGCGCTCAACGTCGTGGCGACCAAGAAAACCGCCAGAATGCGCTCGTAGTAGGGCAACGCTTCAACCCCAGCATTGGTTGTTAACAACGCGAAAACCATGGCAGTGCCGATAGCACCCGACGCGTATCGCAGAGTGCCGAAAAGGCCGTTGGTCTCGGCAAAGAACTTTTCTTCCACCCACTCCAACGCCACGCCGTTGAGCAAGGGAATACTCATTCCCCATCCCAGCCCATACATCACGATTCCCGGTGCGAAATCAAACCAAAAATTGACTTCACTGCCTAGTTGCGTCAGATGCCAACTGACCGCAACCATTTGAAGCATGGTCCCAAATCGGCACAGCCCGATCGAACCAATGCGGTCCGCCAAACGACTAAATAGAAGAGTCGAGCAACCCGCGGCTACCGGGCCAAGGGTTATACCCAACCCAACTTGAAGAGTCGAAAAATTCCAGACGTTCTTCATGAAAAGTGGCCAAACAATCCAAAGCGGCGAGGAAGTAATCGAACCGAGGAAATTGACCGTATTGGCAACCAACACCCCACGTCGACGCAACAGATGCAGATTAAGGAGCGGTTCCGGGTGCCGCGAGGAGTTCACGATGAACAACCCCAAAGCACCGCCGCCAATAAGGGCGACTGTGATTGTGATCGGTGAAGAGTAACCCCAGACACGACCCTGCATAATGGCTGTCACTACCGCGGCCACAGCAATTGTTCCAGCTCCGGCACCGACGAGGTCTAACCGTTGTTGATTGGAAGGAATCGGTAGTTCCTTCAACATTTTCCAGCCGCCCCAAAACATGAGCAGCGCGATGGGAGCACTCACCAGGTAAACAGCCCGCCAACCAGCGGCCGCGAGTATGAACGCGGAAGCAGCCGGTGCCACCCCCGCCCCTAAAGGCCCTGCCGCCGACCATAATCCGACCGCTGTTGAACGTCTTGATTTTGGGAAGAGGGGCAGCACGAGAGCGAGTGAAGCCGGAAGCAATGCTGCTCCAGCGATGGCCTGTAAAACTCTACTCAGATTTAGCGTGAGCACAGTTGGAGCAACAGCAGAAAAAACCGCCGATAATGCGAAAAGGAGAAGCCCTAGTTGGAAGATTAGTTTTCTTCCAATGCGATCGGCGAGACGCCCGGCGAGAGGCATGAAAGCCGCAGTTCCGATGAAAAAGCCTGCTACGCCCCAACCCACGTCAGCGGCCGTGGCACCAGTGAATCCTGCTTGGATGTCGTCTAACGCAATGTTGGTTGCTGTGCTGTTGAAGCCGACGAGCACAGTAGCTAAGGACGTAAGAAACAAAGCCCGCCAGGCGCGTGGAGATACCGTCTCAAGTTTTGGCCGGGTCGAAGAAGACTCGGTGATATCCGGGACGGTTGGGGTTCCATCAGCGAGAGCGACTCTCGGCACTGTGGAAAGCACGACAGGTATCTGTCGACGCATCAGCCAGAGCCTAGGGGTTCACTGATCCGATAGTTAACCAAATTCAAAAGTTCATTAGAAGAATTTAATTCTTGTTTAACTTTTGTTACCGCGAAGCTGTCGTATGCCCGCGATAGGCCCTGAGAGTTTGCGTCCACTAGCTAATTAGCAGCACCAACTTTCCTTGCCCAACAAAATTGTCCCACCCCCCTGGGAAAGTTGTGCATGGCCACTAAAGGGACCCAACGCAGTGAATTTCGCCCAGGACGACCAATGTCGCCACACACTCGTGATCTTGGCCACTTTGGCGTACGACAATGTCGTCTCACTCTCGCGGGCACCGACGCACGATGGGAGCTCGAGATATGACGGTGTTTTTTGTGTCACTCGCGGTATCGGCAGTGTTTGGTTTATGGGAAATGTGTAGCTCTAGAACGGCGGCAGAACAGTAAAGCCAGAGTTTTCAAACATCTGACTCTTCCCCACCTAGGCACCCATTCTCTTCGAGATCCCAGTCTTTGCATCGCTTAGGGCCCACGTCCCGTCGGGTGACTACCCTCAAACAGGTGAGACCAGAGTGGCAGCGCAGAATTATGTTGCTGGCTATTGCCAGCCTGGCCTTGTGCCTTTTAGTAGGACTCGTTGTTCCCATGGAACGCCTCGATGGCAAGGGGTGGCCTGCGCGCGCAGTCGGATATCCGCTGTCGTCGGTTGCCATGGGAACCATTTGGTTTCTGAGAGGACAGAAAGGGCGGTTCCCGTACATTCCGACAGCGCTACTAGTGACCCCTTTCATCCTCGACCTCCTCGGGAATCTGTTTCGTTTCTTCGACACCGTTCAGAACTTCGACGACTTCCTACACTTCGTCAACTGGATGTTTTTGTGCGCTGCGTTCGTCGCAATGTTCGATCCCACAAAACTTGCACCGTGGAATCGAGCCGCTCTAGGAGCAGGTTTTGGAGCCTTTGCAATCATCCTTTGGGAATTCTTGGAGTACGTCATCATGCAAAGCGGCACTACTGGCCTGCACCTCAGCTACGAGGACACAATCACCGACCTG
The DNA here is from genome assembly GCA_012960315.1 of Acidimicrobiia bacterium. GTDB lineage: Bacteria > Actinomycetota > Acidimicrobiia > Acidimicrobiales > Poriferisodalaceae > UBA2110. The sequence goes on from DUBN01000014.1 coordinate 27,156, forward strand.
CTCCTGAGTTCTGCTGGCGGGCTGGTTGGCTCTCTCGTCATGGTCCGACTTTTCCCAAAAAGCGTGTAACCCTCCGTTTCCTAACGGGAGCCGAGGGTTTCACTCCCATATCTTCCCAACGGCCCCACTTCGGCTTATCGAACCCTAGACAACGGGGGGACGATGACCGTTAGTGGGCGAGTTCAGCCCACGTTTCTCGCGCAGATGGGACACGAGAAACGGCTTCTTGACATAACTGCCCTAGTTCGTCGCTAATCTGTTCCGTTTCAAGTGCTTCAAGCCCCTGCAGGAACGCGCTTAGTGCTGAATTCAGATCGTGGTGTGACGTGGTAGCCAGATCTGGCTCGTCAAGTACCGAACGGAATCCCGTTCCAGCTAGCGACAGATGCTCAGAAACATCATCTGGTAGTTCGGTTCGCTCAAGCAAAGTGACCAACATCGACATCGCGGAGAGCTGATTTCGGATGTCGTGCACGAGTGTTGATCGGGACACACCCATGCGTCAAACCTAGCTGTTTCCCTTATCGGGTTGTAGGGACTAGTACCGCATTTGCACTAGACCGTGACACGCAATTGCTCTATATGGGCCAGAACCCAAAGTTCTTAACGTCATATGCATGGTCTCCGTTTCCAAAGCAGTTGCTTTTATCGCCTTCGTTGGCGTTGCACTGGTGTTGGGGTGGGTTGCTTTGTTGCAAGCCACCCAGGCTGAGGCATCCGGTCAAACGGTTGCCGTTCCGGCGCCCGAAGTTCCCATCAACAGCATCGGCTACCAAGGTGTCGAAGGTGGCTACCAAAACCACGTCGAAAACGTTGCAACAACTATTCCTGAAGAGCTACTACCGGCACTTAAAGGCCTCACATTCGTCAACGGATGCCATCCCTGGACGACAAGCAAACTTGGCAAATGTGCTCTCGGAACTTTTGACTCTGCAGGATGGGACGCCGACGAATCCGTTGGGCACAAATGGTCCAACACCATTTGGGTGTCGACCCGTGCTGTTATAACTGGCACGGCGTCGGACGTTGTGCTCCATGAGACAGGTCACGCCTTTGTTCACAACTTCTTTGACGACTGTTATTTCCCCGGACAAGCAGAAAAATCAGTAAAAGATCTCCTTATGACATATTTCGCTCACGATCAAGCACCCCCGGCCGAGCTTCTAGCAGACGCTTTTGTCGTCGCCTACGGCAAAGACGGAAGCACAAGGCACACTTACTATCTGGATAAGTTCAACTACGGCGTTTCCGATGACGCGCTGGCCGCCGTCAGAGCTGCGGTGTGGTTGTGTTCTCAATAAGCAGCTGCTGAGTTGGTACCCGAACTCCGTCTCTCCGAACACGTTGACCAAACAGGCCTGCGAGAGCACCGAGCTTTGACCCGTCGAGCAACCTTCTGCGGCGCGGAACTGAAATACCTCTGGCAGTTGATTGACCCTCGGTACTCAGCTCAACAGATACACCCCTATCGTTATATGCAGATCATTTGGGAGCGAAATGTTCGGCCGCAAGAACAGTAAGCCAACTAACCAAGAATCAATTCTTCTAGTCGACGATGACAAAGGTCAGCTCGATGTTTTCATGGCCTGGATGGGCGCCGTGCGTCCCAGCGCTCATCTGCAAACAGCTACCAACGCTGCTGAAGCAACTCAACTACTCAACTCGACTCGTTTCTCGTTGGTTATTTCTGACTACTCAATGCCGCACCCCGCAGCGGGACTTGATGTCTTAGCTGCAGCGAAAGACTCAGGGTTACCTGTATCGCAATTCATCATGTTGTCCGGCACAACCGACAACCTTCCCGACGGAGTTCGTTTAGTCAGCAAAGGCGATCTACCAGCCCTAGAGGCAGCTATCGAGCAGGCACTGAAATGAACGCAAAGGACTGGACGGGGTTCGACACAGACAAATGGAATTTTCTCGATCAGATCCCTGAGGAGTTGTTCAGCGAAGCTCAAGAAGAAAGTTTGGTTCAGTCGGGATTCGACTTCGCTTATGCAGCCCGCCTCTTCTTTCTTGTCTCTCCTTCACCGGTAGCGCTTCATGCTCCTGTTCTCAACGCAGACGGCACGATCCGCGATATTGAGCTGTTGCGCGCCAACCCCGCCTGGTATCGATACCGGCCTACTCCCCCACCCGAGAACGGCTCACTGGGGACCGACACTCGGTTCAAATTTGATGAGCTCGTTCCTCACCTTCAGGCCTGTTGGGACACACCGCGAGGAGTGCACACTCAACGGTTGAATATCGCAGAAGCACTCTCCGATCCCGAATCCCCCTATCGATACCCCGACTCGATGTTCTCGGCCGACTATCAGCTCGTCACTCACTGGATACGCATTCCAACCGACCAAAGCGAGCCGGACATCATCTTGGAGTTCTGCAATGATCTTGACCGAGCAGCGTTAGAGAACTATGCCCAACAAGACCGCCGGCTTGAACAGTTGCTGATGCAACGCCAGAAATGGTTGGGGGATGCTTCTCACGAGCTTCGGGGACCACTCAACGCGGCAGCAATGAGTCTGAACGTCACCACACGCCGAAATGACCTCCCCGAAGGAGTACTCGCAACGTTAAAAATCGCTGAACGCTCGTTGCTGCAAATGTCGGATCTAGTGCGAGACATGTTCGATACAGCGAAACTTGAGAACGACGCCTTCGAATTGTCGATTAATCCCAATGTGCCGGTTCATGAAATTGTTGACGAAATTGTTGACGAGTTTGCCTCAAGTTCAGGCGTTCTCTCGTTGCGCTCGGTTCCCGATCAAACGATTGAGGCATCCTTGGACAGGGATCGCATTCGGCAGGTGCTCCGAAACCTGGTATCTAATGCCGTCAAATACCGTCAAGCAGACAAGCAAGCCACCGTTGCTATTCTTCTGCGTCGAGCAGACGACACCCACTTCGAAATTGTGGTCGACGACACTCCTAATGGGTTGGGAATGACAAAAACCGACTTAGAAGCCTTGGAATCAAGTGAGCCGTTTTGGAGAGCTGCCACGGCGATAGCAGCTGCTTCAGGCACTGGGCTGGGAGTGCAGCTATCGCGCAAACTCGTAGAACGTTCAGGTGGAGAACTCCGCTACGAGTCAAACTTCGGGGTAGGCACGATCGCGACCGTTCGGCTTCCCTACTCCCTGCAAACATAAAAGTGGAAGCAGACACGCCATACCCCACTCAACAGACAAACCGTTCTGAATAGGAACCGTTGTCTGCGCCTTGGACCGCAGGCTAAGGCGACATTTACCCTTATAATTCTTTGGTGAGACATTTGTCTCTAGTTCTGATTAACGGAGGGGAAGCCGTTACTTATGACTGACCGAAGCCGCATAACGGACCTCGCCAATGAAACGATTTTGCAGTCAGCTCGAGCTGTTCTACGAAAGACGTCGGTCTTCGATCTATCTATTCAAAGCGTCGTTGACCAATCTGGGCTGAGTCGAGCAACGGTGTACCGCCACTACTCCACCCCTAGCGACCTTATTGCTGGTCTTGCCGTGCTAACTGTTGACGACATCAAAGAAGAAATGAAGTCTGGTTTAGATGCAGGTCCAGCGGCTGCTTACGCTCGAGCGGCAGTGAAAGTATTGACCTCTGATTCGGAGGTGAATCGCCAAGTAGTGCTTCATGCCAGCGTCCAATCCAAAGACGGCAAGTGGGTACCCCAGGGCAACCTCCCTGAAAGCCTTTTGGTCAAGTGGGGAGTTGATATCGACGACGCTCAGGTCGGGTTGACGTATTTCCGTGGGGCGATGTATTCGTGGGCGTGCGGATTCTTCACTGACGAACAGTTCGCGCAAGAAGCAGAACGAGCCTTATCAATGGCGGGTGATGGCAGGTGAAGGTTCTGTCTCGGCTCCTGCGTGTTGTGCTGGCGACAGTGATTTCGTTTATGACGTTGACTGTGATCGCTCAAACTCCAGCTGCGGCAGCTGACGGTGACCTGGACACCAGCTGGGATACCGACGGCATGAAGGTCACTGATCTGCATCAAAGCGGGGAGGACTACATCACGGACATCCTCGTCCAACCCGACGGCAAGGTTCTGTTGAGTGGCTCGTGGAACAACAACGGCCAAACCGGCAGATACTCGTGGTATCAGCAGCTGAAAGAGGCAGATGGCAGCAATGCGTCTGATTACACCACCGGTTCGCTGTTTTGGAGCCCACGCAGTGACCAGATCAACCAAACACTGCTCGACTCAGACGGCAAAGAAGTCTCTGTTGGTTGGGCAGGAACCAACACCGGCAACGGAGCCGGGAACTTCTCGAACCACAGCTACGACTACGACTGCGCGGTGATCCGCAAAGATAACGGGGTTTTAGATAGCTCGTTCTCGGGTAACGGCAAGATGTTCGTCACCTTCTCCACTTCACGAAACGACTACTGCAAGGCAGTAGTGATCCAGTCCGACGGCAAACATTAATCAGTGGACGTTCGCTCGAATCAACACCGACGGCACCCTCGACACCACCTTTGGTGGGAACAGCACCGGGATGATGGAACTCAGCTTGTGTGACATCACCAGTGCATGTGGGTCAATGACCGGCACCAGTCAGCTGGAGGTGATGGCGTTGCAGTCTGACGGGAAGATCCTTGTTGGTGGATCACAAAACTGCTGCGACGCCAGCGCGAACTTCGCGGTAGTAAGACTCACCACCACAGGAGCACTCGACACGAGTTTCTCTAGTGACGGTATTCATGCCTTTGATTTGGGGGCATCCAACAGAGACAGACTCAAGGCCATGAAGTTGCAGTCCAACGGCAAAATCGTCGTCGGTGGTTACAACGACACCAAAGACTGGGGGTTAGCTCGCCTCAACACTGACGGGTCGATGGATACGTCTTTTGGTGGGGGTGACGGCATTACCATCACCGACTTCGGTGGCAACGACGACAAAGCGTTCCACCTCGTCATTGAATCTGACGGCAAAATCGTGATGGTTGGGGACTCGAACGCCGGGGGAGACTATGACTTCGCTATTGCCCGCTACACCACAGCAGGAGCGTTAGACACCTCGTTCTCTGGTGACGGGATGGTGTTGGTGGACATCTCGAAAGATGATGGTGGGAGTGGAGACGGCAACAATGATGGCGCCAACGCAGCGGCGATAGCAGCCAACGGCAACATCATTGTGGGTGGTTACACCGACAACGGCGCTGACCTTGCCGACTGGGCAACAGCCATGATCGTGTCGTCTTCGACAGCACCTACGATCACTATGGCAGCGTTCGGCAAATTCAAGAAAGACGACGCGAACTCGACCATTGCCACCCACGAAGATCCCAATGTCACCGAAGTCCCAGGTGGCTATCAGACCGGTAACACCATGAACTCCAACCATGAGTTCGATGGGGATTACGACGTCAATGGGTCTGACCGCACCTTCACTCTGGTGTTAGGGGCCCAACCACCCACCAACGTGGTGTTCGACTTCACTATCGGAGCGTGGGTAGGAGCAGACGACCACGCAGCCACCAACACCACCCTTGGCACCGATCTGGTAATCAAAGACTCCGGTGGGAACACTGTCACTGTCGCCACGTTCACGAATGGCAACTGGAACGTCGCGCAAACGTTCACTGTGGTTCCGGTGCAGGACGTCGTGATTGAGGGTTTCGAGAACGGTTC
>DUBN01000014.1:32832-35992 GCA_012960315.1 Acidimicrobiia bacterium
GGGATCATGTCTGTTCAGAAGAACATCGTGATTTGGGATGACGATCACAGCGTCACTGCCGGCTGGGACCACATCAATGGTGCAGTGGATGGGTTGACGTTGAAAGGGTTCCCTTCTGAAGTGGTGATGACCGATTACATGGAGAAAGGTGAGCAATACCTCGTTGACCCTAAGAACGGGGTCGGGGTTCGCTGGTACTGCATCGACCCCACAGCTCTCGCGAACCATGGTGGCGATATAGGCAACTACATCCGCTCACTGGGTCAAAACGGGGTATGGGCGTCACAAGTATGGGTGGGGACCCAAATAGATCACGATGGCAACACCACGTTCTGGCGCAGCCAGTTCGCCAACAAGAACTGGGTGTCGTTGGACAACATGAATTTCGGTGCTGCAGGAACCGCTGTCCAACGATATGTGTGGGGGTCAGACGGAAAGCTCCGGTGGTCTGACGACAGCGAAGTCCCCAACGGAGAAACAGGAACGGCCTGCACCGGAGACGACCGGTTGTATTTCGGTTTTGCAGCACGCCACGAAGTCGACAAGAACCCAGGTGACAAATCACGCGTAACTATTCAGGCCGTCGCAGCCAACGACCCTGAACACACCCAGGGCACACCGACCGTGGTGGAAGGTTCGTCGATTACCTTCGACATAAAACTCGGGTCCCCACCGGTGAACTCAGAAGCCGTGTCATTCACCAGCCCCTACGCCGGTGCTTCGTTCTCACCGAGCTCGATCACGTTCACCAACGACAACTACGACACCCGCCAAACCGTGACGTTATCTATCGCTAACAACGATTTGGAAGAGGGCACGTCGACGAATTCGACGGTGGTGTGGGCTGCCTACGGAATCACCGGCACGTTCGCGTACATCATCACTGATAACGACACTGCAGCAATCATCCTGTCGAAAACCACTACCTCGGTGTCCGAAGCAGGAACCACTGACACATTCACCGTGGTCTTAACGACCGACCCAGCGACTGATGTTGATATTTCTGTTATCTCAGCTGACACCGGAGAAGCCACGGTCTCAACAAGTGAGTTGGCGTTCACGACCGATAACTGGAATACACCACAAACAGTCACAGTCGCCGGCGTGAACGACGGAGCTGTTGACGGCAACATCACCCACAACATCACCCTGTCAGTAATCGACGCCCAGTCAGATAACACCTATGACCCCGTGTCTGACGTTGTCGTACAGAACACCACAGCCGACAACGAGTCTGCTGGGTTTACTGTCACCCAATCAGGTGGTTCCACCCTGGTAGCCGAATCAGGATCAACTGACACGTTCACAGTGGTCCTCACATCTCAACCAGCACACGATGTAGTGATCTTTGTGACATCTGGCGATATCGGTGAAGCAACGGTCGACAAGAGCACTCTGACGTTTACTAATAGCGATTGGAATAGCGCGCAAACTGTGACCGTGACCGGTATCAACGATGACCTTGATGATGGAAATGTCAGTGTCACGGTCACCCTCGGTACTGCTGACGATGACGATTGCTGTGATTCCTGGGACGGCCTTGCGAACCAAACCGTTTCTGCTGTCAATGCAGACAATGACACTGCAGGGTTCACCATCGTCCACATCAACGCTGAAGGCGTTTCCGACGGGGCAACCGTTGTCACCGAAGGCGCCACCACCGACAGATTCACGTTGGTGTTGAATGCCCAACCAGCATCCGATGTGGTGTTAAGCGTCTCATCGTCGGATACCGGTGAGGTCACGACCGGGTCGAACACCGTGACATTCACCAACAGCAACTGGAATACGGCCCAAAACGTGACGTTGACCGGAGTCGACGACGACGTTGATGATGGCAACGTCAACACAACCATGACCATCGCGGTAGTGGATGGAAGTTCCAGTAACGAGTTCGACAACGTTGCCGATCAAACGTTCACTGTCGCCAACACCGACAACGACGCAGCTGCGTTCACCGTGACTCCGAGTGCGACCACGGTCACCGAAGGGTCAACCGTCACTGTCACTGTGGTGTTGGAAACCTCACCGAACACCAACGTCATGATCGACATCTCCTCAGGTGACACATCAGAACTCACGATCAGTTCTGTGACGGTGACGTTCACTGCTGGCAACTGGAGCGTTACTCAAACCATCACGTTGACTGCTGTTGATGACACCGATCAGGACGGCACCCAAAACGTGACATTGACCACAGCAGTCAACGACCCGGCATCAGACCCCGCCTATGACCCGTTAGCCAACCAAACCGTGGAGTTCGCTGTCGCGGACAACGACATCGTTGTTGATGATGACCCTGACTATGACAGTGACGGGATTTACAACTGGTTGGAGGCACCTGGTTGCGCGTTGCTTCCCGATTGTGACTTTGATGGAGTGCTTGACCCTGATGAACTCGACGGTTGCGTCACCGACCCCGACTGTGATGACGACCTGATTAGTGATGGCGCCGAAATCTATGCCTGTCAACTCACCCCTGACTGCGACATGGACGGAGTGAACGACGTTGATGAACGCACCAGTGCCTGTATCCAAGACCCCAGCTGTCGCCTCGAAGACCTCGATCGTGACGGTGACGGCATTTTAGACAAAGACGAACTGCCGCAATGCGTTCTCAACCCTGACTGCGATGGGGACGGCGTGGGTGACAAAGGCGAGTTGTTGGCGTGTCTGCTCACCCCTGACTGTGACATGGACGGTGTAGGGGACGCCTTAGAACAGGCGGCATGTATTCAAGATCCGTTGTGTGGTCAAGCCCTGATAGATACCGACGGTGACGGATTAACTGACTCGTTTGAATATTCGATAGCGAACCGTTGCGTTACCGACACCGATTGCGACGACGACGGTGTGGCCGATGGTTTAGAAGTGTTGGCGTGCATCCTGCATCCCGACTGCGATTTTGACGGTGTAGCCGATGGTTTAGAGGTGCCGGCGTGCATGTTGCTCGCCGACTGTGATGGTGACGGGGCCGGAGATAAGTACGAAGCAAACAAAGAATGTGTCCAAGACCCGGAATGTGTTCCGTTGGGCATGTCAACTGAAGAACACGAAGTGGGTTTGATGACCGACTTTGGGGGGTTACTGAGATGAGACGTTTCACCTGGATTTCGACACTTAGGGCGATTCTGGCAACAGTGGTTGTGGCACTCACTAT
>DUBN01000015.1:0-1601 GCA_012960315.1 Acidimicrobiia bacterium
CCACCAGGACAGCCATCACCACTACACCGAGCAGTTTCTGCAGATTCTCAGACACCCCAACACCCCTCACATACGGCTCTTAGAGACTGTAGGCGACACCCACCCCTGTGGGGGTGCCCCAGGCGTCGGGTTCACATGTATAGATACAGAGCTGCGAATCGTGGAGGCTTGGGTCTCAGGTTTTAGAAGTCGAGTGTGTTGGCGTTGTGTTTTAGCCATTCGCGTTGAGTGCGGCAGTCGGGAATCACGTTTTCGACGTGTTTCCAATAGTTGGGGGAATGGTTGTGCTCAACCAGGTGTGCGAGTTCGTGAACAACGACGTAATCAACGACTCGGTGTGGGGCCATGATGATTCTCCAGTTGTAGGAAATGTCACCTGTGGCTGAGCATGACCCCCAGCGAGCTTTGTAGTTCTTGACTCGCATTGCAGTGGGTTGAACACCAAGGATGTGGGCGTAGCGGTCGGTTTTCTGTTGAAGCTTCCTGTTGGCTTGGGTGATGTACCAGTCAGTGAGTGACGCTTTGACTGCGGTGTTGCGTTCTTGTTGAGGTAGCTCTGGTTGGTGGGGTACACACAGGTAGCCGTTTTTGAGTTTCGTGGTGTCAGCGTCGGGTGTGAGTTTGAGTCGATAGTTACGTCCCAGGTAAGCGAATGTTTCACCGTTCACCCATTCTTTGGCTTTAGGTGCGGGGGTTTGCAGTTGGGTGGCGATCTTCTTGCGGATCCACGATGAACGTTTGTTAATCAGGTCGTTGACGGATCGGTCGGAGAACCGTTTGGGGACAGTGACTTTGATGGTGTCGTGTCGGATTTCGATGGACGCCGTTTTTTTGCGGTTGGTGCGCACTATTTCGATCGGTAGTGCGAAGTCGGTGGTCATTTGAATGGGTGTGGGCTGGGCTGATGGGGTTACTCCTCGCCAGGCCACCACATGCAGAAGGCCAAATATTCGACCTGCGTCGGCCAGTGCATGTTTTCTGCCGTTACCATCAAAGGATCGTCCGATATCAAATACCAGTGTTCGATTAGCTGCATATAGCCAGTACGGTCGGAGGAACTGAAAAAATCGTTCCTGGTAGGAAGAACCACTCCGTCTGTGGTGTCTACGGCGATCGCCATTCGGGGTGGTGGGTTGTATCCGTAGAGGATTGGCTCACATGCCTCCTCAGTCGTCACATGGTGCAATTCAGCGAAAATGTACGCTCTGTCTCCTGGAGACAGCGGCCCGAGGTCGAAATTCCATCTGTGAAAGAAGCCGAATTTGCCATGGGCGAGAACTACTTCTCGGGCCAGTTCTAATGGGAAGCCAACTAAATAATCCCGAACACATTCTGACCCCGCTTCAGCCTGATCGAAGCTTGACCAACTCGGGGGGTCATCATGAGGACAGGTCTCGGACATTAGGTCAACGATCTCTTCCACGTCAGGTGACGCGCCGCTCGTCGAAGCCTCGGGGGCCCGATGCGTGTCGACGAGACGTTCGAGTTGGCCGTGGATCGACTTCAGTAAGTCCAAGGTCTCGTCGCCACCTTTCACGAAGGCCGTGTTCCGAGTGAAATCGGTGTCGTCGCCACTCGACACGGCAACACCAACCACCACC
>DUBN01000015.1:1638-3641 GCA_012960315.1 Acidimicrobiia bacterium
GCCATGATGGCTACACCAATCAACTTGCGAACGTTCTCAGACACCCAAGCACCCCTCACGTACGAACCTCAGAGACTGTAGGCGGGTCTACCCCTGTGGGGGGCCCAGCACAGCCTTCAAATGCATAGATAAGGAAGTTCAGAGAAGCGTGGCCCTACTCGGCGTCGCATCGGTACTCGATACGCCCAAGACCTACTACTACCTCACTTCCGCCATTTCCTGGTGCCCGCTCTATAGTGACTTCCCCGAAAACTTCAACACAAAAAGGAACCCCACCTTCGTTCGCACCTTCGACTCTGCCAACCCAATCCCGAAGGGCATTCTCAACTGCTTCAACGGTCCGACCGTTCGCCCAGTCGTTCATGCAATACAGCAGCGCCATTGTGTTCATCCATCGGTTGATGGGAGCAGACCCTTCCTCTGCCAACATGAAGACGTGGTTACATGGCCCGTAGGAACCCTGTTCGGGCAGCAGCGAGGCTTCCCTCACATCTTGCATTGTTGGCATTTCGGCCAACAACGGCCCACATCGCCAAGGCGAAACAGGGTCGCCTGTCGAAACTAAGACATAACCTTCCCCGCATTTGGCAGCTGCCGCCATCGCTAAAGCCAAGTCATTCTCGGCATCACCTGGCTGCTGAATCTCGTCGTCTAGTCCGCCTCCGAGCTTGGGTACACCAAACGCCGTGTTCCGAGTGAAATCGGTGTCGTCACCACTCGACACAACAACACCAACCACCACCAACACAGCCATCACGACTACACCGACCAGTTTCTGCAGATTCTCAGACACCTAAACACCCCTCACATACCGCTCTCAGAGACTGTAGGCGGGTCCACCCCTGTGGGGGGTGCCCCCAGTGCCGTGTTCACATGTATAGATACAGACCCACAGATCGCCGTCATCTTGTGCGGGGAAATCTTTCATGCGGCAAGATGCTGCAGTGACCGATCCCGTCTGGGCCCTTGCTAGTGCGACTCGGTACGCCTTCCACGATTGGCCCGTGGCCGCCGTCCCCGAGGTCGCTGCAGGCGTGTACGTCATCTGGGACGAGGACCAGCTGATTTATGTCGGCATGAGCGGCCGCGGTGCTACAAGCAGCCTGCTCGAAGCGAAGCGGTCCGAGGGCAAGCGCTTCGGGCTCTTTCAACGCCTAGCTTCCCACGCAAGCGGACGGCGCGGCGGTGACCAATTCTGCGTCTATGTGGCCGACCTCCTAGTACTGCCAGAGTTGTCAGCCGATCAAATTGATGCGATCAGCCGCAAAGAATTGCTCTTTGACAAACTCGTTAAGGGATACATACACAGCAACCTGAAATTTGGCTTTATCGAGACCAGCAGTGGTGATGAAGCCCTACGAATCGAAGCCGAGATCAAGTCAGGAGCACTGGGTCAAAAGCCCTTCCTTAACCCGACAAACTAACCAATCGAACAGCCTCAACCCCTACTCCTGTGGGGGGTGCCCCAGGCATCGTGTTCACATGTATAGATACAGACCTACAGGTCAGCTACACACGCACGGCGTCTGACTGCATTTGGGGCAACCATTAGCGAATCGAGCGGCAGCTTCTTCTAGATCCACATCCATCTGGTTCGCTAAAGAAGCCAACCACGCCAACACATCACCCATTTCATGGGTTTGTTCTTCTGTGGTCCCTTTACGTACCGCTTGTGACAGCTCGCCGAGTTCTTCTGTGAGCCAGGCGATAGTTGCAGACAACCCGCGGGTTTTGTCGGCTTCGCCGTATTGGTCTCGCATGAGTTGTTGAAAGGCACTGATTTCCACGTACTCGTCCTAACACACCTAGACATCGTGATGGAATACACGCATGAGTAATTGGGACATAGGTCTGGGCGAGGAGCGAACCCGACAGGAAATCCAGGACCAGTACGGCGGCGCGACGGCCGCAGGAATCGAACCATCCACCACCACACCAACCACTTAGCTTTGAAGTCAGGGGCCGGCGGCAGGGGGCGGAGCCCATAATATCCGCCGCGCCAG
>DUBN01000015.1:3651-35951 GCA_012960315.1 Acidimicrobiia bacterium
CGGTTGGATCGACGATCGTCGTTGTTTCCAGTACACAGCGCAGGGCAAAACTGGTGACCAAACGCTCACCCACAGAAACAAATCTCTCCTAGAGCACAAATCGAAGAACAGATCTCTTCGCTTGTTTCAAGCCACCAGCATTAGAGAGGGCACAAAGGGCACAAAGAACCATGCCTACATCGGCGAATTTGAAGTCGACTCGGATATGCCCTTCTTAAGGCGCGAAGCGCCCGACGAAAACGGTGTTTCACGCTCCGTTATCGTCTTTCGCCTACTGCCCCTTGGGGAAGTTCTAACGACCGCTGAAGACACACCCGTCCCCGCCGCCTCTTCTAGACCGCCCAGAGTGACAAAGGTAATGGCAGCTGCAACAAACGAGCCCCGCTCAGACTCACAAACTTCCACAGGGAACCAAAACCGTATTACGAGCGCTCGTATGCCTTGGGTTTCACAAACAGCGCTCATGTTCCCTACCTTGCACGCACTTCGAGAACTCGGCGGCAGAGCCGATATCGATGCGATAGCGGCTCATGTCGCCGATCAGCTTGGGCTAACGCAGCAGCAGCGCGAAATCCCAAACCCAGGTGTTGATACCAGACCCAAGTTTGACTACGACCTGGCATGGGCTCGAACAAAGCTTCATACAGATGGCTTGGTGACTAACCCATCTCAAAAGATTTGGTCCCTGGTCGAAAGCCGAACCACACCAGAAGACGAGCTTGCAAAGTCGCATTTCCTCAAAACTCCAAAGGAAGCGGAGGAAGTTCCCTTCGAAATGTTTGGCGGTGAGGACGTCCGTCGTACGTCCGAACGAAAAGTCCGAACCAACCAGGCGACATTTAGATTCGACGTCCTCGCTCGGTATGGCTGCGAGTGCGCTGTGTGCTCAATCGACGAAAGCGTCCTGATAGAGGCTGCTCATATCGTGCCCAAAGCTGACAACGGCAGTGACGACGTCCGAAATGGACTTCCGTTGTGTCTGCTTCATCACAAGGCCACCGAGAAAAACGTTGCGTTGATTCGGATACACCCTGAAACCCTCGAAGTTATTTGCACAGGTGGGCGGAGCTACGAAGAGCTGCGAGTCACGAAGAGTTCTTTGGAAGAGCTACCGAAGCTGCCAAATAAAGAAGCGTTGGAGTATTTGTGGGAAGCCACTGGTGCGCATCTGGCCGATGAATAACCATCTGACCGAACGTCATCTTGGTTGAGTGAATAGATACACGTCTACGAAGCGAGCGCTCTCGCTTCAGTGATCAACTTCTCAGCTTCAGTTGCACTAATAGACGACACAGATAACGGCGGCGGAAGACAAGCTTTCAAATAGGCACGGACCAGTCTTCTCGTTTGAGCGACATTCATTGCGTTGGGAAGCCCACCCAACGCCTTTGCGTTAGCTCGTGCCATAAACAACAACCAGTCGCTCACGAGTGGGATTTGTATGACTGCGATGCGTTGCTTACGTCCATAGTCTCGTTCGTATCCGCACACCACCAGCGGTGGTTCTTGCGCTTCCCATCTTCGAAGGTTCCGAAACAGTGTTGATGGTTCGCAGCGAAACCGCTGCGCCACATCATCCAACCCTTGCTCCACCGTTATGTACCCAAGGGTTTTGGGGTATCTAGTTGCTTCTTTGACGATGCGTTTCCAGCGTTGACGCATGGAGCGTTGACGCATGCCCAAGACCTCTCTCGCATAGGCGTCTCCACCAATGGCAGAGCGAATCACATGTCGCTCTAAACCAGTTAGGAACTTTTGTGGCTCAACACGGAAGTCGCCTGCCAGTCCACCTAATTCACCCTTTAGGTCCTCGTATCGCTGAGCTACCTCGTCTGTAGTGGTCAAAACGGTCTCCGAGTTGCAAGTTTGCTCTCTTACACCAAGCTTAGTTTCTGGGGTTTTAAGCATGGTGGGACACCCCACACCTAAGAGTAATAAGAGGTTTTGGAGGGGGGTTTGGGGGGTGGCAACCACTACAAAGGCGCCCCTTCAAGAGGGGCGCCAAGGGATACAAGGCTGAGGGTGAACGTCTCCAACCGAGACGGGCACCCGAAGCCAAGAAGACTTCGGTCACCCACTCGGTTGTATCCATCAGGAGATTACGTGCGGTGAGGCTGGGGCATCCAGCCGAGCCGCCTGGACGGCGTCTCGGATGTATGCCGTACTTCTTCGTAACCTTTTAGGCCACCAGTCTGTCTTTCGACGGCCTGTTTGGGCCGTCCCCTACAGTTGAAGAGATGCGGGGTGGACGGTTTCTGATTTCAGTGGTGACTGCCTGCCTGTTGGTGAGTTGCAGTTCTGGGTCGTGGACCACCATTGAAGGGAAAGTCTGGGAGGTGGAAACATCGGAACCCGCTTTCCTAATGACTGATAACGGACCCATTGAGGGATGCACACTTCGCGATGACTCCGACCCAGAGACGGAAGAGCCAACGGCGCTATCTGACTGGGGTTGGTCGCGTAGCTGGTTTGTCCCCGATTCCAAATCGGAAGGGTTTTACCCGTTCATATTCCGCAACTGTGTAGGCCTCAAATACACATTCAGCATCGAATTGTTCAGCGAGTTTCTAGCCGATTGGTATGAAACAGAAAAAAGACATCGATGTGAAGGCGAAGTCAAAGCCTACGAACTCAAGCTGGACTTGGAAGATTTATACCCCTTGTGGATCGATTTGGCTCGCGATGAACATGTTGTTACGTTTTTCCAATACGCAGCAGCAGGGAAAGAAGCCAGCCGCTTAGTTGCAATCAAAGATGCAGAATGCGAACGAAAAATTCGCCAAGCGGAAGACGACTAACCACAGGTCCTGTATCCGAATCGATCCGTTACATCCCAGTGCCAGCTGTCCGCTTTTCCGCAAAACCACAACCCCACCCAAAAGCCCGCAGGACCCGAACACCACCACACCACAGGCACCTGAGCCTGTAATCTCGACATCACCAAACGATGTAAGACGGTGACTTTGGCTACTCGAATGGCTACTCAGTGCGATGGACCGCCACCACAGCGGTCCATCAAAACTAGCCCTGGCCAGCATGTTTGTTGGTCGGGAAGACAGGATTTGAACCTGCGACCCCCTGCTCCCAAAGCAGGTGCGCTACCAAGCTGCGCCACTTCCCGAATCTCGACTCAGGCTACCGACCGAGAACAGCAGAGCGTCCGGTCACAACTCGACTAAATCAAACTTCGATCTGGATTGCTTGCGTCGGGCAACTTTCTTCAGCCGCCCGACATTTTGACTCCATGTCACTTCCGGGACTTGCATCAAGTAACTCTGCCAAGCCGCTTTCGCCAACTCGGAACACCTCAGGAGCAAGCATCTCGCAGGATCCACTCCCGATGCACTTGTCAACTTCCAATATGACCTGCACGTTTGTCTCCCCGTCACTGGGTTCGCCTCTGGACCCAATCCGAAGTGTGCCACTTCAGATCCCAAATAGGTGACATGACTCAAATCGACTCGTCTAACTATCTGCCTTCCCGGTTAGCTTGTGCAAATAAATCAAGACAATTCGAGAGGGATTCTTCGATGAAGTTAGGGATCGCAATATTTCCCACCGACAAAGCAATTCAGCCGGTGCAGTTGGCCAAAGAAGTCGAGGACCGTGGGTTCGAGTCACTGTGGTTCCCTGAGCACAGCCACATTCCGACTAGCCGCATCACTCCGTGGGGTGGACGCGAGGGCGCTCCCCCATTGCCAGAAGAATACTGGCGGACTCATGACCAATTCGTGGCCTTAGCTGCTGCTGCTGCAGTCACCGAAAATCTGATGCTGGGGACAGGGATAACGTTGGTCGCTCAGCGAGATCCGCTCTGGTTAGCCAAAGAGTGTGCCTCCCTTGACTTGATCTCCAATGGCCGGTTTATTCTCGGCATTGGGTACGGCTGGAACAAAGAAGAGATGGCTAATCACGGGCTGAAATACAACGAGCGTCGTGCGATAACCAGAGAAAACATGTTGGCGTGCCGTGAAATTTGGGCAAACGATGAAGCAGAATTCAGTGGCGACCACGTGAACTTTGACTCGAGTTGGTCATGGCCAAAACCAGTTCAGCAAGGTGGTCCTAAGGTTCTACTGGGCGGAGCTGCCGGACCTAAGACCATCAAAGACATCGTCGAGTTCTGCGACGGGTGGATGCCTATCTCAGGTCGCCATGACCTCACGGGTGCGATCGAGGAAGTCCGTCAAGCGGCAGAAGACGCTGGGAGAGACCCCTCGACTCTCGAGTTCGGTCAGTTCGGAACTCCCGCTAAACCAGAGGTTTTGGAGAGTCTGGAAGCCGCTGGAGCAAGCAGAGCAGTGTTGTGGGTCCCACCAGCCGATGCCGACACCGTGTTACCGCTTCTCGATTCCTACACAGAGTTGCTTTGAAGTGACAGATAGCGCCCCAGGGGTGGAGATGCTTGACGTTTTCGACGACTTGGGGCGCCATCTAGGTGTCAAGTCACGGGATGCCGTGCACCAATCTGGTGACTGGCACAGGGTCTTTCATTGCCAGATCGCGGCAATTCGAAATGGCGTTCCTGTGGTGGTGTTGCAGCGTCGCTCCAACAGGAAGGCTGCATTCCCTGGTTTGCTTGACCTCAGCGCGGCCGGGCATCTTGCCGCCGGAGAAGCACCACTTGATGGGGTTCGCGAACTCGCTGAGGAACTGGGTGTTTCTCCCCACAGGGAAAAACTTGTTTTGTTGGGGGAACGTCGTCTTGTTGACGACAGTGGCGAAGGCCGTCTCAACAAAGAAATGACGAGTGTTTTCTTACTACGCGATGACCGTCCCTTAAATGGTTACGTTCTACAAAGCGCCGAGGTGGACGCAGTATTTGACGCCCCTATCGATGACCTCTTGGCTTTGTTCGCGGGTGACATCAACAACGTTGAGCTGTTCGGAGTTGAACACGCAGGCTCAGAAAAAGCCCGCGAAGTTTCAGCTCAAGTTTCCTTAACTGATTTTGTGCCTGGTCAGAGTTATTGGGTCAGCCTGTTCATCATGTGTGAACGTTTTCTTCGAGGCGAACGACCGTTAGCTATTTAGGTCCTATCGGCCCATGCCAATGAGTTGCAGCGCTTCGGCTCGGGTCGCGTCGCTGAGAAATATTCCTCGCACGGCAGAGGTGATAGTGAGTGAACCGGGTTTTTGAACTCCCCGCATCGACATGCAGTGATGTTCGGCTTCGATGACCACCAATGCTCCACGAGGGTCGAGGGCGTCCATCAGCTTGTCGGCGACCTGACTTGTGAGTCGTTCTTGTACCTGAGGGCGGCGAGCGTATGCCTCAACCAGACGAGCCAATTTTGATAGCCCAGTTATCTTCCCTGTTTCGCCGGGGACATATGCGACATGTGCTTTCCCGACGAACGGAAGGAGGTGATGTTCACACATGGAATAAAACGCGATGTCGCGAACCATCACCATCTCGTCATGCTCCTCCTCGAACTGGACTTCTAGATGGCGCTCGGGGTCTTCTCGTAAACCGGCGAAAACTTCTGCGTACATCTTCGCTACCCGTTCAGGGGTGCGTAACAACCCGTCGCGTTGAGGGTCTTCGCCGATAGCTTCCAATATCTCTACGACTGCTGCACTTATTCGTTCTAGATCGACTGGTCGATTTGTCACGGCACCAGTATTGCTGAACTCTTCGATAGCCACGAGCTAGAAATCTATCGGCGACTTTCTTCGGGACCTATTGGCGGTATCAAAAGAGAGCATTTCTGAAGTGATGACGGTTGCAGCTACCGCCACCGCTAGAACAACTGAGAGCGCCATTGCTTGACCGCGGAGCAGGTCGCCGGGTGTTCCTAAGAGTCTGAACACCGCCTGGGGTGCCGTGAGGGTGTCCGCCCGTCTCGGAAGAAAGGACGTCGCCCCGAATTCACCCAGGGAAATCGCGAACGCGAATCCGCCCGCGACGGTTATGCCGCGAGCGATGAGCGGCAAGTCGATTTGTCGACGGATCCGTGATGGAGAAGCACCGAGAAGGGCCGCTGCCTCTCGCAGAGAGGGATGAATTCTTCTCAGCATCGGGACCACCGAACGCACGACAAATGGCACGCCGACTAAGGCATGTGCGATGGGCACTATCCACCATCGAGTTCGCCAATTGAACGGTGCTTCGTCTAACGCGATCAAGATTCCAAAGCCGACGGTGACAGCGGACACCCCAAGTGGAAGCATGGCACCGAGATCGAAAAATCGACTGACTAATTTACGTCGAGTAACTATCGCCATCGCACAGATGACCCCGATGGTGAGCGCTACGACCATGGCAATCGCGGCGTACTTGATGGAGTTTCCTAGAGCGCTAATGGCGGTTGTGGGAAGTTGTGGCACTTTGTCAAAAAGTGCTCTGTAGTTCTGTAGGCCGTATCCCCCTCCGACCGATAACGATCTTTCGATCATCACGAAAAGAGGGGTACCTAAGAAAACCAAGGTAAAGCAGGTGATTCCCGTTTGGGTTCTGGCCCTGAGTGGCGCGATGGGACTGCGTACCATTCGGGTCGTAACGCTGGTGCGTCGTTCGAGAGTCGAATTCACCAGAACAAGGACGAGAACCGCGACGACTTGGATCAGAGCCAAAGTTGCGCTGCTTGTCATATCTCCGCGAATAATTGCGTGTCGATATATTTCGGTTTCTACCGTGGCTTGACGAAGCCCTCCTAGGACCAACACGACACCAAAAGACGTGAATGAGAAAAGAAATGTTATGACGGCCGCAGCAAGGATCGCTGGTTTAAGTCGCGGCCAGGTCACTCGCAAAAAAACTTGCGTACTGTTACTTCCAAGGGTCCGAGCTTGTTCTTCAAGTTGATGATCTAACCCCGACCAAAACACGCCGACAGTTCGCGCCACGACAGCAAAATTGAAGAAAGAGTGGGCGATGACAACTGCGATAGCAGTGTGGTTCAAGTTGGGTAGACCAAACGTTGAATTCATTCCTTCGAATAGCTCTTTGAATGCTCCGCCGACGACGACGGTTGGGAGCACGAAGGGAACGGTCACCAGTGCCTTGAACCACGCCCCCGTCCTTCCAGATGTTCGAGCTATCAAAGCGGCACCGGGAAGCGCCAAGATAAGAGTGAGTCCAGTGGATGCGGTTGCCTGCCATGCGGTGAACCAGAGCGCACCTCTTGCTCGCGGTGATTTGGCGATGTCTGCGAAGCCATCCCAACCCTGATTGAGTGCAGTAGCCAGAATCGTGAGGACGGGGTAGAAAAAGAAAAGCCCGAGGAACGCAACAGGGACAGCGGCGATAATGACGGTTGGTGCCCGTCGAACAATTTGGGGCCAGCCTGACATCTTCGAACCGTTAATCAAGAACGATTTCCACCCAACGTTCAGTCCATTCTTTTCGCTTGGCTTCTATTTCGGCGGGCTCAAGTGACAACGGGTTCTCGGTCAACTGTGAATGTTCAATAAATTCGGCGGGGAGTTCCGCTTTTTGAGATACGGGATACATGAACATACTCATCGGAATCTCGTTCTGGAAGATGGGGCTCAAGAGGAAATCAATCAAACTTTGAGCCTCTTCTGGGTGCCTGGTTCCTGAAAGGATGCCGGCAAACTCGACCTGACGAAAACATGAATCGAGTAACACACCTGTGGGGGAAACATCGACTGGTGGGTCGGCGTAAATAACCTCAGCGACTGGGCTAGAGGCATACGAGACGACCATGGGGCGACTTCCCCCTCCAGCGATGAACTCGCTGTAGTACGCGCTCTCCCAGCTGTTGGTGACGGCCACGTCGTTCGCCTTCAGTTGAGCCCAAAATTGTTCCCAATTGGGTGTTCCGGCGATGGTGGCTAACAGGAACGCCATACCTGGTGAGGACGTTTCCGGGTTCTGTACGACCAAGCTTCCAGCGAATTCTGGTAACACCAAATCCATTAAGGACGTCGGGGGTGGCCCGTTAAGAGCGTCAACCCAGTAATTGACGCAGACATCGCCGTAATCAATGGGGATCAGTCGGTGCGTTGAGTCGAGTTGAAATCGTTCGGGGACGTTGACGAGTTCAGATGTCTCATTCGGCTCGAGTATTGAACGGTCAAGGACGCGCTGCATGAACGTGTTGTCGATGCCGAAAATCACGTCACCCACCGGGTTGTCGGAACTCAATATTGTTTGGGCGACCAACGAACCAACGTCACCTGAGGTCAGCACTTCAACACGAATTCCTGTTTGTTCAAAGAACGCTTCGAAAACTCCGTCTGAGATGGCGAAGGAGTCGTGAGTTACGAAGGTCAACACGACCGGTTCCGTATTTTTTGTAGCTTCGCTGGTCGTACCGGCTTCTGAGCTACATGCGACAAGCACACCGGACGCTACGCATAGCGAAAACAACAGGGCACAAAGTCGTGACATGGCTACCTCCGCTGGAATTACCCAGATCAGGTCATACGGGTCGCCAGCATGGGTATCTGGCCTCTCAGCCCAGTCGATCTGAGCTCCCCGGATTTCGGTTGTCAGCTTAGCGCCCCCGGCAGGACTCGAACCTGCAACCTTCGGGATAGAAGCCCGCTGCGCTGTCCAGTTGCGCCACGGAGGCCTGCAGTCAAGGTTGCCATTTGTCAGCGAAATTTCCGACCTGAAAAGGCATCTAGACGGTTTTTATTTTGAGGGTCTTCGGTCCGGCCAACGAACCATTCCTGATTCAACACGGGGATCAGCTTGTTCATAGTCAGCATCATCGGGCCAAGCGATACGCCCAGGTCCCTCGATGTCATACCTGATTCGAACCAGTTCGTCGTGTTCTTCGTTGTTGCCTTCAGCAGCTGATATTGCCTCAGCTGCGTTTTGATACCGGGACAGTCGATTCAGCATCGAGATGGTGGGTGTCATCATCAACATTTCATCGGACTCGTTGAGAGCGAGGGCGTCTGCTGGTCGGACCCATTCGTGATGTACTGCTTCGTCGTCATCATGGAGGGGTTGCTGACCTTGTGGCATGGCGGTCACAAAGAATCGGGTGTCGTAGCGGCGAGGTGGACCCAACGGTGTTACCCATCTGCTGACGTAGTGAACGCCTGAACCATCTAATACGAGATTCTGTTCTCGGACCATGGACACGAAGTCCACTTCGCCGGCATTCACGCCGGCTCGGTACGTCCCAAATCGTTCCTCTGTGTCGCTCTGCGACAGATCCACTAATTCTTTCTCTCCTGGGGTGCGCGCCAACAAGATGCCTGCTTCTTCGAAGGTTTCGCGCAGAGCAGCCACCCAAAAAGCGACTCCACCTTTTTCGATTCCCAGGTTGTTGCTTGCTTCAGTATCGGTGAGACCTTCCACAACAGCGTCAGCTTCGGGCGTGCCGTCTTCAGGGTCGACCGCGCCTCCGGGAAACACCCACATGTCACCCACGAAAATTGATCTGGCGTTGCGTTTCAGCATGAGTACTTGAAGATCAGGACGGTCGTCGAGAATGAGAACCGTTGCTGCTAAGCGGATGACGATGGATTCGGGGTCGTAGTCGCCACCTGAACCTGGTGAGGAATGTCCACCCGACGCAGTTTGTTCAGTTTGCGCCATCAGTAGTCGATACCGGCACAGACCAGACATTCTTCGCTGTCATGGGTGAGCGCGGCGGCGGCGTGGTCATCTTGGTCCTGGTACTGAGGCGTCTCGTGTCGCGCAACTCGATCATCATCGTATTGCGATGATCCGCCTGCGGACTCGCTTGGTTCTACGAGAGCAAAGACTTTGTCTTTCCAGTCGTCGTTGTCTGACCACCGGTAGTCAAGATGGGCCATTGCTCCAGGTTCTGAGAGTGATTCAAACGCCGACAGAGTGTCGCGCATGATGGACGCGTTCAATTCCCGTTCGTTGGGGCGACCTGCGGTGTGACCTAGCGGATAGTCGAGGTAGACCGAGCGGGTCGGCCATGCGGATCGAGTGATGTCTCGGGCGCTGGACATCGACAACGTCGGAACGCCTGCTGCTTCAATGGCTCGTGCAATCAAACCCACGGTCTGATGGCAGACAGGTCAGACCGGTACGAGTAGTACGACGTCAACTTCATCAGCAAGTACGCGGTCCACCAAGGCAGGGATGAGTTCTTCTACAACTCGTCTGGTGCTATAGATGCCCCCCATAAGGGTGTAGGCGTTGGGGCTGACGGATCCGAGCGCGTTTTCATCGATCATGGAGCGCAGTTGTTCGATCGGGAAGACGACGTTGATGTCTTTTCTGGCGTCGGTGAGGTCGTACGCGAAATGGGTGGCTCGAAGATCGGAGGTGTCTACGTCTGTTGGGATCGCCCGGTAGCTAGTGTCGTCTTTGAAGTGGAAAGCAGTCTGACCCGCGACATAAATACCACCGGTGCAGATAAGCCCAAGCTTCGACTCAGACAATGGTTTCGAGAGCGGAGCCCAATTCGGTGCATCTTCGCTTTCAAGCCAGCGATATTCGCCATATCCCAAACCGGAGTATTGGGCAGTGATCCGGGGGATGTAGTCAACCGGGGGTTGACGACGCTGTGGAGTGGTTGGCATCTGTTTATATTCCTATGTCAGTCTCACGGGCCGCGCTCAACTTTGGCGCGGATATCTAATGCACTTGGCTTCCACCCCAACTGGTGTGGCAAGATTTGTGCTTCTTGGTGATCGTAGCTCAGTTGGTTAGAGCGCCTGTCTGTGGCACAGGAGGTCGGGGGTTCAATTCCCCTCGGTCACCCCAAGACCAGTAAAGGTCAAATGAGCAACACGTCCGTGGCATTTCAAGTAATTGTCACCCAAACCACCAACTCTTAGGCCCGTTGAGTCGCCGCCGCTGGCGAAGCAACTTGAGGTCCGGTCCACGGCTGTGTCCTAGCCTGGCGGCACACACATTTCAGCTCCAAAAGAATGGGATTAAACATGAGTTACACCTCTTTCTCCGTAGCGGCCCCTGGTCGCGCTTACGACGGGGTTATTGTCGGAAGCGACCAGTGGAACGAGCTACTCGGCAAGCAAATGGCAATTCTCGAAGCCGCCGGCACTGAACAAATCCTTAGCGGTTACGCAGCGGCGATCGGCAAGTTCGTCAACGTGAACAAATATGAGAGCGTCGAAAAATCGTCAACCGTCATCGCGCAGCTATCAGCAGCTCAGCTAATTGAGGTCGAAGCCTCTGGTCCCTTCATTAGCTTCGAAGAATGGTTCGAACTGATCGGCTAACTCATTGCCGAGCACGCGGGTGGGCGCGTCGCTGGTTTCGTTACGAAGTAAACCTCATGATCGGGTTCCCTCAAATCCCGTGAGGTGTGGGCTTCAATGCTGACAGCGGAGAGATCACTATGGTCGAGAATCTTTCCTCCGTGGCGACACCTCCGGTGCGTTATCGGCGTGTCTTTCCGATCCGGCGACCGGTACTATGAGCAGTTCTAGCGCCTCTAGCTCAATTGGCAGAGCATCGGACTCTTAATCCGCAGGTTCCGGGTTCAAGTCCCGGGGGGCGTACAACAAAAAGCAGACACTTTGCTCGCTGTTTTGGTCCACGAAACCCTCGACGGGTTTAAAAAATGGTTGCCTTCTTTAAGGGACGTGCTCATAAACACCGAACCAACCCAGTCAAGAATGCTGAGTCATAGGTCGGTTTGGTTCGAAGAACCACGTGCCTAGGTACCGCGTACGTTGGATCGGTTAATCGGTAACAAATGCGACGAAGTCGCAACTGATGAGCACAGGGCCGCTGCCGGGCACTTTCATGTTGTGTCGCGACGGGCGACATCTGGGATCAGGGAAATGCTGCTCCCAAGGCCCGTTCAACGCGTCGCGACTGGTGGCAGGGTCGGTCACGTAGAACGTCATCTTGGCCACGTCGTCCCACGTCGCTCCGGCTCCGTCAAGCATTTGACCAACGTGGATGAACAGGTTGTCGATTTGTTCTTCCAAGGTCTCGGGCAACTCCCGCGTGCCGCTGTTGTATGGCGGAGTGATGCTGCAGGTGACATACGGGCCGATACGCGTTGCCGCGGGGATCGGGTTGATGTGCTCGAAACTCTCAATATTGATTGACTTGCGCGCGTGTTCAACCATTGCTGGTTGGCCTGTTTTGCGATGTTTCGCGTTCTTCGAGCCACGCCTGATACTCGGGACGTTTGTCCTTGTGGAGGGGGAAGTAATCGCGGGTTGAGCCGCCGGCGCGAACACGTTCGATGGCGAACTCTTCGCGGATTTCCATTGCCATTGATGCTTCGGCGATCTCTTCGACCAATACTGCGGGAATCACTACAGCACCTTCGCTGTCGCCGACGATGACGTCGCCAGGCATGACTGCCACACCAGCGCACGCGATGGGCACCTGATGATCGAGCGGGGAGTGCAGTCGACTGAGAACAGCAGCGTGGGATGCCTGGTGGTAGACCGGCATGCCGAGAGCCTTGATGGCCGGTGTGTCGCGCAGAGCGCCGTCGGTGATAACTCCGACGCAGCCCCGGTACTGAGCACGCAAGGCGTAGATATCCCCGATGGTTCCGGCGTCGCTCTCGCCGCGGGCCTCGATGATGAGCACCTCACCGGGTTCGATCGACTCGGCTGCTTCCTTCTGGGCGTTAAATCCCATTAGGCCGGCGATATCGGGGCGCGCCGGGAGGTACCGCAGGGTATGGGCGTAACCAACCATTGACTGGCCTTCGGCTAGGGGACGCAGTCCGCTCAAGAAGCAATTTTGGTATCCAAGCCTCTGCAGTTGACTGGTAATGGTCGCTGTCGAAACTGAAGTCAATTTTTGCTTCAACTTGTCTGTCAATTCAACGGTGCGATGTGTTGTCATGATGCGTCTCTCAGTGTCAAAGATGGACTAGTTAGGTGTCTTACGTCAGGTGCCCGTGCATTCCAGCTCACACGATGCACCCTAGGCAGTCTGGGCGAGCAGCGCTAACAACGCTCGAGCCTCAACCGCGCAGCAATCACTCGGATAGATTCTTAAGGGTTAGTAGGGGGCACATCGTGGTTGCAGAGAACGGGTTAGGCGGCGCGGAGGCTGGCGATGACGTCCCGAAGGCCAAACGAGCGGGTCCGGTCGCCCCAGTGGGGGTCAACCATCTGGTCTTGAACGTGCACGATATGGAGGAGTCCCACCATTTCTGGTCCGACCTCCTCGGGTTCGAACAGGTCGGTGAGCTCTTCAACCCCAGTGGCGGCGACCCGCCCATGCGAATGCGTTTCTACAGCGGCAAGAGTGACGACGAGTTGAGCCATCACGACATTGCCCTAGTGGAGCGTGCAGGCCTCCCTGATCCCGTGCCGTGGAGCATGATGACCGGTGTCGGCGCCATCAATCACATCGCCATCACCTACCCCGACCAGGAATCATGGCGCGAGCAGGTGGAGTTCTTGCGTGACCAGGGTGTGAAGCTGAACTTGAGGATGGACCACGGAATGACTCACAGCCTCTACATCAACGACCCCAACGGGTACGGCGTCGAGGTGTTGTATGACCTACCCCGCGAGGTATGGGGCCATGACATCAATGGTGCGCTGAGCTACGCGGTGACGTTGCCTAAAAGCGAGCTCTTGGAGGAGACCGAGCGAGTCTCCGATTTCCCACAGCCTATGTAACTGATCAGACCGCACCGATCGGCAGCGTCGAATGTGGCAGGTTCGTTAACGCCTGTTGATTCTCCGCAACGGGACACAACACGAAGGCTCCTGCTAAACGTCAACCGCGAACATTCGCTTCACTTCGCAGTTAGCCATTCCTGCCCTAGGCTTGTGCTTCTAGATCTGGAAATAAGGAGAAACCATGGCCACTTACTCTTGTCCCTCTTGTGGCATGTCAGTGAACGCGACGTGCGGGGAATGCAACGAGCCGTTGGTGAACGACAGCATCACTAAAGACGATGGATCTACGGTCCAAGTTTCTAAATGCCCTAATGATCACGGCAAGATCAAATCACCGATGTGCTGTGGCGCCGATATGGGGTACGCGGTCGCTTAAGCACTTTCGTATCTTGTTTTCTTGTGGTGGCCTGGTTTCTGAACCAGGTCACCTCCAAGTCTTGGGAGCCGATCCGACAGGTATTGGCATTACACACCATTTCGAAGCGGCAATGATGGATTAATGGCTCGGCATCGTCTCATTCTCGCGTTGGTACTTGCCGCCGTCGGATGCACATCCACAGCGGCGAGAAACGACGAGGCTTCCTCTCGTCATCCTTCTTTTGCGACAACTACCACCATCGAACGTCAACTGTCCATTGATGCCGAAACGACCGCGGCTGTTACTCCTAGTACGACTGCGCTTATAGGTCCGGCTTCAACGCGACCCGATGAGTCACCTGAAGTTGTTGAGTTGCCCGGCGGCATCGACGACTCGCTATTAGGTCTCCATGGTCAGATTCGAGCCACTGCGTTTGGTCCGAACGGTGATTATGGGTGGGGGCTCAGTTACTACAGCGGCATCTGGGGTCACTTCAACGGCAGGCCACCTGCTGAGGTGCTGAGCGTTAACGGCACGTCGCTCATCCCTGACAATTGGCGATACTCACAGACTCTTTGCCCTGAGGGAACTAGTGCCCGAGCGTCACTCAGCGGTCACGGTCCTTCATATCGGGAAGTGTTTCAGGCCATCGATGGAGCGGTCGGGTATTGGCCTCAGACCCGATTCCCATCGAGCCAACCTAAATTTCGGATGAGCGGCAACACGGACTGTTACACCACCAACACCTCGAACCCGGGGTGGGTTTGGAAAAGCGATAACGAAGTGATTCCGGGGCTCATTCAGTTATCGAATCGAGTCCTTGTGCCTCCAGATGGAATCACTTTCGAAGCGACTGACGGTGAGTTATTGGGTACGGCCTGGATGGCGCTTCCGCTTTCGCAGCCTTATGAGCGAAGTGGTGTGGTGGTGGGAGATAAAAGTTGGACTCTTTTCCTTGAGGCAGCAAATTTTCGAGGACCTGTGGCTTATTGGGCTCCTGAGACCTGGAGCAGAGTCACGGTCAATCATCCTCCGGCTCATCTTCGCGGCCTTGATCACCGAGAAATAGACACTGAGTACAGGTTGTTTGCTAGTCATCTGAACACCCCTAGTTTGAGCGCTGTTGTTGAGGGAAGAGACTGGAGTCGTATCCCTGAACTTCGGTTTCCTGTCGATTCCGAAGGGCGCACTGTCTTTCACCAAGACGTGACTTTTTACGGTCGCGACGCGGTTTACGACCAAGTGGTTGCTGCTGTAAGCGGAGCACCGTTACCTGCTGCTTTTGATCGTTCGGCGTCCATTCATGCTCCCTTGCAGACGCACCGGTGGGAACTTCAGCATGGGGAATTGCCGGTTGTGGGGTTAGAGAAATTCGTTCAATTAGAGGATTGGGACACCGCCGACAAAGAGGGGTGGGCGTGGGGATTGCAGTGGTTGGAGCAGCCAGGGGTTTTCCCCTCTTATTTCCGTCGCGAGGGCAGTGAATGGTTGGCTGTCAATCGTTCTGATTCACCCTCCGAGATGACTTCCCCAGATCTTGTGTTCCCAGGCGCTATTCGACGGTCGGGGTACGCTCCCCCACTTGCAGATGGCCCCGCTCCGCGAGTGCAACAAGCTCTGCTCAACGATGGGTCTGTTGTTCGTTACACCTGGTATCGGTTCGTTGAACAGCCTGCTGTGGTGGCTCTTGACTTAGATGATGCACAAAAGGCGGTGTTGCAGTCTTTGGTGGAACAAATTCACCGCCAGTGGGGTCCGAACACAATATTTATGATGCCGCCGAGTGAGGGGGATCTAGCGAGCATTCAAACCGAGGTGCTCGTTGTACCTCCGACGGGAGCTGAGGTGGGTTGGGTGCCAGTGGTGATTAGCCAAACCGCAGCCGAATGACGCGCAGATTGACGCTTTGTCGAAGCTTGTTGTCATTGGTTTTTCGTTGGTAGAAACACGCGCTGGCGGGCGGGAACTATTAGTGCCGGATTGACCGTTGCCGTTAGGGATGTGACGATCACTATGTGATTTCTGCTGCCGAACTTGATACTCAGGACCCTTTGGCGGGGTTCCGTGACCGTTTCGTTCACAACTCGAGCGAACCAGACCTCATCTATCTAGACGGAAATTCCCTTGGGCGACAACCTCGGGCAGCCGCTGATGTTGTGGCACGCGTAGTTGACCAGGAATGGGGTGAACGCCTTATCCGCGGTTGGAATGAAGGTTGGTTGGAAATAGCTGGGGGTGTTGGCGATCTCATCGGCGAGTTATTGGGGGCCCGACCTGGAGAAGTCACCCTCGCCGAGAACACCTCCGTGTGTTTGTACAAGGCCGTCGTTGCTGCTTTGCGGGAACGGTCTTCACGACGAAAAGTGGTCACCGATGATGAGAACTTTCCATCTGATATTCAGATACTGCGTTCCGCTTGTCGGAGCGCAGCTTCAGATCAAATCGTCGAAGTCGTGGAGACTTCAGCGACGACTGACCCTACGGGAGCTTTGCTTAATGCAATAGATGAGTCGACAGCTGTTGTTTCGCTCAGCCATGTGGCTTACCGGTCGGGGCGGCGTTGGGATCTCAAGGCCGTGAATCGGGCCGCTCAGCAGGCAGGCGCTTTAGTTGTTTGGGATTTTTCGCACTCGGTCGGAGCGATTCCCATTGATGTCGCTGCCGAGGGCGTTGATGTTGCGGTGGGTTGCACATACAAGTACCTCAACGGAGGCCCAGGGGCCCCAGCGTTCATCTACGTTTCTTCACAACAACGTGCGCTCAGTAACCCGATATCGGGTTGGTTCGGTAGCCAAAAGCCGTTCGATTTTGATTACCAGAGTCCTCCTGCTGAAGGCATCCAGCGATTCTTGACCGGCACACCTCACGTCGTTTCCGCTGCTCTTATCCAACCGGGGATCGAGTTGCTACTTGAGGCAGGCATGGACAGCGTCTACAAAAAATCTGTGGGGCTCACCGAACGCTTCATTGACTTGTGCGACAACCAATTAGCCAGGTTCGGATTCGAGATTGCCACTCCACGTGATCCCGCGTCTCGTGGATCACATGTCGCTGTGGTTCATGCTCAGGCACAAGCGATCGGTCTTGCTCTACTCAACGAACAATCCGTTATCCCCGATTTTCGTCCGCCGGATCTTCTGAGGTTTGGGTTTGCTCCCCTGTACATCGGTTTCGCTGACGTTGACTCAACGGTGAAACGCATCGTTGATGTCGTTGAGGGTGGAGGTATTGATCGATGGAAGGACAACACCCCTCTCGTACCGTGACCGTTGCGGGTTAGGGAGCGTTAGCTCCGAAAACCAGTGTTGCGCACGCTGACCAATACCCTCCCCATCCGTGGCAGAGAGCCACGTCCACGTCGGGGACCTGGTTCGCTGCTTCGCCTCGGACTTGCCTGATCGACTCAAGCATGCACAACATCCCATAAGCACCTGTGTGGGCGTAGCTGAGCCCGCCACCGCTGGTGTTCATAGGTAACTTCCCACCTGGTGCGGTGTGCCCCTCGGCTATGAAGTGGCCACCTTCGCCGTAGTCGACGAAACCGAGTCCTTCTAGACCAAAGATGGGTGTATGGATGAACGCGTCGTAAATCATGAGATGGTCGACATCGGAGTGGGTGATACCTGAACTAGCGAATGCGGCTTCGCCGCTGGTCCGAATGAACTCTGGACGCAAAGGTTCGCGAACTCCCGCTGGGCTCATGGGGCCGCCTTCTAAAGCTCCTCCAGTGCCTAGGACATACACAGGGGGTTTTGGGTAGTCGGCGGCCCTGTCGGCCGAGGTGACGATCAACGCTCCGCCTGCATCGGACACCAAACAACACATCGCGCGGCGGATAGGCCAGGCAACCATCGGCGAATCGAGAACTTCATCCACGGAGGTGGGTTCACGCAAGGTTGCTCGTGGCACGTCGACTGCCCAGGCACGCTGACTAACGGCACCGGCCGCTAGATCCTCGTCGCTGAGACCGTATTCGTGTTGATAGCGAAGCACCGGAAGTGTGAAGGTGGCTGCGGCTTGGCCCCCGCCGTGGAGCATGTCGAATTGTTGTCCGATTCCGCCTCGCTGCCCCGCGTCCCCGCTTTGGCCTAGGCGGCGAGTTGACTTGCCTGATTCTCCGTAAACAATGAGGACGGTGCTGCAATAGCCGGCGTGGATCGCAGCAATTGCGTTTCGTAGTTGGAACATCCAGGAGCAGCCCCCAACGACGGTGTT
Organism: Acidimicrobiia bacterium; assembly: GCA_012960315.1. Classification (GTDB taxonomy): domain Bacteria; phylum Actinomycetota; class Acidimicrobiia; order Acidimicrobiales; family Poriferisodalaceae; genus UBA2110. Next base: position 21,761 of record DUBN01000015.1, read on the forward strand.
GTCAGCCCAGGAGGGAAATATTCCTAGTTGTCGACTCATATCTGCGACGGGGAAATAGCCGCAGGTGAAGCCATCGATGTCGGCCGCTGTTATTCCGGCGTCTCGCATTGCGTTGGCGGCGGCATCGATCGCCAATCCGGCCGATGACACGTCGGGAACGGTTCCTATTTCGGTCGACTCGGCTGCGCCGACGATCGCGGTTGCTCCGGGCGGGATCATTGTTGTTCCTCGGTTGGTTCGAAACAAAGAACGGTGGTTTCGCCAAAGCTCGTAAATGTCGCCTGTAGAGGCATGTCGAGGCGCAGGGTTTCGGGGGTTTGTTCGCAATTGATGATTGAGGAGGTGAGCATTGGGCCTTCTAACAGTTTCACTAAAGCAACCGAACGTGGTCCTTGGGTACCCCACAGATCAGGGGGCTTTTGTTGGATTGTGTAGCTGTACAAGGTCGCTTCGCCGCTCGCGTCGAAGAACTTGACGTCGGTTGAAGAGCAATGCGGGCAAATGGGCGCCGGGGGAAAGTATGCGTCGTTGCAGGCATTGCACCGGTTGATACGCAGTATCCCTTGATTGCATCCGTCCCAATAGGGCTGAGTTTCGGGTGTGGGCACGGGGATGAGAGGGTGAGCCATATCTAGAGTTTTAGCCTGACGTGACGTCATTTCGCTTGACCTTGCGAAGGAGTTCGCGACCAATAACGCCTCGTTGAGGATACGGTGCAAATCTTGGGTCTCTAAAGTTCACCTGTGGGAGGGGCGAAATGAGCGACAACGAAGGGAACGCGATCGTTGTTACGGGCGCAGGCTCGGGCATTGGAAAAGCAACGGTCAACCGCTTGGCAAATGATGGCGCAAATGTGGTCGCGGTCGATGTCACAGAAAGCTCGTTGGAGTGGACCAAAGAATTTGATTCCGTGACGCCACTCGCGGGCGATGTAACCGATTCGAACACCAACGAAAAGATGGTTGCTTTGGCAGTTCAGAACTATGGGGGTCTAAACGCCGCTGTTCTCAATGCAGGAGTGGTGGCCCAAGGCGACATTGTTCGGGGCTCGATGTCGGACTATGACCGGGTAATGGACGTCAACGTGCGCGGTGTTGTGCTCGGATTGAAGTCTGCGGTCGCCGTGATGGCTTCAACCGGGGGCTCCATCGTTGTGACCGGTTCGGTATCTGGACTTCGAGGCGATAGCGGCCTTTGGGCTTACAACGCTTCTAAGGGCGCAGTGGTGAACCTTGCTAGAGCAGCGGCCCTTGATCTCGGTCACCTCAACATTCGTGTAAACGCTGTGTGTCCCGGACCAATTCACACCGCACTCACTAAGGATACGCGTGGCACCGAGATGGGGGACGCTATGGAGGCACGTCTACCTTTGGGGCGGTTCGGTGAACCAGAAGAGGTAGCGGCGGTGATTGCGTTTCTCACATCGACCCAATCATCGTTTGTTACAGGCGCCGCGATTCCCGTTGACGGCGGAGTAACTGCAGGGACCGGCCAATGGGCCACCTATAGCGGTCGTAAACGCGGCTACTTGTAGTTGTGAGTCAGTGCAGTTGTGCAATGCTGCGACCATGAGCGAAGCACCCATTTCGACCTTCCCAGTTCCGGCGTTGGATGACATTCCCGAAGATTTGCGGTCAATGATGATCGGAATTCAAGAAAAGACGGGCTTCATTCCCAACGTCTTCTTGGCGTTGAGTCACCGTCCCGAAGAGTTACGTGCATTCATGGCGTATCACGACGCTTTGATGGAACGGGACAGTGGTCTCACAAAGGCAGAACGCGAAATGATTGTCGTTGCCACCAGTGGTGCGAACAGTTGCATGTACTGCGTCGTGGCTCACGGCGCAATTCTTCGAATCAGAGCAAAGAACCCTCTCATTGCGGATCAGTTAGCCGTTGATCCCTTGAAAGCGGACCTTGAGAGCAAGCAAACCGCGATGATTTCCTTCGCTGTCAAATTGGCTCGAACGCCTGAAGCCGTCGACGCCGCTGACCATGAATCCTTGCGCGATCATGGGTTCAGCGACGATGACATTTGGGATATCGGAGCGATAACCGGGCTCTTCGCTATGTCGAACCGTTTAGCGCACTTGGCTTCGATGCGACCCAACGACGAGTTTTTCACCATGGGGCGAGGTTGAGCACCGAACCTCCAACAGAAATAAGTTCAGATCTCCAGCGCATCCTCAGCGGCGACATAGTCCACGCCAACTGAAGCCGCTACCTCGGGTTCAGTAACCATGCCCTTATGTACGTTCAACCCTCGCCGCAGATGCGGATCGGTTCGCAACGCGTCAAGTCCCTGATCTGCGAGCGACACGACCCGAGGGAGGGTCGCATCGTTGAGAGCACGAGTAGACGTTTGCGGCACAACCCCGGGCATATTCGCCACGCAGTAATGCACGACGTCATCTACTACGAAAGTCGGTTCGGCGTGGGTGGTAGGTCTTGAGGTTTCAAAACACCCTCCCTGGTCAATGGCTACATCGACAACGACGGATCCCGGTTTCATTCGGCCAATTATTTCGACGGTGACCAGCTTGGGTGCCTTTGCTCCGGCAACAAGCACCGCTCCGATGACTAAATCAGCTTCCAAGACTTCTTGTTCGATGGTGGTCCGGTTAGAGGTGATGGTGGTGATACTCGCGCCGAACCTTTGCTCGAGATGGTCGAGCACCGTTGGATCGAGGTCGAGTACATGAACATCTGCACCCATGCCGACCGCGATCTCAGCTGCGTTTTCGCCGACGACTCCGCCCCCTATGATCACCACCCGCGCCGGAGGAACTCCCGGTACTCCACCGATCAGGATGCCCGCGCCACCGTGAACAGTTTCCAAAGCTGAGGCCCCAGCCTGCACAGCTAAGCGGCCAGCGACCCGAGACATCGGAGCTAGTAAAGGTAACCCACCGCTGCTATCGGTGACTGTTTCGTACGCTATGCAACTGGCCAGGCTGGCGATCAGATCGAGAGTCTGATCGCGGTCAGGAGCAAGGTGGAGGTAGGTGAACAAGATCTGGTCTGCCCGCAGACGAGCTCGTTCGACCAATTGGGGCTCTTTTACTTTCACAACCATGTCAGCGATACCCCACACCTTCTCAACATCATTTGTGACCGTTGCGCCCGACGCTCGGTAATGGTCGTCGGTAGCACCAATACCGGAACCTGCTTCAGTTTCGAGGAGCACTTCGTGACCGCGGCCGGTGAGTTCTCGAACCGATGTCGGCGTCAACCCGACGCGCCGCTCAGCTTGTTTTATTTCTCTGGGAACGCCAATGCGCATCGACGCACCTCGCCAATCTTTGTTTATTGCCTTAAACACCCGATTTATCAGTGACCATAATGCGCTACTCTTGGCTATTATCTGCTTATTTTGCGTTTCTTTCTATGTTTTAGCGCATGATTCTTGCGTTAAATTGACTTTTCAAGGTTGAATATTCAATGGACCAACTCGACCACATCGATCGCGCCCTCCTGCAATACCTCGGGCATGCAGCGCGAGCCACCAACGCGGAATTAGCTGACAAAATCCACATGTCGCAATCGGCGACCCTACGGCGAGTACGTCGACTCGAAACCGAGGGCATCATCGAGCGCTACAGCGTTGTAGTAAATCGCAGCGCAATGGGTCGAGGCACTTCAGTTTTTGTTGAGATCACCCTCGACGGTCAAAACGACGGCCAACTAGACGAGTTCGAAGCCGCGGTAATTGATTGTCCCGATGTTCTTTCATGTCACCTCATTGCCGGCAGCTTTGATTATTTACTTCATGTCGCTTGTGACGACGTCGCCAGCTACGAAAACATTCATCGCCAGCAACTGGCCCACCTTCCTCACGTCGCACGGGTGCAGTCAAGTTTCGCTTTGCGCACCGTCTTGGACCGTCCGGCAACAGCAATGTTGTGACCGTTTGAAGCGAAGCTCTATCGAAGCTCTTGTAGCGTCGCCAACGCTCCATCAGCGTGCTTTCCCATATTGGATTCACTCGTGATCATCGCGAGCACCCGCCGGTCGGTACCGACTACAAAGGTGCGCCGCTTGTTCGGCAAGCGCCCCATCCGCTTCACTCCGAATTGGCTGGCGACGCTCCGCTCAGGATCCGATAAGAGCATCAGATTCAGATGATTGGCTTCATCAAAGATGAGTTGTTGATCCCACGGATCAACGCTGATACCCACCACCGAAGCCCCAACTTTGGCAAACTCTTCGCTGAGATCTCGGAAGCGGCAGCTCTCTTTGGTTCAACCTGGAGTCATGGCCTTCGGAAAAAAGAACAAGACCACAGGTCCCGGGAGCAACAAATCAAAAAACCGGATGGGATCTCCGAATTGATTGATGGCCTCAAAGTCGGGAGCAAGTTCACCTAGCCGCACGGCCGCATCCTAGGCGGGTGAGACCCTACGATCTGTGACCATGCGCGGACATCCACAACTTGATGATTTAGGCCCAGCTCTTCCTCGAGATCGCTGGACCTTGGTCGATGCCGTCCGCACTCAAGCTTCCGTCTACGGTCACCGCGATTTCTTGTCCTTTGAGGACGGCAGCAGCCTTTCGTTTTTTGACTTCGACCGACTCTCTGACTGCCTCGCTACTGCGTTAAGTGACCTTGGTTTGGGCGCCGGGGAACGTCTGTTGGCGCTGTTAACAAACAGTCGGGAGTTCATGCTGATGATGATCGCTACTCACAAGCTCCGGGCAGTGTTTGTTCCCATCAACACTGAGCTTCGCGGAAGCTTTCTCCAACATCAGGTTCACAACAGTTCACCGCGCGTCATTGTCGCTGAGGATGGCCTGATTGAACGTTTTGCCGACGTCGACACTTCAAAAGTTGACATACACACGGTGATTCGTGTCGCCGAGGGAACCTCAACCGGTAACCCATTACCCGATTCGTTAGCGGGGATACGCCATCTCCGCATTGATGAACTCTTAGACACGACACCACGCCCAGAAGTGCTGGCTGAGCCCCAACCAAGTGACGTGTGCACGATCATGTACACCTCAGGCACGACCGGGCCATCCAAAGGCGTTTTGATGCCTCAAGGGCACTGTTACTTGTTCGGTCTGGGCACCGTGGCAGCGATGGAGCTAACCGAAGACGATCGCTATTTTTGTTGCATGCCGTTGTTCCATGCCAACGGCTTATTCATGCAGGTGTATGCGTCACTTCTGGCCGGCGCGTCGTGCCACGTAACGAAACGATTCAGCGTGACCGACTGGCTCGATGTAGTTCGCGAAGAACAAATAACGGTAACCAATGCGCTTGGTGTAATGCCAGAGTTCATCTTTCGCAGTCCCGAATCACCCCACGATCGCGATCACCAGCTATCTCGCATCCTCGCGATTCCTGTCGCTGAAGAGTGGGGGTCAGCGATGGAGGAACGATTCGGGGTTGTTTTGCGTCAAGGCTTCGGCATGACTGAAGTCAACATGGTTAGTTACAGCGATGTTGACGATCCGGTTTTGCCTGGCTGCGCTGGCCTACCATTGACAGATTTTTTTGAAGTAATCATCGCTGATCCGTCTACCGACATTGAGGTGCCGAGAACTGAGATCGGCGAAATCTTGGTGCGTCCAAAGGTGCCTTTTTGTTTCAACGTCGGTTATTTCAATATGCCCGAAAAAACGGTGGAGGCGTGGCGAAATCTCTGGTTTCACACCGGTGACGCGGGTCGTATGGATAACGACGGCAGATTGTTCTTCGTTGACAGAATCAAAGATCGGATTCGAAGAAGAGGCGAAAACATTTCTTCATATGAGCTAGAGCAGGCCTTAAACGAGCATCCGGCGGTCACCGAGTCGGCGGCTGTGGGGCTAAGGGTGTCTGGGGCAGGCGGCGAAGACGAAATTAAGGCGGTTCTGGCACTCCACGGCGTCGCACCTACGCCCTCCGAGTTTCTTGATTGGTGCGTTCCGAGAATGCCACGCCATATGGTGCCGAGATATCTCGAATTCGTCACGGAGCTAGATAAGACCGCGTCGGGGAAGATCCGAAAGCAGGCGATACGCGACGCTGGGGTGACGAGTGAAACTTGGGACCGTGAGTCGGTGGGATACGTCGTTCGGCGGGGCTGATTGTTAAAAGTAGTTACCCCAGGCTGTGACGCCATGGAATCCGCCGTCTACCAAGATTGTTTGACCCGTGATGTACGCGGCGTCGTCGCCCGCTAAGAAAGCGACAACAGAGCCTATTTCTTCGGGCTCACCCCATCGACCTAGCGCTATGTGGCTTGCTAAGCCATCCGCCAATCCGGGTGTTTTGCGCCCTTGTTCCCACATTTCGGTGATGATCAGACCTGGGGCCACCGCGTTTACTCTTATGCCGAATTTCCCTAGTTGAGCTGCTTGGCTGCGGGTGAGGGAGTCAAGCGCTGCTTTGGTCGCACCATAGGTCGGAAGCTCGGCGACTCCAGTCGCTCCAGCTACCGATGACATGTGGATGATCGACCCGCGTCCGCGGTCGGCCATTTGGCGAGAGAGGGCTTTCGTGGTTTCAAGCGGTGCGTGGTAGTTGACACGCATCACCATCTCATCCTCGTCTTTGATTTCGCCGATGCCAGCATTATTGACGAGGATGTCGACACCACCCAAGGCTTTCACTGCTGATGCTGCCAACTCGGCGCCAGCACCTGGTTTCGTTAGATCTATGGGGAGTACCACCGGATCGTTGGCTAGCTCCGCAGCCACCCGGAACAGGTCGTCTTCTGAGCGGGCCGCGAGCGCCACTCGAGCTCCTTGCTCACAGAGTGCCCGGGCGCAATGTTCACCTATACCGCGGCTCGCACCCGTAACAAGCGCTAGCCGTCCCTCAAGTTTCCCCATGGCGTTCCCCTTTCCGCGCTGCGAGTCTTGCAGCACTGTAATGTTCACGCTCTGAAAGACTGGCACCGTGAATGATCCGCTAGTTGTCGAAGTCACACGGGGCTCCAGCGTGGAGAGCCGCCATCTAGTCGACGTGGCGTTAGTTGATGGCGTCGGCAAAACGGTTGACGGGTGGGGTGAATTCGATCGACCGACGTTGCCTCGTTCATCGCTAAAACCCATTCAAGCAACACCCCTAATCACCGAAGGCATCGCCGACGCGGCTGGTCTTACGAACGAACAACTCGCCATCGCGTGTTCTAGTCACAACGGTGAGACCCGCCACGTTCAAGTTGTTGATCGTTGGTTAGAAACGATAGGGGTGTCCCACCGCGTTCTGGAATGCGGGGCCCATTTCCCCAGTGACTCTGTCGCAGCACGCAACCTTGTTTTGGCTGGCGTCGAGCCAGATAGCCGACACAACAACTGCTCAGGTAAACACACGGGATTCGTTGCGGTATCGAACTACTTTGAGTTGGACCCATCGGGTTACATTTCTCCTGAACATCCCGTGATGAAGGACTTCATAACTCCAGCCGTTGAGGATTTCTGTCGGGTCGACCTAAGCAGGCAAACACCAAGCGTGGATGGCTGCGGGGTCCCCGTGTGGTCGATACCTCTCCATCATCTGGCCGTCGGATGGTCGCAGCTTCGGACACGAGGAGCGGGGAGCCGGCTCCTACAGGCAATGGTCCGCGAACCATTCCTCGTCGCTGGTTCGGGTCGTGCATGCACCCGTTTAATCGAGTCCGCCGATGGCACCGCTGTCGTCAAGACCGGCGCCGAAGGCGTGTTTTGTGGGGTCGATCTTCGACAAGGCTTTGCGTTCGCCCTTAAAGCTCGCGATGGTCACGCTCGGGCAGCAGAAACAGCAGCTGAATGGATACTCGACCATCTGGGTTGCATCGAACATGCGTCTCCGAAAGTTCTACAGAACTGGGCTGGCACAAACGTCGGGGAAATCCGAATCGCTTCTAGGGGCCGATGAAGTGGTAGCCAACTCTCAGTTATTGATGGAACTTGAAGCCCGACTGGATCCTAAATGTATTCAATCCGACGTTGATGTGATCGCAGCGTACGCCCAGGACCGAGCGGTTTTCGAGGGCGCTGGTAGCGCTGCGGTGCTCGTCATGCCCCGCTCAACGGCGGAGGTCGTAGCAGCAGTTGAGGCAGCTAAATCGGCAGGCGTTCCGATTGTCCCTAGGGGAGCTGGAACCGGTCTCACCGGTGCAGCCAACGCTACCGATGGATGCGTTTTGCTGTCCCTCCATCGCATGAATCAGATTCTAGAAATCGATGCCATAAACCGAATGTGCCGAGTTCAGCCAGGGGTCATCAACTCAGATTTAAAAGGCGCAGTCGCCAAGCACGGTCTTTTCTACCCTCCAGATCCGGCGTCGTTCGAAATGTCATCGGTCGGAGGCAACGTGGCAACCAACGCTGGTGGGCTGTGCTGTGTCAAATACGGAGTTACCCGCGATTACGTAATCGGTCTCGAAGTCGTTCTCGCTAGTGGCGTAGTAATTCGAACGGGCCGTCAGACACTTAAATCCACGACCGGCTTAGATCTGACAGGCCTTTTTGTTGGGTCAGAAGGTGTTTTGGGAGTTATTACCGAGATCACATTGAAGTTGGTGCCCTCTCCCCCACCTCCTGCAACGGCAGTCGCCTATTTCGACCAGCTCCCGCACGCAGGCGAAACCATCATCGAGGTCTTTAAGCAAGGACACGAGCCGTCCATGATGGAGATCTTGGATCGGGCCAGTCTCCGACAGGTAGACGCTGTCTACAACATGGGCCTTGATGTAGATGCTGCCTGCCTTCTTCTGATTCAAACATCAGGTGATCAAGCTGTCGCTTCGATTGAAGCTATTGCGAACATCTGTCGGACGGCAGGCGCGACCTATGTAGCTCATGTCGACGACCCCGAAGAGGGCGAGATGCTGGTTGAGGTTCGAAGACGAGTGTGGCCGGCGTTCGAACATCTCGGAAAAGCGATGCTTCCCGAAGATGTCGCCGTGCCGCGTCAGCATTTGCCTGAGCTGATGGCTGGCATCGTTGCTATTGGAGAGCGCCACGAGTTAGAGCTCCCCACTATCGGTCACGCGGGAGACGGCAATATGCATCCACTTCTTATCTTCAATGGCGAAGACAAGAACGAAGTTGAACGAGTAAGAACGGCGTTTGCCGAGATCGTGAAACTCGCGCTCAGCCTTGGTGGCACTATTGCGGCCGAACACGGCGTCGGGACGCTGAAGCGAGCATTCGTATCTGAAGAGATAGGCCCGGCTGAACTTGGGACCATGGAAGTAATCCGAGCGGCGTTAGATCCTGACCGTCGATTCAACCCAGGTAAGAAGCTTTAACTTATTTAAGATCTGGTCGCAGCATTACTCTGCCGGTCGTTTTTCGACCAGACAAGTCCACGAGACCGCCCATAAGTTCCTCTAGACGTAGCTCTCTACTCACCAGCGGGTCCAGCGTTCCGTTACTCACCATCTCCCACAGTTGGGAATAGCACTCGTCAAGCACTTCATCCATGCGACCCTTGTATCCGCCCATGTGAACACCTACTACCGAGTAGTTCTTGACGAGGAGGTGGTTGGCTGGAGCGCTAGGGATATCCCCGCTCGCGAATCCGATCACCAGCAGACGGCCTTCCCATGCGACGAGACGTCTCGCTACGTCGAAGTAATCACCACCAACTGGGTCAAAAATCAGATCGCAACCTCTACCCGAGGTGGCGTCCATCACTTTTTCATAGAGGTCTTCGGAGTTGTAGTCCACGACCACGTCCGCCCCGAGTGATCTACAAACCTCAACTTTGTCGCTTCCTCCTGCAGCAGCAATAACAGTGCAGCCGTGCACTTTCGCCATTTGAACGGCCGCTGATCCGACCCCTCCTGCCGCGGCGAGAACGAGAACCGTTTCTCCCGGCTGCATGTGTCCTCGCCTATGGAGAGCTGTCCATCCAGTGCCGTATATAACATTCATCGCCGATGCGACAGGCAGAGACACATTTGCGGGCACGATGCGCATCTCTTCGGCGCGCACGAGCGCTTCTTCGGCATAACCACCCCATCCAGATGTGGTCATCCCAAGGACGCGGTCACCTGGCTTCAGATCGCATTGGGGTCCGGCCTCAACGACCGTCCCAGCCACACTCATGCCCGGCGTGAATGGGGGATCTAAGCGGACTTGGTATTGGCCCTGGCATTGCAAAATGTCAGCGAAGTTTAAATCGCTAGCCGACACTGCAACTCGTGCCTCTCCTGCGCCCGGAGTTGGCGATTCGATCTCTTGCAGCGAGAGAACATCCCACGGGTCGCCTAGTTCGCTGAGTCGCCACGCTCTCATGGGGCCTCCTTGGAGTTTTCGTCTGGAGGGCACCGTACCAACCAACTTCTTGCGCAGTGGGAGTAAGTTCAAGTCATGACTAGCTCCTCGCCTGAGATCGCAGTTGTTGGAGCTGGCGTTGCTGGGGCGTCGGCGGCGTATCGCTTAAGTGAACTCGGGTTCAAAAGCCATGTGTACGAAACTGAAGGGCACCCAGGTGGACGGATGGCAGCCACTGTGATCAATGAAGCCAAGTTTGATCATGGAGCGCAATTTTTCACGACTCGAGGCCACAGATTTCAGTCTGCGGTCGATGCCGCAGCCGCAGATGGGGCGGTCAAGGTTTGGACACACGGCTTTGATGAACCTCCAGATGGTTACGAACGATGGTGCGGTGTGCCTGACATGACGGCCTTGGCGAGTTGGCTCTTAGCCAAGGCTGATGTAATGGTTCATTTCGGTCAACCGGTCGACAATCTCAAACATCTAAACGCCTCGGCAATCGTCCTCACCCCACCGGTTCCTGTAAGCCTCGCTCTCGCACAGCATTCCGATCTCGAACCACCAGAAAATCTTCTGAACAGACTAAGAAACGTCGAATATAAGCGCACCATCGCAGTGCTTTTCTCCTTGGAAGAACACCCCAGAGGTCTGCCGAGCCACGGAGGGATTCAGTTTGTAGATGACCCTGAATTAGCTTTTATCGCCGACAACGCCACAAAAGGGGTGAGCGAATCTCCAGCGGTCACTGTTCATCTGTCAAACGACGCAAGTTTGGCTCTTTGGAACCAACCTGATCACGAACTAACCGAGTTCGCCTCCGAATACCTCGAAGCCAAGATTGGTGCTGTCGTTTCGCTCGGCAGCGTGGTGAAACGTTGGCGTTACGCCGGTCCAGTGCAGGTCCTCGAAGAATCAGCGTTCTTGTGGGGTAACCAACCTCTAATCGCCATGGCCGGAGAGGCGTTCAACGGTCCCAAGGTCGAAGGTGCTTTTGATTCAGGCAGGTACGCGGCCGAAAAGATCGCTGAGCTCCTCTCTTGAAGAGGGGTCTTGCACGGAGGGACGTCAAAAGGTGAGCCGCGCCGACCACATAGCTGGCCTGGAGGTGGGGCGTCTCACTCCAGTTGACATCGAATACTTTTTCAGGACCCTTCAGCCGCGTGTTCCCAACAGAGTGAGCGAGGATCACCAGGCTCTCCTTAGCCAGCTTCACTTACGTCTGCACAATTTGGCGGTGTATCTGGGCGACCCGTTAGCTGTTTCGTTCGATCACAACGACGTCAGCAAAGTTGTGTCGTCCATTGGTGAGCGACTTGAGAGGATGAAACGACGCGAATGGCGTGCACGCATCGCAGGCATCAAAGTTCTGCAGCACTTACGTCTTGAAATCGGGGAAATCTCCGCTGACCTCTACCAAATGTCTACCGGATGATTCTGTTTGCCAGCGCGGCCTAACGTTGGGGCCCGGAAGGGGATCACTATGTCGTTCACATCAAGTGACCATGAAGAAATTCGACAATTGTTAGCTCGTTACAACTTCGCGATCGACTTTGGAGACATCGACAGTTGGGTACAGACATTCACTTCAGATGGAGTGTTCAGTTGTTTAGGTATGCCAGAGGGCGCTCCGTTGGGAGGCACTCACCGAGGCGCCGATGCTCTTCGAACGTACGCCGAGACTCATTTTTCGATTAATCAAGGCCGAGCTCGGCATTGGAACTGGAATTTACTCATTGAGGGGAACAACGATTCGGCAACTATGCAGTGTTACCTCAACGCGTATAGCGCCGGGCAGGGCGACACCGCTCTATTCAGAGTCACTGGTATGTACAGAGATCGAATGGTACGCACCGATGACGGCTGGAAATTCATCGAACGCGAAGTCACCATTGACCCGGCGTGAATGACAGTTTGAGATGATCACAACATCGTTGACATACGCTTGTGAAAAGACGGCTGAGGGGGCACTGTGTCAGTAACTGAAGCTTCAACGGGTTTGATTCCTGTGCTGGACCTTCAAGCACTAGTCGACGGCGAGCCCGACGGAATTCAAGACTTGGCGTTGGAGTTACGTCAGGCCTTACAAAAGGTCGGGTTCTTCTCCATCGTCAACCATGGGGTGTCGTGGAGTTTGGTGGAAGACATTTACAGCGCCACTCAAACCTTGCACGCTCTCCCACAGACAGAAAAAGACGCCATCACGATGGACCGCACACACGGTGGATACCTCGGGATGGGGGCCGGAACCTCATATGCAAGCGAGATAGCAGGAGAAGACCGCAAACCAAATCAAAACGAGGCGTTCTTCGTTCACGAAGGCGGGTACCGGGAAAGCAACCAATACCCGGACCTCACTGGCTTTAAAGAACTGACGGCCTCCTACATTCGCAACATGGAGGGTTTAGCTAACTCGTTGATGACGTTACTGGCGTTGTCATTAGGTCTCGACGCTAGTTTTTTCGCTAAAGATTTCGACGTTCCAAGCGTGACTCTTCGCATGTCGCACTACCCGGTAATGCAGTACACCGATAATGAGTGGGGGCTCGCTCCTCACACCGACAGTTCTATATTCACGTTCTTACCGGTCAACGACACCCCAGGTCTTGAGGTTCGACCAGATGGACACGACTGGATCCAACCATCAGTAATTCCGTGTTCGTTTTTGGTGAATAGTGGCGACATGCTGAAACGGTGGACTAATGGCGGTTATTTGTCGACCGCTCACCGGGCAAGCAACTTGTCCAATGTTGATCGCTATGCCGTGCCGTTCTTCTATGGACCTAGAGACGACGCAGTAGTTGACCCCGTTCCCACAACAGTGTCCGAAAGTAATCCCAGCAGATATGAGCCCATTACCTACGGCGATTACCAACGCTGGTTCATTGACAGAAATTACAGAAAAATGACCGGGCAAATAGCTTCCGAAACTCCGCCATAAAGTAAACCGACCGTCAAGCAAGACAGCTGAGCGTGGAGTTACTCCGGCCAGGTTCTCGATAGATCGAGGACAAGCTATTCCGATACCTTCCGGCGGCGGATCTTTTCCATGATGAGTAGCTCTCGGAATCTTCTCTTTCTTCATGTTCCTCGTAGTACCTGGCAGACGCAAAGAACAAGAACGTCCAATGCAGCCCACCTCAGGAGAATGACACATAGACACTTGGGAAGCTGAAGCCCTCAGACTGGGAAATCGGGTCGGGGGCCTACACCTTTTAAGGTCAACTACTATCGCTACTCATGAGTGTGTACGTCGACCCAAACGACGCTTTGGGTGCCGTGCTCGACGCTAAGGAGTCGACATAGTTATGATCCGAGCGATTCACCACACTGCGATCTCTACCAGTGACCTTGAGAGGTCACTCACCTTCTACCGAGACTTGCTGGGCTTCCGCGAGGTCGACCGCTTTTCGTGGAGGCAGGGGTCGTCGGTTGTCGACGCCATCACCGGTCTGAAGGACTCAGCGGCCAAAGTCGCTTTGCTGCGACTGGAGAACGCATTCATTGAACTATTCGAGTACAACTCTCCTCAACCCAAACGAGGAGATCCACACCGGCCCGTATGCGATCACGGCATCACACATCTGTGCGTCGAGGTGACCGACATTGATGCAGAGTACGAACGACTCTCCGAGGCAGGGATGCTGTTCCACGCAAAACCCGTGACCGGGGGTCATGGTGTGCGCGCGACGTATGGCCGGGATCCCGACGGCAATGTGATCGAGCTACTTGAACTTTCCGAAGGCAGCATCCTTTCTATTTGATCGGAGTGTGAGAACCCCGATCTGCAACTAGCACGTCCCTTCGTACACAGCTGAAAACGTCTAAGAACGCTTCCTGTGCGAAGCATTTCCGTTGTTTTTAGCTTTTAGCCACGCTTTGAACCCATGGAGAATTCTCCGGTGAAGTGGGTGCATTTCGACGTACTCAGGGTTTTGTTGTGCCGCTTGAATGGTTCTTAACAGCACAGCAACTTTCAACCATGTCAGATCCC
>DUBN01000016.1:0-15085 GCA_012960315.1 Acidimicrobiia bacterium
TGTTTGTGTCTTTTGGCGGACTTCGACTTTCCAACACCGACGTTACCTATGGAGGGCAAGGCACCCATCACACCCAAGACTGGATGACGAAAGCACACCAAAACGGGACCGAGTTTCTTAACGTCGGACCACTTCGTGACGACGTGCACTCTGGCGTCAAGCCACGCTGGCAACCCATTCGGCCAGGTACCGACGTCGCATTAATGCTGGGGCTAATCCACACCCTCATTTGCGCAGATCTAATAGATAGAAGTTTTGTCGACACCTATGTTCACGGATGGGACCGCTTCGCTGATTACGTGATTGGGCACACCGACGGACTACCGAAATCGGCAGAGTGGGCATCAAAAATCACAGGAATTGAAGAAAAGGCAATACGAGAATTAGCTAACGAAATGTCGAGTCGACGCACCTTGATAAACGTTGGTTTGTCGGTGCAACGGGCCGACCATGGTGAACAGTCCTATTGGGCCGCAGCTGCCCTGGCATGTGCTTTAGGCCAGGTAGGACTTCCCGGTGGTGGCCTCGCCTTTCCATTCGGAGCTCAAGGCAACGTTGGTTCCGGCCAAGTTCGCAAACGAGTACCTGGTATGCCAATACCTCCGAGACCTAAAGGCTCTCAAGTGATCTCCGTGTCGAGATTTAGGGAATTGTTGGATAAGCCAGGCGAACGGTATGACTTTAATGGCGAAACGGGCGAGTTCCCTGACATCAAAATGGTGTGGTGGGCCGGCGGAAACCCGTTCCATCACCATCAGAATCTGAGTGAGCTATCCAGAGCTTGGCAGCGACCTCAAACGATCGTGGTTCAGGAACCATTTTGGACTCCGACGGCTAAACGAGCGGACATTGTGTTTCCTTCATCGACGCCACTTGAACGCAACGACATCGGCGGCGCAGAAAATATGCTTATCGCACATGGTCGAGCGGTTGACCCACCCGGAGACGCGCGCGACGACTACGAAATCCTCGCGATGGTGGCTAGTCAATTAGGACTTGAAGCCCGATTCACTGAAGGCCGTACCGGAGATGAATGGGTCGAAGTTCTGTACGAATTGTTCCGAGTAGAGAACGACTGGGCACCCAATTATCAAGAATTTTGTGAAACCGGACACCTCCGTCATCCCGACATGGGCGAGATGGGAGAAAACAAACAAGTCCTTCTGTCCGATTTTCGAGATGACCCGGCGAAGTTTCCGTTGGGTACTCCAAGTGGCCGAATCGAGCTTTGGTCAGAAACCATCGAACAGTACGGGTATGAAGATTGTCCGCCGCACCCAGCTTGGATGGAACCTTACGAACGGTTAGGAGGCGCAGGGTCAGAACATTGGCCCTTGCATCTCGTATCGAACCAGCCCACCGTGCGCCTGCACAGCCAATACGACCACACTGAACCCAGCGCTGGGTCCAAAGTAGCTGGACGAGAACCTGTCCGCATTCATCCCGATCTTGCCCAAGAAAGAGGAATCATCGACGGCGACGTCGTCCGAGTCTTCAACGAGCGGGGTGCCTGCCTCGCCGGTGCAGTCTTAGATGACGCTCTAATGCCAGAGGTTGTTCAACTCTCCACAGGCGCCTGGTATGACCCAGATTCAGAGGGAATGTGTCGAGCCGGAAATCCAAACGTTCTCACGCGAGACAAAGGAACATCCAAACTGGCGCAAGGCCCTTCAGCGCACACGTGCCTCGTAGACATCGAGCGCTTTAACGAAGCTGCGCCCCGGGTCGAAGCCTACGATCTTCCCCAAATTATCCAGCGACCCCAAAGCAACAATGATGTCTGAAGCAAATTCCTCCGCCCGAGACTGGCTCGATGGCTTCGCCCATGAACTCGGTCTTGATACCCCTGATGAGGACACCATCGACAAACTTCTGAACCTTGCTGGCGTTGCCGCTCACGACTCCGAGCGAATCGCCGCCCCTATCGCCTGCTGGATGATCGGAGTAGCAGGAATCGACCCTACCGAGGCGCTTGCTCTCGCCCAAAAGTACGTAAGCGAACGCGCCACCTAGCGCTTTATCTACACTCAACAGTTGTGAACGACCGCACTTGGGGATTTAGGACACGGGCACTGCACGCTGGAGGCAGACCCGACGCATCAACGGGATCTCGTGCTGTGCCTATCTACCAGTCAACAAGTTTCGTTTTTGAAGACACAGCAGACGCGGCAGACAAGTTTGCTCTCCAGAAGTACGGCACGATTTACACGCGTATTTCCAACCCCACTATTAATGCGTTTGAAGAAAGAATGGCCAGTCTTGAAGGCGGAATCGGTTCCGTGGCCACAGCGTCTGGTATGGCGGCGGAGTTCTTGACTGCAGCAGCTTTGGCTGGGAGTGGCGATAATTTCGTCACTTCTTCCGCACTCTACGGCGGCACGCACACGCTTTTTGATGTGACGCTCCGGCGGTTCGGCGTAGAAGCCCGGTTTGTTGATGGCGATCACCCTGACGCCTACGCCGCAGCCATAGACGAAAACACGAAGTTTTTGTACACGGAGATCGTTGGCAATCCCTTGGGTTCGATTCCGGACCTTTCTGCTATCGGTGCAGTTGCGCATTCAAGCGATATTCCACTTGTCGTAGATGGAACATTCGCAACCCCGTACCTATGTCAACCCCTTAACCACGGTGCCGACATTGTTTTGCATTCAGCTACAAAATTCATTGGGGGTCATGGAAACTCAATAGGAGGAGTAGTCACCGAATCTGGCCGCTTCGACTGGGGGAGTGGACGCTTTCCTGAAATGACGGAACCCGTCGAAAGTTACAACGGACTGAAGTTTTGGGAAAACTTCGGAGAGTACGCGTTTTGTACCAAGTTGCGCGCTGAGCAGCTACGCGATGTCGGCGCATCTATGTCTCCGATGAATGCATTTCTACTTCTTCAGGGCATAGAAACCCTTCCTTTCAGAATGGACGCACACGTAGCCAATGCACAGGCTGTTGCCGAACATCTTGACCAGCACGATGCGGTCAACTGGGTGAACTATGCGGGCCTAGCGGAGTCTCCGTACAACGACCTGGCGAAGGCCTACCTACCTAAAGGCCCCGGTGCGATATTTACCTTCGGAGTCAAGGGCGGAAGAGCTGCCGGTGCCAAATTCATTGAGTCTCTGCAACTCATCAGTCACCTAGCGAATGTGGGAGATGCACGCACACTTGTGATCCATCCGGCATCCACCACGCACCAGCAACTCTCGGACGAGGCGTTGCGTTCAAGTGGAGTTACGGACGACATGGTTCGACTATCAGTAGGACTAGAAGATTTAGACGACATCATCTGGGACCTTGAACAAGCTCTATCGAAAGCGACTGAATCGTGACTGTGACCCATGAACCGATCCCCGGTTGGAGTGAACCAACAGCTACCCGACGACTTGATTTACTGAAACGAACCCACAGCATCGCGATGGTTGGGGTATCGGCTAATCCAGCGCGACCAAGCAACTTCGTTGCAACCTATCTGTTGAGCTCCAGCACCGATTTCGAGATCTATTTTGTGAACCCAATGGCGGACGAGATCTTGGGCCAGCCTTGCTATCCAACGCTTCAGGACCTACCAGCAGCGCCCGATATGGTCGATGTCTTTCGCCGGTCTGAAGACTTACCCGGAGTAGCAGAGGAAGCCGTTGCTGTCGGTGCTGTCTCGTTCTGGGCCCAACTAGGACTGTGGAGCGTTGAAGCCGCGAACATAGCGATCGAGAACGAACTTGACGTGGTGATGGACCGTTGCCTCAAGATTGAACACGCCCGATTTCATGGTGGCCTTCACCTCGCCGGATTTGACACCGGCGTAATTGATTCCCGTCTGACTGTTTAAGGTCAGGTTTTTAGAGGGCTGACGTGCACACTGGGTAGGTGATGTCTCGTCAGATGGTCGCCGGTGCATTCTTGGCGGCGGGTGCCTTAGTCGCTTCTTGTGGCTCGGCGTCCCCTGCAGGTGGTAATGATCCTGCCCAAAGTTTGGTGGCCGAGTCAACGTTCTCTCCCGTCACCTCCACCGGCCAGAAACCCATCGGCGATCTTGAGTTCACCTATGAAGGAGAAGTAGCAGCACCTGACGTGCCCAATGGTCTCGACTGGTTCAATGTTGAGAGACCGCTGTCGTTGGCCACTGATCTGCGCGGAAAAATTATTATTCTCGACTTCTGGACGCAGGGATGCATCAATTGCTTACACGTAATTCCTGATCTGCACCGGCTCGAAGAAGAGTTTCCTAATTCGCTTGCGGTAGTCGGGGTTCATTGGGCCAAATTTGATCACGAACGAACAAGTGAAGCCGTTGGGAAGGCCGTACAGAGGCTGGGTATTAAGCACCCAGTGGTGAACGATGACCACGAATATTTGCGGAGGTCCTACCGGGTGCAGGCGTGGCCGACTCTCGTGCTAATTGACCCTCTCGGTCGAGTCGTGGGGGTCCACGCAGGGGAAGGCATCTACCCGCTTTTCGAACCGGTTATCAACCAAATGACGCGGGAGTACACAGCGGCGGGGCTCATTGATGTACGCCCAGTGGATCTAATCGCAAAGAGCCCGGGTCCAATCCCGACCGTATTGAGTTTTCCGGGGAAAGTACTCGCCGACCCTGAGAGCCAGCGACTGTTTATCGCTGACTCCGGCCATCATCGCGTTGTCATCACTGGACTCGACGGACGAATTCTGGACGTTGTGGGCGGCGGAACGGCAGGTTTGGTGAACGGAACGTGGGTTGACTCGCGTTTCAATCAACCTCAAGGCCTATCTCTTTCGGAGAATGGCAGGTTTCTGTACGTGGCAGATCGAGGAAACCATGCGATACGCGTCGTCGATCTCTCAGAGCGAACTGTTGGCATGTTCGCGGGAACTGGTGCGCCGATTCATAGAGTTGTGCCAGGACCGCCTCTCTCAACACCAATTGCCTCGCCTTGGGACGTAGAACGAATCGGTAATCAACTTTTTGTGGCCGGAGCGGGACGCCACCAACTTTGGATCATCGATACATCCGAACAAGGACGACGAGCGGATTGGATTGATATTTTTGCTGGCACCGGCGCCGAAGGCATAGAGGACGGACCGCGTTTGTTAGCCACGCTTTCACAGCCTTCGGGTCTTTCGACCGATGGTTCCACTTTGTGGTTCACCGATCCCGAGGCAAGCGCTATTCGATCTGTGGAACTAACCGATGGTGGTGAATTACACACCCTTGTAGGTACTGGACTGTTCTCCTGGGGCGACGCGGTTGGAGTCGTTGGAGCTACCAAGTTGCAACATGCCATAGGCATTGAACTTGTGGATGACAGACTTTACGTAGCCGACACTTACAACCATCGAATCAAAGCAATCGATATTAAGACAGGCAATTCCGTCTTGGTCGCAGGAAATGGGCTCCCGGGATTCAATGACGGATACGGTCAAGCAGCTCAACTTGCTGAACCTAGTGGGCTTAGTCTCGCCAACGATGTTCTCTATATCGCCGACACAAACAATCACCGTATCCGTACCTTGAAAATTCTGACCGGAAAAGTCTCGACCCTTGAATTGACAAATTTGCAAGCAGCGCCACTGATTACGCGCGAAGCGGCAGATGAAACTGTCATCTTCGCTCAAACACTTGTAGCGCCCGGAACAGTCAAGTTGTCGTTGGAGTTGTTGGTCCCAACGGGATACGAATTCAACGAAGAGGGGACGTTTGCTCTCGACATCACCATTGAGAACGCGAATAAATCTCGTGTGGTCAGCGATAGCTCGTACCGAGCTCAGGGACCCCGAATGCCTCAAGACTTCGATTTGTTTATAGGAGACGAAGAGGATCTCAGAATTAATGCTGACGTGACAGTTTTCTATTGTCCAGCGAAAGACGCAACGTTTTGCCTGCTCCGTCACCTCGGTCTCGAACTCCCTATCAAAGTCGACAGTGCAGGAACGGCAAATATTTTGCTAACGCACCAACTTCCTTCTTCAGAAGAAATCGATCGCAGTATTGAGAGTGGCAGTGGCTAGCCACGCCGCTCAGCGAACGCATGAGCGAAGTGTTTTGCGCTTTGTTGCCATAACAGTTGGAGTGGCGATTGCGGCGACGAACCTTGGACTATCGAGGGCAAGCGCCGAAGAAACATCGGACACCGTGGCGCCTGATTCAACGGTCGTAGCGGTAGTCAATGGCCCCGGAGGCATCGGGTATTGGGTTGTCGCAGCTGATGGATCGGTTGAAGTGGTAGGTACCCGCATCGTTCCGCCCCTCGGTGAGCGGGACCCAATCACCGATCGGGTTCGAAGGGCATATGCCGGCGCCCCTGGTGCTTTAGGGATATGGCTGGAACTCGCCGATGGGACGAAGCTGGCCGTCGGTGATCCCGGACCAAGGATTTTCACCGGAAATGACCGCCCGCCAGGATGGCTATCTGGCCTTGCGGTTAAACAACTCATGGCAGGTAGGTGGATCGACGAAATTGATCGAGGTTGTGTAACGGAACTCCCGAGGGCAGTTCGAATCGGGCAACTTCTCCTGCCAACAATGACAGAAAACCAATTCGGAGCTGCAGTCGAAGAGTCACGTGACCACCAAATAGCAGGAATACTGCTTTCAGGGGGCGCCACCCCGTGGATCGGTCGCAGAATCACCGAATTGCAGGATTTCGCAGGACGAATCCCCCTACTCATGGCAGTTGATGAAGAAGGTGGCCGGGTGCAACGTCTCCGCGATGTCTTGCCGAACCTTCCAAGCGCGGCGCGTCAGGTAAATGAACGACTCGAATTAGTTGCTCAACGCGCGAAACGTCACGCAGGACAGATGCTTAAGCTGGGCTTCGATGTCAACTTTGCTCCTGTCCTTGACGTCGGATCAGGGCCGGGGATCGGCGACCGATCATTTTCTAACGATCCATCGCTGGTCGCCGACTATGGAATGGCGACGATTGAAGGGTTGAGCGACGGTGGGGTGCTGCCCGTAGCTAAACATTTCCCCGGTCATGGATCGGCAGATTCCGATTCACATTTGGGGCGTTCTATAGGACCACCGTTAGCGGAGTTGCGCGAAAACGACCTTGTCCCCTTTATCGAAGCTATTTCCTCTCAAAAAGCCGCGATCATGGTTGGCCATATTGTGGTGCCGGGCTTAACAGATGACCTACCCGCGTCGTTGTCTAAGACAGCCATTGATGGTCTTTTGCGAAGCGACTTACAATTCGATGGACTGGTGGTAACCGACTCACTCAACATGCGTTCCATATCTGACCATTGGACCGTTGACGAAGCGGCTGTCATGTCGCTGGCAGCTGGTGCCGACTTGCTGGTTTTAGGAAACCTTGCAGATGTCGGTCCCGCGTTTGATGCAATTGACCGTGCAGTTCACGAGGGTTTAATACCCGTCGATAGAGTCGACGATGCAGCCATCAACGTGTTCAGAGCAAAAAACATTAATGCTTGCGCCCTGGTAGGACGGGTACGCGGTGTCTTGAACACCGTTTATGACTGGTAGCGACTACGACCTGCTGTCTACTTCAGTTGAACATGATCACGGATCTAGTAACTGATCCGGCTTTCATAGCTTCGAAACCTTGGTTGATTTCCTCCAAGCTGATGCGAGCCGACACCATTTCGTCGAGCATCAGTCTTCCATCCAGGTACATGTCAACTAGGCGAGGCATGTCCGTGCGGAACTGGTTCGACCCCATGTTTGACCCCTGAATTTTCTTCTCCATCAAGAAGTCAACGCCATGAAGTTCTACGTTCGTGCCAATAGGAATCATTCCGATCACAGTCGCTGTGCCGCCGTTGCGCAAACTTTGGAAAGATTGTTCCGCTGTTTGTTTTAGACCCACTGCCTCAAATGATTTGTGTACACCGCCGCTGGTCATCTCGTGAATCGCGCCGACTGCGTCAGTGTCGGCAGCATTCACAGTGTCGGTTGCGCCCATTTGCCGTGCGATTTCAAGCTTGTTGTCGAGCATGTCGACGGCGATAATCCTGCCAGCACCGGCAATTCGTGCTCCCTGAATAGCACCGAGACCAATACCGCCTGCGCCAAACACTGCAACCGTCTCTCCGGGCTCCACCCGCGCGGTTCGAAACACCGCCCCGACACCAGTCATTACTCCACAGCCGATGAGGGAAGCACGATCGAGAGGCATGTCTTCTCGGATCTTCACTATGGCGTGCTCATGAACCAACATCTGCTCTGCGAATGATGAGAGATTGAGGAATTGCCATGCAGGAGCGCCATCGATCGTTAGGCGAGGAGTTTCGTTAGGGCCCCGGTTGCACTCTAAATCTTTGTTCGAGCACAGAGACAAGCGACCCTCGAGGCAGTACGAGCAGTGACCACAAAACACGGAAAGGCACGTGATGACGTGATCCCCGGGCTGCACATACGTGACATCGGATCCGACTGCTTGCACAACACCTGCCGACTCGTGGCCGAGCACAGCGGGTGTCATATACGGGTACTTACCTTCCATGAAGTGGAGGTCGCTGTGACAAAGGCCGGCCGCTGTGGTTTGAATAAGAACTTCACGAGGTCCGGGTTTGTCGATCCCGACTTCGGTTATCTCAAGTTCACCTGGAATTTCATTAAGAACTGCTGCTTTCACACCAAACCCCCTCGGTCCCGAGGTCTATTCCGTTACTGAGCCTCGGCCTCACTGAGATAGGAGGCTAGCCCTAGTGCTCTCAATGAGCGAAACGGATGCGCGACTCTGCGACGTTTACAGCTATCTCCGGAGGGTCTAGCTCCAAGGTTTTTCGAAGCGTTGTTTCCAAGGTGGATCTTCTCGGTCTTCGATAGGCATCCCTGTCATTTGGCTCCGCGCTGTGTCTTCGGTGTGTCGAAGCCACCTGATAACACCTAAGGAGAACAACATGATGACGATGATCCAGACCATGACGCCAGTTTGGCACCCCGTCTGCCCTGACGCCGCGCTGACAGTCTGGCGTTTCAGACCCGTGTCTTTATTGTCTGTCTAAGAGGTACCGATGGTTAGCAAGTTATCGACCGGACGATATAGCTCTTCCAGGTGACCAATTTCTTGAGGTGAAAGCTTGATGCTGCAAGCTTCAACGAGTTGTTGTAACTGTTCAACACGTGACACACCTACGACCGGGGAGGTAACCCCTGGTTTCGACAACAGCCATGCAATAGCTATCTGGGCCGGCCGACAGCCGCGTTCGTCTGCAAGTGCGATGACCCGATCGGCGATTTCGAAATCCATTTCGCCTCGGTAAAGTGATTCGGTTCGCGTGCGGTCTTGACCTGTCGAACGGTCTGTGGTCCCACCGTCAAGACTGCCCCGATATGCGCCTGCCAAGATTCCGCGCGCCAACGGAGACCAGGGCTGTAGAGCAACTCCAGTGCTGAGACAATAAGGATTCATTTCGCGTTCTTCTTCGCGGTAAATGAGGTTGTAATGGTTTTGCATACTGACGAATTCTGTCCAGCCATTGATACGAGCAGTCAACTGCAATTCAGCGAATTGCCAAGCGAACATCGAAGAAGCACCGATATGGAGAGCCTTGCCTGCTTTGACGACATCGTTAAGTGCTTCAAGGGTTTCTTCAATAGGGGTGGAGGCTGCCCCTCTGATGCCATGTGGGTGGCGATGGATAATGAGTTGATCTACGTAGTCAAGCCCTAGACGACGGAGTGAATTATCAACGCCCTCCATAATGTGTTTTCTGGAAAGTCCTCCTTGGTTGGCCCCGCGACCCATAGGCATCGCGACCTTGGTATTGATGACGTATTCGTCGCGTTGTAACAACTCGCCTAAAAGCTGTCCCACCACTTCCTCACAAGCTCCCACACCATAAATATCAGCGGTGTCGAAGTAAAAAAGTCCCGATTCAATGGCAGCTTCAAAAATCGGTCGAGCGTCGTCGACTCCCAAAGTCCAATCCCCTTGGTGGCCTCTGCCCGGTTCGCCGAAGTTCATGGTGCCAAGACATAGCTGAGGTACGCGTAACCCTGTTTTTGCCCCGAGGGTAATGGTGTCAAGCATGGCCGGTCCTTTTTAGAAGATCGATGGCCGAATCAGATCAATCTGAACGGGTGTCGCCGATAGACAGCGTCCACTATTCTACGGCAACTGGTAT
This sequence comes from Acidimicrobiia bacterium, assembly GCA_012960315.1. Lineage (GTDB taxonomy): Bacteria > Actinomycetota > Acidimicrobiia > Acidimicrobiales > Poriferisodalaceae > UBA2110. Next base: position 10,066 of record DUBN01000016.1, read on the forward strand.
CCGAGACCGGAGGCTGATCCATTGACTGAATCGGTGCTGTATGAAGAGCGTGATGGTGTGGCGCTCATCACAATCAATCGACCAGAGCGGTTGAATACGCTCACTGTTGAGGTCATCCAAGGAGTAGCAGATGGCGTCGAACAAGCCACATCTGCAAGCGATGTTGCGTCGATTGTTCTGAGAGGAGCGGGAAACAACATCTCCGCTGGGTACGACCTTGACGAATTCATAGCGAATGCAGCTCGCGAAGAAGGAGAAATTTGGGATCCCGTAGCGGACTACCAATCAATGGCAGCAAATGTGCGTCGCTTCATGAAGATCTGGGAGTGCCCCAAACCCGTTATTGGTGAAATCTCAGGATGGGCTCTTGGAGGAGCTACCGACCTAATACTTTGCGCGGACCTTCTCTTCATGGCTAGTAATGCACAGATCGGTTACGCACCCAGTCGTATATATGGAACACCGACCACCATGATGTGGGTGCACCGCATTGGCCTCGAACATGCGAAACAATTCTTGCTAACGGGACGCCCAATCGATGCTGAAACCGCGTTCCGCATAGGTTTAGTCTCACATGTCTGTGACCCACGGGATTTGTCGGCCGCAGCGGAAACCGAGGCGCGTCGCTTTATCAACATCCCGGCGAATCAACTTGCGCTCAATAAGCTGCTCATTAACCAGGCTTTCGAGAACATGGGCCTTCGCACTTCCCAGATGTTGGGGACGTTCTTTGATGGCATCGCCCGCCACACTCCTGAAGCACAAAAATGGGTATCGCAAATTAACTCAGGAAACGTTCGCGATGCTGTCGCTGATAGGGATCGCCCATGGCACGACTACGGCCAGACCCCTGACAACGACCGATAAGTTCGCCGTGATGTGGAGGTCACTCCGCGGGCAAAGTCACCTCAACAACTGGTGGTAATGGCTCCTCACCGCTTGCGACCGAATCCACGATTTGTTTCCAAGTCATTAGCCACACTTCCCAAAGCGGCCCAATTCGCCATTCATCTATGGGGATAGCGGTCACGTCGACACCGAACCGCTTCCAAGCGTCTGTGCGAACGATGTCAGTTCTTGTGGGGCGGCTCCCGTAGCGATCGGGAACTCCGTACTGAAAGAGGGGTTCAATGAGGGTGTCGACAAGTCGACCAGCGTTTCTTCGGTCAGGTGTGTTACTAACTACTCCCGCGTAGTTGACAATCTTTACACACCCGCTATCGATGACGGCGACGTCTACCTCATCTGGAAGTTCGGGAAGAAATCGCACAGTAACGGCGGGCATCCCCGAAGAGCCCCAAGTCAGTGAACGGGTGTCGGTACTCTCTGAGCCAGCTGAAGGTTGAAAACGGCTAAACCAAGCCTCTTCCCAACTCGGAGCGATTTCGACTCCCCAGCGGAGCATCGCATCGACGACCTTTGGCCAGGGAGTTACACCTTCGACGTTTTCTGGATGAAGGCGTTCCATCGCTACCAAGAAATAAAGACCCAGCCGGCTCGATAGCGGATCTGGAATTACAGCGGTTGCAGCATGTCGGGGATCTGCAAGGTCATCGATCTTTTCGGGTGGTCGTAGCGGCGTGTCACCCGGTTCAGGCAATTGATCTACGCGACGTGGAGCTGAGTCGTATCGAGATTTTGATCGATTCAAACAGGCTGCTAACTGACTTATCGGCGTCAGCATTTCATCTTGGAGTAATAACGAAGGATCGAGGCGGTCTATCGCGATTGGACGATAGGGCTCGACAAGTCTGTTTTCTGTGACTCTCCGACGTTCGAGACTATCGATCCCCAGAACGACGTCTGCGACTGGACTCGCGGCTGTTTTCTCAAGCAGATCGACCATAGCAGTCGTGTCTTTTTCCATGAATACAAGCACTTCAATCCCTGTGCGGACTGTGAAGTCGTCAATTGCCTCCTGCGGCAAGTGAAACTCTTCGTGAGTTAACAGTCGTATCGTGGTCGCAGTCTGCGCAGTAGTTGCACAACCCCCACCGAAAAGGGCAACGAGAGCTACAGTGCAAACAGTCACACCAAATCGAAGAAATGTTTTATCCATCGCGGGAAGTGACCACTACCAAAAGCACACCTCGGTGCACTGTGATTTCTGGGCTTTGGAGCACTTCGTTACTGAGTCCCAGACTGCTGAACGGAGCGACTTTATCGGTGGCAGCGAGATTCCAGCGCAATCCGCTCGTAGATGCACATGAGTCGCTGTCTAACGCGAGGAGAGTCAACCACGAGCCCGCTGTAGCTTCTAAATCGAAAGGTTTGCCTGGTTGCAATGCCACAGCGCGACTAGGTCCGCAGTGAGTGACAATCCGGTGCCCAATATTTTCCTCGTTGGCAATGAGCATTAATCCGACAAGTAAATGATCGAGTCTTCCTTCCCCTCCGGTGAGGACGTCGACACTTGTTGCCCCCGCGGTCCAAGCGAATCGCAAGGCGAGAGCAAGATCGCTCGCATCTTTGTCCTGAGGATGTCGCTGAACTAGTACGCCAGCATCGTTTTCGTGGAGGTTGTCTGGAGCAAGTGAATCGAAATCCCCTACGACAACATCTACCGATAATCCCAGAGCTAAAGCGTGCTGGTAGCCAATATCAGCGGCGATCACCAGAGATGGCGACGTCTCAGCGGGGAGCGACGGAATCTGGGGACCCCCGTCAATCACCCAAGTTCGAGTCGGATCCAAAGAAGAAGCATCAGTTAGCGACTTAGACACAACTCCATGATTGCTTACAAATAGGTGTAAATGACAACGGGGATTTCGTGAGCGACGCTTTCTGAGTCTCGGTGGCCGGTACCTTCGGGGAAATGGTGCGCTCCTTTCGACGCCTTCTACGTCTCCCTGTTCTCCTTGTGATGGTGATCGCATGCGCCGTTTTATTGACAAGCGTTGGCATGGCAATCGCACCACACAGCAAAGAAGCGTTGTTCGCGGTGGAGCGAGAACGAATTGATGTCGCCCTAAATCTTTCGCCGGGGGCTCAGCGAACCGAGGTCTATGGAAGTGACGGCAATGAAATAGGAATCTTGCGTTACGACATCGATCGGGAGTTGGTCAACATAGGCCAAGTGCCAGAAGAAGTGCTCGCCACATTGTTAGCTGTCGAAGACAACAAATTCTGGCTACACAACGGAGTGGACATTCGCGCTATTTCCCGAGCAATGATTCAAAACGTCACGAGTGGCGGAATCACTCAAGGTGGTTCGACGATCACGCAACAGATTGTGAAATTACGGATCGTTGGGAATGAAAGCTCTTTTAGCCGAAAAATTCGTGAAGCCGTGTTAGCTGCGCGACTTGAGGAAGAGTTCACCAAGCAAGAAATTCTCGAGTTCTACCTCAATGAGATTTATTTTGGGAACGGTGCCTACGGCCTTCAGGCTGCATCTGAAACGTATTTTGGGAAGGACGTTGGAGAACTTGACGTCGGCGATGCGGCGTTTTTGGCTGGCCTCATCAGAAGTCCCGGAATCTACGATGGTTTCGACGACACAGAGGTTGTCGGTAAACGTCGGAGCATGTCACTCCAGAGCGCAGAGGATGCGGGCATCATTGATGCTGAGGTACGCAAGCGGTTTGAAGAACGCGGTCTTCCTGACCGAAACAGAAGCCCGCAACGAACCGACGAAACCCTCCGACGAGATTATTTCCTTGACGAAGTTACTGAAGCACTCTTGAAGCACCGGGCGTTAGGGGAGACGTACCAAGAAAGATTCGCAAAGGTTTACAACGGGGGTCTTCGAGTCTGGACCACGTTCGACGCGACTCTTCAACGACAGATGGAAGAAGCTGTGCGAGAGGTGATGCCTGAAGGCACCCGCGACTTCGAAGTTGCCATGGCTTCAGTGGACCCCTCCAGCGGTGCGGTGCGAGCATTTATCGGCGGCCCCGAATTCGCTGAATTCCAATTCAACCTTGTCACGCAAGGAAGACGACAGCCCGGCTCCTCATTCAAGACCTACGTCCTGGCAGCTGCGATCGAAAAAGCAGGATTATTTCCATTCGACTCTATTAGCGGGAAAGGACCCTGTACGTTTCCTAACCCACCCAACGTGGACTACGAGGTCGACAACTTCAATGAGAGCGAAGGAAAGGTGGGCACTGTCCAATTCGCTGTGTTGAAAAGTTCTAACTGCGCATTCGTACGTCTGGGATTACGAACTGGCCTAGAAAACGTCGTGGACGTAGCAAATAGGCTTGTGGGGCGCGACGCCGAAAATTCCTTCCGCCCCTACCTTTCGTTGTCGCTTGGGGCACAAGAAGTCACACCCCTTGAACAAGCGGTGGCCTATGCCGCTATAGCCAATGATGGTCTCCGAATGGAGCCGTACTACATAAGTAAGATCGAAGATGCGTCAGGGTCGGTGCTGTACCAGCACGTGCCGAGAGGCCGCCGAGCGATCAAATCAACTACCGCGGCATGGGTAACAGACGCCCTGGAGCAGAATGTTATTGCTGGGACAGGGCGCAGAGCGCGTCTTGAGAGTGGCCAACCGTCTGCCGGCAAGACTGGCACGTCGCAGGATTTCACTGATGCCTGGTACGTGGGTTTCACACCTCACCTGAGCACTTCGGTTTGGATGGGGCATCCTGAAGAAAAAGTGGCTATGACTGACATTCAAGGTCGAGATGGGACAGGTGGATGGATTCCTGCACGCGTTTGGGCGGCATACATGACGCGTGTTTTGCAAGACCAAGAAATCTTGTCGTTTGGTCAACCACCTCCACCTCAACGAACCTCGCAACTTTTGTACTTGTCGGACGAGATGTGTGCAGTGGACATACAGCTAGATCAGGATCGCGCAGCGATGCAGTTTGACTTGCCATGTTCAATGGTGGAAGTGGACCATAACTCGGGCAGCTTTGTGGCACATCCGGAGGCGAACTGTCGAATTACTGAACTTTCCAACGTTGGCGTTCATAGAGATGAATACCTGAATTGCGCGTTAGTGCCCGGCCGTGACCCGGTGACTACCACTACTGTTCCCTCGGAAGAAAACGAGAATGGGACG
>DUBN01000016.1:15105-138552 GCA_012960315.1 Acidimicrobiia bacterium
ATAGAACCGGAAGACGTTGAGGGTCAAGATTTGATGTCTTTAAGGAGGCAGCATTGAGCGAGCTTGAGGTGTTAGTACAACTTCAGGAGCTAGATACCCGGCTCTCTCAGCTTTCTCATCGCTATGCGACGCTCCCAGAGCACCAGCAAATCACGGAGGTTCAAGGCGAAGAAGTGCGGCTAGGAGAACAACTCGACACGGTAATGATTGAGTTGAAAGTTCTCAGGCGAAGTCAGATAGATCGGGAAGCGGAAGTTCAGGGTTTAGAAGACAAAATTGCAAAATCAACTAGTGCGCTGTACGGCGGCGAGATCACCTCACCAAAAGATGCAGTTGCCATGCAGAGCGAAATTGAGTCCATCTCGCGTCGCCAAGCAGTCCTGGAAGACCAAATCATTGAGGTAATGGAACAAATTGAACCATTCGCTCTTGAAGAAGCTGGAATTGAAGCGCAACGTAGCGTTGGCGGCGAAACGCTGCGTGATCTCGAAGAGCAGTTGGCCGTGGCTCAAGCCGAAATCGAAGTCGAACAGCGAGCAGTAAACACAGAAAGAGCCCAACTTGAAGAACACGCTGGAGAAGATTTGGTAGCGCTTTACGACCGCAACCGCAACAGGATGGGGGACCACACCGCCGTAGGTCGGCTCGTTGGCTCATCCTGCGGGGCCTGTTTTTTGGGGATCTCAGCCGTTGAAATTGATCGAATCCGAAGGTTGCCAAGTAATGAGCCTTCGGAATGTCCAGAGTGCGGCGCACTTCTTATTCGGTAACGGTCTCCCTGATGTTCTTGTGGTTTGTCGGCACAGCGCTCGTAGCGATGTGGTTCACCTTCCGTGACCCTGCCATAGATCATCGCCTCGTCATCTTCGGCTCCCTGTTACCTGATTTGGTCGGCGGTGTGTTGGGCAATACTTGGGTGCCGCACACACTTTTAGCTCCGATTGTGTTGATGTCGATCTTTATGCTCGGCACTATTGGACGCCGGCACAAGCGTCGACTCGTCTTAGCGCTTCCAATAGGTATGTTCTGGCACCTGGTGTTCGACGGCGCATGGATGAACACTCAAATCTTCTGGTGGCCGGTTACTGGCCGGTCTTTTGCAGGTGCTTCGATACCTGCATCCGCTCGCTCATTCAATCTTGTTCTGTTGTTGGAGTGTCTCGGTTTTGTTGCTCTTTGCTGGGCTTGGCGCCGGATGGGTCTAACCAGTTCTGTTCGACGGCGACTGTTTATTCGAACTGGTCGCCTTGACAGGGAAATAACCGACCCTCAGACCAAGAATTACTAATGCTGTTCATCGTTCGACATGGAAGAACTGTGGCCAACGCCACCGGGCTTTTACAGGGCAGAGTCGACAATCCGCTTGATGAGCAAGGACGAAAACAAGCTGGACGGATAGCGAAAGCGTTGGGTCCTGTGGATCGCGTGATTTCGTCGCCACTTCAGAGGGCCCTCCAAACAGCTGAACCATTAGGCCAAATTCCCCGTATAGACGAGCGTTGGATTGAACTTGATTATGGCGAATGGGACTCGCGTCCAGTAGCCGATATCACACCTGACCAATGGGCAGCTTGGAGAGCGGATCCTTCATTTTCTCCTCCGGGCGGGGAATCGCTTATCGAGTTAGACCAACGGGTTGCGGCAGCGTGTGAGGAAATAATCTCCGAGGCCGAAGAACTAAGAGTGGCCGTATTCACGCACGTTTCGCCGATCAAGTCGACAATCGCATGGGCGTTAGGTGTATCTGAACAAATTTCTTGGCGCTTGAATGTGGCGCAGGCACAAATAACGAAAATAGTGGTACGAGACGGTCGACCCGTCATAACCGCATTCAACGAGACAGCTCATTTACACGAAGGCGGCCTTGGCTGACGTCACCGAGATCGGAACTTCCCATCCGGCATTTGGGTCACTCGACTATCTCCTACCATTCGATCCAAGTGGAGTCGAGCAGAGCGGAGTTCGACGTGATCCACAAACTTCATTTCGACATGGGGGCGATACACAAATCGATGAGCAGCGCACTCGTCCAATGATCGAGGTTCTCCTAAGAACTCAAGCATGGACAACTCGCGGTTAACGATCACATTCGCGAAATCCCCCAACATGGCGAGGAATTGTTCGCGGCCGGAGATCACCCATTTGTGGTGAAAAGTTACAAAATGATCAGCGTCGAGCGATCGACACCGCTCAATGGATTTTTCAAATTCATCAAGAGATGACCATTCGTCGAAGTAATAGGGGCCAAATCCTGACAACTCAATATCGCCAAGGTAAGCGGTCCGAGCTTGAGGAATCACGAAGACGCAATGCCCTCGGGTATGTCCGGGAGTATGAACTACTTCAATTTCGACTCCGCCGAGATCGAAGACCTCGGAGTCGGAAAACGTCGAGAATTCAAGTTGCGGTGCATAATAAAAGTCATCGAGGATTTCTTGACGGAACTCCTTCTCCATGTCGGCGGGCATTCCATACATGGTCATCAAGCCATCTAGTGAGGTGAGTCCAATCGCATCTGCCTCGTGGCAGTGGACTGGTACTCCTGGCAATCGACTCAGACCAGGCAAGTGATCTTCATGGACGTGGGACAGAAGAGCGTGATCTACCGGGAAAGATAGCCCTCGCTCCGCCACAGTTAAAGAGGGATCGATGAGAACGTTTTGGTGTGTTCCCTGCACCAATAACGAATTCCCGTGCGGGTATTTGCCTCGATCAGCGCCCGTGAGAACAGTTACGGCGCCGAGATCAAGAGCTTCGACCCAATCGACGCCCAGAAAATTTTCAGCCACACCGCTTGAGGGTACTTGTGGCCCCAGCTTCAACTGCAAAGAGTCTGGTTGTTCGTGGCGGTGAGTCGGCCTGTAGGCGGGATTCTGTCCAGTGACGAAAGTCACGTGGGTGACCATCCATCTCAGCGGTCTACCCGGAATCTTGAGGCGGGCCACCTGATTCCTGCTTGACCTTGCTCCGGGTGGGGTTTACAAGCCGTGCAAGTCACCTTGCACGCTGGTGCGCTCTTACCGCACCGTTTCAGCCTTGCCTGTGACTAGCGGAACTAGCCCATCGGCGGTCTATTCTCTGCTGCACTTTCCGTCGTCTCGCGACGCCTGGTTATCTGCCAGCGCCCTGCCCTGCGGAGTCCCGACCTTCCTCAATTTGCCTCATCTCTGAAGGCGAGACGAACTGCGGTCACCCAGCCAACTCACCGCCAGTCTCACTGTATCGCCGCCTGTGGGACCTGACGCGGAAAGCTTGTGTTTACTCAAATAATGATCCGCGCTTAGGAGCCCAGCGGCCGCCAAGGACTCCGCCGAGAGTGGCGAGAGACACCGCCAGCAAACAGATGAAGATCACACTCAACCAAGTCACCGAACGTACTCCACGCGCCAATCTGATGCATTGGGCCACTACTGCGAACATCAACGCCGGGCTAGCGGTGAGCGTGCCGTGGGCAATGTGTGCTCGCGGTGCTTGCCATGCTGCGATGAACCCGCCGAGTATCAAGCCAACGGAAAGAGCGGCTGTTATGAAAAGAGAACTCTCGCTGTTCTCGTCTACGAAACTCCCAATTACCAGACCAACAACCAAGACCACGGAAAGTGAGAAAAATGCACCAGTTAGCCACGAATTGCGGTTTATTCGCTGACCGAAGAACAAAAAATCTCTCCGCAATGCCTTTTTCCTTCTATTAGGTGAGCGAACGCTTAATTAGCCTGGACAACCTGAGGGCGGATGGGAAAGAATCCTGATTGAGATGAGCATCAGCGAACCAGCCCCTACCCCAGTCTTGCATTTGAATCGCACCGCCGCGATCAGCGACGCCCGTCAGAGCCCACTTTCGTTCGTTCCAGGATCGAAGGGATGGCAACAAGTAGCAGCATGTCGCGGAATTGATGCTTCCGTTTTTTTTCCAGAAGATGAGAACGACGACGCTGACTTAGCGAAGAAGATTTGTGGACACTGTCCCGTGGCGCAACCATGCCTGGAGTATGCGATCACAGTGCGAGAAAAAGATGGTGTCTGGGGTGGAGCTACTCAACGCGAACGGCGGAGCATTATCCGCAGGCGCCGGCGCGCTGCAGCTCGACAGCGTTCCCAACGTGAACTCGGTTCGCGAAACTGAAGAATCCTCTGGACGATAGAGTCCGAATAGTGATCAAGGACAATAACGCCGTAGAGGTCGATGACACGTTAGATGCGCACGGCGGCTGGCCCGGTGTTCTCAGTGACTTAGTCGCTGGAGTTGACTTGACACCAGCCGCCTCTCGAGCGGCTCTTGGTTCGATACTCCGAGGCGAAGCTTCTGATGCGCAGGTAGCAGGGTTCATCGTGGCATTGGGGATGAAGGGAGGCTCGGTTTTGGAACTCACTGGTCTCGTTGAAGCGATGATGGACGCTGCAGCACCCTTGGATCTTCCTGCTGGAACGATCGACATAGTGGGAAGCGGGGGAGCCCCGTCTCGTCGGAAACACGCGTTGAGTGTTTCGACGATGGCATGTTTTGTTGCATCAGCCGCAGGAGCTGTTGTGTGTAAACACGGCTCGGTAGCCGCATCATCGAGTAGCGGATCATTCGACACATTGACCGCATTGGGTCTTGCTATCGAGCTTGAGGGAGCAGGGGTCGCTCGTTGCGTTGAAGAGATCGATCTTGGTTTCGCTTTCGCTAAGACATTTCATCCAGCGATGAGATTTGTAGGTCCGGTTCGCTCTGAACTTGGAGTTCCAACGACATTCAACTTTCTCGGTCCGCTCTCACACCCGGGAGGTGTGCGTCGGCAAGTGGTGGGAGTTAGCGACCCTACGATGGCACCTAGAGTTGCGGGAGTCCTCGCAGCGCGAGGTAGCGAACACGCATTAGTCGTACATGGAGGTGACCGCCTCGATGAAATCACCACTACCGACTTGACACGTATTTACGAGGTTCGTGATGGCGAGGTGGTGGGCGATTCTCTATTTGATCCCGAATCTGTCGGGATTCGTCGAGTTAACAGAGCAGAAATTCAGGGAGGAAGCCCTGAAGAAAATGTGCGGATCATGCAGGAACTCTTTTCAGGCAGTGACACTGGGCCACGAGCCGATATCGTCGCCGTCAACGCAGCGGCGGGCCTTCTTGTAGCTGGAGTTGTCGACGATTTTGCATCTGGTGTAGATGCAGCCAAAGAAGCAATGACCAATGGGCGTGCCGCAACCCAAATCACCGCTGTGGTCGACCTAAGTAACGAGATTGCTGATTAATCATGGTTATAGGACAATCTCTACCTTTTGGGGTCGGGGACGTTGTCCGTTTAACTGCCACATCGGATGAGAGTCGCCAGCATTTGGTAGGCGAGGCGGGCACGGTGGTGGCCATCCAACCGGGAAATCGGTTTGTGATGGCTGCCGTAAAATTCGAAAGTAACGATCGACGTTGGACCATGGTTTACGAAGTTGACGAGCTAGAACTCATCGAGAGGTACGGACATGGTGTGAAGTTTTTGGACCGTCGCCCGAATGCTTGATGACTCAGGAAGCTTGCCTTGCGGTTTGGTTATTGCGTACTTGAAAGTCATCAAGGTAGGGATATCGAGACGACAAAGGCTGGTCACAATGCACAAGACGCAACTTGTCCGCCTGCGTGTTTAGCCAGTTGGCGACGCACCACAATTCGTCGACCTCGTCTTTGTGAGCGACGTCTGTTGGGCGACCATGGGGGACATCGCTTGCCTCATGCTCGCTCCACTCTTCTGCAAGGCGGCCTCTCTCAAGCATGGTCACTCCGACTCCAGGCAGTTCCACCACTAGACGCCCGGTGGAACGGATGCTGTCAAGCTGATACTTGCGCCGAAGCGCAGTTGACAAGGCCGATGCGCGTCGGCGCATTTCTGCGGCCTCCTCGAAACGCTGCTGGCAGGAAAGGTCAATCATTCGATCTCTAAGAGGTTCAAGGAGTCGTTCGGGTTGGCTGTTCAGAGCAGCTAGAACATCTTCGACGATCGCGCTGTAGGACTCCTCGCTTACCTCCCCAGAGCATGGACAAACGCTCGCCCCGATTTGTGCGGCAACGCATGGTCCCGCGATATTTCGGCGAGTGACGCGCTGAGTGCAGCGCCGCAAAGGCATCACGCTCTCTATGGCGTCGACGATGTCTCTTGCTATCCGGCGAGATGAGACCGGCCCAAGGTAGAACGCTCCGTCGTCACGGCATTCGCTGACGATAGAAAGCCGAGGGAAACGCTCTCCGAGCGTCAGTTTTATATAAGCGTATTTTGGCCAATTTTTTGAGCGCCGGTTGAAGCGTGGCCGGAGCTGATGGATGAGACGAACTTCCAGTACTTCGGCTTGTAGCGGAGCGCGACACAACGTGTAGTCAATTCGCTGAGTTTCACGAAGTAGTTGGTCGACTTTGCGTCGCCGGTCACTAGAAAAGTAGGACCGAACTCGCGCTCGAAGATTTGTTGCTTTGCCGACGTACAGCACCTCTCCCCGTTTGTCGATAAAGCGGTATACCCCCGGGGAACGCGGAAGGTCTTCGGTGAGACGCAGCTTTGTTGCTTGAGGATGGCGTTGAATTTTTGGCAACTCCTGGAGGTCGTCAAGCCCCATCACTCCTAAGGCAGATGCCCGCTCCAGAAGAAGGTGAAGCAGATCGGCTGTTGCTTGCGCATCATCGAGGGCGCGATGACTTGGCTGGTGGGCTAGCCGAAAATATTTCGCCAAAGTGCCGAGTTTGTGGTTGGGAACTTCATCTCGAATCAAACGACGAGCTAACGAGAGAGTGTCTACGTGGGAGCCTCCCCAATGATCTCTGCCTGAGCGTTGCAGGGCGGCATTCAAAAAGGCAAGGTCAAATCCGACGTTGTGTCCGACAATGACTGAATTTCCAATGAATTCCAAAAGGGTTGGAAGGACATGTTCGATTTTCGGAGCACGGTAAACCATCGCACTGGTGATCCCGGTCAGCACCGTGATTTGAGGTGGTATCGCTCTTCCCGGGTCGATGAGCGTCTGAAAGGTCCCTAGTTGTTCGCCGCACCTATATTTGACGGCCCCAACCTCAGTGATCATGTCGCTGTCGCGACGCCCGCCTGTTGTTTCGAAATCGAGCACACAAAACGTAACCTCATAAAGGGGAGTGCCGAGGCCATCTAGCGATTGCTGGAACACCTATACGAATATAGCGAACAAGTGTTCGATAGTGGTGTTCTGTTCTCAGCACCGCTTCGAGGTTCAGGATCGGCCAGCTATCCGCTTCAAAAGTCCGCGCTTTCGAGTACTAGGCACCGGCATTTCTATAGTTGCCAACGCAGCCGCAAAATCTGCTCCGCTCTGAAATCGATCCTCAGGGTCTTTCGACATTGCTCGCACGACAATCTCGGCCAAATCATCTGCTACGCCGGCATCGCGAGGGTGAGGCGGAGGGAGCTTCACGTGTGCATGTAGAAGTTCGTTGCGCTCACCGTAGAAAGGAGCAGCTCCCACTACCAGTCGGTAGAGAGTCACCCCCAGGCTGTAAAGGTCGGTTCGTCCGTCAACCAAATTCCCGAGCGCCTGTTCTGGAGCGAGAAACATTGGAGATCCAAAAACCCGACCCTCGGGTGGGCCCGGCCCGTCTAGGTCGTGAGCCAGGCCAAAATCGAAAAGGACGGCACGGTTCTGTTTCTCGTCCAACATAATGTTCGATGGCTTGACATCGCGGTGCACGATGCGATGTTCGTGTACGTGATCGAGCGCTGAACACATTTGCTGGATTATCGCGATTGCCTTGCCCAAGTCGATTGCCTTTTGGGACTGAACGTGCTCCCAAACGGTCTCACCGTCAATGGGCTCAATCTCTATGTAGTGAGTACCAGCGATCACACCAGCCTGCATCACCCTCAAAACGTTGGGATGTTCTATGCGAGCCATCAGTTCGTACTCTTGCTCGAACAAGCCGCGAATTTCTCCCCGAGCTTCTGCGAAAGGGGTTAGAACCTTGAGCGCGACTTCGCTGCCATCGCGTAATCCAGCGCGGTACACGTTGGCGACGGTTCCACGACCCAGGAGTTCGGTAATGCTGTAGGGGCCATATTGTCGACCCACCCAAATGTCTGCGTTGTCGCCGAACATTATTAACCTCGCAGTGAAGAGTACCTGTCGCGTAGCAGCCGTTAGGCCTTATGAGCGGTAGCTGTCCCTCCCCTGTTTTAGCTTGCCTCAGTAACGAGAGACAGGGCAGGGCTAATGATTAACGATGGTATTACCGGCGACTTCCAAACGAGCGTGTCTGCTCATTCAGACTCGATACTCATCGATTGTGATATGTGCGACCTAAGCGCCACTGATGTATGCAATGACTGTTTGGTTACCTATTTATGTAGGTCTGAAGATAGCTCGGTGGTAGTGGAATTATCTGAGGTCAGAGCGCTACGCGCGCTGGGTGAGGCCGGTCTGGTGCCGAGCTTGAAGCTGCGCAAGTCTGTCGAATGCGAATCTGGGCGGTAACTTTTCCAAAACGTAGTTCTAAATAGCGTCAGCGATGCGGTGATGGATTTATGTCTGAACATCTTGTGGCATGGGGTCCCAGTCTTGAAGAGTTAAAAAAAATCGGAATGACCGCTGGCCTAGATGACTTAGCGGTCACCGGTGTCGAACCAATCGTTGACGCTCGCCAAGCCATTGAAGACAGAAAAGCCCGTGGGCTTCATGCCGGTATGACCTTTACGTACGGGAATGCAGAGCGAGCAACGGACCCCTCACAATTGTTCAAAGGAGCGCGGAGCGTTCTTGTGGGCATCCGTCGTTACCAACCCCCACCGGCCTCAGCCCAGCAAACGCGTCAAGTCGCTCACAACCAAACAACTCGCGCCGCTGGGTCCGTAGCTGCATATGTGTCATCCGACGAATACGGGTTGCTGCGGGAAGGTTTGGAAGCGATCGCCGCTCATCTTGAAACTTTTGGGGCACATGCTGAGGTGGTGATGGATGACAACAGGCTTGTGGACCGAGCGGTCGCCAGCAAGTCTGGCCTTGGATGGCTAGGACGCAACACCATGCTCATACATCCACAGCTTGGTTCGTGGACAGTCATAGGTTCTGTTGTCACAAACGCAGTGATTCAAGAAGATTCACTCAGGGTTGTGGACGAGTGCGGTGCCTGCAGTCGCTGCAGCGTTGAATGCCCTACGGGTGCTATCAACAATTTCGGGGTGCTGGACGCGAACCGGTGCCTAGCATGGCTTCTTCAAGCCAAAGGAATCTTTCCGCGACATCATCGAATCGCACTTGGAAACCGCCTTTATGGTTGTGATGATTGTCAGGTTGTATGTCCAAAAAATGAAGAGCCGCAACCGGTTGCTATAACAGCACTGCAAAGAGAATCAGATGTCGATCTTGTCGAACTGCTTGACAGTTCTGATGAAAAACTAATGGCAACGTATGGACATTGGTATATCCCGAGGCGTCGTCCCGAATATCTGCGCCGCAATGCACTCGTGGTATTGGGCAACGTCGGAAACCCGGGTGACCCAGAGGTCGATCGAGTCATAGAAGCCTCTCTTGATTCGCCCTCGCCGCTGGTTCGAAGTCACGCGATATGGGCTGCGTGTCGGTTGGGTAAAACAGACCTCGTTGAAAACAGGTCGAGGGACTCTCTCCTTCGAGATGACTCCGATGGGTGGGTTGCCTCGGAATTGGGGGCTTGGAAAATTTTACCTGCACTGGATATTCGATGAAGCGTCACCTATTGGTCACTAATGATTATCCGCCCAAAGTGGGTGGGATTCAGAATTATCTCTGGGAGTTGTGGCGCCGTCTTCCCGGAGACAGGGTGACGGTTCTCACACCCGAATACCCATCATCTATGTCTTTTGACTCGGAGCAACATCACCGTATTGTTCGTGACCGAAGCAAAGTGCTACTTCCAACTCGAGCGTTAGCTTCCCGAATCCGAAACCTTGCCCGAGACATCGACGCTGAACTGGTGATATTGGACCCAGCTTTGCCCTTAGGTCATCTAGGTCCGTCACTCGGGTTGCCCTACGCGGTGGTCGTTCACGGAGCAGAAGTCACTGTTCCGCGACGTTTACCACTGGCTCGCAATTTGTTGGGCCGCGTTCTCCGGGGGGCAGAATTTATTATTTCTGCCGGCGGCTACCCTGCTCTCGAGGCTTCTAAGTCCGCTGGTCGGGCGATAAAAACAATTGAGGTACCCCCAGGTGTCGACGCTGTCCGATTTTCTCCTCTAGATACCAACGGGCAACGAACGCATCGCCTTCGGTTCGGCTTGGATCAAGGTCCCCTAGTTCTCAGCCTCAGTCGTCTCGTGCCTCGAAAGGGGTTCGACCGCACCATTGAAGCGGTCGCCAGTCTGCGAGACGAGTTCCCCGGCATTCAACTTGCCATCGCAGGTTCGGGACGTGACGCAAAGCGTCTAGCGCGAATCGCGCGGAAGTTGGATTTCCCAGTCAAGTTTCTTGGCCGCGTCAGCGAGTCCGATCTTGCAGCAGTTTTTGGAATCGCGGACGTTTTCTCGATGCCGTGCCGGAATCGTTGGGGTGGTCTTGAACAAGAAGGCTTCGGCATCGTGTTTCTAGAAGCAGCCGCATGTGGAGTGCCGCAGGTAGCGGGACTCTCCGGCGGCGCCCACGAGGCGGTCACCGACGGGGTGAGCGGTCTCGTGGTTGAGGATCCAAATAACTCTGACAACGTGGCCGAGGCCCTCCGCTCGATCCTAGGGAACCCCGACGTCGCTGATCGGATGTCGAAAGCGAGTCGAAATCGCGTGACAAGCGAGCTGTCGTATGATCTTTTAGCGCAACGCCTAGAGAGGGCGTTGTCGTGAATGACGACGGGCCAGCTCAGAGTGCTATCAAGGGTAAGCGCCTCATCGCTGCCGCTTGGCAATCAACGGCCGTCTTTCTTCTGGTTCTTTTGGCAGGAGTCGTCCGGCTGGACCTCTTTGGAGTAGCTGTGGTTATCGTCTCCGTCGTAATGTTCGCTCTTGGAGTACTACTTCTAGCGATCGCTTTCGCGTTAGGAATAAGACGGAGCCGGGCCGAAGAGATAAGTGTCGCCGGACTGTTTCTTCTTCAGGGATCCTCGCCACCGGTTGTCCGGAAAGTCTTGATTGCCTCTGTCCTTACTCAGCTAACAGCGGCACTCGTTGCGTCCGGTTTGCGGATTTATACGGAGATCGCATTTGCGATTTTGGCACCTACATTCGTTTTTGGACTGGCCAGCGTATGGGCAGGCCGATACGGGTCATTCCCACCTCGCACCTCCGACTCCGTCTGAGAGCTTCAGCGTGGCAGAATGAAGGTAGTGCGAAGATGGGAGGCCACTGATGATCGACAAGCTGAGCGTCTCTCGTGTCATCAATGCTGAACTGAAAGACTGTCATGCACTCGTGTCTGACATCGAAGGTTACGGAACTTGGGTCAGCGACCTCAAAGAGGTAGCTATAGAAAATCGAGATGATGAGGGCCGAGTTACGGAGGCCACCTTTCGAGTGGCGGCCATGGGTAGGAGCGCTAGGTATTCGCTCGCATATGACCACTCTGATGCTCCCTTAGCAATCCGCTGGGAACTGGTGACCGGTGACATCGTTAAACGCCTTGATGGCAGCTACAGCTTTGAGAGCGTGCTTGATGAGCCCAGACAGACCGAAGTCGTCTACGAACTCGCTCTCGAACTTGCTATTCCGCTCCCAGGTTTTGTGAAACGTCGTGCCGAAGGACGAATCGCTCACGCTGCTCTTGATGATCTCCAGGCGCAACTAGAGCATTAGCTGATTTCTCGTCCCGAACTCGAGTCCACGGGATTTGTCCCGCTGCCTTCCTCGTTAAATTCCCGATATTTTTGGACTAGGTGTTCGGATTGACGCCCTAGCGCTCGGTACTCTCAAACATCGTGGAGTTCAGACGCATAAGTGACTTGCCGCCATATGTGTTTACGGTTATCGATTCCTTAAAAATCGAGAGGCGGCGGGCTGGGGTCGACGTGATCGATCTGGGATTTGGAAATCCCGACATACCTTCGCCGCGAGCTGCGGTTGAGAAACTGAGCGAAGCAGCCGAGAATGACCGCAACCATCGGTATTCGGCTAGTCGGGGCATTCCCAAGCTTCGCCAAGCAGTGGCCGATTTGTACGCACGCAAATGGGATGTCTCGTTAGACCCTGAAACGGAAATCATTAATACGATCGGCGCAAAGGAAGGTTTTTCTCATCTGATGTGGACGTTGCTCGCTCCCGGCGACGCGTGTTTAGTCCCAGCACCTTCCTACCCCATCCACATATTCGGACCGCTGTTTACCGGAGCAAATGTCCGCGAAGTGCCGTTGGCGACAGGCGAGGACTTCTTCGAGTCACTCGTGGAACGGTTTGAGTACTCCTGGCCGCGCCCTCGAGTTATCGTCCTTTCGTTTCCCCACAACCCGACCACAACATGTGTCGACTTGTCTTTTATGCAACGAGTTGTCGATTTTGCGCGTGAGCGCGACGTCGTCTTAGTGCATGATTTCGCATACGCGGATTTAGGTTTCGACGGGTATCAACCTCCATCGATTCTGCAAGCTGAAGGGGCCAAAGAGGTCGCGGTTGAGTTCTATAGTTTGACTAAATCGTTCTCAATGGCGGGATGGAGGGTTGCCTTCTGTCTAGGAAATAGTGAAGTTGTTGGCGCCCTAGCAAAATTGAAGAGCTACCTCGACTACGGCATTTTTCAACCGATCCAAATCGCGGCAACGGTTGTCATGAACGAGCATTCTGACTTTCCAGCGGAGGTAAATCAGATTTACCAATCGCGGCGTGACAGTCTCATTAGAGGACTCGAACGGATCGGATGGGACATCGAACCGCCCAAAGGGACAATGTTCGTTTGGGCCCCCATCCCCGACGCGTATCGAGAGATGGGTTCAGTCGGGTTCTGTACTCATCTTGTGGAGACGACAAATGTTGCGCTTTCGCCCGGAATCGGGTTTGGTCCTGGCGGTGAAGGTTACGTCCGTTTCGCTCTTGTCGAGAATGAGCAACGTATTCGCCAGGCGATAACGCAACTCGGGACAGGTCTACAAAGGCTCAGTTGATCGGAAAACCGATTTAACCGACTACTAAATCGCCCAATTTCGCGACCGGGCAACTGCTCGTAACCAATTCTGGTGCATGGCATCAGAATCACTTTGGTTGTCACGAGGTTCGAACGCCTGATCAAGTCGCCAGGTGGCACTAATTTCTTGCGTATCCGTCCAAATCCCCTCGGCGAGACCCGCGAGCATCGCTGCTCCCCGAGCAGTTGTTTCGGTAATCATCGGTCTGGCAACGCGTACACCAAGCTGATCCGCCTGAATTTGTAGAAGCAAGTCCATAACTGCCGCTCCTCCGTCGACGCGCATCTCAGTTATTGGCATTCCACCTGCTTGTGTCATGGCCTCAACCACATCGCGTGTTTGGAATGCCATTGCCTCCACGACCGCCAGGGCCAATTCCGCTCGCCCGGTGCCTCCCGTTATTCCAATAATTGTTCCTCGAGCGCGCGGATCCCACCAAGGACTTCCTAGACCAGCAAAAGCTGGGACGAAAAAAACACCACCAGTGGTGACCGCTGACTGCGCCAAATGACTTATTTCAGAGGCGTCGCCGATAACTCCTAGGCCGTCTCGGAGCCATTGGATAGCAGCGCCGGTCACAAACACTGATCCTTCGAGAGCGAAAACGGGCCCGGCGCCGAGATCCCATGCAACCGTTGTAAGCAAACCTTCGACTGGGTCAGGGCACGTCGTGCCTACGTTCATCAACACAAAGGACCCGGTCCCGTAGGTATTTTTTGTCATGCCCGGCTCCAAGCAAGCCTGACCAAAGAGCGCGGACTGCTGGTCTCCGGCGACGCCACTGATCGGAACCCCAGCACCCAACGCCGTGGTATCTGCAGTCATGGCGAAGCGCCCTGAGGAAGGTCGAATTTCAGGCAAGCTCGACGCAGGCACTCCGAATAATTCGCAGAGTTCTTGAGACCAACATGCCTGATTGATGTCATAGAGAAGTGTTCTCGATGCATTCGTCACATCTGTTGCGTGCGTTGAGCCTCCACTCAGCTTCCATATAAGCCAACTGTCTATTGTGCCGAAGGCCAGATCCGGGCTCACCTCTACAGAGTGGTTCTTTATTAACCATTCGATCTTTGTCCCACTGAAGTATGGGTTAATGACAAGCCCGGTGGTTTTGCGGATTTGATCTGATTTGCCAGCGTCTAAAAGTTGGTCACATCGATCCGATGTCCGAAGGTCCTGCCAGACAATCGCGTTACATAAGGGCTCATTCGAAATACGACTCCAAGCCACTATGGTCTCTCGCTGATTAGCTATGCCCACCGCCGCCACTGGTTCGTCGAGGACGCTCATAAGCTCTGAGAGAGTGCTTTGAACGGAACCCCAAATTTCCGCTGCGTCGTGTTCTACCCAACCGGGCCTGGGGTAATGCTGACGGAATTCCTTATACGAGAGAGCGACCTGTTCGCCGTTCTCGTTGAGAGCAAACGACCTAACACCTGTTGTGCCTGCATCGATTGAGACCACTACTGCCATTCAAATAAGTTACCGTCTCGACCCAGTGAGTTAATTAGCTAGCCCCGGTATGTTCTCAGCGCCGAACTAGGGCGGTACCGTTGACACCGTGAGAATCCTCGTGGTCGGTGCCGGAGAGGTGGGTAGCTACGTGGCGGCGCGGCTATCACGTGAGGGGAACGATGTAGTCGTCATTGATGAGCTGCGGGATCCTTTGATGCGACTCGAGCGAGATAACGACATTCTCACTGTCACTGGAGATGCGACTAACCCCAGCACTTTGAACGAAGCAGAGGTAGAAAAGACTGAGGTCCTGGTCGCAGTAACGCAGAGCTACAAGACAAATTTGCTCGTCTGTCTTCAGGCGAGACAAGCACGTGGGGAAGAAGCACTTTCGACTGTCGCGCGCATCGATGACCCTGAATTACGAGGACCTGCCGGTCGCAAGATTCGTGATGCAATGGGCGTCGACCTCGTCTTGGACCCCGACGAGCAGACCGCCGGAGCGATACAGGAACTGTTGCTCTACCGAGGCGCAAGCGATCTGCATGAAATGGCTGGAGGGGAAGTTCTATTAGTCGGTGCGCGATTGGCCGACGATGCCCCTGTTGTGGGTCGCTCTATAGGTGAAATTGGTTCCTCTTACGATCCGGAATGGGACTTCATCTTCGGTGAAATCGTTCGGGACGCAGAAAGTCACGTTATTCGTGAGGAGACCGTTCTGCAATCACACGATTTGCTCCGGGTGGTGTGCCTTCGCAGAGGTCGTCGTGAGCTAATGGGTTTACTTGGCCTACACCGAACAGAAGTCAAACGAGTGGTGCTCTTAGGCGGCGGCCGAACAGCTGAGCTCTTAGCGAAGCGACTGATTGACAGGGGAGTCGAGGTCGCCATTATCGAAGTGCGAAAGGAACGCTGTGAGAGGCTGGCAGAGAAGTTGCCAGGTTGCTTGATTTTCGAGGGGGATATAACAGACACCGACCTTCTCTCTTCGGAACGAGTTGGCGATTTCGATGCTGTGGTTGCGTCGACAGGGCAAGATGACGCGAATGTCCTCGCCTGCTTGTATGCGAAATCGATGGGAGCCCCGGAGACAATTGCCGTGGTGCACAGACTCAGTTTGCTGCCTCTGCTAGAGCAAGTTGGGATTGACGCGGCACTGTCACCTCGGACTGCAAGCGCTAACAGCGTTTTGCGTTACGTCCGCGGGGATGTAGCAGATGTGGCGACCTTTCTAGAAGGCGACGTTGAGGTCGTAGAGTTTGAGGTGGCACCCGAAGCTCCGGCTGACGGAGCAGCCGTTCGAGATCTCGGTCTCTCCAGCAACGTGCTCCTTGCGGCCATCGTGCGCGACGGCAATGCGCAGATAGCTCGCGGCCGCAGCATTCTGCGTGCCCGTGATCATGTGATCGTATTTGCGAAACCGCACCTTGTGGATGAGGTGAAGCAGGCCTTCGGGTGACACCAAGGCCTCCCCTGCGAGCACCGGTTCCAGGTGTAGCGCATCGGTTCACAGCAAAACTTTTGTCCTGGTCGGGAACATTTATTCAGGCACTTTCTAGAGGAAAGATAGAATCGGCTGTTGGAGTGACCATCGGTGCCGTGTGGGTTCTCAGCGCACCGTTGTTTCTGATCTGCTCTCTAGCTGACTTCTTAGACGGAGGCTCCGACTATTTAGCGCTGTTTATCACCGGAGCCGCGGTCGAAGTTGCCGGACTTTTGGTGGTCCGCATTTCAAGGTTCCCTTCAAGTTTGCCGATTTCTCGGTTGTTCACCGCTGTTGTGTGCGGCGCTGCTGCAGCGCTAGTGGCGGTGACCGCGGCGCACCTGGCCACCGGTGTGACGAACCAATTAGATGTGGCTCTAGTCGAAGCTGCAGCGACCATCACAGGTACTAATGCATCGACTATCAATCCTGAAATGCTTTCTTTAGGCATGTTGCTATTTCGAGCGTTTGGTCAGTGGCTCTCGGCGGCGGCAATCATCATTGTGCTGGTGCGAGTGCTGCCGCACTTGGGAGTCGGGGGACTCGACGCTGATGGGGGAGTCGCAACTCGCTCAGCTAGGCGTTTAGCGCCCCGGAGTGGCTCAACCATGGCACGGCTTGTCACCCTTTATGTCGCATTGACGGGACTACTCGCCATCGCATTTTTGTTAGCGGGAATGCCCTTCGTCGACAGTGTCGTGCATTCTTTGACAACTATCTCTTCCGGGGGCTTCTCCACTCGGTTGGGCTCGATAGGTTCATTCAATTCGGGACCTATTGAATGGGTCGCCATTTTTGGCATGTTCGTCGCTGGTATCAGCCTCCCCCTGATCTTTAGGGCAATGCGTCGAGGTGATCTCCACCGTTTCGTTCGAAGTGTGGAGTTTCGGGTCTATTTAGGATTAATTGCGATCGTCACACTTGCTGTGCTTGCTTGGTCCGACGGTCTACCCACGGCAACCACCATTCGATACGCCACCTTCTTCGCTGTGTCATCGATTTCTACAACTGGTCACCTTGCCGGAGATTTAGCCAGCGTTTCTTTCGGCGGGGAGGCGTTGCTGCTCGTCTTGATGGTTGTGGGCGGGATGTCTGCGTCAGTAGCGGGTGGCTTCAAAGTGATGCGGTTCATGGTCCTCGGGCAATACATTGGCCGCGAGTTACGACGCAGCGTTCATCCAACGGCGGTCGAAAAAATTCACCTCGGCCGGTCCTCAATAGGTGAGACGGCGCTTGCCCGCATTATTGGCGAATTGTTCCTCGCGACGATGCTTTTAGTCCCCACAGTCCTGGTGTTCAGCGCAGATGGCCTAGACATCGAAGGAGCATTCACCTTTGCAGTTTCAGTGATGTCGAACGTGGGCGTGGCATTTGGAGACTTTGGCCCCCAAGGACACCTTCAGGCGGTGGGCCCCATCGGACATCTGTCCGCAGCGCTTCTGATGGTGATTGGACGAATTTCGGTTACTCCGGTTCTCGTGGCACTCGGAGCCGTAGGCGAACCCGCACAAAGTGCATTGCGGCGCTGGCGCATGACTAAGCGCGAAGTGGTGGTTCGATGAGACGGGTAGCTGTGACCCCGGTTCGCGTGGCAGGTGCCGCATTGATCGCTATCGCCTCGGCAATGGCTATTTCGGCTGCCGTGGCTCTCGCGGATGGGGGTGGCGGCTTCGGAGGTCTTTTTTGGTCAGCGATCATTACCGCCTTTGTGGGCGCTGGATTGTTTTTTGGCTCTGGTGTTTCGCCTTCATCTGATTCCGCTCTCGCTTTTGCTTCAGTGGCATGGAGCTGGCTAGCTGTTTCCGTAGCTGGAGCGATGCCCTTTCTACTAACTGGCGTAATCCCTTGGGCCCGGTTTGACGATGCGTTGTTTGAGTCTGTCTCGGGATTTACGTGCACTGGGTCGACGATCCTGTCCGATTTTGGTTCGATTCCACAGGGGGTCCTCTTCTTCCGCAGCATGATTCAGTGGTTCGGAGGTATGGGGCTCATCGTGTTGGCCGTGGCGGTCCTCCCAGCGCTAGGGATAGGCGGGCTTGAGCTGATAGCGAGCGAGGCGCCCGGCCCGACAGTCGATCGACTTTCGCTTCGCGTGCGAGATACCGCAAGACGTTTATGGCTGTTATATGGCGGAGTAACCTTGCTGATTGCTGTAGCGCTTTCCGCAGTTGGAATGTCAATTTATGACGCCGTAAGCCACGCGTTTACCACTGTTGCAACAGGTGGCTACTCGCCCTACGGAGATTCCATTTCCCACTTCGATTCTTTCGCTGTGGAAGTGGTACTGATTCTCGGAATGCTCTATTGCGGAGCGAACTTTTCCACTCATTGGCACGCGGTGACCGGGGGAATCGGTGCTTATCGGCGAGTATCTGAAATTCGTTGGTATTTGTGGTTGATCTTTTCGGCGTTTGGATTGTTGATATGGGTTAATGCGGGAGAATTGGGGTGGCTGCAAAACATCAGAGAGTCGCTCTTCTATGCGGTTTCTTTAGGGACGAGCACAGGCTTTGGCACGTCTGACTACATCGCATGGATGCCTGCTGCTCAAGTCATTCTTCTTGTTCTCATGGTCGTTGGCGGCATGAGTGGCTCAACTGCCGGCGGAATGAAGGTACTCCGACTACAGGTCGTGTTTCGATATGCGTTCAGAGAGCTGGTGCGAGCACGACACCCCAGGGCGGTGGTTCCGATTCGCCTGGGTCAGACAACTATTGAAGAGCAAGTGGCGGCGAAGGTAGTGGGGTTCGTTCTGCTTTATTTGGGTTTGATTGTTGCCGGTGGGGTAGTCCTAACAGGGCTCGGCGTGGACCCTGTCACAGGATTCAGCGGAGCCATATCAGCTCTCGGCAACGCCGGCCCAGCTCTTGGGGATGCAGGCCCTACAAACAATTTTCTTGTCTTTCCACGAGCGGGCAGAACGGTTCTCATGGCTTTGATGGTTTTTGGACGCCTAGAGGTTTTCCCAGCGATGCTGATGTTGGTGGCTGCTACGAGAGGCGTGGCTCAAGCTCGTCGACGTCGGCGACTAGGACACGCCGCGCTCAAGGAATGACTATTCCTTAAACGTAACTGGGGCGAGAGCGGAGTAATCGTTGATAGTGAGGGGTGCTGGGAGGCGTCCTTCTAGAACTTCTTCTATCGACCCCTCTCCATTGGGAAGCTGAACGGGTTCTCCTTCCAAAAAGAAGACCACTCCCTGAGTGTCATTGGTCAGTGCCGACGCAGTGAATACCAATTGGGCAGAGGCGCGAATTCTTTGCGCACCTTCAATTTCGAAAAACGTTTGGTTGAGATGAATGGAAATGGTGTTGTTGCGCATCAGCGCAACATCCACCACTTCGGTGCCGGCAGGTATCGCTGATACGAACCCGCTCTCGGCCTCCGTTTCCGTCGGGCCCTCAAGGAGGTTGTTTAATGGCGCGTCAAGGAAGACAGGAGGCGGTAGCGGCCGTTGGATTTCAACCAATACGTCGTCGCGCAGAAAATAAACTGGATGCAGTGTTGCGTTGGGAAGCAAGGGAGTTTCGTTTGTCTCGGCTACCTCTGATGGAAACACATCCCTGGGGACGGAAAGAGCGGTCGGCTCGCCATCAGATCTAAGGCCACAACCAACGAGAGTTACCAAGACCATTGTTAAGCCAGTGAAGGTGGAGCGCTTCGAATTCGCTGTCATCGCCTGCCTGCTCTGGGAAGAGTGATAACGAAACGTGCCCCGGGCTGGCCGTCTGATTTGCCCTCGACGCGTGCGCTTCCACCGTGTCGACGAGCATGCTCGTCAACGAGAGCTAAGCCAAGTCCGGCACCGTCCCCTGCGCCTCGTTTCCGAGCAGCAGCGCCTCGAGTGAATCTTTCAAACACTAAAGATCGTTCAGATGGCGCCACCCCTGGCCCTGAGTCCTCAACTGCGATCTCAATTTTTCCGCCATTTGATGCAACAGTTATCCGGGTGACACCGCCACCGTATTTTTGAGCGTTACGCAGAAGGTTGTCCAGCACTTGGGCTAACCGTCTTTTGTCACCCATCACTAATGCGCCTCGCGCTGTCCCGATTATCTCGAGCGAAGCATCATCTTCGGTACGTTTCAAAGTCGCTTTCACCAACTCTTCAATGTTGACGAGATCGTTTTCCATTGGTCCTGAATCTGATCTTGAAAGATCAAGCAGGTCTTGAACCAGATGCTCGAATCGAGCAACTTCATCATTTAGGAGGTCAAGTGCTTGTTTTGTTCGATCGGAAAGTTCTTCTCGGCGGTGTTGCATCACATCAATGGAGGCGCGAAGCGTCATCAACGGAGAACGAAGTTCGTGACTGACGTCAGAGGCGAAACGTGCATCGCGAGTAATGCGATCCTCCATGGCAGCGGCCATTTCGTTGAAGGAATTCACTAGGGCAGCAAGATCTGGATCGCGCACCTCCTCAAGTCGAGTGTCGAAACGCCCTTGAGCGATCGAGGTAGCGGCATGAGAAATTTCAGTGAGAGGCCTCAGGAGCCCACCGCTCGCCCAAAGGCCTATCCCCACTCCCACAAGCACTGTAAGAGCACCGCCGACCAACAAGATCAGTGCCAGACTCTCTAAGGTGTTTTCCACCTCCACGAATGGAACCAACTCAAAATAAGCGACTTCGTCCAGAGCCGATGCCCCTCCTGGGCGAAGTTGGAGACCGAACGCTAATACTGGCTCATCATTGAGTCGGTACCTCAATGACCGCGCATCGCGGGCCTCAACGACGGCTACAACAAACTCGGATGGTAGGTCGTTCGGCGTGAGAGACAGGGATGTCCAGGTCTCATCACCGGTGCGAATAATCGACCGACTTCCGCTAAGGCTTGGCAATGACTCCAGTAGCTGAGCGAAATCGGGGTCCTCAGCTCGTAGCGAACTCTGTACCTGTCGAGCATTGGCGAAGAACTGACGCTCCGATGACTCCTCGCGTTGGCGGAGCATCGATTGTCGAGATAAGCCGTAAGTGATGATGATGAGCACTAAGGCAGCCACCGCAGCGCCGAGAGTGAAGGCCCCGATTACACGGGCGCGGAGCGGTAAACGGCGCCATAACAGGCCGCGGTATTTCGTCACTACGGTTGCAGCTTGTAGCCCATGCCTCGCACGGTCACTACATGGCGAGGGCGAGCGGGGTCGGTTTCGATTTTGGTTCGCAGACGACGAACGTGGACGTCGACTAACCGACCGTCACCGAAGTAGTCGTAACCCCAAACTTGTTCCAGTAAGTGTTCGCGGCTGAGAACTTTCCCTAAGTGGTCGGAAAGTTCGCACAAGAGATGGAACTCGGTCTTGGTGAGATGAATTTCATCGCCGCTCTTACGGACAACGCCCTCATCAGGAATTATGTCCAGATCGCCGATGCTTCTCGGCGCGGCAGCCTTGTCCTCAGATCGGACTCGTCGCAAAAGTGCGCGAATGCGAGCTGACAATTCCTTAGGTGCGATTGGCTTGGTTACGTAATCATCTGCTCCGGCTTCTAGGCCTGCGACCACGTCGCTAGTGCCATCCCTGGCCGTGACCATAATTATCGGGACATCGCTGCTTCGTCTGAGAGCACGACAGACTTCAAAGCCGTCTATGCCTGGCAGGCCGATATCGACGAGAACCAGATCAGGAATAGTGGAGTTGAAATATTCCAGTGCTTGCTCGCCAGTTTCTGCTTCTAGGACGCTCCAGCCTTCATCTTCAAGTGCAAATCGAACGGCGGTACGGATTCGCTGGTCGTCTTCGATCGTTAAGATTCGGATGCTCACACCCTAGATATTGGCCGATGGGGGAGCCTTTTGGGGACCAACTGCGATTTCTGCTTCATTTACGGTGCCGCAGAGTTGTTCCCAGAGGAGAGGTCCAGACGCTATAACCCGCTTGTGGAGTGGCTCGTAGACAGCGATACCGCCCGCTGATCGCACGATCGCAACACCCGCCGCGACATCCCACCACTGCACCCCAGTTTCATAAAACCCGTCGAGGCGTCCACTAGCAACGGAGCAAAGATCGATAGCGCACGAACCTGCCCGGCGAATATCGCGTACTAGCGGGAGGAACTCGGCAAGAATCAACGCTTGTTGCTTACGGAGATCTGAGTCATAGCCAAACCCGGTTCCGATTAACGCGATGGATAAGTCTTGACATGAAGTCACTTGGACGTTGTCACCATTTTTCGTCGTAGCGCCTTCAATTTGCGCCACAAACATTTCATCGTGAGCTGTGTCATAAACAACTCCAATGATCGGCACACCATCGAGTTCCACTGCGATCGACACTGAATGGCTGGGAAAGCCGTACAGGTAATTCACAGTGCCATCAAGTGGGTCGATCACCCATCGAAACCCTGAATTGCCTTGCGTGTCGGTTCCCTCTTCCCCAAGTATTCCGTCGTCGGGTCGGGCGCGGCCTATGCCGGCAGTGATTATCCGCTCGGCGTCGCGATCGACTTGGGTAACGGGGTCGGTGGCGGTTGATTTGGAATCGACGCCGCCCGTGTGTCTCCGAAAATGCACTTTGCCTGCTTGACCTGAAAGATCTACGGCAAGATCGAGAAGTTCTTTTAGTTCCTCAGACGACGGAAGTGAGTTACTCAACGTCGCCGCGCTTTTACCGAAGCGACATCAGTCCATTCCGACATGGCCCGAAGTACTAGTACGCACACGACAGCGACACCCGCTGCGGCTAGCGCTGAGCCTGCGGCCCCGGCGACGATTACCCATACGTTTAAGTCGTCGCCCCACTGCAGCCGGCCTAGAGCGAACCCCATCAGGCCACCACAAAGACTCGCGAGTATCACCGCTGAAAAGGCAAGAACCCTTGCCAACACCGATGGTAAAGCCGTCGGGGACTGTGAGTTGTCATGCCCAGATGTTGTTCGTAGGAAAGGTTCTCGTCCGTGGGCCACCAAAGCATCGT
The DNA here is from genome assembly GCA_012960315.1 of Acidimicrobiia bacterium. GTDB lineage: Bacteria > Actinomycetota > Acidimicrobiia > Acidimicrobiales > Poriferisodalaceae > UBA2110. Next base: position 38,021 of record DUBN01000016.1, read on the forward strand.
ATTCGTATGTCGCCGTGACGCAGGTATGAATGGCAAACTGCGGAGGTGCGAAACTGGGCTGTCGGTGGTGGGATAGTTTGCGACGCGGACCGGATCCTGATGGTGCACAATCAGCGGCGCGGTGGCCGTAGCGATTGGAGCACCCCAGGAGGCGTCATCGATGAAGGCGAAACAGTGCTGGAAGGCCTTACTCGAGAAGTCACAGAAGAAACTGGGCTAGTCGTTGATGAGTGGACTGGGCCGGTTTACACCGTTTCAGCGGAAGCCCATGACATGAACTGGTTGTTGCGGGTTGAAGTTCATTTAGCAGCCGGGTACGCCGGCGTGATCACGATTGAGGACCCAGACGAGATTGTTATAGCTGCTGAATGGATCCCTAGAACTCAATTGACGCAGCTATTGACGGGCCAACAGCTGTGGCTCAGGGAACCGTTGCTTGACTACCTGCACGGTGAAGTCGAAGAGGGTCATGAATTTAGGTACCGGATTGATGGGGTTGACTTAGATGATCTTCGAGTTCAGCGTCTCTAAATGACAGAGTTTGTTTCCTCCCAAATGTTCCTCTTCTACCTTGGTTAGTTGGGTTTATGGGTGACTTACCGATTCTTCACGTGGACATGGATGCCTTCTACGTTGAGGTGGAACGCCAAACTGACCCCTCTCTAATAGGTAAAGCCGTCATTGTCGGAGGAGAATCCGAGCGAGGAGTTGTTGCCTCGGCGAGCTACGAAGCGCGCTCCATGGGGGTCAGGTCAGCTATGTCCAGCGTGTTAGCAAGGAAACTATGCCCAGACGCTGTGTTCGTCCGTTCCAACTTCTCGCGATATCGAGAAGTTTCGAAACAGGTGCACGAAATCTTTGACTCCGTTACCCCGCACATAGAGCCAATTGCTCTAGACGAAGCCTTTCTCGATATCAGTGGAGCTCACAAACTGTTCGGCAGTTCCGAAACGATCGCCTGGCAGCTTCGAAACGATGTCTATGTGGGAGTAGGACTGGATTGTTCGGTCGGTGTCGCTAGGTCCAAATTGTTGGCAAAACTCGCTTCGGAAGCAGCAAAGCCCAAGGCCACCCGCCGTGGAGTTCAACCTGGTCTGGGTGTTTACCTCGTGCCTCCTCAAGAAGAGACCTCATTTTTGCAGGCGCACCCGGTGGAAGCCCTCTGGGGTGTTGGGTCTGTGACGTTCGCCAAGTTAAAGGCGCTAGGGATCTCGACCGTTGGGGAACTGGCATTGGTGCCAGAAGACGTCTTAGTCGAAACTCTTGGAACATCTCACGGAATGCATTTGTCAGAACTCAGTCGAGGCATCGACCATCGACGGGTTCATTCCAAAAGAAAAAGTAAGTCAATTAGTCATGAGGAGACATTCGCGCAGGACGTTTTCGATCGAAGTCACTTGGTGAGCGAAATTATTCGACTTTCAGATGCGGTTTCCACTCGCGCTAGGAGAAAAGGATTAGCCGGGCGAACTGTCCACTTAAAAATCAGACGCCCTGACATGCGGTACCTGACGAGATCGGTGACTCTTAGCGAAGCTGTTGACATCCTCCCGGTGATTTCAGAAACGGCTATTGAGATGTTGGACCAACTCGACCTCGCAGAAGGCGTCCGATTGCTGGGAGTGGGTTTGAGCAGACTTGGCGCACCGGGCCCGCAGCAACTAACTCTTGTTGGCGAAGAATTAAGTGACCCGGCTTGGGGACAGCTTTCTGCGGCCATGGACCGCATACGAGAACGGTACGGTGAGGCTGCAATCGGCCCTGGTCTTCCGCGAAAAAACGAGGGGATGAATGATTGATGACAGTGATGATGTCAATCTGGAGTGAGGCTCGTCCTAGACTGGAAGAACCGACGAACGGAAGACCTCGTGCCGCTCTCTGACGACGAACAGCGCATCCTTCATCAGATAGAGAAGGAGTTTTACGACTCGGACCCCGAGTTTGCTCGAGAAGTCAGCGAAACGACCCTTTATCGTCACGCACTTCGCAACATTAAATGGGCGGTGATAGTTGGTGTTATGGGTTTGGTTGGGGTTGTAGCTGCCCTGCAAGTCCATTTTGGTCTAGCTTTCGTGGCCTTTTTAGCGATCTTTGCTTGCGCCGTCGTTATCGAACGCAACCTGCGAAAAATGGGCAAGGCGGGCTTTCAAAAAGTCACTGGTCAAGTTCGTAGCGGCCAGATCCGAGCCAACATCGGTGGATTGTCTGAACGAATGCGAAATCGAATGCGACGGGATGACCTCTGATTGAGGCCATCCCCTCCAATGTCGCTCTCGCACTTGATGTTGGGGGCACGAAGTTTGCCGCGGGCCTAGTCACTGATGATGGCGATGTCGTCGCCAAGAAGCAGGTTCCCACCGCTCAGACTTCCCGAAGCGACGATTTGTTCGCGACCTTATTGGAGTTGGCTAATGATGTTCTCGGTAGCAATACCGAAGTAGTCGTGTGTGGGGTCGGGTGCGGCGGTCCCATGGTCGGAAGTGGTGAGGCTGTATCTCCGCTAAATATCCCGGCATGGCGAGAATTTCCGCTTCGCGAGCGGCTTCGTGAAGGTTTAGGCATGGATGTGCATATCGACAATGATGCAAAGGCCTTGGCTTTAGGGGAAGCCTGGTTCGGGGCAGGGAGAAACTTTTCCAATTTTTTAGCGATGGTGGTCTCGACAGGAATTGGCGGGGGGGTATTTGTCGATGGACGCTTGTTGGATGGTGGCGACGGGAACGCAGGTCATATTGGCCATGTAATCGTGGAGCCAGAGGGAGCTGATTGCGCTTGTGGCTCGCGGGGGTGTCTGGAAGCCGAAGCTTCTGGACCGGCTATCAGTCGCAGGCTCGGCGCCGATCCCAGCACGGCAGGCGTACAGGAAAGAAGACGGGCCGGCATGTTGGTGGGACGGGCAGTCGCCTCCGCCGTGACTTTGCTTGATTTGGAACATGTACTTATCGGTGGTTCGGTTGCTCTTGGCTTTGGAGACGAATTTTTTGATGCCGCAAATATGGAACTTTTTGAGCGTTGTCATCTGGATTTTTCTCGCGGAGTCAAGATTTCACCGGTCGGCTTAGGAGCGGAGGCCCCACTAGTGGGCGCTGCCGTTGTTGGTTTTCGAAGTCTTGGTATTGATGCCCGAACGAGATCGATCTGATTAGGATTGCCGTTGTGGCCGGGAAGTCGGGTGGTCTTCGATTGTTTTTCGCTGCAACGAGCGCCGTTGCAGCGCGGCCCAAGTTGTGGGTGGTTGCTCTTTCAACCTTCTGCCGTATGGCTCCCTCACGTTGGTGGCGACGAGCGCCGTTCCTACCGCTTCCCGCCGAAGATTTCCTCCACTTCCGTATGGTCACTATGTACGGCGCCGATGGTTCCATGGAGAAAGACCGGCAGCCGAAAGACATAGTCGCTTGGTTGGAATGGTGTCGAACCTGGAGGTCCGTGAAGCCATGAGCGCAGACCGAGGCTCGGTCCTTGCTGAACGAACTTTGGTTTTAGATGTTGGATATCGGCCTCTGTCAATTCTTTCCGTGCGAAGAGCCCTTCTTCTGGTGTTGGCCGACAAGGCAGAAGTTCTTCACGCAAGTCAACGTGTGTTGCGCTCCGAAAAACTTGAGATCTTTGCCCCGTCGATAGCTCGTCTTCGGTACAAGGTCGGTGCTCCCTATCGGCGACGTGCGCCACTGCACCGCAAGGCAGTATTCGCGCGCGACCTCTATCTTTGCCAATACTGCGGGCGACGGGCGGAGTGCATTGATCATGTTCACCCGCGAAGCAAAGGTGGGGAACATACCTGGGAGAACGTTGTGGCCTGTTGTCGAACCTGCAATGCGGCAAAGGGCGACACCTTGCCGGAGCATTCACAATTTCGGTTGCGACGTGTTCCACACGCTCCCGAACACATAGCCGTAGCCGCAGGGTTGCGAAGAGGTGTCCCGCCGGAGTGGGATATTTACCTCCCGAACCGTTTGTCGCTCTCGGCATGAACTCAACCCGAGAATGGGTTGTAGAAACATGGCACGCTGGGGCACCGGCACTTCACCATCGCCCCGTCCCCGTTGATGGTCGACGGAGGATCTCCATTCTTGAGTTCAACGAACCCGCCCTCGTGTTGGGATCAAGAGGGCGCGACCCACAGATGTGCGAAACCACCACCCGACGCCAGAGCGGAGGAGGCATCGTCTGGCTCGATCCACGGGAGTCGACCTGGATCGATGTTACGTTGCCCCGTAACGACCCCTTGTGGTCAGACGATTTGAGTCGATCCTTTCATTGGCTAGGTGAGACCATCGCGGCGGCTTTCGTTGATCTAGGTCTAAACGCGGGCACCCATAAGGCCAATCTTGTGGGCACCGGAAGCTGGTGCTTCGACGGAATTGGACCAGGAGAAGTCATTTTGTCTGACCGTAAATTAGTTGGTATTGCCCAACGGCGGACTAGACACTCAGCCCGATTCCAATGCGTTTGGTATCGACATTTCCAGCGACCCCAAGGGCTGACCGAGGTGAACTCCAAAGGAATTGGATGGGCCGACGCCGGTCTTAATTGTTCGATGACGGAAGTACGAAACTTGGTCGTTTCGAAGCTTCTCGCCACCTGAGCCATGGCCGCATCAAGTCAAAGAACTACTTTAGGTGAAGCAAAAACGCCCTAAGTGATCACTTTTACAACTTTGCGTGATTAATTACACCTATGTGATTCGAAACTTCTTACGGAAAGTGGTGAAAGTCTGTCCAAATGGCTGGACTCGAGCACATAAGAGTCATAAAGTGTCACAAAGTGGAGTAATAGGGAATGAAGTGGGTTAACTTCCACAGAATTTCCCAACCACAAAGATCATTCCCACACAAGATGGCACTAACTCGCGAGGGCAACAGTGGAAGAGCTATTCGTCGGTCAGTTTGAGCATGCGCTCGACGCCAAAGGACGAATTGTGCTGCCCGCTTCCTTTCGACCCTCTTTTGATCAAAGCGGTTTCTTGATTAAGGGAAGTGAAGGTTGCTTGGCGCTACTTACCCCCGAACGCTTCCGGGACATAGCGCAAACAATGGCATCTCGTTCCGAAGAAGGTGACGTTCGTCACCGATCAGCGAAGCGGTCATTTGGTGCAGGTGCCGCGCACATCCTGCCCGACAAACAGGGACGAATTGCGGTTCCAGAAGATCTCCGTTCCTTCGCTCATCTGGAACGAGAATGCGTCATTGTTGGCGCGATAGACGAGGTCGAGATTTGGGACAGGTCTCGCTGGCAAGAAATCACCGAGGTGGGCGATTCCCTGTTGGAGTCACCTGACGAATTCACTGAACCTACCGGTGGCGACTAACAGTGACTTCTTTGCCCGGTGACTCATCACCGAATTCGACAGAACACATCCTGGGTGATGTGAAATTCGACCACCTGCCCGTCATGCTGGCCGAAGTTCTTGAGGTTTTCGAAGAAATAGAGGACGGACTAATCGTCGACGCGACTATTGGGGGAGCGGGCCATGCTCAAGCGCTGCTCCAACAAGCACCAGGCCGTCAACTATTAGGGATTGATAGAGATCCCTCAGCAGTGAAAGTTTCTCGAGACCGCCTCGCCGAATTTGGGCAGAAGGCTCAAGTGGTGCAGGGCCGATTTGACGAAATCGGCCAGATTCTTGATCTTGATGGCAGGCAACTGAACGGCGCACTTTTCGACCTTGGCGTAAGTAGCCACCAGTTGGACACGCCTAGCCGCGGGTTCTCGCACCGTTACGCAGCGCCCCTCGACATGAGGATGAATCCCGATGACGCTCTTGAGGCAGCCACTATCGTCAACAGCTACGGCGAACAAGAACTAACGGATTTGTTACGCACAAATTCCGACGAACGATTTGCCTACCGAATAGCCAAATCGATCGTGTCGGCCCGCCCCATTGAATCAACGCAAGAACTCGCTGACATCGTCCGTAGCGCAGTGCCTGCTGCTGCGCGCAGAAAAGGGCGACACCCGGCTATGCGAACGTTCCAAGCACTTCGCATAGCCGTCAACAACGAACTCGCTCTCATCGAACCCGCTTTAGCTCAGACAATCGAACGACTCAGACCTGGGGGTCGACTGGTCGTTCTTTCTTATCACTCTGGAGAGGACAGAATAGTGAAACACGTTCTACGCGACGCCGCCGATGGCGTTTGTGTTTGCCCATCGAGCCTGCCCTGTATATGTGGCTCCGAACCTAATGTCAGACTCCTTCGACGCAAGGTAGTCCGCCCAACAGAAGCCGAAATCGAACGAAACCCGAGAGCGGCAAGCGCTCGGTTCCGAGCCGCAGAACGACTCTTCGTAGGAGAGGCTTAGATCTGGTGACCGCTGCGATCGGTATCGACCTACCCGTAAGCCCCGATGTGATCCAAATAGCTGACGGGTCGCGGTTCGTGGCGAGAAAAGGTCGTTCGTCGCTGGCGAATCGATTTGTCGGCGCAACAACTCTCTTTGGAGTCGCGACGTTGCTGGTGCTCTTAGGGCTCGCCATCTCAAATTTGATGATCAATCATCGTCACGTCGATTTGGTGCGTTTACACAACGACATAACGCAAGAAAGCGAGTCAGTTCGCGAACTTCGCATCGAGCTTGAAACCAAACGGGCAACAATAGAGATCAAAAAACAGGCGATCGACCTGGGGATGGTTCCAGCAGAGTCGGCGACACAAATTCAGGTTCGGCGCGAACATCTGAACTCGGGCCGCCAAGGTGAACTCATCCGTACCCGTTTAAGCGATACCGGCGACTGGCTGTCAGTCGATCGGCTACTGACTGAAGCATTAGCTATCGCCGCTTCCAACAACGGCCGATAAGGAAGAGACCGGAACTCCAGTGGCGCCGTCTGTTGGAACCCAGGAAAGGTCTCATTCGAAATCGGCGACCCATTCCGAGGTTCCTCATCCCTCAATTTCAACGACACGGCTATCTAGCCCTCAAGGCCAAGTGGGTTATCGAGGACGACGAATTGGCCTTCTGATTCTGTGCACCTCGTTGATTTTCACGGTGCTCACAGCCCGGTTAGTAGATATCCAAATATTGAATCGCAACCAGTACATAGACGGAATTAATGGTCACAGCGTGTGGTCTTCGATCAGCGGTTCACGCGGTGCGATCCTTGACCGAGACGGGTCCGTTCTTGCTTTTAGTGACACGTTGCCCACGATCGGCGCCAACCCGCAATCTGTAGAACATCCGTACGCCGTCGCCTCGCAGATAGCTCCGCTAATTGGCGTATCACAAGGAACCCTCATTGACCGACTAACTAGCGACAAGGCGTACGTTCATCTGAAACGACAAGTAACACCGAACATCGCGGACCAAATCCGACAGCTCGGCTTGGTCGGTATCGAAATTCGGGACGAAGCAGCGCGGCGTTACCCAAATGGTGCTGCTTTTGCTCGCAACGTCATCGGCAATGTCGATGTGGATCAAAAACCGTTAAGCGGCCTTGAATTGCAGTTTGCGAGCCTTCTCTCTGGACAAGCAGGATCCCGAACGAACTTCGTGTCTGGAACTGGCTCCGGCTCCGTAAGACTGCCAGGCGATGACATCGCCTTTGAACCAGCTCAACCCGGACAAAGTCTCATTACGACCCTTCACGCCCCAACTCAATTGTTGGTTGAAAGCGTTCTTCAAGAAGCAGTGGCGATTAGTGGTGCAAATTGGGGAACTGCAATAGTTCTGGACGTCGCAACAGGCGAAGTACTCGCATTAGCGGACATCGGGAGTTCAAGTAGGGCGAAACAAGCGCGTGTCACAGGCAGCAGTGGCGCCTACATAAACTCGTTCGAACCCGGATCGGCAACCAAGCCCTTCACAATCGCGGCAGCCTTGGAAGAAGGCAGGATCGCGCCCGACCAAATTATTCACGTTCCGGCTAAATACAAGTACTCGGACAAAGTCTTCGAAGAGCCATATGTGAACGAAGACCGGGAATTATCGATATCGGAGATACTTGCTAAATCATCCAACATCGGGACCATTCGCATCGCAGAAAAACTGGGTAAAGACCACCTGTATTCCTACCTGCGGGCTTTCGGATTCGGTGAATTCACCAGCGGCCAAGCCGGCGTACCAGCATGGCCCGGCGAGACCAGAGGAAAGCTTCACCCGCCTACCCAGTGGGAGGGAACTGGCTTAGCGAACATAGCGTTCGGACAGGGCGTTTCTGTGACAGGGATTCAACTGGCAGCGGCATTCAACACCATCGCGAATGACGGCGAATACATTGCTCCCTCTTTAATCCTTGGAATAGCTGGTACCGATGGGGTGATGCATCCAATTTCCTCTGGAGTGCGACGCCAAGTAGTGAGCGCGACCACTGCGAAGACAATGCGCGACATGCTTGCTGGTGTGGTTACGCAAGGAACTGGAACGCGAGCACAAGTCGATGGGTACTCCGTCGCTGGAAAAACAGGAACCGCGGAAAAAGCTATGAAGGACCGCGCCGGATACAGCGATGAGTACACGGCGACCTTCGCGGGTTTCGTTCCTGCGGAAAACCCGAGGCTTACCATCGTGGTGGTCCTCGATGAACCAGATGAACATTTGGCGGGCAAAACGGCGGCCCCGGTGTTCTCCGATATAGCGACTGGCGCTCTGCGGGCGCTTGGCGTGCCGCAAACGAGGTAGCGAGTGATGGTTGGAGCTTCTCTCGCAGAAATCGTCGCGCTAAGCGGTGGCCAGTTGTTGGCACAGTCGTCTTCAGAGATGGCCGAGGTGTGGCTGTCGGGCGTTAGTCATGACAGCCGCGTCGCGAGAAACGGTGATCTGTTCGCCTGTATTTCCGGAGATCACCGCGATGGGCATCTCTTTGCCACGGAGGCACTAAGGGCGGGCGCCTCAGCACTTCTAGTTGAGCGTGAACTAGACGACGGCGTACCTCAAGTAGTGGTGCCTAACGTCCGAAAAGCTTTAGGCCCAGTTGCTGCTTCAATCTACGGAGAACCCTCCAAACACCTCAAGGTGGTGGGAGTGACAGGGACAGCAGGAAAGACGACGACGACACAGGCCCTAGCCGAGATACTCAAGAGCTGCGGTGAGAGTAGTAGCTCGATGGGGACTCTCGATGGGCAGCGCACCACTCCCGAAGCACCCGACTTACAGAGATCGTTTGCGCGGCTACTCGAGAGTGGTACGGATTGGGCGTGTATGGAGGTGTCCTCTCATGGTCTCGAATTGGGTCGCGTTGACGGTACTCACTTCGCCGCTGCGCTTTTCACCAACTTGAGTCCCGAACACCTCGATTTTCACGGAGACATGGACGCATACTTTCGAGCTAAACGCAGACTTTTTGACGAGAGAACCGAAACTGCAATCGTGTCAGTCGGCGACGAGTGGGGCAGACGTTTAGCACGCGAACTCAGTGCATCACGTGAGGTGGTTGAGGTCGACCCCACTCTGATCCAAGACCCGAGAGTTACAGCGAATGGCGCTACCTTCAAGTGGCGCGACCAAGAGATAAACACCACACTCGTCGGATACTTCAACCTGATCAATTTGTTGATGGCCGCAGAAACGCTGAACGCTTTAAGGTTCGATCGAGCTGACATTGCACGTGGACTACGACTAGTTCAACCAGTTCGAGGAAGGATGGAACCAATTTCTGCCGCTAGATCCGACGTCTGTGTTTTAGTGGACTACGCCCATAAACCGGCAGCGCTTTCTGAAGCTCTGAAAGCTGCTCGAAGTATTACAGCGGGGCGCGTATGGGTGGTGTTCGGCGCCGGAGGTGATCGCGATCAGAAAAAACGATCCCTGATGGGGGAAATAGCCGCCGGTTTGGCCGACGAAGTGGTCGTGACTTCAGACAATCCTCGGTCGGAGGACCCGGCAGATATCGCTAACCAAATAATCGTGGGAACTCAACGCGGAAGGGCGCGCGTTCAAATCATTCTCGATCGGGCCAACGCAATCCATTTGGCGATTGGCGAAGCTGTCGCAGGAGATCTAATTCTTGTAGCTGGAAAGGGTCACGAGACACATCAGACTATAGGTGAGGAACGACGACCTTTCGACGATGTTGCTGTTTGTGAGCAAGCTCTAGCGACCCGATTGGACGGTAGGGGCTGATGATCGCGCTCCTGATCGCAGCAGGCGTCGCCATGGGTGTAAGCCTCGTCGGCACGCGCGTTCTAGTGCCTTGGTTGCGAGCCCATGGGGTTGGCCAACCAATCCGCCTGGACGGTCCGGAGGGTCACCTCACCAAGGCAGGTACTCCCACCATGGGAGGGGTTGCAATAGTTGTCGGAGCGGTAGCCGGCTACCTCGTGAGTCACCTTCGATCGGAAACGATTGTCACTCGATCGGGCATTGTTCTCGTTATGGCAATCGTTGCTGCGAGTGCCGTTGGGCTAATGGATGACTGGATCAAAGTCAGTAGGGAACGCAACCTAGGCCTTAACAAATCGGCCAAAATTATTGGTTTGCTCGGAGTGGCGATCGGGTTTTCAATTCTCGCGATGTATTGGGCTCAAACCAGTCCAGTAATTGCACTGACTAGGGCCGAATTTCCCGGTATCAGCCTCGGGAAGATTTTATGGGTGGTTTGGGCTTCGATTTTAGTGATTGCTACCGCCAACGCTGTCAATCTCACCGATGGGCTTGACGGGTTAGCCAGCGGATCAGCAGCGATCGGGTTTTCAGCATTTGTGGTGATCGGTTACTGGATCTTTAGACATCCCGAGGACTACGACGTTAGCCATGCATTGGATCTGGCGATCGTTGCCGCGGCGATGACTGGAGCTTGCATCGGCTTTCTTTGGTGGAACGCTCCTCCGGCGCGAATTTTCATGGGGGACACTGGATCGTTAGCGATCGGTACTGCTTTCGCAGGACTGGCCTTACTCCTCGAAACTCATCTGCTCTTGCCAGTAATCGGTGCCCTTTATGTCCTTGAGACACTCTCAGTGATTCTCCAGGTTGGCAGCTATCGGATCTTTGGCCGCCGCGTTTTTCGAATGGCGCCTATCCACCACCATTTTGAACTAGTTGGTTGGCCCGAAACAACGGTCCTTATTCGCATGTGGATCATTAATGGAATCTGTGTCGCGTTCGCGTTGGGTGTGTTCTATGCCGACTTCATCGGGCTTGATTCGGTTGCCCTAATACAGCCAGCAGCTTTGCGGTGTCTGCTGTGAACGCCCCCGACCTTTCGCGTGTGCTGGTAGCCGGATTAGGAGTAACTGGTAGGGCGGTAGTCGAAGCCTTAAAGGCGCGCAACTGCGAAGTACTTGCGGTCGACGATCAACCAACGCCTGTCGCTGCAGTGGCTGAGGAATTAAGAGTTGAACTCCTTGATTCGAGTTCGGCGACAGAATTAGAACGAGCATTTTCTGGGATCACGGCGGTGGTGCCAAGCCCGGGAATTCCATGCCATCATCTTCTCTACCGGCTAGCAGATGCTTCGGGTGTCGAGATTTTAAGTGAGCTTGATCTGGCGGCCCTTTGGAATGACCGTCCATGTGCTGCGGTTACTGGCACCAACGGGAAAACCACGGTGACTGAATTAACAACCCAAATGTTGTTGGCTTCAGGCATGCAGGCCGCCGCTGTCGGTAACACGGACACGCCTTTCGTCTCCGCGATCGATGACAAAGAAATCGGATACGAAGTATTCGTTGTCGAAGCTTCGTCTTTTCGTCTGGACAGGGTCCGTCGGTTTCGCGCCAAAGCGGCGGCGTGGCTCAATCTTGCCCCAGATCATTTGGATTGGCATGAAAACTTTCAGGCCTATGCGAGGGCGAAATCCAAGATATGGGAAACGCAACAGGAAGGGGATGTTGCAGTGGCGCCACATGATGATGTAGCAGTTGGCCCCTGGACGAAGAACATCTCCTCCCAGTTACTGACCTTCGGACTTGGAAAAGGCGATGTGCACTGCACTGACCGTGAACTCATTGCTCACGGCGAACGGATAATGAAGATTTCTGAGCTTCGTAGGTCGCGCCCACACGATCAACTCAATGCATGCGCAGCTACCGCTCTTGCGCTATCCATGGATGCTTCGGCGAAGTCGGTTGCTGAGGTACTGGGAAATTTTGATGGATTAGCTCATCGTCTCGAGTTTGTCGCGACAGCAGACGGAGTCCGATTTTTCGATGACAGTAAGGCCACGACCCCTCACGCCACAGTGGCGGGCATGACCGGATTTGATCAAGCGGTGCTGATTGCTGGGGGACGTAACAAGGGTCTCGACCTTTTAGAACTGCGAGAGCTCGCTCCGAGGCTTGCAGGAGTAGTAGTGATCGGCGAATCAGCGGAAACACTGACTCACGTTTTCGATGGGATTGTCACGACGACCCTGGCGAACTCAATGGAAGAGGCTGTCAAGGCCGCCATGTCCATAGCGCAAAGCTCAGGGGGCGATGTGGTGCTCTCGCCAGCGTGCGCATCGTTCGATTGGTATCGCAACTACAACGAACGCGGCGATGACTTCCAGCGGTTTGTCAGACTGCTTAAACAGGGACAGATTCAACCATGACCGCGTTGCAGAACTATCGACTAGCCCAGGCCTATCCACACAATGATTCCCCAGGGCCTTCGATGCGGTACTTGGCCATGCTTGGGTCGATCCTGTTGCTGATGTTGACGGGCGTTGTCATGGCGCTCGCAGCATCAAACCCAGCTTCGATTGGGCAAGACGGCGGCGCTTTATCGGAGTTTGGTAGACACGCCACGCATGTCACGTTTGGGATATTTGCTTTGCTCTTCACGGTAGGTCGTGATTATCGATCGTGGAGACGTGCCGCCCCATTACTGTTAGTCGCTGCGTGTCTCGGATTAGTTCTCGTGCTCCTCTTTGGTCACTCGAGCGGAGGTAGTCGCCGCTGGCTCGATTTGGGTCTCTTTGGCCTGCAACCATCGGAAATAACGAAACTGGCTTTAGTCGTGTCGCTAGCGTCGTTCCTTGATCAGCGTCGCTATTTCCTGGATCGCATAGATCGCGTCACGATCCCGGTCGCTGTAGGCATTGCAGTTCTATGCGGCTTAATCCTCAAGCAGCCAGATCTCGGTACTGCGGCCATACTCGGCTCTATCGCTTTTGGAATGATGTGGGCGGCGGGGGTTCCTTTTAGGCATTTAGGGCTGTTGCTGGTCTTGGGTTTAGTTTCGGGTTTATTTCTCGCCTTAGCCGAGCCGTACAGAAGAGGCAGGATCATTGGCTTTTTCTCTGCTGCGGAAAACAGTGACGGTGCTGGCTATCAGGTCACACAGGGCTTGGCGAGTCTCTCGAACGGCGGTTTCAGGGGAACAGGACTTTCGGCGGGCCACGCTCAATGGGGGTGGGTACCCGAGGCTCCTAACGATTTTGTGTTTGCCGTTGTAGGAGAACAGTTGGGTCTGGTTGGTGCTTTAGCTGTGCTGGTATTGCTTGCCACCATCATCGTTACGGGGTTTTGTACAGCGCAGATTGCTCCAGACGTTTTCGGGTCACTGCTTGCCGCTGGGATATCTGTGTGGTTTCTTTTGCAAGTCCTTGTGAATTTGGGGGGCGTGCTCCGACTGCTTCCCATCAGCGGTGTAACGCTGCCTTTCATTTCGTCTGGCGGCACCTCACTAATCGTGAACGCGGCTGCGGCTGGGTTGCTGCTCAATATCGCCCGGCAGTCGAAATGAAATCGAAAAAAGTTGGTGCCGTTGATGCTTCTCAGGGCGGGATCATCGTCGCTGGTGGCGGCACAGCGGGTCATCTTCTTCCCGGAATAGCGGTCGCTGACGCACTTGTTAAACGGGGGTGGCCACGCGAAGCGGTGCTTTTTGTAGGGAGTTCGCGAGGAGTTGAACTGGAGATGGTGCCTGCAGCGGGCTACGGGCTTGTTGCTCTCAGCGGCAGAGGACTTAATGGACGTCGGGTCTCGCCTCAAAACCTTTTGAATCTGGGGGCGATCATCTGGGCGATATTTCGAGGAAGTTGGATAGTTCGCCGCCGCCGCCCCAGTGTGGTGTTGTCTCTCGGAGGGTACGCGGCGTTACCAGCCGGTATCGGAGCTGTGATTTTTAGGGTGCCATTAGTATTGGCGGAACAAAACGCAGCAGCCTCCGCCGCCAACCGACTCATGACAAAGTTTGCAAAAGCGGCAGCAGTGCCGTGTGCGGGTACTGGTTTAAGAAACGAAGTCGTTACTGGGAACCCGGTTCGGCAAGCCGTGCTTCGAGCAGATCGCGACGGCCGATCACTTCGAAATGGACTTGGCTGGCCGATAAATAAACCGGTCATTGTCGTGTTTGGTGGCTCGCTCGGATCGCGACGCATCAATCAAGCAGTTTGGGAAGCTGCGAAGGTGGGTGATTTGCCGTTTATTCATCATGTCGTGGGTCGACGTGACTGGCAGGCTCTACCAAAGAACCTGCCAGCCAACGTGATGTCCTACGAATACGACGACGATCTGCCAAACGCGATGGCGGCGTCAGATTTAGTCGTTTGTCGGCCTGGCGGTTCTAGCGTCGCGGAGATTGCGCTCTTGGGGCTACCAGCTGTGCTAGTCCCCCTGCCTAACGCTCCAAATGACCACCAGAGTCGTAATGCCAAATTTTTGGTCGATTCAGGATTAGCTGTTTCGGTGCCGGATGAAGAGTTCGATGGGGAACGTTTTCGTGATGAAATCGAACGGATGTTGCGGAAATTTCGAAGTGAATTCGATCCGGACTTAGCCCGTCGGGAACGTAGCGTCGGATATCGCGACGCAGCGGAGAGGGTTGCGGATCTGGTGATGCAGCATTGTTTGGCGCGGTGTGTACCGTCAGATCAGAAAGATGAGGCGCTTTGAAATTGATCAAGTCGTCACAGTCGCCGATTAGAGGTGACGCATCTATCCACGTGGTGGGTGCTGGCGGGGCTGGTATGAACGCTATTGGCGCCGTGCTGATGTCTATGGGGCACCCTGTGAGCGGCAGCGACCTCCGCGACTCAGCCGGCGTGAATCGGCTGCGTTCCTTAGGAGCACGAATCGAGATTGGACATAACGCCGACAATTTGGGTGACTGCGAAGTCATCTGTAGGTCCACAGCCGTGCCAGACGACAACGTCGAGATTGTTGCAGCGCTTCAGAGCGGTCGTCCCGTGTTGAGTCGGGCCCAAATACTTGCTCAAATCTGCAAAAAAAAGCGGACCGTGGGGGTGGCTGGTACACACGGGAAAACCACTACGTCATCAATGCTGGCGCTGGCATTGATGGGCTGCGACTTCCACCCGTCGTTCATCGTGGGTGGAGATCTAAATGAGATTGGGTCTGGTGCGGTGTGGGATCGAGAAGGTGAACTTTTCGTCGTAGAGGCTGATGAATCTGACGGTACGTTCTTGGAGATCGCGGCTGAAGCAGTCGTAGTGACCAACATCGAAGCCGACCATCTTGACTATTTCGGTTCCTTTGAGACGTTGGTAGGAGCTTTTGAAACGTTTCTTTCCTCGGCAAAAGGTCCCCGCGTTGTATGTGTCGACGATGAGTGCGCGGCGAGCGTCGCTAAAACGGTCGAAGGATGCGTCACTTACGGCACTTCGGAGAATGCGGACTATCGAATCGTCAATGTTGAGAGTCATCGTTACTCATCGAAATTTACCTTGCGGAGAGACAGCATTGACCTGGGTGAATGTGACCTCCCCATCCCCGGCGTTCACAACGTTCGCAACGCGGCGGCTGCTTTAACCATCGCCATCGAACTCGGAGGGGAGGCCCAAGCCGCGATTGCAGCATTGGGACGATTTGCTGGCGTAGCGCGAAGGTTTGAGTTCCGCGGCGAACAAAGCGGAGTTGTGTACGTAGACGATTATGCGCATCTTCCTACCGAGGTTTCCTCTATGTTGAGCGCGACAAAGGCGGGCGAGTGGGAAAGAGTGGTGGCGGTATTTCAGCCACACCGGTACAGCCGCACGGCTGGACTTTGGAGAGATTTCGAGCATTCCTTCGTCGATGCGGACCATTTGGTACTTACTGGCGTTTATGGGGCGGGTGAACCGGCCCGTCCCGGTATCACCGGGGAACTGTTATTGCGCGCCGTCCTTGATGCCCATCCTCATGCTTCGGTCACGTATCTACCAGGTCGGGAGCAAGTACCCGAATACCTAAGTTCGATTCTACGCCCGGGAGATTTGTGTCTGACCATGGGCGCTGGTGATCTGACATCAGTCGCTGATGAAGTTCAACAACTGCGCGGATCATTGCTGGCGTGAACCCCAACAAAGCACACCAAACTTCGGTGGAGGAGGCTAAACGTCTCTTAGGTTCGCTGGCGCAAACAGACAAAAACCTGGGCACGATGACCACTTATCGCGTGGGTGGAAACGCTGCGTTGTACGTTGAAGCGCACAGCGAGGAAGAGTTGTCTCAGGTAGCCGTGGCGTATCAGTCCACTGGTCTCCCAGTTTTGGTTATCGGAAAAGGATCGAATCTACTCGTTGCTCAAGCGGGCTTTCCCGGAATTGCCGTAAGCCTGGGAGGGCATTTCGAAGCTAGCGAAATTGATACTGAACATGCTGTTGTTCGCGCTGGCGGACCTGTTGCTTTGCCTGCCCTTGCGCGAAGGTGTGCTCGCGCAGGGCTAACTGGATTTGAATGGGCAGTAGGCGTACCGGGTTCCATCGGAGGGGCGGTACGAATGAACGCCGGTGGGCATGGAAGTGACATGGAGGCATCCATAGTTGAGGCGAGCATCTTCGACTTCGCAAATTCTTCAACTCAACTCTGGGACAAGCAACAGATGCGTTTTGGGTACAGACGAAGCGCTATCGGAGCGACTCAAATTGTTTTAGAGGCAACTCTTGAACTAGCGCACGACCTCGATGGTGATGCGCTAGGCATGCTTGGAGACATCGTTCAATGGCGTCGCGACAACCAACCGGGTGGTCAAAACGCAGGTTCAGTGTTCGTGAATCCCGAAACCGAAACCGCTGGTGAGCTTCTTGACCGCCTGGGGTTCAAGGGTTTCCGCATCGGTTCTGCCCAGATTTCCGAAAAGCACGCGAATTTCGTCCAAGCTGACCCGGGAGGTTCATCGGACGATGTAGATGAGCTCATCCGAACTGTTGCTGCGAGGGTGTTCGAGGAAGCCGATATTGAGCTCCGCACTGAAATCCGGCGGGTGGGGTTTGAGACGTAGCCATGAGCGTAGGCACAGATCAAGGCCGTCGCTTATCTGGGTCGCGCCGGATTTTCACGGGGCTGGCATTAGCTGGCGCAGTCGTGGCAGCTAGCTATGTTTTGTTAGGTAAATCAGCGCTGTTTGACGTCGAACGAGTGGAGATTTACGGGCTTCATCGAGTGACTCTGGCGGAGGTAGAAGAGCGACTTGGCTTCCATAGCGGAGACCCTTTGCTTTCCGTGAACTCAAAAAAGGAAGAGCGGAACCTCGAAATTCTTCCATGGGTGCAAGCTGCTGATATCGAACGCAAGTGGGATGGTCTTATAACGGTAGACATCACGGAGCGTCGGGCAGTAGCACTGGCCATGGTCGCTCAGGACCAGTGGGCTCTCATTGACTCCTACGGACGTGTCCTGACTGAGGGGCTGTCTTATCCCCCTGATCTTCCTCGGCTTAGCGGTGTGCATGCAGCAGGGGCGCCGGGCAGCTACATGATGGAGGACAGCAAAGCGTTACTTTCGGTGCTCGGCGCCCTCCCAAGCGACTTAGCTCAAGGTATTCGTCTTCGTCGAGACGCGGACGGTGAAATTTTAGGAAGTCTTGCGAGCGGCCGAGAAGTTGTATTCGGAGATGAAGACCGACTTGCTGCCAAGGTCGTGGTCCTGGTATCCGTGCTGAGTCACCTAGGAGACCAAAACCGAGACGACAAATATATTGATGTATCGGATCCCTCCCGCGTTAACGTCCCTGCGAAGCGACGATAAGAGAACTGCCTCCCTCTAGTCTGCAAGAACTCCGGGCAGGGCGGACTTGTATCAGATCAAACTTGCGCTACCGTCAGGGTTGCCTGTTCTGCGCTTGACGTGGCAGATGTTTACGAGACACCAGGAGACCCAGTGGCCAGCCCCAAGAACTATCAGGCCGTGATCAAAGTTGTCGGCGTAGGCGGTGGTGGCTGCAACGCACTGAACAGAATGATCGAATCGGGTCTGACAGGCGTCGAATTCGTCGCGGTGAATACAGATGCCCAGGCACTCTTGATGAGTGATGCTGATATCAAGCTTGATATAGGCCGCGAATTGACTCAAGGGTTCGGCGCGGGTAGCGACCCAGACATCGGGCGTCAGGCCGCCGTAGAGCACGCGGAAGAAATTGCCCAAACCCTTGAAGGCGCCGACATGGTTTTTATTACAGCTGGTGAAGGTGGAGGTACAGGGACCGGCGCCGCTCCAATCGTCGCGGACATTGCTAAAGAATGCGGAGCGTTGACCATAGCTGTCGTCACTCGACCATTTCTGTTCGAAGGCCGACGTCGCGCTGTTCAGGCGGACACCGGAATCCAGGCGCTCCAAGAAAGAGTTGATACTCAAATCGTTATTCCCAATGACCGTCTGCTGAGTGTGGCGAATGAACACACCACCATGGTTGACGCATTCGAGATGGCGGATGATGTTCTTCGTGAAGGCGTGCAGGGAATCACGACTTTGATAACTACCCCTGGTCTCATAAATACCGATTTTGCTGACGTAAAAATGATCATGTCGAATGCAGGATCGGCTCTTTTAGGGATCGGGCGAGCACATGGAGATAATCGCGCTGAAAACGCTGCACGGCAGGCCGTATCTGGCCCCTTGTTGGAAGCGTCGATCGAAGGTGCGCGCGGAATTCTGCTCAATGTGACAGCGTCGAGTGACCTTGGACTTCACGAAGTTCGCGACGCCGCCGATGTCATTCACGACGTCGCTCACCCTGATGCCAACATCATCTTTGGAACCGTTATTGATGAGGCTATGGGCGATGAGATTCGTATCACCGTGATCGCTGCGGGCTTTGACCGGTGGGATGATGGGGCAGCTGGCTCAACGAGATCTTCCACACTGCCACCAGCGGGCGAAATCGCAGATATTTTCGATGGAGGAGATAGTGAAGGGACCCATTTCGATGGTGACGATGACGACGAATTCGACGTGCCATCTTTTTTGAAGTGATCCGAAACAGGGTTGCTTCTTACTCGGGAAGATCATCACATGTTGACCTTTTCTCGCCGAGTCAGTGACGAATATTCGGTGCGGGTCCGGTTCTCTGACCGCAGTGATGGAGATGCTTCTTTACCAACATTTCTTCTCGGCGAGCAGGCAGAGATGACGGTTCCATCTCAGGTGCATGGGGCCGAAGTGTTCACAGTGAGTCAACCCGGCGAGGGAAACGGCACAGAGTGTGACGCGTTGCTGACGACGTGTCCAGGTGCGTTAGTCGGGGTTCGCACAGCGGATTGTGTGCCAATTGCCATCTATGGGATATCCGTCGGGAACGCTCCGATTGTGGGAGCCATTCACGCCGGATGGCGTGGGATTCGCGCCGGTGTGATTGACAACGCCATGCAGCAGGTTCGAGATTATGGAGCGCAGCACGTGCGTGCAATCATTGGTCCTCACATAAGCACAGACCAGTACGAATTCGGAGCGGTTGAACTCGGGGAAGTTGTTGCCGTAGTCGGGGACAAGGCTGTGGGTTACACCAAAAGTGGGAAACTGGCCTTAGATCTGGCGGCGGCCGTTGGAGAACAGCTGGTAAGAAACTCCGTCACAGTTGACCACCACATGTGTCGTTGCACGGCAGGTGACGAGCGGTACTGGTCTCACAGGGCGGATCGAGATACTCAACGCAGTGCTCTCATGGTAGATATCAGAAGGTCGCTATGAACTCCGAGCGTCGGTTGAGCGCCGAACAAATGGTCGACCGTGCTGGCGTTCTCCGGGAGCGCGTTCGGTCGTTGGGTGGCGATGACATTGAGATCGTCGCGGTTACCAAAGGGTTTGGTTCATGGGCGCTACGTGCTGCGTCTAAGAGTGGTTTCGAAATGGTCGGGGAAAGCTACGCCCAAGAGTTGGAGTCAAAATGGTCGCAGTTAAAGGACGAGGAGCGTGACTGTCTTGAGGTGCATTTCATCGGTGGAATGCAAACCAACAAAGTTCGCAGAATCGCTCCGGTCGTCGCTGTCTGGCAGACGTTGGATCGCCAGTCTTTGGTGAACGAGATAACCAAACGAGCTCCCACATCGTCGGTGATGATTCAAATCAATTTGACTAATAGTGAAACCCAGGGTGGATGCCGGATTTCCGAGGCTGGCGACATTGTTGCTATGGCCCGATCGAAGGGCCTCAAGGTGATTGGTGCCATGGGAATCGGACCCCAAGGAGACGACCAAATAATTAGAGCGGCGTATCGAAGTCTGATCTTGTTTGCTGACGATAACGCGTTGCCGCATCGGTCTATAGGGATGACCAACGATCTTGAGATTGCGATCGAATGCGGAAGCACAATGGTTCGAATTGGAAGTGCTTTGTTTGGTGAACGTCCAGCACGCTGACATCGCGGTACCCTCAGCCACGAGGAGGAGGCGTATGGCTTCGATGTGGCGGCAGGCGATGCTGTACCTCGGGTTAGGACCCGATGAAGGGTATGACGAACTGGATGAGAGTCAGCATCTCGGTAGTTCGACGCAATCTTCCTCTCGGATCGGTGATCCCGTAACCGTTGTGACTAGCCCGACTTCACCGGCGACTATGCCTGACAGTGCGGTGGGTGCACCTGCTGGGGGAGCGGAAGTAGTACCCACGGGTTCGGTGAGAACGATTCCCATTACCAGTGCCAAACCTCACGTGGTTGCTCCGCGAACCTTCAACGAGGCTCAACAGCTCGCAGATCGTTTCAAGGCAGACCAACCGGTGATCGTCAACCTCCAGACTGCTAATCGAGATCTCGCGAGAAGGATCATCGATTTTGTGAGCGGGCTCTGTTACGCCCTTGGAGGCAAGATGGAGAAGGTCGCTGATCATGTATATTTGCTCGCCCCATCTCATGTGAACCTTGCCGAGGAGGAGCGACAACGCCTCCAAGAGCGCGGTTTGCACTATTAGTTCGAGGCCTGTCCGTGACTCAAATTCTATGCACTCTTTGCGACATCTATGTATTGGCGATTTTTGGACGGATTATTTTTAGTTGGATTCCCATTGCGCAGGACAGTCCGGTAGCGATTGTCCGCACGTTCCTCGTTAAGGTTACTGAGCCGCTTATGGGTCCTTTGAGGAGGGCGCTGCCTCCTCTTCGCCTAGGTGGTTTTGGGTTAGACCTCTCTCCTATATTGGTGTTGATTCTGATCCAATGGGTGCTGGCCGGTGTGATCCTTAATTGCGGCTGAGTTCTATTCAACTGCTTTCCAGTTTCAGCTTGGCTGCCTTGTTGTTAGTGTCACCACATGAAGTTGACCCCCGTTTTGCTTGAAACGCAGCAATTTCCTGAGCGGTTTAGGGGATATGACCCTGACTCGGTTGATGACTTCCTTGAACGTGTCGCCGCGGGGTTGAGTGAACTCCAGGGGCGTCTAGACGAGTTGGCGGACCGCCTCATTGAGGCGGAAGAACGGGTCTCGGAAACTGGTGTTGAAGGCGGGGTTGAAATCATTGACG
Organism: Acidimicrobiia bacterium; assembly: GCA_012960315.1. GTDB lineage: Bacteria > Actinomycetota > Acidimicrobiia > Acidimicrobiales > Poriferisodalaceae > UBA2110. The sequence goes on from DUBN01000016.1 coordinate 59,554, forward strand.
GTCGAATGGATGCAATTGAGAGCATTAAAGAGGCATTGGCAACTGCTCCGCGTTTCGAGTCCGGCGAGCCGAGTGCAACGAACCTGGAAATTGCGATAGATGCAGTAGATGCGGTCGATACGGTAGAGCTCTCTAAACAGCAATCAGTCGCAGTCGGCGCCAACAAGATTCAAATTGAACGGATAGCCGAGCTGATCACCTTGGCGCGAGACACTGCCGATGACGTGATTGACGAGGCTGTTGCCTCTGCACGCGAGCAGGTTGGTGACCTGCTCGCAGATGTCCTCGTGGCATCGTCAACCGATCTGGCGGCGAGTGGTGCTCTAGAACGCAAAGCGGAGTTAGAAGTAGAGTTACTGGATCTTGATGCTCGAGTGAACGCTCGCCGTAATGATGCAAATCAACTAGCAGACTTGATCGAAACTCGGAGAAGAGCTTTAGGAGAAATAGCACGAGATCTCGGTGGCCGTGCCGATGGCCCGGCGGTAGACCACCCAGCTTCCTCCGGTGAAGTGGGTGGATGGGCCACAATCGACGGTTCTGTTGTTGAGCAAAGCCTCGGGGAAGCCTCCGGCGTTCCGGTGACAGAGACTCGATCAGGTACAGAAATCGATGATCCGTTTTTTTCGGCGCTACAGAAGCGGGAGTCGCTCGAGGGGGAGTAAGACTCGATTTAAACCTCGGTGAACTTCACTTGAGGTTCGTCCCCACCTGCTAGCCATACAATTCTCGAAGCCAAGACTGCTGCTGTGACAGTGGTTTCATGCCCTTTGATCGCGTCTAAGTTTGGCGGTGACCACGCCACTTCGACGTCGATTCGCTGCGTGACTTCAAGATCTGCATCTTTTCTTGCCTGTTGGATAGTTCTGATTAGGTCTCGCGCTCGGCCTTCAGCTTCGAGTTCAGGAGTGACATCGGTGTCAAGGACAACTACAGCGTCGTTCGATCGCAATGCGGCGGTGCTTTGTGGGTCAGCGGGATCAAGGGCCAGGTCGTATTCTTCGACTTCCAGAGTGTGCCCTGCGACACTGATTTGGTGTTCGTTAGTTAGAGACCATTCACCGCGTTTGGCAGCGGCGAAAACCTTCTGAACGTCGGCGCCTAGTCGGGGACCAAGAAGGTTGCCATTTGGCCGCAGGCTAAGAGTAGCGAAGTCACCGATTTCGGCTGTCAAGATGACTTGGTGTACGTTGATTTCCTCGGCTAAAAGATCTACCACCTCGCGAAGGTCCTCTGCGTTTGTTCCCGCCAGGGTGACCTTCGATAGCGGCAACCTCACTCGGAGTCCAGCATCTTCTCGCAGGCGAAGAGCCGTTGATGCCGCCTCTCTGATTTGATCCATTCTTGATACCAACTCGGGATCGGCCGGGAGTTCCTCAAGATGCGGCCAAGTGGCAAGATGAACGCTTTCTCCTCCGGTGAGGCCGCCATGGATTTCCTCCATAATCATTGGAAGAAATGGCGCAGCAATTCGGGTGAGAGTGGTGAGAACTGTGTACAGCGTGTCGTACGCATCTGGATCGCCTTGCCCGCCTCCTTCGGGTCCCCAAAAACGATCTCGTGAGCGACGGATGTACCAGTTATTGAGAGCGTCGATGAAACTTTGGATTTCTGAAGCCGCTCCGGGGAGGTCGTAAGCGTCTAGGGCGAGGGTTGTCGATTCGACCAATGATCTTGTCTTGGCGAGGAGGTAACGGTCGAGTAAGTGGGGGGAGTCTGTTCGCCTGACTGCCTTGTGACCATCAACGTTGGCGTAAAGGGTAAAGAAGGAATAGGCATTCCATAACGGGATAAGGACTTGGCGTGTTACATCGTTGATTCCCGTGTCAGATATGCGGGTATCGCCTCCTCGTACAATGTTGGTGGACATCAGATACCAACGAAGGGCATCTGAGCCCTGGGAATCAAAAATTTCGGCTGGTTCGGTGTAATTGCGCAGCCGCTTTGAAAGTTTGTTGCCGTCTTCAGCTAGCAGAATGCCGTGGCAAATAACGTTCTGGAATGCGGGACGATCGAACAAAGCTCCTGCCAGCACATGCAGCGTGTAAAACCAGCCGCGAGTTTGATTTATGTATTCCACGATGAAGTCAGCGGGGAAATGTTCTTCAAACCAATCTTTGTTTTCGAACGGGTAATGAACTTGGGCGAAGGGCATTGACCCGGATTCGAACCAACAATCGAGCACCTCGGGTACTCGCCTCATAGTGCTTTTACCGGTGGGATCGTCTGGGTTGGCTCGAGTCAACTCGTCGATGAAGGGGCGATGTAGATCCGTGGGACGAACTCCGAAATCAGCCTCAAGTTCGTCGAGGCTTCCGTACACATCGGTTCGTGGATAATTCGGATCGTCGCTGATCCAAATGGGTATTGGTGAGCCCCAGAATCGGTTTCTACTTATTGACCAATCGCGAGCGCCGGCTAGCCATTGCCCAAATCGGCCATCTTGAACATGATCAGGAACCCAGTTGATTTCTTGGTTGATCTCTTGGAGGCGCGAGCGAATTTTTGTTACTTCGACATACCAAGATGAAATAGCCCGATAGATAATCGGAGTGTCAGTTCTCCAGCAGTGCGGATAGTTGTGTTCATAAGTCTCGTGTCGGAGAACCCTGCCCTCACCTTTGAGGTGTTGAATGATCCCTGGATTCGCCTCGAAGACGTTCTCACCAGCCCAGCCAGATACGTCTGCCGTGAATCGTCCTTGTTCGTCAACTGGTACTGCATCCCGAATCTCGATCCCATTTGATTCGCAAACGATCTGATCGTCTTCGCCGAAACCGGGCGCCATATGAACGATTCCGGTTCCTTCGCTCGTGTCCACGAAATCGGCTTCTAAAACGCGGAATGCATCTGAACGATGCTCGAAGTAGTCGAATAGTGGTTTGTAGACGCGGCCGACGAGGTCTGAGCCCCGGACCGATCCAAGTAATACGTGACCCTCGAGTTCTTCTGAGTACTTGTCTACACATTCAGCGCCGAGAATCCATTTGGCGCCCTGTGCCTCGATGACCGAATACTCGATGTTTGGCCCTACTGCCACGGCGAGATTAGAAGGTAACGTCCAAGGAGTCGTCGTCCATGTCGGTAACCGAACTGATTCGTCATCGCTGAGTCCTGGGATTCCGGTGCCTTCCAACTCAAACCAAACAGTGATGGCTGGATCTTGACGAGGCCGAGTAGCGTCGTCCAACCGAATCTCAAAATTAGAAAGTGGAGTCTCTGCCCCCCACGAATAAGGCATCACCCGGAAGGCTTGGTAGATGAGACCACGCTCCCACAACTGCTTGAAAGCCCACATCACCGATTCCATATAGGACAGATCCATGGTCTTGTAGTCGTTGTCGAAATCGACCCAGCGAGCTTGCCTAGTTACCGTCTCTTGCCACTCAGAGGTGTACCTAAGCACGGACTCTTTACAACTGGCGTTGAAATTCTCAATTCCGTACTCAGTTATTGCGGCGCGTCCCTTTAGTCCCAACTCCTGTTCGGTTTCCATCTCGGCAGGTAAGCCGTGGCAGTCCCAGCCAAAACGGCGGTCCACGCGCTTACCGCGCATGGTTTGATACCGAGGAACCACGTCCTTGACGTATCCAGTGAGTAGGTGCCCGTGATGAGGTAGGCCATTGGCGAAAGGTGGCCCGTCGTAGACCACAAACTCGTCGTTTTTGGGGCGCGATTCGATTGAATCTTTAAATGTTTTTTGCTCTGCCCAACGGTCCAGGACGCTGCGCTCAATGGCTGGAAAATCCGGCCGGTTTGGCACTTTAGGATACTGACTGTTGTTTGAAGCGCTCATTGTTCGTCCTGAGAGGGCATGCGACCATGCACGCTATCGCCTTGAGTTGAGAAGGCCTTTCTTTAAAGTCTGTTGCTTTAGTGCGTGGAGACAAGGAACGACGGAGCTATGATGCGGCACCTTTTCGAACCCGAGTCCTCGGGAGGGGAGTTATGGCCACAAAAAAGTCCGTTGGTAAGAAAAGCCCTGTGAAGAAGAAAACAGCCGTAAAGAAAAGCCCTGTGAAGAAGAAAACAGCCGTAAAGAAAAGCCCTGTGAAGAAGAAAACAGCCGTAAAGAAAAGCCCTGTGAAGAAGAAAGCAGTGGCAAAGAAAAGCCCTGTGAAGAAGAAAACAGCCGCAAAGAAAAGCCCTGTGAAGAAGAAAGCAGTGGCAAAGAAAAGCCCTGTGAAGAAGAAAACAGCGGCAAAAAAGGTGTCGGCGAAAGCTCGTTTCAATGCTCCCTGGTTGAAAAAACAACGTGAGGCACTCTTGGCCGAACGGGGCCGGTATACCCAACATGCGGAATTTCTCGAAGAAGAGGCTGATCAGCTCGCACGAGACCGTGAGCCAGGTGATGTCCAGTTCGATGAAGAGTCCGGTGAAGGTGATTCGATCGCGGTGGAACGCGACCGGGATCTCCAGTTGTCGGCACAGGCGAGGGCGGCTATCCAAGATATTGACCGTGCGCTTGAGCGAATCAAGAAAGATACATACGGCATCTGCATAGCTTCGGGGCTTCCGATTCCTAAGGAGCGCCTAGAAGCGCTTCCACATGCCGACATGCGTGTTGAGGAGAAAGCCACCGGCATGTCGTGGCGCTGAGCTTGTGCCGATGTTTACCAAAGTGCCTAGCGCTCGTTTAATAACACTTACCGGTTTTACGATATTTGCTTTAGATCAAATGACTAAAGCTTGGGCTGCTTCCGCGCTTGATAGCGACTCCATCGAAATCATGTGGAAGTTGCGCTTGCATCTGACGACGAATACGGGATTCGCGTTCAGTACAGGTAAGGGTCTCGGCCCAATGCTTGGACTTTTGGCAGCATGTGTAGTTTTTTTGCTTTGGAGGATGCGAACGAAATTCTCTTCGCGTCTAGGTACTTTTGCACTGGGGTTGGTGCTGGGCGGCGCATGCGGCAATTTAGCTGATCGGCTTTTTCGGGTTCCGCGGTGGGGACGTGGCGCTGTCGTAGATTTTATTGACTTCCGATTTTGGCCGGTCTTCAATCTGGCGGATGCGGCAATCGTTTCCGGGGTAGTCATGTTGGGTGCAAGCATGTGGTTCGAACAGCGGGGGGAGCAGCACAATGCGTGAGCAGATTCCCGCTGCCTTGGATGCGGAACGCGTGGATCGCGTCGCTTCACTAATGACCGGGCTGAGCCGAAGCATGGTGACGTCGATGATCGTGGCAGGGAAATTGACCCGTAACGATGAAGTGGTTGTCGCCGGGTCTCAACGTGTCGTCGAGGGGGATTGGATCGAAGTTGAAGTTCCCGCGCAGGAACATGTCGACAAACACCTGGTCCCGGACCCTGAAGTGGTTTTTGAAGTGGTTTACGTTGATGATTCGGTGGCCGTAATCGATAAGCCGGTTGGTTTGGTTGTCCATCCCGGGGCGGGAACTACATCATCGACTTTGGCTCACGGGTTGTTAGCCCGATTTCCTGAAATGGTGGATGTAGGTCCGCTTGAACGTCCCGGGATAGTTCACCGTCTGGATCGCGACACGAGTGGCTTACTGGTCTGCGCGCGTACGAACGAAGCTCTTTCTTACTTGAGCGAAGAATTAGCTGACAGATCTATGCACCGCAGCTATTTGACCATTGTTGCCGGCCGCCCCGAAGCAGCCACAGGCACCGTTGACGCACCAATTGGTAGAAGCCGCCGGTCAAGAACAAAAATGACGGTCACCGAGGATGGTCGCGAGGCCCGCACCCACTATGAAGTTCTGGAAACCTGGCACCAACCGATCCTTGCGTCTCTTTTGCGATGCACACTGGATACAGGGCGAACTCACCAGATCAGGGTCCATTTGAAGGCAATCGATTTGCCAGTGCTAGGTGACCGTACTTATGGAAAGCCCGATCCGTTCAACATCGGACGACCGTTACTTCACGCTGCAGAATTGTCTTTTCTTCATCCAGCGACGGGTGAGCTTGTGGAGTTTTCCGCAGAGCCCCCAAGTGATTTTGCAGGTGCAGTAGAGACATTTCGGCGGTCCAATTCGGCCGTCTAACGGTATTCGGTGCCCAGGTGGCGTTGAGAACCTTGAAGTTTGTTTGATTTTTTGGCAATTTTCGGTGGCGGTAAGTGGATGCAGATACCGCGACCTAAGGTGCCACTGTGGGCACAAATTCCGAGATGATCATTCCCTCCCATTCAGGATTAGCCATTTCGTCAATTGTGCCGGCGATCGTTATGGGACATGCCAACGAAATGATCCCGGAAGAAGTGTTGGATTCAAGCCGTGTCGTGTTGCTTGTTATCGATGGCTTGGGATGGAATCAATTCGAACGCAACAAAGACACGGTTCCGTGCCTTAATTCTGCGGTCTCCACTGCCATCACGACAGTGGCGCCGAGTACAACAGCTACAGCTTTGACTTCGCTTGCGACCGGAGTCGCCCCGGGCGAGCACGGAGTTGTCGGGTACAAGGTTCGAACACCACCTGGCTTACTCAACTGCCTACGTTGGACCATTGGTTCAAAGACAGCCACATTCGACATTTCGCCGATTGATTTCCAGCCAGTCGAACCTTTTCTTGGCGCTCGGCCTCCTGTGGTGACGAGAGCAGAGTTCCAGGTCACCGGGTTTACTCAAGCTCATTTACGAAATGGTAAATTTTGCGGTTGGTGGTCACCAGCAACCATGGTGACTGAAATTGTTGAGCAGGTAGAGCAGGGCGCTCCGTTCGTCTACGCCTACTACGACGGTCTTGACAAAATTGCTCACGTCCATGGACTCCAACGACATTATTTGGATGAGTTACGTTTCATCGACGCCCTGGTGGCTCGCATAATTGATGAGCTTCCAGACGAAGTGACATTGCTGGTTACCGCTGACCACGGAATGGTTGAAGTTGGAGACAACCTCATCGACCTCGATGCTGGCTTGGTAAATAGAACCGCTAGCACCTCGGGTGAAGCCAGGTTCCTGTGGCTTCACGCAAAAGACGGATCGACTCAAGGACTTATCGAAGCCGCCCAAGTTCATTCAGACGTTGCGTGGGTTGCCGGCATCGAACAGGTGCTTGATGAGCAATGGTTTGGTCCATTTGTTACCCCGGAAGCCAGAGCCAGATTGGGTGACGTTGCTTTGGTGGCGAGAGAGCCGGTAGCTCTCCTCGACCCTCGGCTTCCCGATTCACCGAAGCTGATCGGACGGCATGGTTCGTTGACCGAAGAAGAAATGTTTGTTCCGTTTTTGAGGTTCTCTCGCTGATTTCAGGATGCGACGCGAGGCCCCGCCGGTAGAATCGTTTCATGGTTGAGCAGCACCCAGTCTCTCCCCTCGAATCTCCACCCGAGGCGCTTGAAGACGATGTTGAGTTAATTGAACCAAGTTCCGCCTCCCCGGGTGAAGAAGAAGAGCCCGCCATTTCGGAACCTGCCAAAGTCATGCGTATTGGTTCGATGATCAGAACAATGCTTGATGAGGTGCGCGAAGTTGAGCTTGATGAGGCAAGTCGCGACCGTATGAGAGAGATTTACGAACAGTCAGTGGCTGAGCTGTCAGAAACTCTTGCACCTGAACTTCGAGAGGAACTAGCCCGCTTAGCGCTGCCGTTCAGTTCAGAGGCACCCTCAGAAGCTGAGCTACGAGTAGCTCAAGCGCAACTAGTCGGTTGGCTAGAAGGATTATTTCACGGTATTCAAGCCGCCGTAGCGGCTCAACAAATGATGGCCCAGCGTCAACTTATGGAGATGCGGCAAGGTGCCTTGCCTCCGGGAGTGGGAACCGGGGATAGCTCAGATACAGGTCAGAAAGACTCACGACCCGGTGGCGTTTACCTATGAAGAACGCCTTCATTTTGCGCAATCACCGTTCATCGGCTGGACTAATGCGTCGACGACGCGCACTGATGGAGGGAACTCCCTGATGGCTCTGACGGTCGAGACCAAAGACTGCACGGCATTGAGCGATGCCGAAATTGAAGAGATGGCGGATCTCATTGATGATGAACCAGTCATCTTTGACGTAGGTGAGTTGTCTAAGCAGCGTGATGCTTGGGTGCTAGTGACTCAGGTGCGAGATGGAAGCAGACTCGCCGCTTACGGGTTCTGCACCCTTGAGCGCGTCGGTGGCGATCCAACAGTGTTGATTGGTCTCGCCGCGGTACGACGTACAAGTCGTCGCGAGAGTGCATTAAAAGGAATGATTGCAGACCAGATGCGACGTGCTGTGCTTGCGTTCCCAGACGAGGATGTGCTGGTAGCGGCACAAATTGCCGACCCCGCAGCTTTCGACGCGTACAAACCACTCAGTAGCGTCGTGCCCCGTCCGGGTTATGAAGCCAACGGTGAAGATAGAGCGTGGGGACGCCGACTGGCGAAACGTTTCGATGTGCGGGGCGAATACAAAGCAAAAGAGTTCCGTGTCTACGGTGAGGGCGCTCCGTCGTTGGTTCTGAATCACAGTTCGTCGAAACCTGAAACCATTAATCCGGCGGTAGCAGCCCTTTTCGACGGGCATGATCAGTCGAAGGGCGATGCCCTAGTCGCTTTTGGGTGGGCGACTCGCGAGAAGCTCGCTAAGTTGCTCTGACTCTGCGGGGGAACGTGTGGACTTCGCAGACCTAATTCGTAAGCGCCAGATGACGAGGTCTTTTCGTGCGGAGCCTGTGCCGCGCGCCGTTGTAGATCGTGTCTTAGACCGGGCGCGTCGTGTTCCATCAGCAGGAAACACTCAGGGTTGCGACTTCGTTGTCCTTGAAGGACCACAAACTGCTCGCTATTGGGAAGTGACGCTCTCAGGGAAACGTCGAGAAAACTTCCGATGGCAAGGTCTTCTATCAGCACCAGTCATTATCACCGTATGGGCTGACCCGCAGGCATACCTGCGCCGCTATAGCCGCCCAGACAAAATCAATACAGGTTTGGGTGAAAGCCTCGACGTATGGACTACGCCCTATTGGTTAGTGGACGGCGCGTTCGCAGCGATGGCCTTACAGTTTGCAGCAATCAATGAGGGGCTTGGGGTGCTCTTTTTTGGAATCTTTGAACACACTGAAGCTGTTGCGAACGCTCTCGGAGTTCCAAACAATCGCGTGCCTGTCGGGGCCATTGCCCTGGGATGGCCCGATCCAGATACTGAGGAAACAGGACGTTCAGCAACAAATGATCGACGAACACTTGACGGGGCGGCCGATAGCGTTATTCATCGTGGTGGCTGGTGAAGAATTCGAAAGCAAGAAGACGTGCAGTTGAACCAATCCTCCGAAAGTGAAGAGCTCGGTATTGATGCTCTCAGCGAGTTATTCCACCGGTACCTGACCGGTCTAATACTCGCGATGGTGGTTGAACTTGGTGAAAGTAAAACTGCTGATGTGATGAAGGGACTGTTCCGCCGTCAGCAAGGAGAACGGTTCTTGCCTGGTTTGAAAAAGTTGGGCCTTTCTGACGAACCAGATGCCGTTGCATGCGCGAAATATCACTTCCTCTCTAATCACGTCGGAGGGGTTTCAGTGGCATATATCGCGGAGTCCGACACCAAAGCCTGGATTCGGTACCTCCCCCCACGCTGGATTTTCGACGGGACAGCGATCGCCGCTATCCCAACACAAGTGGCTAGGGCAATGCTGTGGGGCTGGCACGCGAACAATGGGGTGTTGCTAGGTAATCCGCGCCTCGGGTTTGTCTGTACCGGACAAACGATGGATGGCGCACCCGGGCTTGAGGGCTACTACATAGAGGAAGACAGGATCCTTGAACCCGATGAAAGGCTTAGATTTCGATTCGGTGAAAGCTGCCCAGCAATTGATTATGAGGCTCTACCAACACTTGATAACCAGCAATGGCCGAACGAGCGACTCAACAAAGCAGCTCGCAATTACGCGATGGATTACATCAGAAACATTGTTCCGGTGATGTGTGAGCAGCTAGGTCCTCTGGTTGCCCAAGGCGTCCTTTACCGCACCGGCCGGCAGATCGGGATGCAGTATTCAGAATCAATACGGACAACCCTCGGACTAGAAAATCCTGTCGAAGTTCTTGCAGCCTTGTTTCGGGCCCAAGGTGACCAAGTCTCCGTCCGCGAAAATGAGATCACGCAAACCACCTGGAAACTGATGAACGGTTTAGAGGCGGAGAGTCTGCCCGATTGGATGGACGGATTACGGGGTTTATGGGAAGGCGTCGTGAACGTCACTGGCCCAGATTTGCGATTGGAGTTATTGGATCGCCTAGACACCGGAGGAAATTGCTTCCGTTGGCGGTGTTCGGCGATCTCCGAGCCTTCCAAATACTAGGAATCAAACGCTTCTAAGGTCGGGGCCAGTTCGTCGAGGTAGCGGAGCGTGTCATCCGCCGGTGGCAAGTTGAAGTTCACGGGTGTGAAAACGAATTGAGTTACACCAGCCTCGGCATACTCCTCAAGTCGCTCCTGGCGGGGACGTCCCCATATGTAGAGGCTGATGGGAATTGAGGAGCCGTCGCGTCCAGCTTCGTCGGCTAAGCCGCGGAATCGTTTAATTCCCCCCAATACATCTGGTTTTCCACCAACATTCATTATCCCTACATCTATGGGTGCCCACTCGTCCGCGTACTCAGCTGCGTGTTGGATACCGAGTGGACCTGCATTCCCGAGAGCGATTGGCACCGTTCCCGCTGCTGGCTTTGGGAATACCCAGGAAGGGGAATAGTGATCCCAAGTGCCTTGGAAACTTGCTTCATCATCTCGCCAGGCAACGCGGAGAGCCTCGACGCGTTCGCGCATCGCCGAATACCGTTTCCGAAACGGTAAATCCGGTCGGTGGTTCTCAAGTTCCTCTTCATTCCATCCAACGCCGATCCCCATGACAACTCTTCCTTCTGAGAGGACATCGGCCGTGGCGACAGTGCATGCAAGATCCAGAAGATCGTGTTCGAGAATGAGACAAATACCCGTTCCTAAAGTCAGCGTCGTAGTCTCAGACGCTGCCGCTGAAATGGAAACCCATGGGTCCATCATGTGGAAATAGGTCTCCGGCAGTTGACCCCCATTGGGGTAGGTGCTCCGCCGTTCCACTGGGATATGGCTGTGCTCTGGAAACCACACGGAATTAAAACCGCGTGACTCGAGTTCTCTTGCTAGATCGCCGGGAAGGATCCCACCGGCGTGATTGCCTGTTAAGTATCCGAACTTCATAAATGAATCCTAGGACGAACAAGGCAAGCTAGGCAGCGTCTTCTATCGTTCGCTTCATGGATTTGAGACTTGAGGGAAAGGTTGCACTTGCCACTGACGCGTCGAGAAGCATTGGTCGGGGTATCGCTGCCGCCTTTGCCGGCGCGGGCGCAAAGGTGATGATTGCTTCACGGAGCACAGAAACCTACGAAAAGGCCAGCGGAGCGATTGGAACACACTGCCAATGGGTAGCTTCCGACGCCCTGGGTAGCTGGGTTGCGGGCCAAACAATTGCAGTGGATGAAAGAGAACTCGTCGCCTTTAAGTCCGAGCCAACCGTATGACGTCATCACGGGATTGGCTCGCTGGGGCGCGACCAAGGACATGGCCAGCGGCGATTGTGCCGGTCGCCGTAGGGACAGCTGCCGCGGAAAATGATGTAGATATCTTGCGTGCAGTCTTGGCGCTACTAGTCGCCTTATCGCTTCAGATCGGCGTGAACTACGCCAATGACTACAGCGACGGAATCCGGGGTACAGACGACCGTCGGATAGGTCCCATGCGGTTGGTTGCATCCGGAGTAGCGCCTCCTGGGGCTGTTAAGCGAGCGGCGCTAGCGGCTTTTGCGCTTGCAGCTGTCCCCGGAATTTATCTCTCGTTGGTTACCACCGGGTGGTTGCTCTTGGTGGGCGCATTATCTATTGGTGCGGCGTGGTGCTACACCGGCGGCCCAAAGCCGTACGGCTACAGAGGTTGGGGCGAAATTTTCGTGTTTGTTTTCTTCGGCCTAGTTGCTTCTGCTGGAAGCACGTACTTACAAGACGAACGGCTTACGGCGTTGGCAATAGGGGCTTCGGTCCCGGTTGGCCTGTTGACAGTCGCCTTACTAATCACGAACAACCTTCGAGACCTTCCAGGCGACAAAATTGTTGGCAAATACACGCTTGCAGTCCGAATTGGAGATCGACCCACAAGAGTGCTCTACATAGCGATCGTCACCATGGCGTTTTTGTGTCTGCCGTACCTGAGTTTGGTAAGACCATGGGCGCTGCTGGCATTTCTGGCGCTCCCGATGGCATTCAAACCAATTAGATCAGTTGTCAATGGAGCCGAGGGACAGTCCTTAATACCGGTGCTGGGCGCTACTGGACGGCTAGAAATGGTTTATGGGTTGCTGCTGGTGGTTGGCTTAACAGTTGGTAGCTAAATTTTGCGTTGTTTGGGTCCCCAAGAAAAGTTGTGTGATGCCGCCACTGAGTGGAACCCTCACGGCATCCACGAAACCGACGTTCCGAAGTTCAGCCAACATTTCCTCGCTAGGCGGCAAATAATCGACCGATTTTGGGAGATAGCGGTAGGCGCTTGGGTCTGATAGCAGTGCACCAATTTTCGGAACTATCGTCCCAAAATAGACGCTGTGACCCCATCGCAAAAAAGGATTAGATGGTTGCCCCACATCGAGTAAACCAATGCGTCCGCCCGGTCGGACCACTCTGGAGATTTCATGAAAGAAACCACTCAAGTCTCTGAAGTTTCTTAACGCGAACCCGCAAGTGACTCCGTCGACATGAGCGTTTGGAACAGGTAATTGAAGGGCGTCAGCCCTCACCAACGGGGCATCCGTTCCCGCTGCAGCCAACATGCCGGCGCTGAAATCTATCCCAATCGGGTTTAAGTCAAACCGCAGAAGATCGTTGCAAAAGTCGCCAGTCCCACATGCGAGGTCGAGCACCGTCGACCCGGGCTCTAGCGCAAGATCTCGCACTGTTCTACGTCTCCACCCAACATCCATGCGAAACGTCATCAACCTATTAACTAAGTCGTATCTGGGAGCGATCTGATCAAACATTCGCTCAACGATGATGGCCTTATCTTCGCCTTGAGGAAGATCTTCGTTTGGAAGCACAGTTCAGAGAGTGAGGTAGACGGCGCTCAGGTGTATGCCCGATATATGCATTCGGCTACGCATGCGGGCCGCTCAGAGCCTTCGATTTCGAAAACCAACTCTGCGGTATATTGCGCCCCGCCATCAAAGCGTGACACCTCTTTCAGTTCGGCACCCATTCGCACTTTCGAACCCACTGGAACGGGAGCAGTGAAGCGGAGTTTGTTTGCTCCGTAATTAACGCCCATTTTGACGTCGCCTGCAATGGTGAACGCTTCTGCCATGCACATTGGGGCAAGAGAAAGTGTCAAATACCCGTGAGCAATAGTGGTCCCGAACGGCCCCGATTTTGCGCGTTCTTCATCAAGGTGAATCCATTGGAAATCGCCAGTGGCTTCAGCGAATTTCTGAACTTGTTCGGGGGTGATCGTGTGCCAATCGCTGTAGCCGAGGTGCTGCCCGACGCGACTTTCAAGATCATCAATTCCATCTATGTGGGTAGTCATGTCTGGAAGTTTAGAGCTATTGCTTAGCTGAACCAGATTCGCCGGTATTCCTTGCTTTGAGGGTGCAGAAGTAACACGACTAGGACCAAGTCGAACATGAGCCGCAATAGAAAACCAAGTAACTCGAAGTCGTAACGAATACCGATCCATAAGGTTGCGACTACACAATAAAACGCCGCTGAAACCGCCAATCTGAAACCCCATTTTTTTTCGTTAGCGATGCCGAGCCCTCCTCCAACCAAAACAACCAACAACACGAGGGGGGAGATTCGCATTGCGAAGCGCCCGAGAATGTCATAGGCAAGTTGACGGTAATAAACGCTGCCGAGGAAGACAATGCTGAACCCCCGAAAATAGGCGAGGATCACCGCACTGTGGAGGGTCTGAGGTTGCGTCGGGTTTAACCAGCGAAAATTATTCACTTTGCCAGTGTGGCAGAGGCTGAGCCAGATCCCTACGTCTTTCGACGGATGGGCTTTCCGCGGAGCGCTACCTGCTGTTCTGCGCGCAATTGCCCGCACGCGGCGTCGATGTCTGCTCCGCGGTTAGCGCGAATAGTGGCATTGACACCAAGAGAGTCGAGTACATCTTGAAACCAAATGATCGATTCGGGATCTGTCCCTGGCGTGGAATAGCCAGGGGTTGGATTGAGGGGAATCAAATTGACATGGGCGTTAAACGGACGAGCGAACGTCGCTAACTCCCGGGCTGCATGTTCGCTGTCATTGACCCCAGCCATCATCGCCCATTCGAAACTAAGCCGTCGGTTTTTCGCCCTTCTGTAAGAGTGAAGAGCTTCCGCAAGCTTTCGTAAAGGGTAGGTGCGGTTGATAGGTGCAATACGGTTACGGATTCTGTCATTCGCGGAATGAAGAGAAACAGCGAGACTGACGGGTAAGTCTTGCTGGGTGAGCCGTTCGATTCCAGGCACCACCCCGACTGTCGAGAGGGTGATTTTTCGAGCGCCAATGCCGAGATCATCGTGTATGCGCTCGACAGCGGGCCAGACCTGATCGAAGTTGGCGAGGGGTTCTCCCATGCCCATGAACACGACATTGCTGACGCGTCGCTCACCTGAACGTTGAGCAGCTCGCACAACCTGCTCCACGATTTCACCAGTTGTCAGATGACGGTCAAAGCCCACTTGCCCCGTTGCGCAGAAGGTACAAGCCATTGCGCAGCCGGCCTGCGAAGAAACACAGACAGTTGAGCGGTCTCGATAGTGCATAAGAACTGACTCGACTAAATGGCCGTCAGTCAGTTGCCAAAGCTGCTTGATGGTCTTGTCGTTGTCGGCCTTGACTTCCCTAACAGGTGTAAGTGCCGGCGGGAGCAGTTCCTCAATGGTGTTACGAAGGGCTTTGGGAACGTTAGTTAACTCAGCGGGCTCGCGATGTTGCGCGTGTAACCCGTCCCACACCTGATCGACTCGATAGTGCGGCTCGCCTTCCAGTAATTCAGAGAGCTCTGAACGGGACAAGTCATAGCGCGTGGTCACCACCCTTCAAGGGTACGGCGAGTACCTTCAAATGCGTGGCTACTCACCGCTATGACGATCACCACCGAGATGTACACGGAAGCGGAGTTCGGGCAGCAGTCTTTGGGTCCTCGGATGGTTTGGTATCCAATGTGCTGCTGATAGTGGGTCTTGCTGGCGCGGACGCATCCGCGGGAATGGTACGCACAGCCGGGGTAGCAGGGCTCCTGGCCGGCGCGATTTCGATGGCCGCCGGCGAATACGTATCGGTTCGCGCCCAAAACGATCTGGTAACCGGTGAATTAGAAAAAGAACGACAAGCGTTGGCTGACGATCCAGAAGAAGAAACTGAAGAGCTGGCAGAGGTATATGTCGAAAGGGGAATGTCACCCGAACAGGCCAGAGAAATGGCGGAGTTGGTAATGCAAAATCCCGACGTGGCCCTAGAAGTTCATGCACGAGAAGAACTCGGAGTCAGCCCTAATGACTTGGCCTCTCCGGGGATCGCCGCGGTCTGGTCCTTTATTGCGTTTGCGATTGGAGCGTTGGTACCTCTAGTCCCTTGGTTCTGTTCCTCCGCTGCGGGTGTTATTTGGGTGTCTGTGGCTGCCGGAGTTACTGGTGCCGCAACGATTGGAGCAACCCTGGCCGTCGCTACAGGCCGTTCGATTTTTCGAGGTGTTTTGCGGCATGTAGGTATCGCAAGCACAGCGGTGATGACGATCCACTTTGTTGGTGTAGGGCTTGGGTCAATGGTGCAGCTTTGACCCGTTGACGCCTCCGGTCGTCGCCCATACCAGTCACTGATCTTCGCCCAGCAGGTCTCGCATCCAACGCGGCGGTTTTCGGGCTGGCTCGTATTGAGCTTCAGCTTGTTGAGCAACACCAATCCATAAAGCTTTTTGTTCGTCGGAAAGTTTTGTTATCCACGAAGTCGGCCACGTCGGGTCATTTTTGCCCCAATTTGCTGGGTGTATCGTTGCTAAGAGTTCATCGGCTTCTCGTTGAGTGACCGCACCAGCGTCAACAAATGCTTGAAGGCCTTGTTTCTGCCGCTCGAGCGTTCGAGACGCCTCTGTGTCAACGTCTTCGTTGGAGCGAGGTTGTCTTCTGTACCCACAATCGCAACAGTAACCCTGTGTGTATGTGTTTTCGGTGAGATAACGGACTCTCCGCAGGGCATCGGTCACATTCGAGTCGGTATCGGATGCAGCGTCCGCTGGTAAATCTTTGAATGCTGATCCGCCAGGTAATAGGACCTAGGCGGTGTGTTGTGGAGAGGCTGCTTTCTCATCTGGGTGCCGGGTCGAGATGTGTGCCTAGCGAAATTGAGTCAGATGCCGTCGGTTCCCCAGGATGAGATCTGTGGGGCACATAGCTCCTTCGCATGCAGCTAGCTCTTGGTTTGAGTGAGCGGGTCTGCCAGTTGACCTTCTACTATGTCGGCAACTGAATGCTTGGGGGAGTGGATCATGTACGACATAGTGATCAAGAACGGGACCGTGGTCGACGGGAGCGGGGAAAAAAGTCGCGTCGCGAACGTTGGCATTGTTGGGGACCGGGTCGTAGAGGTAGGCGAATGTGTCAGTGAAGCATCGCATGTGATTGACGCGTCTGGTCGTCTTGTCACCCCTGGATTTGTTGACATCCACACGCATCTTGATGCGCAGCTTGCATGGGATCCGATCGGAACTGTGTCCTGCTGGCATGGTGTTACCTCAGCGGTAATGGGTAACTGTGGTGTTACTTTTGCTCCCTGCAAACCCGAAGACCGCAGCTTTTTGGCTGAGGTAATGGAGTCGGTTGAAGATATTCCGGCTCAGGCAATATTGGAAGGTCTGCCATGGGATTGGCGCACTTTTGGTGAATATCTTGATTCCTATGAGCGCATGCCAAAGGGGCTAAACGTCGGTGGCATGGTCGGGCATTGCTCCGTTCGACTCATGGCAATGGGTGATCGTGCCATTGATGATCACCATGCAAACGCCGAAGATATTGCACGGATGTGCGATCTAGTCGAAGAGAGCATGGAAGGTGGGGCCCTAGGATTTTCGACATCGAGAACGTATTTACATCAGACGCCTGACGGGCGAGAAGTGCCTGGGACATGGGCGCACCCTGAAGAGTTGCTTGCTATCGGTGAAGTCATGGGCCGGTTAGGTAAGGGAATCTTTGAAGCAGCGGTGGACAACGATCGAAAGTCACATGGAATGGTGGGCGTAGCCGATCGTTCGGTCATTGACCGAGAAATTAAGTGGATGAAAGAACTTTCTGTAAGGACAGGTCGACCCGTCACATTTGGGTTTGTGCAGAATAGATCTGACCCGACTGCTTGGGAATATTGGTTGGAACTAGTCGAGCGCGCGAATGACGATGGTGCATTGATTTACCCGCAAACAACTAGTCGGGGAATTGGGGTGTTGTTCGGTGTAGCGAACAGAACACCATTTGATAATTGTTCCCCTGCCTGGAGAGCATTGCGGGGCCTGTCTTGGCAGGAGAAGCTTAAAAAACTTGGCGATAATTCCTTTAAAGCTCAACTTGTATCTGAAGCAGCACAGACCCCATCGAAGCTTGACCTTTCAGGAATTTATCGATTAGACAGCAGCCGAGTCGAGTACGAGGCCGACGAGTCGGAGACATTGATAGCGCATGCGGAAGCACGAGGTGTTTCGCCTGCCGAAGCTTTCATAGATATGGCTCTGGAGACTGAAGGACGCGGCCTATGGAATTATCCATTCCTGAACTTTGATTTTGACGCGATTCAATCGAAGTTGAAACATCCTGACGTAGTTCTTGGTATCGGGGATGCAGGCGCACACGTGGGTCAAATACAAGATGCGAGCCAATCAACTTATTTTCTGACGAGATGGACGCGTGATAGCAAAACTTGGGACGTAGAAGAGGCAGTGAAAATGTTGACTTCGGAGGGAGCAGATCTCTTCGGATTCAAAGACCGCGGAACGTTACGGGAAGGTTCATACGCTGACGTAAACGTTATTGATTTCGAAAATCTCGCACTACACGCACCTGAATTTGTTTATGACTTTCCCAATGGTGCCGGTCGTTATGTCCAAAAAGCATCCGGGTATGACCTAACTCTCGTTAACGGCGAAGTGTTCATGGAAAACGGTGAACACAAGGGAGCGCTAGCAGGCAGGGTTATCCGTAGCTGAAGTTGCTTCAGCGAAACCTCTGCTAGAAGACAGACCGGCTATTGACTGGCGCGCTTTGACCCGTTGGGGGCTACTTCTGATGGAGGCGACGAACTACCTGCACTTCCAGGCCGATGTCTCGGTACAGAGTGACTGCCGGAGTATTGTCGGCATCGACGTAAAGCATCGCTCGTGTGATCCCGCTATCCCCGAGATGTTGATAGCCGGCGAGGGTTAAGGCCCGGCCGAGGCCTAGGCCGTGGAAATCTGGATCGACTGCAATGACGTACACCTCGCCAATTGAAGGGGTCTCGTTCTCGTGGATCTTGGTCCAACAGAAAGCTGCTATCCGACCCTCGCGGTGGTGAATGAGAAAACCGGTTGGGTCGAACCAAGACTCGGCTTGTCGCTCTCGAACAAGCTCGGGTGTCCATCCGCTCTGTTCGCGATGCCAAGCAAAGGCCCGGTTATTTACCCGGCACCATTCCTCCTCGTCTTGATCAACCACGAAAGATCGAGTTTGGATCTCCGTTCGCTGCTCCATCGGAAGTGACCGCTCCATTCGGAAGAGATCACGTTGAATCCCGAATCCGAGACGTGCCAGTAAATCGTCGGTTTCGTTGGACGGGTGGTCAATCCAGATCGAAACCCCTTGAGGCCATTGATCCAAATTGGTGCGGAGAGCCATCGCCAGCCCATCAGAGGTCCACTCGGTGGCGTCGAGTTCAAGTACCGGGCCGTCTCGATCTTCGCCAATCTTTATCACTGGCTCTTCGTTGGTGATTCCGCTCACATGATCGAAGGTATCGCCCGAAGATGGTTGCATGAGGTAAACAAGCGTAATGGGGAAGCCTCGATCACCGCAGGGGAGAGCGCGCTCAGTGCATGAGCGCTTAAAGGCGGAATATGAGGCCGTGTGTGAACTCAACCACGAGAGCCCGTTCGAACTGTTAGTGGCGACCATTCTTTCCGCCCAGTGCACAGATGTTCGAGTGAACAAAACAACCCCTGCTGTCTTTGATCGGTACCCCGACCCTCTTGCACTTGCCCACGCACACCTGGGCGAACTTGAAGAACTAGTACATGCAACTGGCTTCTACAAAAGTAAAGCCCGGAACCTAGTAAAGATGGCCAATCAGCTACTAGAAGACCATGAAGGAGAAGTCCCGACCGACTTGGCAGACCTTGTGAAATTGGGAGGGGTCGGCCGAAAAACAGCAAACGTCATTCGCTCCGTAGCGTTCGGACTTCCCGGATTGCCAGTCGACACTCATGTTGGGCGATTAGCGCGACGATTAGGAATCACAGAGGAAGATGATCCAGTAAAGGTGGAGATGATCTTGAACCCCATGATCCCTCAGCATGAACGAGGTGAATTCAGTCTGAGAGTCATTCTTCATGGAAGACAAGTATGTTTCGCTCGGAGTCCTCATTGCGCAGACTGTGTCCTTAATGATTTTTGCCCCAGCGCGTTCGACTCCTAAGTCTTTGAAAGGAGACTCGATATGACCATCCGTCGGGCAGCCCATTTTGTTCCGGGCGCTAACGAAAAGATGCTCGATAAGTCGCTGAACACGACCGCTGACGCTCTCATCCTTGACCTGGAAGATGCCGTAACTCCCGAAAACAAAGACTCGGCTCGAACCACTGTCGCCAGTTGGCTCGAGAACGTCGACTTCGGAAGAAAAGAAAGGGTCGTGCGTATCAATCCACTCGACAGCCCATGGTGCGAACGCGACATAGAGGAGACAATGGGCCATCCGCCTGACTCGTATCTAGTTCCCAAGGTCAACGATTCAAATGAAGTCGCACGCATCCACGAACTCATTAGTGAACAGGAAGTGGCGTGTGGCCACCCCGAAGGTCAGGTCAAGCTGCTTATCCTCGGAACTGAAACTCCCCAAGGTCTCTTGAACATAAGGGATTTAGCAGCAAATACAAGAGTGGATGCTCTTACCTGGGGAGCCGAAGATTTGTCTGCTGCTATTGGCTCTAGAGGCAATCGCGCCTCCGACGGAAGCTATTTACCCGTATTTGAATATGCGAGAGTGATGTGTCTGCTCGGTGCCACAGCATGGGGAAAGCAGCCACTGGACACAGTGTTCGTCGATTTCAACGATCCTGAAGGTCTACGTGCCGAGTGTCTTGCCTCTGCCGCCATGGGCTACACAGGCAAAATCACTATCCATCCGAACCAGATCGAGATAGTTAATGAATCCTTCACTCCGTCTGCTGAAGACGTTGACGAGGCGAGCGAACTCCTAGAACTATTTGCTGAGAATGAGGCTAAGGGTCTGATGGCATTCAGTTTTAGGGGACAGATGGTGGATGTCCCTCATCTGACTCGGGCAAGGAAAATCGTCGATATGGCCGAGAGGCTCTCAGAATGGGGTTGAAACTAGGGCCGCTCTAAGAATCGAGCCCTTGGGTTGCTTTGGCGATCCGACGTTGTGCTATTCGCAGGCTGCGTTCGACCTCGTAGAGATCGATAGCGACGCCCTCGTCGCTGGTTCCGACTAGCTCGTCGGCTGCCGCTGTTATTCGTTCGCCCAATTCTCTAATCGCTGTCTGAAGCGAGGACAATTCAGCCTGGGAAACCATGTCTGAACCCTACAGTCGAGTTGCAGGTCACGCGATATCCGCTTCGAACCGGCACCCTGTCACCGGTACCCTCAAGACTGTGCTTCGACGTATTGATCTTCGTGGAGAAAGCGGACCGTTCGCGGACCGCCTTCCCCGCCCGAATCTGGGGGGCGAAGCTCCCGTAGTCGCGGTCCGCGAAATCATCGCCGAAGTGCGAGACAGCGGAGATGCGGCGATTCGAGCACTAACGATGCGATTTGATGGCGTCGACGTCGATGCGCCTCTTATCGAACAGAAAATCCTTAAAAAAGCGTGGGAATCTTTAGATGTCGCAGTAGCCGATGCCCTGACGTTGGCGCACGACCGGATCATCCATTTTCACGAAACGGAAGCTCCGAAAACTCATGTGGTTAAGCAAGACGGAATAGCCGTAACGAGCGTTCCTCGACCAGTAGAGAGAGCTGGTTTGTACGTTCCCGGGGGACTTGCGACGTATCCCTCAACTGTTTTGATGACGGCTCTTCCGGCGAGGGCAGCCGGAGTTGACCAACTCACGCTGTGCACGCCTCCAAATCTTAAAGGCGATGTGGAGACCGTTGTGCTGGCCGCCGCGTACCTGTGTGGGATAACGGAGGTGTACAAGATAGGAGGCGTGCAGGCCGTCGCAGCGATGGCCTATGGGACCGAATCAATAGCTCCCGTTGACGTCATTGCCGGCCCGGGCAATATTTGGGTTGCCACCGCTAAACAAGAAGTCGCGGGAGCAGTCGGAATTGCCTCGGCGTTTGCGGGCCCTTCAGAGATCGTGGTGATAGCTGACGAGAGTTGTCCCAGCAGCTCAGCAGCTATTGACCTTGTCCTCCAAGCTGAACATGGCCCTGGAGGTCGAGCTTGGCTTGTTAGTTGGAATGAGGCATATACCGATGAGGTTGTGGGCGCTGTGGAACAGATCGTGAAGCTGTCTCCGCGTCGATCGGAGACGTTAGCTACGTTGAAGTCAGATGGCTATGTTTGTTTAGTAGACGATCCTGAAGCTGCCGTTCAGGTCGTCAATGAGATAGCACCTGAGCATCTTCAGTTGATGTGTGTCAACGCCACCGAATTTGTCAGTGAAATCAAAAACGCTGGGGCTGTCTTCATGGGTATTTGGGGGACCGCATCAATCGGTGATTACCTAGCTGGGCCTTCCCATGTATTGCCCACGGCAGGAACTGCACGATTTAGCGGTGCGCTCACAGTCAACGATTTCCAAAAACGTATGCATATCATCGACGTATCAAAGCCCGGATTTGATGCGGTACTCGGCGCTGTCGATCGGCTGGCCACAGCTGAGGGATTATGGGCACACGCCGCATCGGTTCGAGAACGCGAGCGTTGGGCAGAGCAAGGCGTTATCTCGTGACGCGCCCCACCATCCGATCAGATCTGCGGGCTATGGAGGGCTATCACTCACCTCAGCTTGATGTCGAAGTTCGCCTCAACACCAATGAGGCACCGTTTCCTCCGCCAGAAGAATTCGTGGCGGCATTTCTCGAAGAGGTCCGCCGCGTCGACTGGCACCGATATCCCGATCGTTTGGCTCAAAGTCTCCGCGAGGACATTGCCGCAATTCATGAAGTTGAACCGCAGCAAGTTTTTGTTGCTAACGGATCTAATGAAGTGCTTCAGACTATTTGTTTGACCTTCGGGGGTAGCGGCCGCACGGTTGCGACATTCGAGCCGACTTACGCGATGTACCAACAGATCGCTCGAACGACCCAATGCAAAGTGATTGAGGCGGCACGGGATTCTCAGTATCGCGTTGCCCTGTCTGAGATTAAGAAAGTTGTGGCACTGGATCGCCCAAACATCATTTTTCTCTGTTCTCCGAATAACCCAACCGGAACCCCCGAAAGTCTTGAAGTCATTGAAGCAGCGCTAAAGATTTCAGATGGGGTGGTCGTGGTGGATGAGGCCTATGGCCAGTTTGCTGATTTCACAGCTCTTGATTTGTTACGCGGCGGCGAAGCTGTTGACTCCCTGATCGTCACTCGAACGTTCTCCAAGACGTGGTCCATGGCTGGCGCTCGTTTGGGGTACTGCGTAGCGCCATCATGGATGTTACCTGAATTCGAAAAAGTCGTCCTTCCCTACCATCTGGACTCTGTCAAGCAGATCGCCGGTCGGGTGGCGCTCCGCTTTCATGACGAGATGGAACAGAGAGTGACACAGCTTGGCGCCGAACGAGATCGGATCACTGAGGCGCTGACCCTCATGGGGCTAGATGTGTGGCCGTCGCAAGCGAACTTCATTATGTTTCGAACTACCCCGTGCTCTATGGGTGGTGACTATGTCTGGCAACGCTTGGTGGATCAGTCCGTGCTGATCCGCAATTGCTCGAATTGGCCTGGACTGTCTGACTGTCTAAGAGTCACTTTAGGTACTGAATACGAGAACAATATTTTCCTCGGAGCCCTTAAGGAGGCGTTGGCATGACACGACAAGCGGATCGTCAGCGAAATACCAAAGAAACACGTATCGACTTATCCCTAAAAATAGACGGCAGCGGCCAAGTAGAAGTCAGCACCGGGTTGCCTTTCTTCGACCACATGTTGGCTCAACTGGCGAAACACTCTCGTTTTGACCTACGTCTCGAATGTGATGGCGACGTTGAAATTGATGCACACCACACTGTCGAAGACGTAGGAATAGCTCTGGGGGAAGCACTAGGTGAGGCGCTCGGCGAAAAAGAAGGAGTACGCCGTTTCGCCGCAATAACCGTCCCGTTGGACGAAGCAGCAGTGGAAGTTGTACTCGATTTATCTGGGCGGCCGTTCTTGCACTATGACGTGGAGCCTCCAGGGGAGAAAATTCTGGGTGAGCCGCCTTTTGACCCTCAGTTGTGTGAAGAGTTTTGGCGCGGATTTACCATGGCTTCAGGAATCACTCTCCACATAGTCTTGCTACGCGGCCGAAATACTCACCACATCATCGAAGCGAGCTTCAAAGGGGTCGCTAGGGCCCTCTACGATGCGATTCGAGTGGTAGACGACGTCATGCCTTCCACCAAGGGCGTGCTGTGAGGGCTATTAGATGAATGGGTGTGATGGCCTGCCACTTGTAGCGGTATTGGACTATGGCATTGGAAATTTACGGTCCGCTCAGAAGGGATTCGAACGGGCAGGCGCCGATGTTCGTCTAACCGCCGATCCCGGCCTCATTGCCGATGCCGCAGGTGTCGTTCTCCCCGGAGTTGGCCACTTTGGCACCTGTATGCGCGAGTTGAGGGCAGCAAAGCTTGACGGTTTGGCTCAATCAGCCATCGAATTAGGCGTTCCGTTTCTTGGAATTTGTGTCGGGATGCAGATGTTGTTCGAAGAATCAGAAGAAGCACCTGGAATTGAGGGGTTGGGCGTCTTACCCGGCATGGTTCGTCGCCTGCCTGACGGATTGACCAGGCCCCAAATGCAGTGGAACCAGCTAGACATCAGGCTTCCGGGGTGCCCACTACTCCAGGGAATAGAGGACCGTTCGTGGATGTACTTTGTTCACAGTTACGCCGTCGAAACTGACCCCGAACTAGTAATCGCCACCTGCGAATACGGAGTTGACCTTACAGCGATGGTCGGGAAAGGATCCTTGTGGGCAACGCAGTTTCACCCTGAGAAATCAGGCGCAAAAGGGCAATCCTTCGCCCAGAACTTTCTCCAGCACCTCACCAGTTCATGAGTTTTGACCTCTACCCTGCGATCGATATACGGGACGGTCAGTGCGTCCGTCTTGTCCAAGGGGACTATGACCGCGAGATTCGATACCAGAATGACCCTGTAGAAGTAGCGCGTTCCTTTCAGGATGCAGGAGCACCGTGGATCCACGTCGTGGATCTTGATGCCGCCCGTTCCGGGGACCCTAAAAACCTCGAAACCGTAGGCGCCATAGCGAGGGCAGTAGACGTTCCAGTGCAAAGTGGAGGTGGAGTTAGAAGCGTTGAAGCTGCGATGGAGCTGTATCAAGTCGGTGTGTCTCGTTGTGTACTCGGGACGGCAGCCGTTGAAAACCCTGCGTTGGTCCAAGAATTAACAGAGATGGGACACCGGGTTGCCGTAGGTCTCGATGTTCGAGGTGACCAAGTAGCAACCCGAGGTTGGGAAACGGACAGCGGCCAAAGCATCTTTGATTTGCTCCCCAGTTTCGAAAACGGTGGAGTTGACGCGGTAATAGTGACGCAGATCAATAGAGACGGAATGGGGATCGGACCCGATGTTGAGGGTCTCAGCGCTGTCCTTACCTCGACATCACTAGACGTGATTGCTAGTGGGGGAGTTGGATCCCTCCTCCACATTCGCCAGTTGGCGAAGTTGGAGGTCACCGGGCGACGCCTTGCTGGAATAATTGTTGGAAAGGCAATCCACGATGGAGCTATCCAGGTTTCTGCCGCTATAGAAGCGACGGTGAATCAATGAAGACAGTGCGAGTGATCCCGTGCCTTGACGTCGACGCTGGGCGGGTAGTCAAGGGAGTCAATTTTGTGTCGCTTCGAGATGCAGGGGACCCGGTGGAACTGGCTGCTCAGTATGACGAGCAAGGTGCAGACGAAATCATCTTTCTCGATATCACTGCAAGTTCCGATAACCGCGAAACCATCGTTGACTTAGCTGAGAGAGCCGCTGAGCAGGTCTTCATACCCTTCACAATTGGCGGAGGAATTAGATCCGTAGACGACGCACGCCTGCTCCTGCGGGCGGGCGCCGACAAGGTGTCGGTGAACTCAGCTGCTGTTGCGCGCCCTGAGCTGATAACCGAGCTCGCAGAGTCGTTCGGCAGCCAATGCGTGGTGGTCGCTATAGATGCAAAATCAAATAACGACGAGACGTGGAATGTTTATGTCAAAGGAGGTCGAGAAGACACGGGTCTGGACGTGGTTGCCTGGGCAACTGAAGTGTCGCGCCGAGGAGCAGGTGAAATTCTCCTTACTTCGATGGATGGAGATGGGACACGAAGCGGTTATGACCTCGAACTCACCCGCTCCATTGCTGATGCAGTCACTGTTCCGGTCATCGCAAGTGGTGGTGTGGGTTCGCTTCAACATCTAATCGATGGAGCTATTGATGGTCACGCCGACGCGCTGCTCGCAGCATCAATCTTTCACTTTGGGGAGCACACCGTGTCGGAAGCTAAACGTGCGCTTCTCCAAGCCGGGGTAGCCGTTAGACCGCCCGAAATTGATTGATAGCTATCTGGGATCGGTTAGCTTCGAGGTATGAGCTATCCAGGCACCTACGCGAACGAAAAACCTGATCATCCGGCTGTGATCATGGCGGGTACAGGGGAGCATCTCTCCTACAGAGAACTCGACGATCGGTCCGCTCGCTTCGCACAATTGATGTGGAATGCCGGCCTACGCGCGGGCGACCACGTCGCGATCTTTGCTGACAATCACATCAGATATTTCGAGGCCTATTGGGGTGCGCTCCGTAGCGGGTTGTTTTTCACAACCGTAAATCGTTTTTTGACAGCGGAAGAAGCGTCATACATCGTTCGAGACTGCGAAGCGAAGGTGCTTGTGGCTAGCCAAGCAGTCAAAGAGGTTGCCGTTGAAATGCTTTCAAACATAGGGACTTGCCCCATCCGTCTGATGTTTGATGGAGTTGCCGAGGGATACGAAAATTTTGAATCGGCGATTGCGAGCTACCCACCTGAACCGCTCCAGGAGCAGCCACGGGGATCAATGATGCTTTATAGCTCTGGAACCACGGGCCAACCCAAAGGCATTAAGCGAGCGCTTGACGGCTCACAGATCACCGACCCAGACCCGATTGGCTCGGGACTTGTGGGTGCATTATTTGGGATCAACAGCCAATCGGTTTATTTATCCCCAGCGCCGTTGTATCACTCCGCTCCGTTGGGTTTTAGCACCGGAACGCAGTCGCTCGGTGGAACGGTCATCGTTTTGGAAAAGTTCGACCCTCTGGATGCTCTTAAAGCGATAGAAAGCTATGGAGTCACCCACTCCCAATGGGTTCCGACGATGTTCACACGTATGTTGAAGCTGCCAGAGGCAGATCGCAACTGCCATGACTTATCTAGTCATCAGGTGGCTGTTCATGCGGCAGCACCATGCCCGATCGAAGTGAAGCATCAGATGTTGAGGTGGTGGGGGCCGATTCTGCACGAGTATTACGCTGGTACTGAACTGAACGGCTTTTGCTACGTAGGTCCACAAGATTGGATTGCTCATCCAGGGACCGTGGGAAAGCCCCTAATTGGGGCTATTCACATCTGTGACGACGATGGTGTAGAAGTTGAAGCTGATGAGCCTGGGCTTATCTATTTCGAACGCGAGGAACAAGCTTTCGAGTACCACAACGCCCCTGAAAAGACCCGAAATTCGCAGCATCCCGACCATCGTTTGTGGACAACTCTGGGTGATGTTGGACGGGTTGATGAGGATGGGTTTCTTTACCTAACGGATCGCAAGTCGTTCATGATTATCTCCGGCGGAGTCAATATCTACCCGCAAGAGATTGAGGACTGTTTGATTGTTCACCCTGAAGTAGCTGATGTTGCTGTATTTGGGGTACCCAATGCTGATTTCGGTGAAGAAGTAAAAGCGGTAGTCCAACCGGCAGAAGGAACAGAAGGAACACAAAATCTTGAGAGGCGATTACTCGACTATGCCCGTGAGCACATCGCCGCGTTCAAGGTCCCAAGATCGGTCGACTTTCGAGATGAGCTGCCTCGGCTTCCCACAGGAAAATTGTATAAAAGGCTTCTTCGAGACGAGTATTGGAGCGACAGCTCAACCGCCCAAGTTTCTCCGATAGCGCGAATCACTGAGTCCTAAGCGTCAGAATTTGTATCTCCTGTGAAGTCCTGAGGGGCGTCTCCTCGTATCGAACGTGGTTAGCGTAAACGTCCTAGAGTCGGAGACACTTGCATCACGCAGGTGGACAATGGGGGCGAAATGTCGGTTTATTTTGTTGTACAAGAGCAGGTCAATGATCCGGCTGGCCTGGAGAACTATATGAAAGCCGCTAGGGCATCTTCGCTTGGGCGAGGTCGAGCGCTTGTTGTCGACGACGACGTGCGTTCTATCGAAGGGGATTGGCATGGTTCGAGGTTGGTGATTCTCGAATTTGACGATGAGGAAGCCTTCCGAGACTGGTATGACTCTCCGGAGTACCAGGCGGCTTTGCCCTTGCGTCTGTCATCAACGGATTCGCGTGGTGCTCTCGCAAAAGGGCTCGGTTAGCTGGTGCTCGCCCGGTGCCGTTATAACCGAATTGAGCCTGCAGCAGGAAAGCTTTAACGAGGGGATCGACAAGATGCAAACCTGGAATATCGGCGAAGCGAAAATTACCAAAGTTGTAGAAATGGAGCAGATGTGGCCGGGGTCGGCGGTGATACCCGATGCGAACTCAGCAGCGGTGCTCGAACACGACTGGATCTTGGGGCCGTTTGCGGACCGCGAAAATGGGCGGATCCGGCTTTCATTCCACGCTTTTTGTATCGAAATTGGCGATGAGAAAATCGTTGTTGACACTTGCGCCGGAAACGACAAGGCACGACCCAATTTTGACGCTCTGAGCAATCTTGATACAGATTTTATGCAAAAGATGACAGAAGCAGGGTTTGGCCCAGATGACGTTACCGCCGTGATCTGCACGCATCTTCACGTCGATCACGTTGGCTGGAATACGCGATTACTTAATGGGGTTTGGCAACCGACTTTCCCTAAAGCTCGCTATCTGTTCGGCGAGACTGAATGGGCTCACTGGCGCGTGGAACCTCAAGTTTATGGTGACGTTGTAGGGGACAGCATCCAACCCTGTATCGATGCTGGTTTAGCTGAACTTGTGCAAAGTGATATGCAACTAAATGACGCTATTTGGCTGGAACCAACCCCAGGTCATACTCCAGGCCATCACAGTGTTTGCATCTCATCGGGAGGAGAGGACGCGATCATCACCGGTGACCTATGTCATCATCCCATTCAATTTGAACTCCCTCACTGGTCAAGTGAACCTGATGTCGATAAACCAGCAGCGATTACCATGCGCCGGCGTTTCGCTGAGCGATACTGCGATGATCACACGTTGATTCTGGGAACGCATTTTGGAGGTCCCTCGTGTGGGTACCTTCGGCCCTTAGGTAATTCGTGGTGGTTGGACTCCAAGGGTTTCGCGGATCTTGACGACAATCTCCCAAATGGCTAATTGTCTCCTGACAGGTTGAGGCAAGCCATACAGCTTGACATATTTGAGACGAGCGGTCGTGATCCCGGTCAGCCTTGAAATATTTGAAAGAACTCGGGTACGCGGGCGCGCCCCAGTCCGAACGACACTGAGATCAGCGGTGAGAGCGAGCCTTATTGGAGTGAGATCGTTTTTTGCTATTGCCCGACGATCTGTTGTGGCTGTTAGCGCGGCCGGCCGGCCCTGTGCGTTGCCCGTTTCGATGTTTGGAAGTTGTACTGTGCGACTTCTTCCCCTGGGGCTTTCGATTCCTCTTTTGACCGGCTGAGTTATTCGACGAGTTTGTTTGCTTTCCCTTTTGCGGGCGTTGAGTCTGAGAATTTTGGGAATCGTTGTTTCGATTCTGAGACTTCGTCGTGAGAAGTTTTGGGGGAGAGTCGCTTAGCTCCTCGAAGGCAGGTTTCGATAGCGGAACTTGGAGGCCAAGTTTTCTTTGCAGCAGCTTCACCGATTTATGTTGGGAGCGATCCACGAAAGATACAACCACACCGGTAGCGCCAGCACGGGCCGTTCGGCCGCTTCGATGGAGGTAAGCCTTGTGATCTTCAGGTGGGTCGAAATGCAACACACATGAGACATCGTCAATGTGAAGACCTCGAGCTGCGACGTCGGTCGCGATGAGGGCCAACGCTTGACCGTCTGTGAATTGTTTAAGCGAGCGATCGCGTTGGCTTTGTGAACGTGCACCGTGAATTGCAACGGCTTCGACACCGCTACGTTTCAGTTGCTTTGTAACGCGATCGACACCGTGTCGAGTCCGAACGAACACCACAGTCTTACCGCTATTTCGGATAACTTTGGTGGCTTGCTCGACGCGTTCGCTGCGGTCAACTTCCCAAAAGAAATGAGTCATTGAACCGACATCTGGTGTCGACGGTCCAACTTCGTGACGCACAGGATTGTTCTGGTAATCGCGAGTGAGGGTTGCGACATCTCCATCGAGTGTCGCTGAGAACAAGAGTGTTTGCCTTCTTGAGGAAGTGAGATCAAGAAGCTTGCGGACCTCGGGCAAAAAACCCATGTCCGCCATGCGGTCGGCTTCGTCAACAACGACGGTCTCTACATCCCCGAGAGTCAACGCTTTTCGGTCGATCAGATCGCGGAGTCGCCCAGGGCAGGCGATCACAACATCCACACACTTGGCGAGTTGTTGGATCTGGCGGTTGATGTTGGTTCCGCCATAAGCCGACATAACCCACAAATTCTTCGTTCGTGCTAGGGGTCGGAGATCATTAGCGATTTGCTCAGCCAATTCTCGGGTCGGCACTAGGACTAAAGCACGCGGAGATCGCGGCTTAGAACTAACTGTGTGGGCAATTAGCGGAATGCCGAAAGCAATAGTTTTCCCTGAACCAGTGGGAGCGCGACCACAGATATCTCGACGGGCTAAGGCGTCAGGGATTGTCGCAGTTTGTATCTCAAATGGAACATCGATACCGGACTTTGCCAACACACGCGTCAGCGACTCGGACACACCGAGTTCTATAAAAGATGTACTCACGTATTCCTTGCTAAGGACCGGTCGCAGCGCCAGCGGAGCAGGCAGGGGGAAAAAGGTACGAGCGGTCCGTTCTCTCGCAAGGCAGGGTACAGGTCTGCCTAGGTAGCGAGATAGTTCTCTAGGGAGTTATTTCAAACACCACGGCAGATGTCCCTCGCCGATCTAGATGCATACGATCTAAACGGACAAAGAATCTTGTGTTCTTTCACATTTGGGGAACAAGTTGAAGTTGCTGCCCTGACCCAAGAGGATTGCCAGGCCCGGGAGCGCGTAACTTGTGCTCCAAGTTCAGGAGGCGACAGTGCTGGTCTATGACGGAGAATGCGACTTTTGTTGTCGATGCGCTAATTGGTTGAAAAAAAGGGCGGACTTTCCGATGAGTTCGGGCACCGAGGACGATTTGAGAAGCCTCGGACTCTCCCGCATAGAGGCAAAACGTTCCGTCTGGTGGATCAACGAAAACGAACGTCTAGCTGGGCATGAAGCAATCGGACGAGCCCTCCAGGGAGTTGGAGGAGTCTGGGGGTTGTTGGGGCGGGCGATGACGATTACACCCATTTCATGGGTCGCCTTCGCTGTTTACCGTCGAGTCGCAGCGAATCGACACCGATTCAACAAGTAAAGGAGCCGCTGTCAGGAGTCAATAATTTTTTTCACGAACGCAGCGGTCGCTTCGCTTACTGGTTTCGAGGATCCCATGAGGAAGTGATCGCCACCATCAATGATTGACAACGAAGTGGAATCCCAAGAGTGGGAGATAGTCGCTGCTTCGTCAGGGGACCGGTATTGATCGTGCTGAGGCACCAATAGCAAGGTTGGACGTTCATCGTGGCCTGCTGGCATCTGTTGGGGTTTAAGTAACGAAAGAGGTGCAGCAATACCAACCCAGCCAGCGAGGTTCGAATGATCAGTTGACAACGAGACATCAGCTCCAAAAGAATACCCGACAGAAATTATGGGAATTGAGTCCCCCAACGAACCCGCGTAAGTAAACGCAGCTTCGGCATCAAGTCTCTCCAATTCTCCTTTGCCGTGTGTGCCTTCGGATACTCCAGCACCACGAAAGTTGTACCTGAGAGTTCCGATGGAGCTTTCGGGCAGAGACTCAAAGAGTGACTGAATAACGTTGTTGCGCATGTCCCCGCCGTACAACGGATGGGGGTGTGAAAGCACAGCGATCGCTTGAATTTGTGCAGGCAGGAGAAATTCTGCCTCCAATTCAAAGCCGTCGCTAGTGGTAAAAATGGTCGTTTGAGGGAAACCGACTTCCGCGTTCATGACTAGAGACGGTACCGTGCGTCTGTGGCCGCAGAACCGAGCGACGAATCCAACGACCAAAATCCGAAACGTCCGATCAAGATGCTGCACGACCGCATCTTGGTTCGGATGCCCACAGATGAGGCTGAACGGCGCAGTAGCGGTGGAATCTTGATCCCCGCTACCGCTCAGCAACAAAAACGTTTGGTATGGGGCGAGGTGGTAGGAGCTGGACCGAATGTTCGTAGCGCGGAGGAAGGCGACCAGGTCTTATTCAGTCCAGAAGATCGATATGAAGTCGAAGTGCATGGCGATGACTTCCTCATCTTGCGTGAGCGTGATGTCCACGCGATTGCGGCGCCGCGCGTGGAGCCCGGTAGCACTGGTCTTTACCTCTGATCAACATGGCTGATTCGTCTGGGCACAACCTTTGGGACTACACCACAAAAGGTGGGATCGAGGTCAGCGTAGAAGTCGCGCCCATCGAACCCGAAGTTGCTGTCGAAGACCTTGTTGATCGACTTGATTCAGCGCGCGGAGTGCTCCTGTCCTCGAGCTATGAGTATCCGGGGCGTTACACGCGCTGGGATTTGGGTTTCGTTGATCCTCCCCTGGCCGTAACTAGCCACAATCAAGAGGTTCGTCTCCACGCCCTTAATGAGC
The DNA here is from genome assembly GCA_012960315.1 of Acidimicrobiia bacterium. GTDB lineage: Bacteria > Actinomycetota > Acidimicrobiia > Acidimicrobiales > Poriferisodalaceae > UBA2110. The sequence continues at coordinate 91,916 of DUBN01000016.1, forward strand.
GCGGGCAGGTACTGCTGCCGCCGCTGGGACGCGCCATGGGGAACGTGGATGGAGTCTCTGTAGGTGATCAAACGTCTAACTCGTTGATTTGTAACGTCGAACGGCCGGCCGGGCGTTTCGAAGAAGAGAATAGAAGTCGCCAACCGTCTGCCTTTTCAGCAGTGCGAGCAATAGTTGATCTTTTCGCAGGTCCAGATGAACATCTCGGGCTATACGGGGCATTTGGGTACGACCTCGCATTTCAATTCGAACCGATTGCACTGCAGTTGGCGCGACCCGAAGACCAAAGGGACCTTGTTCTCTACATTCCCGATGACCTGATTGTCGTTGACCATCAGGGCGGCATCGCCGAGCGTCGTTATTACGAGTTCGGATTCGATGACGTAAGCACCGTGGGTCTAAGCAGAGGTGGCACTAGAGACGCGTACCAGCCTGACTTGGACCTTGAGGCTCAACGCGATCACCGCCCAGGTGAGTATTCCCAAGCGGTCGAGGTTGCTCGCGAATACTTCTCACGAGGTGACCTGTTTGAAGTGGTTTCGAGTCAAACCTTTGTCGAACCGTCTCCTGAACCACCATCCGAGTTGTTTCGTCGTTTGAAGGAACAGAACCCATCGCCTTACGGGTTCCTTATCAATTTGGGTCAGGCGGAATGGCTAGTCGGAGCATCCCCGGAAATGTATGTTCGGGTTGAAGGCGATCGAGTTGAGACTTGCCCAATTTCAGGCACCATCGCTCGAGGCCAAGATCCTCTCGATGACGCCTCACAGATTCTCGCGCTGTTGAATTCAGAGAAAGATGAGTCGGAGCTCACCATGTGCACCGACGTTGATCGCAACGATAAAAGCAGAATCTGTATTCCCGGTTCCGTCAAAGTTATTGGGCGGCGCCAAATTGAGATGTATTCGAGACTGATTCACACAGTGGATCATATTGAGGGACGCCTCCGTCCCGAGTTTGATGCCCTCGATGCGTTCCTAACCCACACATGGGCTGTGACGGTGACAGGTGCACCCAAGACCGCAGCGATGATGTTCCTTGAGGCGCATGAAAAGAGCTCGCGGGCTTGGTACGGCGGGGCGATTGGAAAAGTCGGATTTGATGGTGGCCTCAATACCGGGCTGACGCTAAGGACAATAAGAATTAAAGATGGTCATGCGGAGGTTCGAGTCGGGGCAACCCTTCTTTGGGATTCAGACCCCGTTGCTGAAGAAGAAGAAACAGAGCTCAAAGCGTCAGCTTTTTTGGATGCCCTGCGATTGCCTCGTAGACATACGGAGGCACCATCTTTCCCTCGGTCAGTTGACGAAAAGCGGGTTTTACTTGTCGACCACATGGATTCGTTCGTCCACACGTTGGCGAATTACTTGCGTCAGACCGGAGCCGACGTACGGACCCAACGAAGCGGATTTCCTCTGAGCGATATAGCTGCGCAGCGACCCGATTTGTTGGTGCTGTCACCAGGGCCTGGTTCTCCTTCCGATTACGATATTTCGGCCACCATTGAGGCGGCTGTAGATCTCGGAGTGCCGATTTTTGGAGTATGCCTCGGGTTGCAGGCGATCGTTGAGTATTTCGGAGGTGAATTGGGGCAATTGGAAACTCCAATGCATGGGAAACCTTCATCCGTTCAAGTCCTTGGCGGCCAGTTGTTTCACGGTTTACCGACCGAGTTTCGGGCGGGCCGGTATCACTCCTTGTTCGCCAAACGAGACCGAGTACCCGATGATTTAGAAATCACTGCTACCAGCGTTGATGATGGGGTTGTTATGGCCATCGAACATCGCGAGTTACCAATTTGTGCGGTTCAGTTCCATCCTGAGTCGATCATGTCTTTGGACGATGAAGTAGGTATCCGTCTGATCAATAACGCCGTCGAATTGTTGACGGGTCAGCGATGAATAGTGTGATCAGGGCAACGCCTCGCGATGTAGTGGTCGTAGAGGGGTCAGACGCGGAGATGTATCTACACGGACAAATCTCTCAAGACGTTGATGACATGACCATTGGAGAATCGAGACTGTCGTTTCTCCTTGAACCCAAGGGCAACATCGAAAGCCTGTTTCGGATCACTCGCTCTGAACACGAGCAATATGTTCTCGATACAGAAGTCGATCATGGCGAACTCCTCAAGTCTTCTTTGGAACGCTTCAAACTTCGTTCAAAAATTGAGTTCACTTTGTCGCGTTGGAGAATGATCGCTGTTTTGGGTCAAGCTGATCTTTCAAAAGCCCACGATGTTGAAGTGGCAGCACCCTCAGCTTGGCCGGGCACCGAATATATCGACTTGCTTGGGGCTTCACCGTCCTTAGATTTACCTGAATGCTCGGGCGAAGAATACGAACGCCTTCGTTTAGCCAAGGGGCTGCCAGTGATCGGGCGCGAAGTAGAGATCGGAGGCATCCCCAACGAAACCGACCTATTAGACATTGCCGTGTCTTTTGGTAAAGGCTGCTACCGCGGCCAAGAACTCGTTGAGCGAATTGATTCCCGATCAGGAGGTCGTCGCTTGATCCGACGTGTGGAGAGTGCCGGCGCGCTAGCTCCAGGCGATGAACTCAAATTCGAAGACGCCAAAGTCGGTGAAATATTGAGCATTCCTAAAGACGCTCCGTACATAGGATTCGCTCGGCTTCGCGCCGATGTAGACGTTGCGGATGGACCTGAGGGGGTACTAGTGAACGTTGCCTCGATACACGATGCCGGGTTATAACCGAAACCTTGAAAGTGGTAGAGCGCTACCCTCTGATCGAACGTATTGGTGTTGCCGACCGCCGCACCTACCCAATGGGAGATGATTATCGTGGCCAAGCCTGCACTTCTAGCCAAACTGACCGCTAAAGAAGGCCAACGCGACGCGTTGTTGAGCGTGATTGCTGACTTAGGAATGCGAAACGTTTCGGGTGAGCCCGGTACCGAGGTATACGTCGCCCATAAGGACCAGAACGACGAAAATGTTATCTGGTTCTATGAGATGTACTCAGATAGCGACGCGCTGGCAACGCATGGTGGGTCCGATGCGATGAAAGATTTCGGTCGATCTACAGGGGAGTACATGGCTACCCGCCCAGAACTAATTTTCTTAGAGCCCGTGTGCGCGAAAGGGCTTGAGCTCTGAGGGAAATCCCGGCGATTGCTGCAACGTCAGCTATTGGGAGGCGACGCGACCATGAGCGTCGGTAACGGAACTTACTTAGATCGGATCATCGCAGAGCACCGCGCTCGGGCATTGGCTGACCAACGATCAGTAGAACAGTTGTTCGCGGAAGCGATGTTGCTCCCAGAGACCCGAGGGTTTCGTTCGTCTTTGAGTCAACCAGCACTATGTGTTATCGCTGAGATAAAACGCCGTTCACCCTCCAAGGGCGATCTTTTCGTAGACCTAAATCCATCGGCCTTAGCTCGCAAATATGCCGCAGGTGGAGCGGCTTGCCTCTCGGTTCTTACCGACGAGGCTAATTTTGGCGGATCCCGAGCAGACTTAGAAATGGCACGGGCTGCTGTAAAACTTCCCGTTTTAAGAAAAGATTTCACCGTCCACGAACGCGACATCCTTGATGCCCGACTAATGGGAGCCGACGCGGTGTTACTGATCGTGGCAGCATTATCGAAACAAGAACTCCAACGTTTCTTTTCGCTTTCAGGCGAACTCGGATTAGATGCGTTGGTTGAAACCCACGACGAAGCTGAACTTGAGACAGCGTTAGAGATCGGTGCTGGACTCATCGGAGTGAATCAAAGAAACCTCATCACCTTTGAAGTTGACCACGAGAGAGCCGCACGAATGGCGAAGCTCATTCCTGACGATGTAATAGCTGTCGCCGAGTCTGGGGTTCGAGGCCCGGCGGACGCTGCAAGGTTGCGTCAGGCCGGTTATGCAGCGATCCTTGTCGGAGAAACACTCGTCACCAGCGGCGACGCGACGGCCGCCGTAGCCGCGCTCCGAGAGGCTGTCTGATGTTCGTAAAGATCTGCGGCGTCACCACCGAGGAGGACGCACTTCTTGCTGTTGGAATGGGAGCCGACGCCTTAGGGTTTAACTTCGTGCCCGGTTCCCCACGCCAAATCCGACCGGCGACGGCTAGAGATATCGTTCGCAGACTCCCTGGCGGAGTGCTCACGGTAGGAATATTTCAAAACGAACTGAAGGAGAGAGTTGTAGAAATCACCCATGAAGCCGGTCTTCAGGCCGCCCAACTTCATGGCCGAGAGACCAGTAACGACAGCTCTTGGGTTGCGCAACGAATTCCGTACCTCATCAAAGCCTTCACAGCAGGCGACGCTGCTATTGACCACCTCGACCGTTATTCTGCGAGCGCGGTACTAGTTGACGCTCCAGAGCCTGGTTCCGGCGAAGTTTTTGATTGGTCCATGCTTGATGGTCGCGAACGAGGCCGACCACTGATTTTGGCGGGAGGCTTGCACCCCCAAAATGTGGGTCAAGCAGTTCGGATCGTGCGGCCGTGGGGAGTAGACGTAGCTAGTGGAGTTGAATCCTCTCCTGGTACAAAAGATCCGGTGAAGGTGCGGGAGTTCGTTCTCAATGCCCGAGCGGCTGAAGCAGCAATGGAGCCAACTGGCGAGGAATTTGATCCTGACGCCCCCCACCCCTACGACTGGCGTGATGAATGATGACGTTGACAACGGCACCGATAGGTTGAACCCATGGTGATGACCGACCCGACGGACGGAGGACGTTTCGGCGAATTTGGAGGTCGTTTCGTCCCTGAAACGCTAGTGCCTGCTTGTGAAGAGCTAGAAGAAGCCTTTCGAGATGCTTGGAATGACCCTGCTTTTGTCAAGGAATTCCATCAAATCCTCACTGATTTTGGTGGTCGACCCTCTGCATTAACGGAGTGCTTTCGCCTATCGGAGCAGTTAGATGTCCGGGTGCTCCTCAAGCGAGAGGATCTGAACCATACGGGGTCCCACAAGATCAACAACGTCATCGGACAGGCCTTGCTTGCGCGGCGTATGGGAAAGTCTCGTCTCGTTGCAGAAACAGGAGCAGGGCAACACGGAGTTGCTACGGCTACGGCTGCCGCGTTGCTGGACATGGAATGCAAGGTGTACATGGGTGAAGTCGACATGGAGCGACAGGAACTCAACGTTTTTCGAATGCAACTCCTCGGTGCTGAAGTCGAATCAGTTTCTTCGGGCAGTAGAACGCTCAAGGATGCCGTCAATGAAGCGCTACGGGACTGGGTCGCCACGGTCGAAAACACTCACTATTGCCTTGGGTCAGTGATGGGTCCTCATCCCTACCCATGGATGGTCCGCACCTTCCATCACGTGATCGGGGACGAAGCTCGCGAGCAATGCCTAGCGCTAATGAAACGATTCCCCGACGTAGTTGTTGCATGCGTCGGAGGAGGTAGCAACGCAGCCGGTATTTTTTCAGGATTCGCTGATACCGACGTCCGGCTGGTGGGGGTGGAGCCCGCAGGCGGCGCGGCTGTCGGAAGAGGAGTTCCCGGAGTGGTGCACGGGATGCTGTCCTACCTCCTGCAGGACGAAGTTGGACAGGTCCAAGAAGCTGAATCCATTTCCGCCGGACTCGATTATCCCGGTGTTGGCCCAGAGCACGCCTATCTTGCTTCTATCGGTCGCGCTGAATATCCATCAGTGAATGATGACGAAGTCGTCAACGCCTTTCAACTTCTCGCCCGCATCGAAGGAATTATCCCAGCACTTGAATCTGCCCATGCTCTTGCTTGGGTAGTTCGCGAAGCAGCTTCGCTTCGAGGGCAAGTGGTGCTCCTGAACTTGTCCGGGCGTGGAGATAAAGACGTCGACCAGATGATGACGATCTTGGGACCGGGAAACAAGCAGTGAACTCAGCCTCGAAAATCGGGCGAATGGAACGATTTCTTCGCGACCGAAGAGACACCGGATCAAAGCTGTTAGTCGCTTACATCACTGGCGGGTACGAAGGATGGGAGGCCGCTGTCGAAACAGCGGCAGCTGCGGGAGCCGACGCGATCGAAATTGGGATCCCATTTTCTGACCCCGTGATGGATGGACCTGTAATACAAAAAGCGAGCCAGATAGCGCTGGAAGCTGGCGCCTCACCAGCCTCAGTGTTAGCCGCAGTACCGAATCTGGACACTGGGGTACCTCATGCTGTGATGACCTATTACAACTTGGCGCATCATGCAGGTCACGAAAGGTTCGCGGCGACGTTAGCTAACTCGGGTATCGACGCGGCAATTCTGCCTGACTTACCTCTCGTCGAATCAGCCCCCTGGAGGGAAGCCGCGGCCGCTGCCGGGATCGAGACCATCATGTTGGCCGCTCCCACTACGCCTGAAGACCGACTCGCCGATTTGTGCGAAGCTTCCAAAGGGTTTGTTTATGCGGTGGGGTTGCTTGGCGTCACCGGTGAACGAGCGAATCTGGCGGCGACCGCGACCGAAATCGCGGGACGGTGCAAACAAGTGACTGATAAGCCGGTTCTAACAGGGGTTGGCATCGGCTCACCTGAGCAAGCAGTAGAGGCTTGTTCCGTCGCCGACGGAGTCATCATCGGATCAACTGTTGTGCGGCGGTTATTAGATGGCGAAGGAGCGGAGGGAGTGGGAGATCTTATCGCTTCTTATCGGAACGCCCTAGACGCAGGCTGAAGCCGGTTATCAATGAAAAACGTGCTCTTCGACGAACAGTGCGAACTCTGTGAAGCTGCCAGATTTACTCATTGGTACTACGAGGACGAAGTTTGCTGGGTTGCCGACTGCGAGGCTTGTTCCACGCCCATGGTTGTGTGGAAATCTCACGGAACTGCGCCCAAAACCGACGAAGTGGAATGGATGCTTGCTCGTCTTACAGAGGCCGGGGTCCGTCGATTCGGACACGACGTCGGTTCCCTAGACCGAATCATGCGCCAAATACCCGACCATTTCCATGCGCACTTTCGAGACCCTCACTGGCTATCTCGTCGTTGGACAGAGGCGCCCAGTAAATACTCCGGCGTCGGTGGTGAACGGCAGTTACTGAAATGAACCACTGGGTACCGCGATTGTTCTTGGTGACACTCATCGCCTTTGGGCTCTGTGTTGGGTGCGGCGATGGAACGGATTGGTCCACAAGAGGTCCAACCGCGGAGGAATACTCTCGCGACGCGTTAACACTCGGTGCAGTGGTGTACAGAGATACCTGCGCAACATGCCACGGAGCGGATGGTTCCGGTGGCTTCGGCCCCCATCTTCGAGGAAAGGGCCACAAATTCTCTTACGACGAGCATCGCCAGATCATCGAACGAGGGAGACGCTCAATGCCTGGATTCGGGGCAAGCCTCAGCGAACAAGAAATTGAGGCGGTTCTTGCCCACGTGAGGGTCGGGTTTTTCGAAGATTTCGACAGCTAATTTTTGTTTGGATGGCAGGGTAACGAGCATAGGATCGCTATGTTGGCCGAATGCTGAAACCCGGAGATCGCGCACCAGCTTTTACGCTTTTGGACCAGTGCCAACAAAAATGGCGTTTAACAGACCAACAGAATCGGCGGATTGCGCTCTTCTTCTATCCAAAGGCGAACACCGGCGGATGTACGGTGCAGGCGTGTGGATTGCGTGACATAGCGCGGCAAGCTGACGACGTCCAGATTGTCGGAATCAGTCCAGATAGCCCCAAGGCACAAGCTCGGTGGGACGAAAAACACCAGTTTGGTTTTCCACTTTTGTCTGACCCTGATCACAAAATCGCAACAAAATATCGAGCTTGGGGCCCCAAAAAACTTTACGGTCGGGAGTACGAAGGGATACTACGTTCGCTGTTCCTTATCTCGGCAACCGGCCGTATCGAAAATGTTTGGATGAAAATTTCCCCCAAAGAAACCCCACACCGGTTACTGATGGCGTTGGAGGAGAGCAATGAGTGACTATCCCAAACCCGCGGACCTTTTGGCGCACCGCCCCCCGTTCCTTTTTTGCGACGAAATAATAGAATTGGAGCCCGGCGTTTCCTGCACCGCAATATGGCGCCTAACAGGCAACGAAGCCTTTTTCGCAGGCCACTTTCCGAGTAGACCTACCCTGCCGGGAGTGTTGATAGTCGAGGCCTTAGCTCAGACCGCAGGGCTAGCAGCCCTTAGCGACGAACACTTCGAAGGTAAACTGCCACTCTTCGGAGGTATTGACAAGGCGCGTTTCCGCCGCCAAGTTATTCCAGGCGACACGCTTACTTTGGAGGCAAACCTCGGACGGATGTCCAAAATGGCTGGCAAAGCAACTGGATTAGCGTCTGTGGACGGTGAAATTGCCTGCCAGGTCGAGATGATGTTCGTGATCGCCGACGCGGTCGACCTGTAGGACGCGAGATGTCGCGACGTGGGTGACCGTCTAAGGCTGTTTAGGGCTGGAGATCATCGGCGAGACGGCTTTCTCCTCGGAGTCGCGGTTGGCATTTTCGGAGTAACTTTCGGGGTCCTTGCATCGGCCTCGGGCCTTTCTGCTTTTAAGGCCACGACGATGTCGCTCCTTGTGTTTACCGGCGCGTCCCAATTCGCCGCAATAGGAATCGTCAGTTCGGGAGGCGAACCACTGTCCGCTTTAGGAACAGCGCTGTTACTGGCTGCTCGCAACGGTGTTTACTCCCTTTCGATTGCCCAAACACTTCCAACGAACGGACTGAAACGCTTGATAGCTGCACAACTCGTTATTGACGAAACAGCAGCTATGAGTAAAGCCCAGCCAGTGCCGGAGGTGTCACAGGAAGTTTTCTGGGTCACTGGAATTTCTGTTTTTATTTTTTGGAACGCTGGAACCTTGGTCGGGGTATTTGCAGGCCAAGTCGTGGGAGATCCTCTTTCTTGGGGATTAGACGCGGCGTTCCCGGCGGGATTCCTCGCTCTTTTGCTTCCCCACCTGTCAGATCGAAGGAAAAGACTCGCGGCTCTGCTGGGAGCAGTAATAGCTGTAATTAGTATTCCGATTTTGCCCCAAGGGCTTCCTGTGCTGGCGGCGGCGCTCGGCGCTGTTGTAGCCGCTGGTGTTGGCAACAAAAAAGGAAAGAGACGGCACCCATGAGTTGGGTGATGATCTTCAGCCTCGCTGGCGGCTGCTACTTCTTTAAACTCGGAGGCCTTGTAGCTGCCAACACAACGCGCCCTACTCTGCGCCTCAACCGAGTGCTCAGCGGTCTTACCCCAGCCGTATTGGCAGGCCTCATCGTGGTGCAAACCCTCGATGGGGGAGGAACACTCAACGTTGGAGCCGGCACGGTCGGTCTCCTCGTTGGAGGTTTAGCAGCGCGACGCGGAGCCCCATTTGCATGGGTCTTGGTGGTAGCTGCAGGTGTAACAGCGGCGCTTCGATTGCTATAAGAGAATTGAGCTATGTGCCAACAGGAGCGAGGACCAGACAGCCGTTGTGTCCTCCAAATCCGAAGGAATTGGACATGGACGGACCAGGCTCCCAATCTTGAGAAGCACCTGTCACCAGATTGATATCGGGCATTTCGGGATCAGGATTAGTGAACCCTGCGGTGGGAGGAATTTGGCTGCGCTGAAACGAGATAAGAATAGAAGTCGCTTCCATAGCGCCTGCGGCGCCTAGCGCGTGGCCAGTAACTCCCTTAGTGGAAGTGACTGGAGGGCCGTTCCCTCCAAATACTTTAGACAGCGCTTCTGCTTCGGCCGCGTCGTTCAACGGGGTTGAGGTTCCGTGAGCGTTTACGTAACAGATTTCGCTGCTGGTGAGCCCGGCGTCCTCGATCGCCAACTGCATACAGCGCGCAGCGCCGTGGCCACCTGGCGACGGCGCGGTGATGTGGTGAGCATCGGCGTTAGATCCCGACCCGAGAATTTCTCCATAGATTTGGGCGCCTCTCGCTCGAGCAGATTCCATTTCTTCAAGAATCAGAGTCGCTGACCCCTCCGTCATCATGAAACCGTCGCGATCCCGGTCGAACGGCATGGATTTACCTGAAGATGACAAGGCAGTCATATTCTGAAAACCCGCCATCCCTACCGGCGACATCACCGATTCGGCTCCACCGGACACAATCACATCGGCGTAACCCATTTGGATGAGACGGGCGGCATACCCCAAGGCATGGGTGCTCGCTGCGCATGCCGTGGTGATGGTCTCATTGGGCCCCTGTAGTCCGAAGCGCATGGAAATCGCAGCCCCTGGGGCGTTGGGCATGATCATCGGGACCATGAAAGGGGATACGCGACGAGCGCCTTTGCGATCATGGACTAATACTTGTTCCTCGAAGGTTTGCAGTCCTCCGACTCCTGTTGCATAGATCACGCCGCAACGGTCCGGATCGGCGTTGAGTTCGCCAGCATCTTCGATGGCCATCATGGCGGTTGCGATTGCCATTTGCTGAGATCGGTCGGCTCGCCGTGCTTCTTTGGAGTTGTCGTAATATGCAAGAGGGTCAAAGTCATGGACGCGTCGTTCCCCTTCAGGGGCGGCGGAGGTCAATCCCTCCCAGAACGCGTCTAACCCTGTCCCAGCGCAGGAAACAACCCCAAGGCCCACGATTGCGACCCTGCGCTTTTCGCTCACAGTTTGGACTCAACCAGTGCCAACGCGTCGGCAACTGTGGCCACGTCCGAAAGCTCTTCTTCCTCGACGGTGATATCGAATTCTTCTTCAAGAGCCATCACTAGTTCAACTAGGTCAAGGCTGTCTGCATCAAGGTCGTCTGCAAAGTTCGCCTCGGGAGTAACAGCGGACACGTCCACTGCCAAGACCTCCACGGCGCAGTTCTTGAATCGCTCGAAGTTGTCGCTCATTCAGGTATTCCTTATGTCATGGGACTGTGGAAAGTGTAGAGGCTCAAGGTCAATGACCCATGCCTAGTCCGCCATCTACTGGAATCACGGCGCCTGTGATGTATGCGCCTGATTCTGAGGCGAGAAAATTTATGATTTCAGCGATTTCTTGAGGTTGTGCAACTCGACCCAAAGGTACCTGGTTGGTGATTGCTGTTCGTTGTTCCTCGGTTAGAGACGCCAACATCTCTGTCGCCACCGGACCAGGCGCCACGACATTGGCGGTGATGTTTCTCGAACCAAGTTCGCGAGCCATCGATCGGGCCATGCCGATCAGCCCAGCTTTACTTGCCGCGTAATTGACCTGACCAGCGGAGCCTAGAAGGCCGACCACTGACGAGACGAAGATGAGTCGGCCCCAGCGGGCTCTTAGCATTGGGCGCGCCGCCCTTCGCGCAACGCGATAAGCGCCATTTAGGTTGGTGTTCACAACTTCGGTGAAATCGTCATCTGACATTCGCAGTAGTAGTTGATCGCGGGTGATTCCAGCGTTCGCCACTAACACTTGAACTGCGCCAAGTTCAGCTTCGATGGCTGCGAATGCGACATCAACAGCGTCACTATCTGTTTGATCGCATGCCACAGAGAAGATGCGGTCGTCTATGACTTCAGGGTTTCTGGAAGTTACAGCGACGCGGTGACCAGCGTCGGCGAACAGCTTCGCAGACGCCAGCCCGATGCCTCGGCTGCCACCGGTCACTAAGACTGTTCGCTCTTCTTTCATTTGCCATCCCACGTGATTACCGCCGCCGCAGATGTCATTCCAGCGCCAAAACCGACGAGTAACAGGCGATCCCCCTTTTTCACTCGCCCCCTGCTCCATGCGTCTTCAAGGGCGAGAGGGACCGAAGCAGAGGATGTGTTTCCGGTTCGATGAATAACCATCGAAGTTTTTTCGTAGGGAATACCAAGCCGCTTGCAAGATGCTTCGACAATTCGAACGTTGGCTTGGTGGGGGATAACTATGTCAATGTCTGCTGCGGACATCTCAGCCATTTCTAGTGACTGTCGAGCAGCGTGTTCCATCGCAAGAACAGCGTTTTTGAAGATCGCTTGCCCCGACATTTCAATCTTTGCGTCGAAGTCACAATAAAGAGCGCTTTCGAGTGCCCCATTGCTGTCAACATGCCACCCGTGCAGGTCACCGGGGCCTTCAGTTTTTTCGATCACTGCCGCGCCGGCTCCGTCAGCGAAGAGAATGCAAGTGCCTCTGTCGGTCCAGTCGGTCATACGCGAGAGAGTTTCAGCGCCGATTACCAAGACGCGATGGTGACCTAGATTGATGAACCCGTGTGCCGCAATAAGCCCGTAAACGAATCCTGAGCAGGCCGCATTGAGGTCCATGGCTCCGCAACTCAAACCAAGCATCTCCTGAACTGTGGAGGCTGTCGCCGGGACGCGTCGGTCGGGGCTAGTGGTTGCGAGGATCAGCAAGTCAATTGTTGCCGGATCAATGTCAGAACGTTCGATAGCGACCCGTCCGGCTTCAGCCGCGAGTCCAGCAGTGGTGCCGCCGATTCGACGTTCGTGAATTCCAGTACGTTCAAGGATCCATTCGTGGGTGGTGTCGACCATTTTCGCAAGGTCGTGGTTAGTCAAAACCTTATCCGGGAGCGCTGTCCCTAAAGCCATCATTCGTGCGCCGGATACAGAGTGTGCAGTCATGTTCTCTCGCTCTATTTTGTGCGGAGCCAAGCAATAGGTTGACGGGCAGTTACTCGCTCACCATCAAGAGCCATGAGGTCCATCATGACACCTGAAAAAGGAGATCGAACCTCTTCTTCAGCGACCCAACCCAGTACATCGCCGACGGCGACCGTTTGATCGCCTCCGAGGTCTTCTCTTGGAGTGAAGACACCGGCGCAGGGGCTTACCACCAGACGTTCAGTTACATATAAATGTTCTCCTGCGCCGGCCGTAGCAAACTCAGAAGACCCTAGGTCGGTAACTGCTGCGAGCAGTGCGTCTACATCTTCTGGTGTGCCTACAGACAAGGTGGTGACGTCTTTTAAGGTTCGCTTGGCCATGCCGGTTAGGACTGTGCCCGGGCCCAGTTCGACGAACGTTGTGCAACCCATCTCACTCAGTTGGTAGAGACTCTGCCTCCATTGGACAGGGCTACAAAGTTGGCTCACCAGCAGTTGAGGCCACTCGTCAGCTTCATCCCGCGCTGCCGCATCAACGTTAGCTATGACGGGAACAGCGGGCGCTCGAACGTCAACCTCACCCAGTGCTTTGCGAAGTCGGTCCCTAGCGGGCGCCATGAAGGGCGTATGAAAAGCTCCCCCAACTGGAAGTGCCATCGCTCTTTTAGCGCCTAACTCCTTAGCTTTCTTGCCCGCTTCCTCAACTGCTGAGGGGGAGCCAGCGATTACCACCTGCCCGGGAGCGTTGTAGTTCGCCACCCATACGTCTCCGTCGACACGTGCGCATGCAGCGACGACCAGATCATCGTCCAGTCCCAGAATTGCAGCCATAGTGCCGTCTTGCTCGTCGGCAGCGATCTGCATGGCTTCGCCGCGTTCGGCGACTAAGCGAACTGCGTCTTCGAAAGATAAAGCCCCGCCTGCGCAAAGGGCGCTGTATTCGCCCAACGAATGGCCCGCAGCGATGTTGGGTACAACCCCCGTGCGTTCGACCGCATCAAGAACCACCATGCTGAGAACGAAAGTGGTGAGTTGGCTATTGCGCGTCTGTTTGAGCTCTTCGGCTTCAGCGCTGAGCAACAACTGTCCTACGTCGCGACCACATGCTTGCGACGCTTCCTCAACGAGTTCCCAACTCGCATGATCAACCCACGAGGACCCCATACCTGGCTTCTGTGAGCCTTGTCCGGGAAATGTGAATGCGAGCACGCAGCCTCCCTGTGCGATCACCTTATGGGTTGGACCGCACGTTGGCCCGAAAGGTTTCACATGGCCTAGCGAAAAACCTACCGACCACGGCTTCTGAAGAGGGTAGGCCAAACATTCGCCGGAAAGACGGAATGATCAGTAACTCTCACCAGATCCTTGGGAACGCTGCCTTTAGAGCGCTAACCTCACCGTTTGCGGCCCGGGTGGTGGAATGGCAGACACGAAGGATTCAAAATCCTTTGCCCTCACGGGCGTGCGGGTTCAAATCCCGCTCCGGGCACAAAAGAACACCAAATTGCCAACTTCAGCACAGCGGCGATATTTCGCTCTACCTTGGTTGCCATGAGCGTTGACCCTTACGCCTCGTGGACTGATGACGAACTAGCTGTTCTCGATCATGGTTTACGAAGCGATTTGTACAGTGGACAGGTAGCCCTTGTCACCGGTGGAGCCGGGGGAATTGGCAGAGCAATCTGCATGTTACTGGGACGACTTGGAGCTCGGATTATCACCTGCGGCCGAAACGAATCGAAACTTGTCGAACTGGAAAAATCTTTAACCGCTCACGGGATTGATGTCTGCTCGATCCCTATGACTATCCGCGATCCTGACCAGGTCATTGATCTGATTGGCGCTGCTTGGAGCGAGTGCGGGGGGTTGGATTTGGTGGTGAACAACGCAGGCGGCCAGTTCCCTGCGCCGGCGGTGGAGATTTCTCCCAAAGGTTGGGCTGCTGTCGTTGAAACCAATTTGTATGGACCCTGGTTTGTAATGCAGGAAGCAGCGCGAACCTGGATTGAAAAAAAGCAGCCAGGATCCATCGTAAATATTGGAACGATTACGGGTCGTGCCTCCGTGGGAATCCCTCATACCGCCGCTGCAAGAGCCGGCGCAGCTGGATTAGCGGCGTCGCTCAGCGTCGAATGGGCTCCGCACAACATCAGAGTCAACACCATCGCCGTTGGAGTAGTTCGCAGTCCCGGATTGGTGAACTATCCACCTGAAGCGCGTCCCTCTTTCGATCACAATCCACAAAGAAGACTCGGAGACGTCCACGATGTAGCGCAGGCAGTCGCGTTTCTGGGCTCATCCACAACCGCCTCATACGTAACCGGTGAAGTTTTTCACGTCGCCGGAGGGGAACAAGTGTGGGGTGAATACTGGGCGTTAGGGAAGCCTGAGTACTTTCGGGTAGAGGACTCTTAAACGCTCAACCACATTTACGATCGGAACGTTATGAACCAACGAGTAGACACCACTCGACTCCAGGAAATGGCTCGGGCTTACACCGCATCGGCGGTCTTATACACGGCCCTTGACGTCGGTTTGTTCACCCACGTCAGCAACGGATCGAACACTGAAACTGCTCTGGGTGAAGAGACAGGACTTCGACCTGTTGACGTGGATCGTTTGGTGTCATGCGCTCTTAGTCTCGAGTTGTTGGACTGGGAAGGTGATCACCTTGTCAACACACTCGACGTTGAGGCCTACCTAGTTAAAGGAAAAGCCCGTTACGCCGGTGCTTGGATGATGTTTACTCGTCCCGATGTTGACGGATGGTTCGATATGACCGAAAAGATGCGGGCTCCAGATTCCAGTAAACTCGGTATGTACCAAGAGCTAACCGTTGAGTCCGCGCGGAAATATCATCGGGCTACTGCGAGCATCGGATTTGGCGCGGCCCGCCGATTCGTCAAAACCGTGGATTTGAGTACTCGTCGTCACCTGCTCGACTTAGGAGGCGGATCCGGTGCGTACAGCATTACAGCAGTCGAGCATTTCAAAGGATTACGGGCCACAGTTTTAGACCTACCGCCAGTGGTAATTGCGACTCAGGAATACATTGCAGATGCCGGTGTCCAAGACCGCGTCGAAACTCTCGGCGCCGATTTCACAGTGGGAGAGTTTCCTTCTCCCGTCGACGTTGTTGTGATGGCTAGCAACCTTCCAATTTACGACGGTGAGATCATTGGTGGCGTCGTTTCGAGAGCATTTCGGGCGCTGGAACCAAACGGCGAAATGCATCTGATTGGTGAGATGCTCAACGACGATCGAAAAGGTCCGGTTGACGCGGCAATGTGGGGAATGAACGAATTGATTTGTGGAAGCGAAGGCCGAGCACATACCCGGGCCGAGTGTCAGAACTACTTCGCGTCCGCCGGGTTCGTTGACATCGAAGTCATTGACTTTGTGCCAGGAATTCTTGCTCGGTGCGTAGGGCGGAAGCCTTAACTAGCAGCGGAATAGGAACTTGCGTTGTTAGCGGCTAGATTCTCGACCCCATGCCAATCAAGATCGCAGAACGTCAGCTTCGCCGAAACAGTGAACAAATTGCCTCAGTGCGGGCAGAGCTGGTTCTTCTAGATGAGCAATGGGCGTTTCTTTCTGATGAAGCAGATACGGCGAGGCTTTATGCGTTGGTATCGGAAACTCCAATATCCGAACGAAACCACCAGCGGGCCGCCCGACATGTTGAAGTTATTGACCAACAGCGAAGCCAAGTAGCAGATCGCCTTGGGCAGCTCGAAGGCCGGCAAGATGCGCTTCTTGATCAAATAAGTGAGCGGTCGCGCTGACGAGAAAAATCTCTCACAACAACGATACGCACCGGATTCGCTAAGGTTGTATCTCCCACCCGCCCGAGGTCGTGCCTCGCAAACCATGAGGAAACCGTTGTCGAAGCGTGTCGTTATCGCTGAGGACGAAGCCATTATTCGGCTTGATCTACGCGAGATGCTCGAAGACGAAGGCTATGAAGTCGTTGCCGAAACTGGCCGTGGTGATGAAGCAGTCGCGTTAGTGGCTGAACACGCACCAGATTTATGCATTTTCGACATCAAGATGCCTGGGATGGATGGGTTGACTGCGGCTCGTCACGTCTCGCGTTACCGCCAAGCTGCGGTCGTGATCCTTACAGCGTTCAGTCAACGACATCTGATTGAGCAAGCGCGTGATGCGGGAGTGCTTTCATACTTAGTCAAACCGTTTCAGCGCGAAGAACTGGTTTCCGCGATTGAAGTCGCGCTAGGTCGGTTCGAGGAAATGCGCCAGTTAGAGGAAACAGTGCGCGAACTGGAAGGCCAACTTGAAGTGCGCAAAGTGGTCGATCGCGCCAAGGGTCGCCTAATTGACAACCACGGAATGTCCGAACAGGACGCCTTCGCGTTTATCCAACAGACAGCGATGAGTGGCCGATTCACGATGCTTGACGTGGCGAACCGTGTCGTTGACGGGCTCTTAGAACCTTAAGCGGAGCAAAGGCGCCGAGACGAGAGTTTGGTCGTCCATGTGAACCCGTCGGGGCCCTAGGGTTTCAACTGTGGCAAAGATTCTTCTGTTAGACGGCAATTCTCTGACGTATCGCGCATTTTTTGCTTTACCAACGGATATGGCAACCGCCTCTGGTCAAGTGACGAACGCTGTTTTTGGTTTCACCTCGATGCTTTTGAACCTCATAAGGGATCAACAGCCCGAAGGGATCGTCGTTGCTTTCGATCGCCCTGAGCCCACCTTCCGACACCAGATGCTTCCGGAATACAAGGCTCAGCGAGAACCAACGCCAGATTTGTTGATTCCCCAGTTTGGGCTAGTTCGAGAAGTCTTAGACGCCCTGAAGGTGCCTGCCGTCGATGTGGTGGGCTTCGAAGCCGATGATGTTTTAGCCACTCTTGCGACCCAAGTGGCGGACTCCGGGGATCAGGCAGTGATCGTTACTGGCGACCGCGACATCTACCAAATGGTCCGAGATCCCTTCATTAAAGTTCTGTACAACCGGCGGGGTGTCAGCGACTACGCGTTATACGACGAGGCCGGAATCATTGACCGGACGGGAGTCTCGGCGGCGCTTTACCCCCAGTACGCGGCGCTGCGTGGAGATCCATCAGACAATCTTCCAGGTGTGCCGGGCGTAGGAGAGAAGACAGCGGCCAAGCTCATCAATGCTTACGGAGGATTAGACGGGATCTTTGAACATGTTGATGACCAGACCCCCAAACTGAGGCAAAATCTTATTGAATTCGAAGAACGTGCAAGACGAAACGTTGACGCGATGGTCCTTAGAACGAACGTGTCAATCGACCTAGATCCACGAACTGTCAAATGGGGCGAAGTCGACGTTGCGAAAGTGCAGCAACTTTTCGATGTTCTAGAATTTGGCTCCCTTTATGACCGCCTAAGCGAAATATTGGGTAACCCTCTGCCAACTTTGGAGTCGGAGGGTGAGGTTGTCGAGGCTGAGCTGATCCGAGTCACTTCGGTGTCGGACTTTGTGTCTCATTTGCAGTCCTTGCTCAACAAAAACGAAGTGCCTTCCCTGGGCTGGAGCGTTGATCCGACTGGTTCGTTGTCATCTCTTTCAGTTGTTATGAATGCCGAGATGGGAGAAGTAATAGCGGTGGAAGCTCCTGTGCTCAAAGACCCAGCTGTTCTCGGTATTCTCCAGGAAGTCGTGGCGGCTGACGGCATAGGATTCGACACTCATCACGCCAAAGAATTCACTCGCGGCCTCCGCAAACTTGGACTTGAACCAGAAGGTCTCCGAGTAGACACTGCGATCGTTGCATACCTAATCGACCCCAGCGGCGGCCAGTATGTTCTCGATGACCTGCTGCGCAAATACTGTCGTAGCGAACTGATGCGTACTGACCTTGCGGCCGACGGCCAGCTGGACCTTGGCGGTGGGTCGGAAGACCTGCTTCTTGACGCCGCCCGTGACGCTCTAGCCGTACACCGGCTCGTTCCGGTACTGCTACAGGTCCTCGAGGAACGGTCGATGTTTTGGCTATACGACGAAGTAGAACGACCGCTTATTTCTGTGCTGTCTCGGATGGAAGACGTTGGGGTAGGAGTCGATGTTGGCGAATTGACGCGCATGCGTGACCACTTAGTTGGCGAGGTACGCCGCCTAGAAGTCGATATCCACAAACTTGCTGGACGCGAATTCAATGTGAACTCAACCAAGCAACTCCGAGTGATTTTGTTCGATGAGTTAGGCCTCACCCCTCAGAAAAAAACTAAGACGGGCTATTCGACTGACGCTGCGTCGCTAGAGAAAATTCGGGACCAACATGAAGTTGTCGACCTCCTTTTGAGTTACCGCGAGGTTGAAAAACTGAGATCAACATATGGCCAAGGACTATTGGACGTCGTTCAGGACGACGGAAGAATCCGTGCGACTTTCAATCAGACCGTTGCACGCACAGGCCGTTTGAGCTCTGAAGACCCGAACCTTCACAACATTCCGGTTCGAACGGCCCTAGGTAGGGAGTTCCGGAAGGCATTTGTACCTAAAGACGGGTATGAATTGTTGGTCGCTGATTACAACCAAATCGAGCTTCGAGTGATCGCGCACCTGTCCGGTGACCCAGGCCTTGTTCACGCCTTTGAATCGGGTCAAGACATACATAACGCGACAGCCGCTTCATTGTTCAGAGTGAAGCCTGAAGATGTCAATGTAGAACAGCGCTCGAGAGCGAAAATGGTGAGTTATGGCCTGGCTTACGGCATGGAAGCCTACGGTCTGGGGCAACGTCTTGGGATCTCGACAACCGAAGCATCTGAAATTCTTGAAGCCTATTTTTTCGCATTCCCATCGGTGAGATCTTTTATGGACGAGATTGTCGAAAAGACTAAAGAGATCGGGTACACCGAGACCCTTTTCGGTCGACGAAGACCGATACCTGAGTTGAACTCGCCCAACTTTCGGGTTCGGCAAGCAGCGGAACGCCAGGCAATGAACGCACCCATACAGGGACTAGCGGCAGATATTTTCAAGATAGCCCTCGTCGAGATCGACCACGCGCTTTCCGAAATGGGCGCCCAGAGTTCTCTAGTGCTGCAGGTCCACGATGAGGTCATTCTCGAAGTTCACCCCGAGGAAAGTCGCGAAATACAAGATTTGACAGTTATGACGATGGCCGAAGCTGCGGATTTGCGGGTTCCTCTTGAAGTGAATGTTGCCTTAGGGCCAACCTGGGCCGAGGCGAAAGGCTGAAATGTTATGCCGTGTTGAAGGGTGACGAAGATGTCAAGAGAACATTGGTTTGAGGAACTAGCTGACCACCTTCAGGAGGCATACCTCAGGTACTCCTTTACTAAAGGTACAACCGAGGAAGTCGATCAAATAATTTCACAACTACGGTTAAGACCGGACGATTACGTATTAGACGTAGGTTGTGGTCCCGGTCGCCATTCTCTTGAGTTAGCCAGACGGGGAATCCGATGTCTTGGCATCGATATTTCCGGACGGTTTGTGGAACTAGCGACAGAAATGGCGTTTAACGAGGGATTGTCAGATCTAGCTGCGTTCCAGCGACTGGATGCCAGAAAACTTCGATTTTCAAGTGAATTCGAAGGAGTGTTTTCCCTATGTGAGGGAGCGTTCGGGCTACAAGGCGGCCCTGCAACCCAAGATCCTGCAAACCTACAGGGTGATCAACTGATCCTGTCTGGTATGGCACAGGCGTTACGAAGTGGCCGCAGACTCCTCTTGGCGGCCTTTTCGGCATATTTCCAGGTCCTCAATTTAGAAAATGAAGCAAGTTCATCTGAATTTGACCTAATGACGGCGACTCATCATGAACGTACCGAAATTCGAAACCCTCAAGGCGGGATCCTCGAGACTGACCTGTGGACCACCTGTTTCACTCCCCGCGAGCTTTGGTTGATGGCTGAGACGGCTGGCCTTGAGCCGCTAGAGATCCATAGTGTGCATTCCGGGGAGGATTGGAAGGCCGAGTCGTTAGATCTGAACCATGCGGAGCTGCTGTTGTTGGCTCGTCGTCCGTAGCTTGTCGGCTAACTCATCACCTAAATAAGGACCGGAGAAGGTTCCGGCATTGAGGCCGTGTAGCCTTGACCCTCGTGCCCGGTGGGAGCTCTGCCACCGTCACCCCGTATTGTCTACTGAGAGCAAAACCGAGTGTCTGATACTACTGAATTCGGCAGCTTTACTGATGCCGGTGAATACATCCCGCGTACCGTCGTTGAAAACGATCTCGGTGCGATGTCCTTCGCTGACGCCATCGATGGCACGATCGTCGAATTTGAAGACGGTGACCTTGTTTCGGGCACCGTTGTTCGAATTGACCGCGATGAGGTCCTTCTTGATATTGGATTCAAGTCTGAAGGCGTGATCCCCAGTCGTGAACTTTCGATCAGAAATGCTGTTGATCCCTCAGAAATAGTGGAGCTAGGAGAAGAAATCGAGGCCCTAGTCCTACAAAAAGAAGATCAAGACGGACGCCTTGTTCTGTCGAAAAAGCGTGCCCAATATGAAAAGGCGTGGGGCAGAATCGAAGAAATCAAAGAATCAGAAGGTGTTGTTTCAGGACCGGTGATAGAGGTCGTCAAGGGCGGCCTGATTATCGACATTGGGCTGCGCGGATTCGTGCCTGCTTCGCTTGTCGAATTGCGACGTGTTCGTGACCTTGAGCCCTACATTGGAATGGAGTTAGAGGCCAAGATCATTGAGCTAGACAAGAACCGCAACAACGTTGTTTTGTCGCGCAGAGCATGGCTGGAAGAAACACAAAAAGAGCAACGAGAAGAGTTCCTAGACAACCTCCAGCCAGGCGAAAAGCGCAGCGGGGTTGTGTCCTCGGTCGTGAGCTTCGGCGCGTTCGTTGATTTGGGAGGCATGGACGGCCTAATCCACGTTTCCGAACTTTCCTGGAAGCATGTCGACCACCCCAGTTCCGTGGTGACGGTAGGAGATGAAGTCGATGTGGAGGTACTCGAGGTTGATCGCGAACGCGAACGGATCTCGCTCTCGCTAAAAGCAACACAGCAAGACCCCTGGCAAGAATTTGCCAACGGCCACAAGGTCGGGGAGTTGGTATATGGACGGGTCACCAAGCTCGTCCCATTCGGCTCTTTCGTGCAGGTTGGCGATGGGATCGAAGGTCTCGTTCATATTTCTGAAATGTCAGCGCACCACGTTGAACTTCCCGAACAGGTAGTAACTCCAGCTGAAGAACTTTGGGTCAAAATCATTGACCTCGATCTTCAGCGCCGACGCATCAGCTTGTCGATTAAGCAGGCAGCTGAGGGCGGTGTGGTTGCAGCGGAATACCAAGAGGCCTTCGGCGAGCACGCCTATGACGAAGCAGGCAACTTCATTGGTGAGTTTGACTACGCCGCACCTACCGAGGGTGAAGAATCCGAAGCCGAACGGGCATGGCGCGAGTACTACGAAGAGCACGGCGAAGAGGCATATCGACAAGCCGTCGCTGAATACGAAGACAACGATCCGGCAGGTGAGGAAGCAAAAGCGTCAACAGAAGGCGAGGCTTCAGCGAATGACGAGGCTTCAGCGAATGACGAAGCCCCGGTGGATGACGAGGCTTCAGCGAATGACGAAGCCCCGGTGGATGACGACGCGTCAGCGGCGACTGAGGAAGTGTAGGTAGGCGCGTGATAGTCATCGGGTTGACCGGTGGCATTGGAAGCGGCAAAAGCACCGTCTCCGACCGATTTGCTGAACGCGATGCCATCCTGATCGACGCTGATCTCATTGTCCGTGAGTTGCAAGTTCCTGGGCAAGAGGTACACGCAGACATGGTCGCCCATTTTGGCGACATTATTGTCAATGCCGATCAGTCACTAGACCGCCAGGCCATTGCAAAAATTGTCTTCAACGACAAAGAAGCCCTTCACGAACTGAACCGCCTTGTACACCCACCAGTTAATCGTGAAATCCGCCGCCGAATTCGCCAAAAAGCGAACACTAACAATCTCTTAGTGCTCGATATCCCTCTCCTTGTCGAAGGAATCATCGCGGGTGGGCCACCCCGATACATCGTCAGCGGCATTGTGGTAATTGACACCCCGGCTGAGACCGCAGTGGCGCGACTCGTCGCGCAACGCGGATTCACCGAAGATGATGCTCGCGCTCGGATAGCAGCGCAGGTTCCGCGGGAGAAACGGCTCGAAGTTGCGGATTTCGTTATCGATAATTCGGTGGCGCTGGAGCGGCTTGACATACAAATCGATCGAGCGAACCAATGGGCGAGGGCGTTACCGTCGACTGAACCGACGCCCGAGCCGGACGATCGCTAGGTGGCTTTAGAGGCCATGTAGCTGTTGCACTCTGGTGTCTAACCCAAGGCGATGACCAATAACACCCCGATGACGACAAGGCCGCTTCCCAAATAGTCGCGTACAGGATGTTGCTCTCGCATTCGAATCAACGAGATCAAAAAAACCAGAACTATTTCGACTTGGCCAAGGGTCCTCACCTTGGCGGCTGTCGCCACGGTCATTGCGGCGATCCAGCCGGTGGTGCCGGCAAAGCTCAGAACTCCGACAGGCAGACACCTGGCGCGGTGCGTCCAGATAAGAACCAGTTGCTGCCTATCAGTAACTGCAAGGAAAACGCCGTGCAGCAAAGCTTGGAACGACAGAATAACGAGCAACGTCAAACAGGTTCTCTCCCAAACCGTGGCCGAAATAATTGACGTAGCAGCACCTCGAATACCCACTGCGGACAAAGCAAAAAATAAACCAGCTCCAATTCCTAACCATGCAGAGGGATCACCCCATCGTTGTAGAGCAGCCTCAATGCCTGAGGTCGCTGCGAGGAGCGCCACTCCGATCAGCACGACTGCTGCACCGAGCCAACCGAGCCCCCGTAGGGGCTCATTTAAGAAAACAGCTGACCCGATAGCTACGAGAATGACTTCCGCCTTGGAATAGACGGTGCCGATCGCGAAATCTCGAGCGCGAAAGGCTTGAAGCAGCAAAATGGTTCCAGTTATTTGAACCATTCCGGCCATCGTTGACCACAACCAGAAATTTCTTTGAATTTCGGTGCTTTCTTGCAAGCGCAGCCAGGTGAGTAAACCCAAAAGCACCGCAAAAGGCCACGCAAATACGAACCGGACATAAGCAGCCCCCGAAGACGACAAGAATTGGCGTAATTCGTGTTGGCGCGCGGTCCTAAAAACTTGAGCGAGTGTTGCCGCCAGAGTCAGAGGTATCCAGACCAGCCCGCCTGACTGCATCTGTTATCTCCTCGCGAAGCCCACGGGGGTTACTGGATCAATTTTCGGGTAATCCAGCGTCGTCCACGCCCTCCAAACGCTGCTGGAGTCGGCTCATGCCATGTAACCAGCGATCTGGATCTGCGGTCTTTCGTTCCATCCAAGTCTGGGCAATGGAGTCCGTGAGAATTAAGAATCGTTCCGTCGTGATGGCGTTAAGGACTTGTTGAGCTACCTCTTCGGGTTCTTTGATCGGTCCCCCTGCCTGGTTCGCCCACTCCCCGTCGGCAGCATCGCCCAACATCGGTGTGCGGACGGCCAACGGCGCCAGCAACGAAACACGAATTCCGAGGTGAGCGTATGTAAATGCGAGCCATTCGGCTAGTCCCACTACTGCGTGTTTACTCACCGCGTAAGGAAGATTTCCATGAGATGACAACACGCCGGCCATGGAGGCTGTATGTAGAAGGTAGCCCTCGCCTCGCTCTAGCATCCCGGGCAGCACAGCGCGAATCGCGTGAACGTGCGACATTAGGTTCACATCCCATTGACGTTGCCACTCGTCTAAGGAACTGTTAAGCAGACCCGCGCCGGAGCCAATCCCTGCATTGTTAAACAGCACCTCAACGGGGCCGAGGTCACGTTCTACTTGTGACACCATCTCGGCGATAGCTGCTTGTTCGGCCAAATCGCATGGGACAGCGATACCTCCCACTGCAGCAGCGACCTTCGCTGCGCCGACCTCGTCGATATCGACAACAGCAACCTCTGCTCCGACATCAGCGAACGCGTGAGCGCATGCCTGGCCTATGCCGCTCGCAGCGCCGGTTACGACCACCACCTTGCCATTTAGATCCACGGCCCCCCCGATTTCTATACGTTCAATTGCGTTCCGCAATGAGGGCAGCTTGGCACATTATCCCGCGTGTCGTATTGCGACTCTCGGACTAGTAAGAAGCAGCCCTCGCAGAGAATCTCGTCTTCCTGCTTACTCGGTATGCGATCGCCTTCAGCGGTAGTGATTACCCCTGCGTCTTCTTCGTCATCTTCGTCATCTTCGTCATCTTCGGAGGCGAGCCGCTCTTTGAGAATGGTGTCGAGGTCGGCTTCGACCTCGTCGTCTTCTTCGTCATCTTCCTCGTCCTCGTCACCAGATGGGCGCGCACTAGCTGGAGTTTCCTCATTTTCGTCGTCGTCCTCGTCATCACCGACCGGCGCGTCTCCCTCGGAGTCACTCCCGGGATCTTCGTCTATTTCGTCGTCAAGCGCGTCTGGGTCCGGTTCCGTCTCGTCAATGTCGTCGTCGTTGGATTTGTCGCTCATATTTGCCTCACGAGTGGCCACGCTAAAAGCTCGCGTTTGGCACTCAGCGCCGGAGGATACCCATAGATCGGCCTATGAGTGTGACTGAAAGGAGAAATCCGTAAAGATGATGCGATTTTTAGGCAAACAGACGCCTAGGGCCCGTAGCGGCGCAACGTGGTTCCTAAGCTGTTTCTGTGAGTTCTGATCCACGACTGTCACCCACTGCGGCCCACCCCTTTCGGGTCGTCTCAGATTTCTCGCCAGCGGGAGATCAACCGAACGCGGTGGAACGGCTTGCAGAAGGCGTGGAAGCAGGACATCGTTTCCAAACTCTGCTCGGTATAACCGGGTCAGGAAAAAGCGCAACGATCGCATGGACTATAGAAAAAGTTCAACGACCCACGCTTGTCCTCGCGCCTAACAAATCTTTGGCAGCACAGTTAGCGAACGAGTTTCGGGAATTTTTCCCTGATAACCGAGTCGAATATTTCGTGTCTTACTACGACTACTACCAGCCAGAGGCCTACATGCCGACCTCGGACACTTACATAGAAAAGGATTCCTCGGTCAACGACGAGATCGATCGGCTTCGCCACTCAGCCACCGCTGCACTCCTCACGCGCCGAGACGTGATAGTCGTTGCTTCAGTGTCAGCGATCTATGGTCTGGGTCCGCCAGAGGCTTACCTGAAACACATGTTGTATCTACGCGCGGGAGAGACGCATGATCAGCGCGAGGTCCTGGGTCGACTAATCGATATGCAATATGAACGAAACGACTTGAATCTGACGCGCGGAAAATTTCGGGTGAGGGGTGACACTCTCGAGATACATCCAGCGTATGAAGAGTTCGTAGTTCGTATCGAGTTGTTCGGCGATGACATTGAACGAATAACTAAAATCGACACCGTGACGGGGGAGCGGCTAGCCGAGCTCGAGGAAGTGACCGTATTTCCGGCAAGTCATTACGTCACCGATACAGACACGATCCATCGGGCTATGAAAGACATCGAAGACGAACTGCAACAACGGCTCGCATTATTCGAATCTGAAAACAAACTGCTGGAAGCGCAGCGCCTGAGAATGCGGACCGAATATGACCTGGAGATGATGCAGGAAGTCGGATACTGCAATGGCATCGAAAACTACTCAATGCATCTAGACGGCAGAACGTTCGACGAGCCCCCATACACTCTCCTCGACTTCTTTCCGGATGACTACCTATTAGTAATTGACGAAAGTCATGTAGCGGTTCCCCAGCTCCACGGCCAGTACTCAGGTGACCGATCTCGAAAAGACACCTTGGTAGAGCACGGCTTCCGGCTTCCGTCAGCACGCGACAACCGACCACTGCGGTTTGAAGAAGTGATGGAACGACTCAATCAGGTCGTATTTTTATCAGCCACCCCAAGCGATTTTGAAATCAAGGTAAGCGATCAAGTAGTCGAGCAAATCATTCGTCCAACCGGTCTCATTGACCCAGAGGTGTTGGTTAAACCAACGCGCGGCCAGATTGACGACTTGATTGACCAGATCGAGGTGACGGTCGGACGTGGCGACCGAGTCTTAGTGACCACCTTGACTAAGAAGATGTCGGAAGATTTAACGGATTACCTACTCGAACTCGGAGTCAAGGTCCGATATTTACACAGCGAAATTGACACGATTGAACGCATCGAGATTTTGCGCGACTTGCGTCTTGGTGAATTTGACGTACTGGTAGGGATCAACCTGTTACGCGAAGGATTGGACTTACCTGAAGTTTCGTTAGTCGCAATTCTCGACGCGGACAAAGAGGGGTTTCTCCGGAGCCAAACTTCACTGATTCAAACGATTGGACGGGCAGCGCGAAATGTGGATGGCCAAGTCATCATGTATGCCGACAACGTCACGAAGTCAATGCGTAGAGCTATCGATGAAACCAATCGCCGCCGCGGGCTGCAACAGTCATACAACGCTGATCACGGAATCGACCCTCAGACAATTCGGAAGGCCGTTACGGATATTTTGCTGGTACTTCGTGGTCGAGAAACGGGTGCACCTGTTCCTGAGAAGTTGGTTTCACGTCACGCACTCGCTGAGAAACAAGCCAGAAAGGACTTAGCCGAACTCCCCGAAGATGACCTCCATCGACTCATCTATTCGCTTGAACTGGAAATGCAGGAAGCGGCGGAAGATTTGCGTTTCGAATACGCGGCGAGGCTGCGAGATGAAATTCGAGAACTTCGCCGCGACTTGCGTGACGCGACGAGTTGACACTTCGGGGTTGTTTCGGGCAGAACGTCGCTGAAGGGCAAACCTTGCGGCTAGTTTCCCTTGACAGTCGAATTGAAAATTAATTTAAATCAGGCTCGGGGAAGAGGGGTGCAGCAATGCCACATGACGTGCGCGGGGTCGTGGCCAAAACAAAGGGCGAAGCCGTTTCGGTTGAAACGATTCACATTCCGGACCCCGGACCAGGCGAGGTCGTTGTAGATGTTCAAGCCTGCGGGGTCTGCCACACCGACCTTCACTATCGAGAGGGTGCCATCAACGATGATTTTCCCTTCTTGCTCGGGCATGAAGCTGCGGGGATCGTCTCACAAATCGGGGCCGGCGTTACGAACCTCAACGAAGGGGATTTCGTCATATTGAACTGGCGTGCCGTGTGTGGGGAATGCCGCAGCTGCCTTCGAGGAAAACCTGAATATTGTTTTTCTACTCACAACGCGCAACAGAAGATGACCGTCGGAGGCATCGAACTGAGTCCGGCGCTAGGTATCGGTGCCTTCGCTGAAAAAACATTGGTAGCAGCCGGCCAAGCAACGAAAGTCAGCGATGCCGTTGAACCTGAGGTCGCGGGCTTGATCGGTTGTGGGGTCATGGCGGGGCTAGGCGCTGCTTTAAACACTGGCGGAGTTACTCGCGGTGACAGCGTTGCTGTGTGGGGTTGCGGTGGGGTAGGAGACGCTGCAATCGAGGGATCGCGTATCGCAGGTGCCCATACCATCATCGCAATAGATCTTGATCAACGGAAACTTGACTGGGCAAAAGAGTTCGGGGCAACCCACACGATTAATTCCTCCGATATGGATACAGCACAAGTAATTGAAGCAGTGCAAAGCCTTACCGGGGGGAACGGAGTCGACGTAGCCATCGAAGCGATAGGGCTTCCAGCGACGTATGAGCAGGCGTTTTATTCGCGAGACCTCGCTGGAACAGTGGTCCTCGTTGGAGTCCCAAGCCCCGAAATGCGCATTGATTTGCCCCTCATCGAAGTGTTTGGACGCGGTGGGGCGTTAAAAAGTTGTTGGTACGGCGATTGCCTCCCCACACGCGATTTCCCGATGTTGATTGATCTATACCTGCAAGGACGACTTCAGCTCGACCGCTTTGTCTCTGAAAAAATAACGATCGAAGAAGTCGAAAATGCCTTTCTTAAAATGGAACGCGGGGAAGTGCTTCGTTCTGTCGTCATTATTTGAATCAGCTTGATGCCCCACCCCGTTTCCCCCCAGGACCCGGGATAGGCTCCGACGACAATGGGAGATCAACTAATCGTTCGTGGCGCACGGGAGAACAACCTGCGCGATGTCGATGTTGAGCTGCCAAGAGACAAGCTGATTGTTTTCACCGGCATATCAGGAAGCGGTAAATCTTCGTTAGCTTTCGACACAATCTACGCTGAAGGGCAGCGGCGGTATGTGGAATCGTTGTCTGCCTACGCTCGACAGTTTCTCGGTCAAATGGACAAGCCCGATGTCGATTTCCTCGAAGGTCTTTCGCCCGCCATATCCATTGATCAAAAAAGTGCGAGCCGTAACCCCCGCTCTACCGTAGGAACAATCACCGAGGTCTACGACTACTTGCGATTGCTATACGCCCGGGTAGGAGTGCAGCACGACCCGGAGACTGGCGAAATAGTCCAAAGACAAACTCCTCAAGAAATTGTCGACCGTATTATCGAAAAAGCTGCCAATGGGCGTTTTCAAGTACTGGCACCCATCGTCCGAGGCCGTAAAGGCGAATACCACACGCTGCTCTCAGACTTAGCTGCGCAAGGATACGCGAGAGCGCGTGTCGACGGTGAAGTCGTCGACCTTGGTGGCGAAGAGATTCTTCTCGAAGAGCGGTTGGAGCGCTACGTCAATCACGACATCGAGGTGATAGTTGACCGGCTAGTAATAAGGGAAGGAATTGAACAACGGCTTACCGAATCAGTTGAGGCTGCTCTGGCTCTAGCAGATGGTCACATCTGGATTGAGTTGCTAACAGATGACGGTGATGCGGAACTCGTCACATTTAGTCAGCATTTGTTCTCACCGAGTAGTGGTCGTTCGTTTGATGATCTAGCCCCGAGAAACTTTTCGTTTAACTCGCCCTACGGGGCATGCGCTACGTGTGACGGCTTAGGGACTCGATTCGAAGTCGACCCAGAGTTAATAGTTCCCAATCCTGATCTAACGATCGAAGAAGGAGCGATAGCTCCGTTCGCTACAGGTGCTAGTCGCTGGTATGGCCGTCTCTTACGTGCCACAGGTGAGGAATTCGACATCCCGATCGATCGTTCATGGTCGAAACTCACCGCAAAGCAACGAAAACTCCTTTTGTACGGCAGCCCCCAAAATCGCAAGTTTACGGTTCGCTACCGAAACCGTTACGGCCGAAGCCGTAGCTACACAACACATTGGGAAGGCGTCATCTCAACCCTTCAGCGCCGCCATTCAGATACCGATAGCGATCATTCGCGTGATCGGATCGAGGGCTACATGCGTGAGGTTCCATGCGGGACCTGTGAAGGAGCTCGACTCAACGAAGTTTCGCTGGCAGTTCGCGTCGCTGGACACAGCATTGACCAAATGTGTTCAGTTTCTATTGGCGAGGCTGCAAAAATTATTGACGGGTTGGTGTTGAACGATCGAGAACGCATCATCGCGCAACCGATTGTTAAAGAAATCGACGCACGGCTGAATTTCTTACTTGACGTAGGCCTCGACTATTTGTCCTTGAACAGATCCGCGGCAACTCTTGCTGGCGGGGAAGCGCAACGCATCCGGCTCGCAAGCCAGATCGGTAGCGGCTTAGAAGGCGTTCTGTACGTTCTCGATGAACCCTCCATTGGGTTACATCAACGAGACAATCGGCGCTTGATAGAGACACTGCAGCATCTTCGTGACTTGGGGAACACAGTTTTGGTCGTTGAACACGACAAGGAAACCATCATCGAATCTGATTGGGTGGTTGACATAGGACCCGGTGCCGGTGAACACGGTGGCGAAATTATCTATAGCGGTCCAGTTGCAGGACTTGGGAAATCCAAAGGGTCGTTAACGGGGGAGTACCTGACGGGAGTTCGCTGCATTGAGGTCCCAGCATCTCGTAGACAACCGCTGGAACAGACACTGGTAGTTCGCGGCGCGCGAGAAAATAACCTGCGCTCTATCGATGTCGAGATACCTCTGGGCTGTTTCGTGGCCGTTACGGGCGTATCAGGGTCAGGTAAAAGCACGCTAATTAACGAGATTCTTCGCAAGTCTTTGATGCAACGAATCTACAAATCTAAAGAAGTGCCGGGCTTACACACATCACTCGACGGCTGGGAGGCCTTGGACAAGGTGATTGATATCGATCAGTCTCCGATCGGCAGGACTCCCAGATCAAACCCAGCAACATACACAGGTGCATTTGACAACATTCGCAAGCTTTTCGCGGCGACAAACGAAGCGAAAATCCGAGGCTATTTACCAGGACGGTTCAGCTTCAACGTCAAGGGCGGAAGATGTGAAGCGTGCTCAGGCGATGGCACCATAAAGATCGAAATGCATTTCTTACCCGACGTCTACGTGCCGTGTGAGTTATGCCGAGGAGCGCGTTACAACCGCGAGACGTTAGAGGTCAGATTCAAAGGGAAGACGATCTCCGATGTTCTTCACATGTCCTGCGAAGAGGCCTTGGAGTTCTTTTCTGCTCAACCGCCCATCGCACGTCACATGCAGACCCTTGTGGATGTGGGGTTGGGTTACATCCGGTTGGGGCAACCAGCTACCACCTTGTCTGGAGGTGAAGCTCAGCGAGTAAAACTCTCCAGTGAACTGTCTAAGCGGCCTACCGGACACACGATTTATATTCTTGATGAACCCACGACTGGTTTACATTTTGAAGATATCCGACGGTTGTTGGCAGTGCTTAGCCGCCTAGTCGATCAAGGCAACACAGTTGTCGTGATCGAACACAACCTCGACGTCATTAAGACCGCGGACTGGATTATTGATATGGGACCCGAAGGTGGGGACGGGGGCGGTTTAGTTATAGCGAGTGGAACCCCAGAGAACGTCGTTAAAACGCCTGAGAGTCACACTGGGCGATACTTAGGGCCGCTTCTAACGGGCTGAGTGTGCCGCCGGCCGCATAGCCTTCCTGCATGCCTTTGCGCCCTGAGCCCGGCTCAGTCCCTGACCTTCCAGGGAGTTACCAATTCAAAGACCGCGATGGTCGGATCATTTACGTCGGAAAGGCTAAGAGTCTGAGGAATCGCCTCAATAGTTATTTTCAAGACTCTCGAAATCTTCACCCGCGAACTGTGCAGATGATAGCGACAGCCACTTCTGTGGAATGGATCGAAGTTTCGACTGAAGTGGATGCCCTGATGCTCGAATACAGCCTCATTCAGCGCCACCAACCGCGTTTCAACATCCGTCTTCGAGATGACAAGTCTTACCCATTTTTGTCAGTCACTCTTCGAGATGAATGGCCGCGAGCGATGGTCATGCGCGGAAAACGAAAGCGAGGAAACCGATATTTCGGACCGTTCGGACACGCCCATGCAATTCGAGACACCCTTGATCTCTTGTTACGGACGTTTCCGATTCGCACATGTAGTGACAACAAGATGGCAGAGCATCGAGCACTTGGGAGGCCTTGTCTGCTCTTCCACATCGAACAGTGCGCTGGACCTTGTGTAGGCGAAGTTTCAGAGGAGGAGTACGAGCGATTGGTTCGAGACCTCCTCCGGTTTTTGGAGGGACACACTGAAGATGTCGTCCAAGACCTTACGGATCGTATGCACGTCGCAAGTAACGAACTTGAGTTTGAGCTGGCCGCGAGGTTGCGCGACCGCTTATCCAACGTAGAGAAAGCAATTGAGAAACAACAGATTGCTGGCACCAGGAATGAGGATTTTGATGTCATCGGGGTTCACGATGACGAATTAGAGGCTTCAGTGCAGGTGTTCTATGTCAGGAAAGGACGCGTCATGGGGCAACGAGGCTTCATCGTCGACAAAGTGGAGGACGTCACCCACCCAGACCTCATGGCTCGAGTTATCGAAGATCTATACCACGATGAAAACCCGATCGGAATGCCAAAGAATGTCTTTGTCTCGGGGTTACCTGAGAAGCAAGCGCTTTATGAAGAATGGCTGAGCGCTCAACGCGGGTCACCAGTAGAAATTCGTGTCCCACAACGGGGGGACAAGCGAGCACTTCATGAAACGGTGACCAAAAATGCACGCGAGTCTTTTGGGCGCCACCGACTTAAACGCGGCAGCGACCACAACAGCCGAGCCAGGGCCTTAGAAGAGTTGCAACGCTATCTCGATCTACCGAACGCGCCATTACGTATCGAGTGTTACGACATGAGTCACCTGCAAGGCACGGACTACGTCGGTTCGATGGTCGTGCTGGAGGATGCGCTACCTCGCAAAAGCGAGTATCGGCGATTCAAAATTCGAGATGTTCCCGGAAACGACGACTTCGCTGCGATGGAGGAGGTCCTCTCGAGGCGCCTGAAAAAATATGTAGAGGAAAGAGAGTCACCATCGGATGAACCTGGCAAATTCGCTTACCCACCTCAACTGATCGTGGTCGACGGTGGTAAAGGGCAACTCGGAGTAGCTCAACGAGTTCTGACCTCCCTTGGATTAGACCAAGAAATTCCTGTCGTAGCGCTAGCCAAACAATTCGAAGAGGTATTCGTTCCCGGGAAAAGCGACCCGGTCCATCTTCCCCGTGGTTCTGAGGCGCTGTATTTACTTCAACGAGTTCGTGACGAAAGTCATCGCTTTGCCATCGCATATCACCGTCAACTGAGGAACAAACGGATGACACGAAGCGTCCTCGACGGAATCACCGGTCTCGGTGACGTCCGCCGCCGGCGGTTAGTTAAAGAATTCGGTGGCGTGAGGAAAGTGCGGCAGGCTTCATTGGATGACCTGCAGGCATTGAGTTGGCTACCTAACAACGTGGCTGTGGCAGTGCATGAACGCACTCAGGGGCGGGCCTGATAAGTGTCGACAATGGACAGTCCTTGGCCCTAAACATTTGTTTCGTCGTCTGTTTGGGTTGTGTGAACGTTGACCGCGACGATGCCAGAAATCTATTCACTGATGGGCTACCACAGACAACTACATTCGACAGTGGCTTCCAGAGCCTTCCATCTGAATGGGGTCGGCTCTGAAGCAGCACCGCAGCCGGTACAGCGAAGCACAAAGTCTGGACCCACTTTGCTCATTGTGACTGGCTGCTCACCTGTCGATAACCGAGCTTCCTTCTTTGCAGAAACTTTTTGCCTTGATATTTCAGGTAAATCCAACACTTCGAAGTCTAAGTACAACGGTTCGGTGGCTGCTGAAGGGTCATTTTGCCAAGCTTCTGTGTGATCGTCGGTCTCTTCGGACCATCCGAGGAAACTCAACCACGCGTATCTGTCAATTGCATCGAGGTCTTTAGGTAGTGCGCTGACCGAAGTCATCGGACCGATTTTCTGTGGCGTGGGCGGCTCATCTGGCCCGGAATAGTTCAAAAATAACCCAAGTTCATCTTGCTGGCCTATTCCGAAAAGCCGCGATGATTCGCTGATGGTTTCTATTTCCTCCATGAATCCGTCGCGCTCAGATGCTGTTGGGTCTTCTAAGGTGTCGCTGGCATAGAGCACTACGAATCGCGCTCCGACGCCACGTTGCTTGCGGCGAAGGATTCGGCCCATGCGCTGAATCATCTGGCGACGCGTGCGGCTAGCGTTAACAACAATGCCGAGATTCGCATCGGGGACATCGATGCCTTCGTCCAGGACTCGCGGGGCAGCTACCGCGTCGAGTTTTCCGTCTCGTAGGTCCGTTAATATTGTCTCGCGTTCCGAACGCGCAGTATCCCCCGTAATAATTTCAATACTCAACAACGGGTCTAACCGGTTGATGGCATGATTCGCTGCCTTAATCGTTTGTGTAAAAATCAAGGTTCCTGAAGCATCGAGAATTACGGGAGCGAAGTTGGAGAGAACTTCGTATTTCGATCGGCTAGTGGCAACGATCTCGCGTCGCTTTGAAAAGGCATCAAGATAGGTCGTGGCGGCTTTCCCATTAGGTCCGGCATCGTTGTCCGACAGGTAGGCCACAGCGGCTAAAAAGGCACCGAATGGATCCTGGGGCATGTCAGGGATACTTCGCAGGACCTGCCGGGAGGCGACCAGGGCTGTTTCTGTCTGGTCGTATTCAGTTCGCTCCTCCGCTGCAAGGGGTACCGCGACGAAGGCAACTCTTGGCTGCGCACAAACGCCATCAGAAATGGCCTGCCCAAAGTCGTATCGGTAGCAAACACCCCCAAAGTAAGGCACAAGTGTTTTCTCAACTGCATCGTCAGAACGTTCCAACGTGGCAGTCAGTCCTAATCGTTCTTGGTATTCATGAATCAACGATTTTCGCAGGGTCGCGCCGCCGAATCCGTGACATTCGTCGGCAATGATCAGGCCACCAAGGTCTCCCGGAGGAAGTGGCTTCTTCGAGCTAGCTGAATGTCGGGTTGTTACGAGCACATCGCAGTCGTTAGCTCTGTCGCTAAAACTGTCGCCTAAACGACCGATGACACAATGAGGTAACGCGTCTTTGAGACTCGCGGACCATTGCTCCATCAGAACACGACTCGGAACAACGACTAACACAAACAACCCACGTCGGTGGGCATCGGCCGCTGCCTGTATCGCGACGTTTGTTTTCCCGGCTCCAGTAACGGCCTCGATGATGCCGCGACGGCCACATCGGAGCCAGCTCGTCAACGCCTGCAGCTGCCATCTATACAAAAAATGTTGGGACTTGTTCATGGACCTATCTGCGCGGAGACACTGAAGGGAAAGGATTTGCTGCCGTACCAAAAATGGTACGCAGTGGCGGGCGCAAACACTCAATGCTTGGTAGATACCTGCAGAAGAAAATTGGCAGGCAATCAATGCGAAATGCCGGCCTGGGTGTGGGTGGGTAGCAATGTTTCACCCATTTTCGCTCGGCAGTTCCTCTACCCACACCGAGTTTTCTTATCGAGATGGCTGTACAGATTTGAATCTGCTGTCATTCTTGGTGAACGATGCTGTTGATCGATTTGTACACCCGAATTCCGGATGTGACTTACTCGCGAGGAAAAGCGTGACAGGAAAGCTGTGGGAGACCCACGCCGACTGGTGGCAGAAAGGCTTTACAGACGGCGCGGATCCAGAGTACGAGGAGCAGATACTGCCGTTGGCCGTAGACCTCCTTAAGGGCTTTGACCGGATTCTTGATGTTGGCTGTGGGGAAGGACAAATAACGCGGCGCCTCAACATGGCGAGCTCTCAGATCTTGGGAATCGACGCTACGTGGGCACAAGTTTCCGAAGCTGCTGCTCGATCAAACGATGAGAATTATGTCCGAGCCTCAGCCGACGCCATTCCTTTTAAAAACGACGTATTCGATGCGGCCATAGCGTGCCTGGTCTTTGAACATATTGTCGAGATGGAAGACGCAATTCGAGAGGTTGCGCGGGTGTTGCGTCCGGCTGGGCGCTTTGTGCTCATGCTAAACCACCCGCTTTTGCAGACCCCGGGCAGCGGGTGGGTTGATGATCACATGGCAGACCCGCCCGATCAATATTGGCGGATTGGTGATTACTTAATTGAGCAAGAAACGGTTGAGGAAGTTGAGTTGGGTGTTCACATTCCCTTTGTTCACCGACCGCTCAACATTTACGTAAATACTCTTTCAGAGAACGGGCTCATAGTAGAGCGAATGCTGGAACCTTCACCACCTGAGGGGTTCACCGAGCGACACGAGTCCTATGCCGCAGCGGCGTTTATTCCGAGGCTGCTAGTGCTGATCTGTCGCAGAGGTTAAGAAGTCCCGAAGTCTCCACGTAGCCTTTAGGAATGACTAGCCGTCCGGATTTTATAATCGTAACGGGACTGTCAGGAGCCGGACGTTCGACCGTGGCCGACACCTTGGAGGACTTAGGTTGGTTCGTGATCGACAACCTTCCGCCAAGTTTGCTTGCTTCGGCGGCCGAACTTTTGACGGCAGATGACTCTTCAGTCGAACGGTTGGCGTTGGTCGCTGGTTCCCACGAGTATCAAGAAGATTTACTTAGCTTCTTGTCTGAACTTCGTTCATCCGGGGCGCGAGTTCGGGTGCTTTTTCTTGACGCACCTACTGAAGTGCTTTTGCGGCGCTATGACCAAACGCGACGCCGGCATCCCCTGAGCGCTGGCTCCGCATCAGTGACGGATGCAATTCGTCGCGAGCGAGAACTACTAGAACCGATTCGGCGAGAAGCAGACGTTGTTATCGAGACTGGCGACCTTATTGTGCATGAACTCAAAGCTCGCGTTGTTGAGGCATTTAGCGATGCTGATCGCGAACAGTTGATGCAGACAACGGTCATGTCCTTTGGTTACAAACATGGCGTGCCCATCGAAGCGGACTTGGTTTTCGATTGCCGGTTTTTACCAAACCCGCATTGGGTTTCCGATCTGCGCCCTAAAACCGGGCTTGATCAAGAAGTTCGGAACTACGTGCTTGAACAACCATTAACGGTGTCGTTTATGGAACACACGCTGCCGTTGTTTGAGTTCCTTATCCCTTCGTATGTCGAGGAAGGTAAGGCCTACCTCACGATCGCTTTCGGCTGCACTGGTGGACGCCATCGCAGTGTGTCGATCGCCGAAGAATTTGGTCGGATATTGACCAATGGTGGTCATTCGCTGAGAACTCGCCATCGTGACCTAGAGTCCAAAGAAATTTAGAACAGGGGAATCGGTTCGCCACTGACGCGAACCAATGCAGTAGACATGCAAGAACATCCCTACTTCCTCCCAGAAAGCGATCTATTCCAATGACCGTGAGCGTCGGCATCAACGGGTTCGGCCGTATCGGCCGCAACTTCTTCCGGGCAGTCCAAAAACAAGGCGCGGACATCGAAATCGTTGCGGTAAACGATCTGGGTAACCAAGCCACTATGGCTCACCTTCTGAAATATGACTCTGTTCTGGGCAACCTCCCGAACGATATTTCCGCTGTAGA
The DNA here is from genome assembly GCA_012960315.1 of Acidimicrobiia bacterium. Lineage (GTDB taxonomy): Bacteria > Actinomycetota > Acidimicrobiia > Acidimicrobiales > Poriferisodalaceae > UBA2110. The sequence goes on from DUBN01000016.1 coordinate 129,129, forward strand.
CGGCGGAATCTCAATCGACGGGCAGCTGCTCCAAGTGCTATCTGAACGCAATCCCGCAGATTTACCTTGGGGAGAGCTCGGAGTTGATGTCGTGATCGAATCAACTGGAATCTTTACCGACCGCGAGAAAGCGGCACAACACCTTGAAGCGGGTGCCCCGTTAGTGATTGTTTCTGCCCCAGCGAATGGAGCTGACGCCACTTTCGTTGTCGGAGTTAATCACGAAGAGTTCGACAAGGAGACACACAAAGTCATTTCTAACGCCAGCTGCACGACTAACTGTTTCGTTCCGATGGTTCAGGTACTAGATGATGCCTTTGGCGTCGAAAGAGGGCTTATGACCACGGTGCACGCTTACACCGGCGACCAATCTCTAGTTGACGGTCCCCACAGTGACTTACGAAGAGCACGCGCATCTGCGGTGAACATTATTCCCACCTCAACGGGGGCGGCACGCGCAACAGGACTTGTCCTCCAAGCCATGAAGGGGAAGCTCGACGGAACCTCCTTGAGAGTGCCAATTCCCGATGGTTCAATTACTGACTTCACAGCGGTCTTGGCGACGAGCCCCTCCGTCGAAGAGATCAACTCTGCGTTCGCTTCGGCGGCGTCAACTGCGCCTCTCCAAGGGGTCCTCTCATATAGCGAAGACCCCTTGGTGTCTTCCGATATTGTCGGAGATCCCTCCAGTTGCGTGTTCGACGCAGGCTTGACAATGACTCTGGATAATCTGATCAAGGTGAGCGGCTGGTACGACAACGAGTGGGGATACTCAAACCGACTTGTTGACCTCGTCGAAATCACCTGTAGCTGAGATAGGCGTGTCTGATCTGCCCATCCCCAACCTTGAAAGCCTGGAAAACACGTTGGGTGGTCTAGAAGGAAAACGGATTCTCGTCCGGTGCGACTTCAATGTTCCTTTGCGCGACGGCGCCATTTCAGACGATTTAAGAATCAAAGCTGCATTGCCAACGTTGAATTGGCTGCTCGAGCGAGGTGCAACCGTTGTTGCGTGTACCCACTTCGGTCGTCCGAATGGAAAGCCGGACCCAAAATTTTCAGTGGCCCTGCTTCGAACCAGGGTGGAAGAGTTAGCCCCAGGTGTGCAACTCCTTGAGAATTTGCGCTTTGACCCAGGCGAAACAGGGAACTCTCCCGAGTTCGTCAAGTACCTGATTGATGGTGCTGGAGGACTTCCATTCGATGGCTATGTGAATGACGCGTTTGGCGTTTCACACCGCTCTCACGCATCAATTGTCGGGCCACCGGGCAGGCTTCCTTCGGCCGCCGGGCGACTTCTGGAAAAAGAAATCGACGTCTTGGGAAGGATGCGATCCTCGCCGAACAGACCCTTCGTTGCTGTTCTAGGTGGGGCCAAAGTTAGTGACAAAATCGGTGTGATCGAAGCGTTGCTGAGCGTCGTAGATCGGCTTCTCATTGGCGGTGGTATGTGCTTCACGTTTCTGAAAGCCCTCGGATACGGCATCGGCGATTCGTTGTGTGAAGCCGATCAAGGAGAGACATGTAAACGAATTCTTGACTCGGGTGCTTCGATCCTTTTGCCGTCGGACATCACCGCTCTTAGCCCAGACGGCGATATTGGGGCCAATAGTGGTGAGGTTCGGCAAATGGGCAGGTCGATTCCCGATGGCTGGAAAGGCCTCGACATTGGTCCCGGAACAGCGGCAGCATTTGGGGATGTCATCCACGAAGCACGTACTGTTTTTTGGAATGGGCCCATGGGAACGTTTGAAGACCCTCGTTTCGCAGCTGGGACCCACGCTGTTAGCCAAGCTCTCGCTGACACAAAAGCGTTCACGGTCGTTGGTGGTGGAGACAGCGCTGCTGCGGTCGCTGAAATTGGGCTAACGCCATATATGGACCACGTGAGCACCGGAGGGGGAGCCAGCCTTGAGCTTCTCGAGTTAGGTGACCTTCCGGGCCTTATCGCACTTCGAAATTGAGGAAACCAATGGCCCGAATCCCATTAATTTCAGGAAACTGGAAAATGAACCTCAATCATTTTGAGGCAATACAGCTGGTCCAAAAGCTTAGCTACGAACTAAGCGGTCATGACTTTGACGAAGTCGAGGTCTCTCTCCACCCGCCCTACACGGATTTACGCTCTATCCAAACCGTGATCGACGCAGATCGTATGGGCTTTCAGCTTGGGGCCCAAAACTGCCATACCGAAGCGTCAGGAGCGTTTACCGGAGAGATCTCGCCGGCGATGCTGGCGAAACTGGACGTTGGCTATGTGATTGTCGGACACAGCGAACGCAGAGCTTTGTTTGCTGAGAGTAACGAGGATGTCGCTTCAAAAGCATGTGCGGTATTTGCCCACGAAATGACCCCAATCGTGTGTGTAGGAGAAACCCTCCAAGAGCGAGAGTCCGGCCAAGCCGCAGCCATCGTGGAGGCACAAGTAGTTGGCAGTTTGAAATCTATTACGAGCCAACAGCTTGGCGATGCAGTGATTGCGTACGAACCAGTGTGGGCTATCGGCACGGGGGCGACAGCGTCTGCGGATGATGCACAAGAGATGTGCGCTCACATTAGGACTGTTGTTGCTTCAATCCACAAAGGAGCTAGCGAGTCAGTTCGCATCCAATATGGCGGGTCTGTGAATCCGTCGAACTCGACAGAATTAATGACCATGCCCGACATCGATGGGGCTCTTGTCGGTGGGGCATCTTTGCAGTCGGACTCTTTCGCTCGGATTGTGAACTTCAAAGAAGCCTAGAGTCGCCCTATGGGCGTTACTGATCCGAGTTCGAACCGACCGCAACTTCCTGAAGGACTTGTTGCTTTCGTGAAACGGGACTGTCCTACCTGCGTCGATGTTGCGTCAGTGTTGGGAGAGATATGTACTCGAGGGCCCGGTGTAACGGTTTACAGCCAAGATGACCCGTTGTTTCCTGAAGCCGTCGAATCGAAACATCACGATCACGATCTTGCGTTGTCATGGCACTGGGATGTGGAGACAGTGCCCACTTTGATGTACGTGCAAGATGGCAAAGAAATGGCCAGAACCGTGGGGTGGAGTCGGACTGATTGGGAAGCCATGACGGGAGTTGAAGAACTGGGTGCTGAGCTTCCTCAAATGCGGCCAGGTTGTGGGTCCCTGTCGGTGGACCCGAACTTGGCGGAAGGCTTGGCAATCAAGTTTGGCGAAACAACACTGCGGAGCCGTCGCGTGGAATTTGCCAGCCTGGAAGACGAGTTCGACGCAATGTTCGATCGCGGGTGGTCTGATGGATTGCCCATTGTGCCGCCGACGGAAGAACGAGTGGCACGGATGTTGACAGGCACTCATCGGCAACCCGAGGAGGTGTTGGCCATCGTTCCGCCGGCATTGGTGGAATGCACGGTGGAAAAAGTCGCGATCAACGCAGTGATGGCTGGGTGCCGCCCGGAGTATCTGCCCGTGGTTCTGGCGGCGGTCGAAGCTGCGTGCACAGACCAGTTCAATATGCATGGTCTGTTATGCACCTTGTGGTTTTCAGGGCCGATCATCATCGTGAACGGCCCAATTCGGCGCCAAATTGGCATGAATACAGACAAGAACGCGCTCGGTCAGGGAAATCGAGCGAATTCAACTATTGGTCGGGCTCTGCAACTCGTCGTACGAAATGTTGGGGGAGGTAAACCTGGAGTAGGGGGAATCGACCGATCAGCGTTGGGGGCGCCCTCCAAGGTTGGGTGGTGTTTCGCTGAAGACGAGGAAAATCTTCCCGATGGGTGGGACCCTCTGTCTGTGACCCGCGGATTTGAGCGAGGGCAAGACACCGTCACATTGTTTGCTGGGCATGGTCCGATCGGTTGCATCGATCAAATATCTCGCACCCCTGAATCTCTTATTCGGACGTTGGCACAGCAACTACATGGCGTAGGAAACCGAAAATTGCCCAGCGAAGCGATGATCGTCATGACGCCCGAACACATGAACGTTTTCGAAGCTGCTGGTTGGAGCAGGGGCAAGTTCTACGAAGAACTCGAACCGCTTCTGCAAATGGACCCGGAGCTTTCGGCAAGAGGAGCCCAAGGAATAGAAGAAGGTATCCCCACCCGTGGTAACGAAGAGACCGTATTTGGGTCAGCCTCGGGCCGGACGGTGAGGAAATTGCCCGATTGGTCGCCAATGATTGTTCGCGCTGGCGGAGGGGCTGGAGGCTTCTCGGCCATCCTTGAAGGATGGGTTCCAGGGTCCAAAGGGAGCACACCAATCACGCACCTGGTATCTGGCTGACCACCCCGCGGCTGTCAAACTGATCGGTAGCCATTCACAGCACCCACCTAGGTCCTCATGTCTGTGAGTGACTACCGAGGAGTCAGTTAGGGACGCTGGTACCATCAGCCGTGTGTTGACATGGATTGTCGGTGCCTTGCACCTCAGCTCGGCCGTTGGCCTCGTTGGGCTCGTGCTATTACACAGCGGAAAAGGCGGCGGCGTGTCCGACATGTTTGGCGGAAGCGTAGGAGCCACAGCAGCCGGCTCGACGGTCGCAGAAAAAAACTTGAGTCGAATCACCGTCGTGGTCGCTGTCACCTTTGGTTTCACAACCCTAGTGTTGGGTCTTCTCCTGGCGTAGACAGCAGATTCGTATCGCTGCTGAAAGCTTCGGTTGCCTCTTTGGGCCCGGTTGAGCAGGTTGGTAGAGTGGTCTTTCTTCCCGGATTCGGGAACAGCGTCGGAGTGGCGGAATTGGCAGACGCGCTAGACTAAGGATCTAGTGCCCGTTAAGGGTGTGGGGGTTCAAGTCCCCCCTCCGACACCACACGAACCGCCATTTGCCGTCTGAGAGACGGCTGCGCGTTATCTATACCTAGGGCTTCTGACGTCGCCCAACGCCCCCCTCAGGGGAGGGGTGACAGACTGAGACCATGAGACGGTTTGCGGGTGTGCTGCTGTTGGGAGCGTTGCTAGTTGCCTGTGGTGGTGGGAGTAACGGCAACAAGATCGCCTTCACCAGCGACCGGGACGGCAACCGGGAGATCTTCGTGATGGACGCCGACGGGACCGGGGTCCAGCAACTCACCGACAACAACGATTTGGATTTTGTTCCGGCGTGGTCGCCCAACGGCAACAAGATCGCCTTCACCAGCGACCGGGACGGCGACGAAGAGATCTTCGTGATGAACGCCAACGGGACCGGGGTCCACCAACTCACCGACAACGACGACGTTGACTGGAATGCGGCGTGGTCGCCGAACGGCAACAAGATCGCGTTTTCGAGCGAGGGCGAGGTCTTCGTGATGAACGCCAACGGGACCGGGGTCCACCAACTCACCGACAACGACGACGGTGACTGGAATGCGGCGTGGTCAGCTAACGGCAACAAAATCGCATTTACTAGCACTCGGGACGGTGACGGCGAGGTCTTTGTGATGAACGCCGACGGGACCGGGGTCCACCAACTCACCGACAACGACGACGGTGACTGGAATGCGGCGTGGTCGCCTGACGGTAACAAGATCGCCTTCGACAGTGACCGGGACGGCGACGAAGAGATCTTTGTGATGAACGCCGACGGGACCGGGGTCCACCAACTCACCGACAACGACGACTACGACATGTCTCCGGTGTGGTCGCCTAACGGCAACAAGATCGCCTTCACCAGTGACCGGTACGGCGACTGGGAGATCTTCGTGATGAACGCCGACGGCAGCAATGTCGTGTCGCTTGGTCAGCAGGGTGTTGTCTCCAGTTGGGTTGGCTAACCGTGACGACTCTGTTGGGATGATGCCGTTGACTAGGGGCGTTCAAGTCCCCCCTCCGACACGTAGAGAAACAGCAGGTTCGGCTGAGGGTTGCTCATTGATTTACGCCCTCCCGGGAGGCCGTGGGCGCGGTGTGTTACGTATGAGGAACGCAGCGAGTCTCTCGGCAACTAGCTTCGGTTGCTCAACGTGGACGAAGTGGCCTGACCCAACCAGTTCGAGGTGCTCTACATTTGCAAGCAGAGCTGCAAGGGCAGCGTTACTTTCCCGAAAAATCGGACCAGCCTCCGACCCGATGACTAGAAGGGTGGGATGACGAAGCGCCCGAGTTGCCTCTTCATCAAGTTTCCATCTGCTACCGGCTGGCAGATCGCTTCCGAACAGCGTTGGAACGTCAGCGAGAGCCATTTCTGTCGTGCCCTCAGGTAACTTCTCCTCGAGCTGTGCCATCACTTCAGCTCCGCCAACGCCGCCTAGGAACAGCAACATGGCCTTTCGATGCTCACCCGATTCGAAAACACGAACGAGAGGACTCATCGCTTCGTCGAAGCCAGCAGCTGAGGGCACAGAGAAGAGACCCGGTTCAAGGAGACTCATGGTTAAGAATCGATCAGGCGCCTCGATGACAGCCTGAAGCACAATGTCGGCTGCCAAGGAGTGACCTACCACATGGGACCGATCGATTTGAAGGTGGTCTAGTAGGGCGACGACATCGGCCGCTTCGTCACTCAGGTCTGTCCCGGTTTCGCCGGTGAGGTTCCCCCGTATCCACGACGACGGAAAGTCACGACCTGGTGACTATTTAGGAGGTTCCCGTAACGAAGCATCGGTTCCCACGGATCAGCGATGACGGATCCGTGTACCAGAACAAGTGGCGAGCCGTTTCCCCGTACCCGCAGTTCGAGTTGCCCACCGTCGACTTTGAATGTCTCCATCTGCGTCTCCCCGGCAACTTGATAACGCCACCTGGTCTTGGTGTCCGGTTATTCCGCTTCGCGGACTTCTGTAAGAGTCATCGTTGTTTTTGTGGAGGGTCGCGCCGCTCGAACCTGATCACCGGTGATTGTCTTCTTCCACATGGCTAGATAGGCGACCGCTTCGACCCAATCCCAGTGCTCATCCAAAATGGCTTCGACTTCGTCGTCCCATAACTCGCGGGCACGAAGTGCAACCTGTGACCAATCTTCAAGCTCGACGCCCATCTGCGGATCACGAAGCGTCACGGGGCACAGAGCCTCGTCGTAGTCAGGTCCTTCGTAGGCATAGACGCAACCAATGAGTTGGCCAATCTGGTTGAAGTCATGTCGGGAACCTTCCCAGTTGAAGTGGCCAGTGATTCGTTGTTCAGTCAAAGCGCCAGCCAACGATGACTTGATTCTCGCGTCGACGAAACTCTTCAGTTCATCCCACTCTGAATCGCCTGGCACGAAGGTTGATTCAAGCATCTGCATATCAACTATGTCAGGAAGGCCAGACCACTCAACGCAACCCTCTGTTCCCTCTTGCCTGTCAGGGGCAATCGTCAAGCTGGTGCATTGAACTTCGCCAACCTCACCGACAACGGCGTGACCTGCTTCGTGTAAGGCGACTACTCGCAACGGCGGCATAGCCACGATCGTAACTCGCTGTCCTAAGGGAGATCGTCGCTCGTTGCTTCTGCTCTTCGTCTTTCACGTTCATAATCCGTAAAGCCTTGGAAACATGGGGTTTGTTCTCTGAAGACCGAATAATGTTCACGTTTATGGCGATTGATTACCAGCAACTTGTCCAGGGCGACCGTATCCACGCCAGCCTGTTGCACGACCCCGACGCGTTTGCAGAAGAAATGGATCGGATCTTTATCCGGGGATGGGTTTTTGTGGGGCATGAGTCCGAAATAAAACTTCAAGGCGATTGGGTAACGCGTCAACTGGGAAACGAGTCCGTGATCATGGTTCGCGAACACGATGATTCGGTCAATGTCTTAGCTAACAGGTGCGCCCATCGCGGAACTGCGCTGTGCTGGGAACATCAGGGAAATAGTTCTTTCTTTCAGTGCACCTATCACAACTGGCGTTTCGGTCTCGATGGCGCTGTACGGGCGATCCCATTTCCTGATGGCTACACCAATCCAAAGGAACAACTTGGGTTGGATCGGGCCGGGCAAATAGACAGTTACCGTGGCTTCGTGTTCGTCAATCTTGACGGATCAGCGGGCCCTCTGGACGAGCACTTGGGGGCCGCGGGATATGACTTGATAGACCGACTCTGCGATCTGAGTCCGACTGGCAGAATCGATTTGTCGAAGGGCTGGATCGCTCATCGGGTTCAATCGAATTGGAAGTTGTGGCCCGAAAGCGACAGCGACGGGTATCACGTTGGTTTCGTTCACGCCTCAATGTCCGCTGCTACGGACACGTATTACGACGAGGTGGCGGTGGGCGGCGATGCTGTCAGTAGTTCACGGGCGGTCGATCACGGCAACGGCCACGTTGAACTTGACTTTCGCCCAAGCTACAAAAGAGAGCTTTCGTGGCTGGGGATTACCCGAGACAAGGTCAAGGGCTACTACGAAGCGCTGGTTGCTCGAGTTGGAGTTGAATCAGCCGAGCAAATGCTTTGGGATGGGCCCCCACACGCGTTCTTGTTTCCGAACCTTTTCTTAGGTGAGTTAGTTGTAGCCATTGTGGAACCTCTGGGACCGGGTGAGATGATTCACCGGCACACCTCAGTTCAATTCGAAAGCGTAGAAGAAGGTTTCAATCAACGACTTTTGCGTCAGACTGAGGCCGCGGTTGGGCCGGCATCGTTTATCACTAGCGACGATGCGATCACAGCGGAACGTATCCAAGCAGGGGTATCGGGGACGCGTCGATCTTGGGCTGGAGAAAATCGTGGGTGGATTGACCTCAGCCGGGGTCTTCACCGAGAGGAAGTCGACGAAACGGGTACTCGGTCAAGCGACGCCTCGGATGAGACCACTAATCGTGGCTTCTGGCGCCGCTACCTAGAGATCATGACCAGGCGTGTGTCGGTGTGAGTACGGTCGAACTGCATGCAGAGGTTGAGGCGTTTTTGTATCGCGAAGCGCGGTTGGCTGATGAGTTTCAACTTGATGAGTGGGAAGCTCTACTCACCGATGACTTCCATTATTGGGTTCCGGCAGGACGAATTGTGGGGGAGCCTTCGGAGCAGTTGTCTTACCTGAACGACAATCGAGCTCGAGTAGCGACTCGCATACGCCAACTTAAAACAGGGAAACGGCTGTCCCAACTACCGATCTCGCCGATGCGCCGAGTAATTTCAAACGTTGAAGTTTCCGATCTTGGTGATGACGAAATTACAGCGACCGCCAATTTCGTCATCTACGAGGTTGCTGCCCAGTCAAGTGGAGAGTTGCGGGTCTGGCCAGGCCACGCCCAGTATCGCCTCCGCCGTGTCGATGGTGTTCTGCAGATGTCCGCAAAATGGGTTGAGCTAGTAACAGCAGAGATAGGGCAACGTAACCTCACATTTCTCATCTAACGGACGCCCTGAAAAGATACGGGCCGGAACCTTCCCAGCTTTAATACGTGAGAACCACATCGCTTCACCGCTGAGAGACACCACTCCTGGAGGGCCACTCCAGTTGAGATCGTATCCACCGACAAGAACTTCATGTGCGTTGTCCTGATTCACGCAGTAGGTCGGTTGCCAATGATGCGAACCGGATCAACTAGTACAG
>DUBN01000017.1 GCA_012960315.1 Acidimicrobiia bacterium
GCTCTAGCCAACTGAGCTAAGCGCCCGACTGCGAAGAGACTAACGGTCGAGTGCTTGGACTACACCGAGTTGTTTCAACAGTTGGGGTGTTGAGGCTGCTGCTGGACCTAACCGACGTGTGTGGTCTAGGTGAACTAACTCGCGGCCCTCGAGTTCTCCAACTACTGCTCCAGCCTCGCGGCAGATCAGTAAACCTGCGACGTAGTCCCATACCCCGTGATGGGCTAACGGGTCGAGGTAGCCGTCGAGTCGACCAGCGGCAACTGAACACAAATCCAACGCCGCCGCACCAAATGCGCGGAACTGGCGCGCAGCGATCGGGTTTGGAGGATTCCCGGCTATTCCGATGATTGCTTCGCCGAGTTGTGTGCACTGCGTCGGCTGGATCTCTTCACCATCGAGGAACGCTCCTTGGTCTCTGACAGCGTGGAACAGTTCCCCGTTCGCAAGGTTCAGCACTAAACCGGCGAGGGGGCCTTGGTCGTCAACAACACACAGACTTGTGCAGTAGTGGGGTATTCGTCGAGATGCGTTTGTAGATCCATCTACAGGGTCAATGATGACCACTTCGTTTGTTTCGCCCTGAACAAGACCTGATTCTTCACTCAACACCGTTGCCTTCGCTGTGGTTAACACAGCTAGAGCAGCGGAATCCGCGACTTGGTCAAGGGCATATTGGTCAGGTCGATCTCCGCCTTCTGACCACCGCTGAAACGTTTTAAGCGATGTCTCAACAGCTTTCGCGGTTTGTTCGAGAAGTTCGAGCCAGTCATCTGACGTCACCCACTTGACGGTACCTGCTGAACTCATCAAGATCTGCAGTCGCCAAGTAGCCTGCACATCGCGGAAAGGTGGTCTATGGCTGCGATTGATATGTCGGGGTATGTTGCTGATCTAAAGGATCACGCGGCTGAACACGGTTTCCATATCCACGACGAGCGGCATTTTGTTGAAACGTACAGTCTTCGACAAGCTTGGGAAGTTGATCTTCACCCTGAAGAAGCTTGCGGCGGACCCCTTGACCTTCATCTGACTTTGGAAGCGGACCCAAGAACGATGTTGGCGTTCGAAGATGTGCTTTTAGCTGGAGCCGAGGGTGAACTACCTCCGGACGAGTTTTGGGCGCAGTTGACTTTCACATGGGCGCTTCCACCTTTAGACAACAAACCTGATTTGCTGGTCCTCGCGACCGATCTGGCGGGTCTCGGCGGCCAAACTCTCCCTATCGAAGTATCAGCTATCGATTCTTTTCCGTCGGTCACTGATGCCGCACAACGGACCTTAACTATCATCGCCAGATTCGACCTTTCGCTGCGAGGTCTACTCAACGGAGAAGACGGGATGTGTGTCGTTTTGGACCGATGCAATGAAATTTGTCGGGACTTACTTGTTCGTGCCGATACTTGGTACGACTAGCGCCAAGCTCGATCAGTTTCGAGAAACCCGATCCAATTCATGAGATGAAATCGCTCTCCTTGAATAGCGATGCGGGATCGCAGTGCCTACGCTCAGGGCGGGCCGGTAGCTCAGTGGTTAGAGCAGGCGACTCATAATCGCTCGGTCGCGGGTTCGATCCCCGCTCGGCCCACCATCCGTTTACTCGTATCCGTTGGTATCCTCGCCACTGCCTTCCGGGGTAGCTCAGTTGGCAGAGCAGCGGACTGTTAATCCGCTTGTCGTGGGTTCGAGCCCCACCCCCGGAGCCATTTCTTTTTCTCGTCGTGCTTCTGGGTCTAATCCGTCGTTTCGTCAACTGCGTTGACTGTCTCTTGGCTTCTTAACCAGCCCACGACAGCTTCGACAGCTGCGGTTCGTGTGTCGTCGCTGTGCATTTCTTCTTGTCGCTGAGCCAACCACTGGACCATGGGTTGATGTTCTCGCAGTTGTTCTATCTCAGTGACGTCGTAACGCAGTTCCATATTCCAACGGTGAATCACAGCATCAAGTGCTCGTGAAACAAGTTCGATTGGGTCGGCATCAACTTCTTCGACAAGGGCTCGACCTACCAGCGCGGTCACAGCAGTTGAGATGTTTCCGATCTGATCTCGCCACCCATCGGTCGTAACTAGATGGTAGGCGTCGACGGCTAATTGATCGCTGAACATGGATGGCAGCGCTAACGGCGCAACGATTTCAGAATGGTGGACTAGAGCCCGGAGAAGGTTCATTTCCGGTTGTGGGACTGCCTGTTGTTGACTCGCGTCACTCAGCACAGAGTCATCGGACGCAGGTTCGGTTGATGAGACGGGTTGACGGCGGGTCTGCGGGGGTTTCACGACGAGACGCCGCATTTGTTCGATATCGACCCGCACTTTTTGGGCGACGTCGACCAGGTACTGGTCGCGTACTACCTCGTTGGGATGTTCAGCAATGATTGCACCGGTGTTTGCCGCGGCTCGTGCTCTACCTTCAACATGATCCAAATCAGACTTGTCGAGGACTCGGCTAATTCGATAGCTCAGGAACGGCTCAGCGGTCGCAACAGCGTCGGTGAGAGCAGCCGGGTCCTCCTCGGCAAGCTGACCGGGATCCGCGCCTTCGGGCATGGCGGCTACGAAAACTTCGGCGTTGTGTCGGTCTTCCCATGCATAGAACCGGTCGGCTGCTGCTTTCCCAGCACCATCTGCGTCAAATGCGATCACGATTCGTTTCGCGAACCTAGTCATCAACTTCACGTGGTCATCGGTGAGCGCAGTTCCACATGTCGCCACGGCGCGAGGTATCCCCGCTCGAAAACATCCGACGACATCGGTGTAGCCCTCACAAACAACAATTTCGTCGGCTTCAACGATGTGTTTTTTTGCCATGTGAAGCCCATATAGGACCTTGCTTTTGTCATACAGCCGCGTCTGTGGCGTGTTCTTGTATTTCGGTTGTTGTCCGTCAGGCAACATGCGTCCGCCAAACCCGACGACCGCTCCGTTGGTGTCGCACACAGGGAACATGACGCGGTCCCTAAAGAAGTCGGTCGCTCCTCCGCGTTGCCCTGGTCGACCTAACCCAGCGGCTTCGAGTTTCGCCGCGGGAACACCAAGGTGCGACGCGAGAGAGTCCCAGGCGTCTGGGGCGTAGCCGATACGGAATTGTTCCACCGTTTCAGAGTCAAAACCGCGACCTCGTAGATATGAACGCACCTTGCCGGCCGAGCTTCCCGAACGCAAAGTTTGGTGGTAGAAATCCGCGGCTTTTTCGAGCAGTTCAGTGAGTTCTTGTCGTTCTTTGCGCGCCGTTCCGTCTGAAGTGTCGGTGTATCGGATTGCGATTCCGAGACGGTTCGCTAACCATTCCACGGCACCAACAAAATCAAGGTGTTCCACTTCGCGGACGAAAGTGATCGCGTCACCGGTTTTTTGACATCCGAAACAGTAAAAAAATCCTTCTTCCGCGTTGACTGAAAACGATGGCGTTTTTTCGGTGTGGAATGGGCACAGGCCACTCCACCTCTGTCCGACCTTACGTAAAGCGACATACTGCGACACAACACCAGCGAGATCGGTTTCGATCTTGACTCGTTGAAGGTCTTCGTCGTGAATTCCCATCGCGCTTTGACGCTAGTACCTGTCGGGGGCGACTCAACGCTCAGCGGTCACCGCGTGCATTAATCGCAATATGTGCGGCCGCTAATCGTGCGATCGGAACTCGGGGCGGTGAACAAGACACATAGTCGACGCCTGCAGCGGCTAGGAGTTCGATGCTGGCTGGGTCGCCGCCATGTTCGCCGCAAACCCCAATGGGAAGGTCGGGTTTGGTACTTCGGCCTCGTTCGACACCTAAACGAACGAGTTCTATTACTGCGCTCGCGTCGACGTGTTGAAATGGGTTGGCTTCAAGTAATTCTTTTTCGAGGTACAGGCTCATAATTCGGTTCTCGATGTCGTCACGACTGAATCCGAAAGTGAGTTGCGTGAGGTCGTTTGTTCCGAAGCTAAAAAAATCTGCGTGGTATGCCAGTTCATCTGCGACCAGCGCTGCTCTGGGCGTTTCGACCATTGTCCCGATCTTGACTGACGCGACCTCGGGGTGGTGTTGAAGCACTGCTTCGATCCATTTACGGGCACCCGCTAGTTCGTTGGCACTCACCGTCAAAGGGATCATGATTTCAACTATCGGGTTCCCACCGGCGGCGATTCGGTCGGTAACCGCGTCAAGAAGCGCTTCGACTTGCATCTCATAGAGACCGGGCTTAACCCAGGCAAGTCGCACCCCTCGTGTCCCGATCATGGGGTTGCGTTCACGCCATTTTCGGGCAGCTTGCAGCATGGCTATGCCATCGGCATCAAGTTCGTTACGGGCGTTAGCTTCGACGAGTTCTTCGAGTTCTGGCAAAAATTCGTGTAGAGGTGGGTCGAGAAGACGAACAGTGACAGGTAATCCGTCCATCTCTTCCAGAAGGTCACCGAAATCATTGCGTTGTGCTTCTCTCAGTTGTTTGAGAGCTTTTTCCTCTACGTCGGGGCTTTGGGCAAGGATCATGCTTTGTATGATCGGCAGCCGTTCTTCGGTAAGGAACATGTGCTCTGTTCGGCACAAACCGATGCCTTCAGCTCCGTTTGCTCGCGCGAGTCGCGCATCTGCACCGGTATCGGCATTTGCTCGGATAGCTATTTCCCGTGATTCGTCGGCCCATGACAACAACGTTGCGATTTCGGGGATGTCTTCGGCTTGGCGGGATTCGACGGCCCCACGCATAACGTGACCCGATCTACCGTCAATCGAAATGATTTCGCCTACTTCGATGCGTTCACCGTTGACCAAAATATGGTCGGCATGTATTTCGATGCCTTCGGCTCCGCAGACAGCTGGCTTCCCCCAGCCTCTGGCAACCACTGCGGCGTGGCTCGCTAGCCCTCCCTTTGTGGTGAGGATTCCGACAGCGACACCCATCCCGTGGACGTCGGCTGGTGATGTTTCTTCTCGAACGAGAATCACATCATCAGTCGCCATCATCGCGTCATCTGCGTTGAGAACAATGCTCCCCACTGCTGCTCCCGGGGATGCACCCAGTCCCGTGGTGAGAACATTTTGGTTTGGTCCTTCAAAGCTGTCGTGGAGGACTTGTTCTAGTTGATCAGTGGAGATTCGCATCAGCGCATCATCATGAGAGATGGTGGCGTTGGGGCCCACAGCGAGCGCGACGGCTTGCCTGATCGCGGTGGCTGCGTCGCTTGATGATTCAGAAAGGCTCATTGATCGGGAATTAACACCGAGGCTCGAATTTCTCCAAGTTCGCGCTCTAGTTTCCGCCAACTTTCGCAGTAGTCGTCACTGATGTAAATCTGTCCATATACGGAACTCGCTGCGACAACACCGGGAAGTTCCTCGTGGGTAGCGAGCCAATACATGGTGGCTTTGGGGTTGTCAGGCAGTTGGGCGCGTTGAAAGGATGCTCCTCCGTCGCGGCTCACTTCTATCGCTCCGATGCGGCCGGGAATGAAGTCGCCGACACACACAATGACGGTGTCATCTTCCCAGGGAGCGCGTACGCATCGCGAGTATGCGAACTCAAACTTCGACCCTTCGAAGGGTTCGAATTCGTGCCAGTCCCAGGTGCCGCCTTCGTCTTGGCTTCGACCGAGACCGAAGGGTGACGTGACAAGTAACTCTGTGCCGTCGCTGCAGCTTCGAAGAGCGAACCCGTGAACATCGTTATAGAACTCTGATGGGCCAAGGGACCCAAATGATTCCCATGTGACACCTCGGTCGCGGCTTCGGTGCAGGCCATCAATTTCGACTGAGGCATAGACGGTGCCGGAATCGTTGGGGTCAACTAAGACGTTGGTCGTTCGAGGAACACCGATTGCGCATCGGTCGCTAATAGTTGTTGCCATCTCCGCAAATGACACTCCCCCATCATCAGATACAAATACGCCGGGCCGAGTACCCGCGTACATTCGTTTGGGGTCATGCGGGTCAAACGACAGCGACCATATTGGTCGGTCTGGCAAAGGTGCTGCGTGTCCCCAACGGCTACCTCCATCAAAGGATGCATAGATTCCGTCGCCATCAACCGACGCGACAACATGTTGTGAATCTTGTGGATCTACCGCTAATGCGCGGACGTTGGATTCGGGGTCCATCGGACCCTGAATTTGTCTCCACTTTTCACCGCCGTTGTAGCCGACCCATAGGCCGCCTCCGACTGTGCCTAGTGCGATGGTGTAACTCATCGTTGCTCCCCTCGCTCACAGGCTAGTTCTCTCTACGAAATGTTTACAGGGCGAGCTGTTCGTTGAGATACGCCACGAGATTGTCAACTGGGATTCGTTGCTGTTCCATGGAATCGCGTTCGCGGACGGTGACAGCGTTGTCTTCTAGGGTGTCGAAATCGATAGTGACGCAATAGGGCGTGCCGATTTCGTCTTGGCGCCGGTATCGCTTCCCTATCGCTTGGGTGATGTCGTAGTCACACATGAAGTGTGGTTGCAGTGAATGCAACACTTCTTCTGCTTTGGGTAGGAGCGTGTCTTTTTTGGAGAGCGGCAAAACTGCGACTTTGTAAGGGGCTAGTTGCGGGTGGAGTCGGAGCACTGTTCGGGTGTCGTCGTTGACTTGCTCTTCGTCATAGGCGGCCATCAGAAAAGCCATCATTGATCGGGTTGCGCCAGCAGCTGGTTCGATGCAGTGCGGCACGTACCTTTCGCCGGTTCCCTGGTCAAAATATTCTAATTTTTGACCGGAATGTTGTGCGTGTTGCGTGAGGTCGAAATCTCCACGATTCGCGATGCCTTCTAGCTCGCCCCACCCCCAGGGAAACAAAAACTCGATGTCGCTGGTCCCTGAGGAGTAGTGGCTGAGTTCGTCGTCGTCGTGAGCTCGGAGCCGAAGTTGGTCAGCTGGAATTCCTAGATTCAGGTACCACTGGTATCGCTCGTTCATCCAGTACTCGTACCAACTGTCTGCCTCATCTGGTGGCACAAAAAATTCAAGTTCCATTTGTTCGAACTCGCGTGTTCGGAAAACAAAATTGCCGGGAGTGATCTCGTTTCGAAACGATTTGCCGATTTGGGCGATACCAAAGGGCGGCTTTTTGCGGCTGGTTTCTAAAATGTTTTTGAAGTTGATGAACGTCCCTTGAGCTGTTTCAGGTCGCAGGTACACGTCAGCGCCGGCGCCTTCTACCGGACCTGCTTGGCTCTTGAACATGAGGTTAAACGCGCGGGCTTCGGTGAATGTCCCCGACTCGCCACAAGACGGGCAGGTATCGGCGTCGTCGAGTTGGTCTTGCCGGTGGCGGGTTTTGCATGACGTGCAATCCACGAGCGGGTCACTGAAGTTGTCAAGATGACCCGATGCCTCCCATACTTTTGGTGGACTGAGAATGGCGGCATCTAAGCCAACTACGTCGCTGCGCAGTTGGACCATGGATCGCCACCAGGCGTCCTTCACGTTTCGGAGCATCAGCACTCCGAGAGGGCCATAGTCGTAGGTGCTGCGAAACCCTCCATAAATCTCAGCGGACGGGAATACAAAGCTCCGCCGTTTACATAGATTTACGACCTGATCGAAAAGTGTGGGTTCGGTCAATGCCATGGCGCCGAGGGTACCGACCACTTGCCCTTCCTCACCAAGTAATTCTTTGACTATGTTTGCTTTACGGACGAGTCGAGCTCGTTAGCGCTCATGGGGGCAACATGCGATTAGAAGGCAAAGTGGCAGTCGTTACTGGCGGCGGTAATGGTTTAGGTAGGGCCACGGCCCGGCGTTTTGCTTCTGAAGGAGCTCGAGTGGTGGTCGCTGACCTCATTGACGATTTGGGGGAAGAAACTTCACAGATGATCGCCGATGCGGGCGGCACTGCATCTTTTATTCATTGCGACGCTGTGAGTATCAGTGACAATCACCAAATGGCTGCTCACGCTTTAGAAACTTACGGGGCGATCGACGTGTTGGTCACTGCTGCGGGGGTAAGCCATCCGGGTTACAAGAGCGGCGACCAAGAAGCCAGCGTCAAGTGGTTCGCTAAGCGAATGGACTATGTCGAACGCCCTGCCGACGAGTTGTTAGAACTGGATTTAGAAGACTTTCGTCAGGTGATGGCAATTAATTTAGAGGGAACGCTTTTGGCAGCTCAGGCGTGTGGCGCGCCCATGGTGGAAGCCGGGAACGGCGGTTCCATAGTCACCATTGCTTCAATCGCAGCTAAACATCCCGATGCTGGGCCCTTGCCCTATGTGTGTTCTAAGTCAGCGGTTTGGATGTTGACGAAGAAGTTGGCTCGCTTGTTGGCTTCCTCGGGCATCAGAGTCAACGCGATAGGTCCGGGCTACATCGATACACACATGACAAGCATGATCGATCTCATTCCCGAAGATCTCTTGACACAGTTTTTCGCCAATATCCCGATGGGACGCAAAGGGATTCCTGATGAAATCGCTAGTACTGCGTTGTTCCTCGCCAGCGATGAGGCTTCCTATTTCACTGGTGAAATATTGCACCCCGATGGTGGGTACTTCACTGAGTAAGTGTCTCTAGCTGAGTTAGGGTGGGGTTGCCATGTTGCGAGACCGAACTGTTACTTTTATTTGCCTAATGTTGACTGCTCTTGCCTGGTCAACACCGATCACGTTGTTCGAGGAGGTTGAGGGCATCGACAACGATCGGATGGAGTGGTCGTGCCCACGTCCAATTCTTTCTCCTTCACCTGACGCAGTTGACCTCGACGCGCTGCGTGTCGAGTTAATTGGGAGTCCGAACGAGACGGTGAAAAGCCAACATCCTCAATGCAGAATGCTTAATGGCACTCAGCTGGTGCTGGGGCTGTTGTCTCTTGCTGGGGCGCTTTGGAAGGGACGCATTTGGTGGTTATCTACCGCGGGTGCCAGAGCCGAAAAGAAGTTTGCGCGTCTCCACGCTGGGACATCAGGTAAACCCAAAGGCATGTTGAATTAGCTCAACGTCGTTTCTTCGGTTTTGTTCAATGAAGCAGTTCAGTGCTTCTAAGTCGTCGCTCAACATGGAATTCCCATAAGCGGTGCGTCAACGCTGAGACTTCGTCGGTGTGAGGTGCTTGCTGTACCTCTAGGACTGTGGCAAGTGCACCGCCCAGAGTTGCTCGCATCAGTTCGAGCGCAGCGGAAGAGATTGGACGTCCGCGCCGGTGATCTGCGCAAGTCACGCCGCCTGTGCCCGGGTCGAAATACTCAAGTGCACTGGTTTCCCCACCTATGACGCATTCGTTGAGTTCGGGGGCTACCCCTTCATGAGCAAGGAGTTTCAACATGAAAGCTGGAACGATCAGCGCTGGGTCAGCGAGGTGAAGTGTTTCTAGACCGCCGCACAGCATCCGGTATAGCCCTTGGTCCGGTTTCCGATCTTGCGCGATTTGGTCCACTGCTTCGGCGATCGTTAAGGCTTTACCGAGACGGTCGAGGTTGTTTCTGATGTCTGGCCAGTGATCCCGAGTTTCTGCTTGGGTGACAATGTCGAGATCTCCTCGCCCTCTATAGAACTGAAGGTCGAGGTGACGTAATGGTTCAAGCCGTCCTCCGAAGCGGCTGCGAGTCTTGCGGACGCCTTTCGCTACAGCTCTGACTTTCCCATTGTTTTCGGTGATAACAGAAAGGATTCGGTCGGCTTCACCAAGTTTGTGGGTTCGTACGACGACACCGCTGTCTCGGTAGTGCGGCATCGTTCGCCCTTTTATCGATTGAGACCGCCGAAGCGGCGGTCGCGGGCTTGGTATTCAAGGATGGCGTGGTACAGGTCGTTGCGGCGAAAGTCCGGCCACAGAGTTTCTGTGAACAAAAGTTCGCTGTAGGCAACTTGCCACAGCAAAAAGTTGGATAGCCGGTGCTCTCCTGAAGTTCTGATTAAGAGATCCACGTCAGGCATTGTGGGGTCGTACAGGTAGCGCTCCAGGGTGCCTTCATCGATGCGTTCCATTTCTATGCCATCAGCCGCCATTGTTTTGATGGCGTCAATAATCTCGGCTCGCCCTCCATAGTTAAATGCGATGGTCAATGTCATGTCGGTGTTGTGCTGAGTTAGCTCAACGGCGTCGTCCATTCGACGCAGCACACGTTTGGGTACGCGCCAATTTCTTCTTCCCGCAAATCGGATGCGGACACCCATTTCGTGCAGTTCATGTGAACGGCGAACAAGCAGCGATTCGTTGAACCCCATGAGAAACTTGACTTCTTCAGGTGGGCGTTTCCAATTTTCTGTGGAGAAAGCGAAAACGGTGAGCCATTTGATGCCTACCTCTTGAGCTCCTTCGATGGTGTCGAAAAGAGCTTCCTCGCCAGCGGCATGCCCTTCTGTTCTCGCCATACCTTGCGCTTGGGCCCAGCGTCCGTTGCCATCCATTACACATGCGACGTGTTGAGGAACACGCGACAGATCAAGGGCAGCAGGAATCACACTCCGCACGTTAATCCGGTTCCTGGAAATCAAGTAGACGGTCTAACGACTCTGATTTCCTTTGCCAATCTTTGTCGACTTTGACCCGAAGCTCCAGGTGAATTCCTTCGCCTCCGTTTGCTAACTGGGATCGGACGGCTATGCCTACTTGTTTGAGAACTTCACCGTTTCGGCCTATGACCATGCCTTTTTGTGACTCGCGTTCCACGAGAATTTCACATCTGATGCGAGGCCATTCCCATTCGGTGACTCGAGTCGCGATGCTGTACGGCAATTCTTCGCGGAACTTGGAAAGTAACTGTTCGCGCACGAGTTCAGCGACGAACCAAGGTTCGGGTAAGTCAGTGATTTGATCTGACGGGAAATAAGCTGGTCCTTCGCTAAGGCGACCGTCGAGATGGTCAACGAGTGCTGGTAGTCCGTCCCCTGTAAGTCCTGATACAGGAAAATATGCTTCAGCTTCAAAGGTTGATGCTTCTGCGAGTTGCTGTATCACCATGTCATGGGAGGCTCGATCACATTTTGTGAGCACCACGATCGAGTTTGGTGGCAACTTTTCGGCGATAAATCGGTCACCTTTACCGATGGCGGCCGTTGCGTCGATGACAAGGCAAGCAACGTCTACGTCTGCGAGCGCTCCGTGCGCAGTTTCGTTGAGTCGTTCTCCAAGTGGTGTCACCGGTTTGTGAATGCCAGGTGTGTCTACGAAGACGATTTGGCTTCCGGGTCGATGCAGTACCCCCATCACTCGGAGCCGAGTCGTCTGGGGTTTGTCCGAAACGATGCTGACTTTGGTTCCCAGCAGTTTGTTGATGAGTGTGGATTTGCCGGCATTGGGGCGGCCGACAAGGGTGACAAACCCCGATTTCATTCCTGTGCCTTTCGTCGAGCGGCGATGATGTTTATTCGTCGGTTGTCAATTTCTTTCGCTGTCAACTCCCACCCGTTGTGGACGATGGTTTCGTCGACTTCTGGAACGTGACCAAGTAAACCAAAGACCAGGCCCCCAACCGTGTCCCAATCACCGTCACCCGTCGAAATTCCTGTGAGTTCTTCGAAATCATCTACGGGTAGTCGCCCTGAAAGAAGCAGCGAGCCGTCAGATTGCTCTTCGACTAATGACTCTTCACTATCGAATTCGTCAACAATTTCGCCAATGAGTTCTTCAAGAATGTCTTCGAGGCTCACTAATCCCGCCGTGCCTCCGTATTCGTCGACGACGATTGCGAGATGCGATTTCGATGCCTGCATTTCTCGCATGAGTTCGACCACTCTTTTCGACTCCGGTACAAATACCGCAGTCCGGACAAGGGAGCTGATCATGGAATCCGTTGGACCTTCCAAGTGGGCTGCTAGGAGGTCTTTAGTTAGCACCACCCCAAGGACATCGTCGGCTGTCTCGCCCACGACCGGGAGTCGCGTGAAGCCGCTATCAACGACGACCGCTAATGCTTCTGCGACGCTGAGGTTGCGTTCGAGAGTCACCATGTCAGGTCGAGGGACCATGACTTCGCGAACAATCGTGTCACCTAATTCGATGATCGACCCAATGAGGTGAGCTTCGTCATCCTCGATGAGTCGCGCTTCAGCGGCTGCTTCGGCTAAAGCAACAAGCTCGTCTTCCACCACGAGGTCGAAGGTTTCATCGCGTGCTCTTGGTCCGCAACGACGAGCGATCGCGGCAAGCGGCCGAGTGACCAACTGCAGCGGAGTCAACCGAGTGATCAGCCGGGCTGGTCGCGCGAACCACTTCGCCATTTCGTCATTCGCCTCAATCGCCCAGCGTCGAGGGATTGCTTCACCAAACAGAAACAAGACGACTGTCGCGATGATCGTTATTAACAGAGTTCGCCCAGCGGCTTGGCCTATCAAGATGGCCGAGGCAATCAATCCGACTTGGCAAACGACTCGTAGGACGGTGACCGGCGCTAGTAACACTTCCCGGTCAGCTATTAGTTCCGACAGTTGAAGATCGTCTTTGCTGGCCTCGTCTAGGCCCGCAGCTCTCGCACGACCAAGTCGAACAAAGGTCACTTCGATGAGCCGGAAAGTGATTAATGCCACTAATAGGACGACGACTACCAGCGTCACCACTGCCCCACCCATTAACGACCCTCGTAACTAAAAGCTGCGAGATGTGTCCGCTCTGACGCCTGCATCATGTTGCGTTCTTCGTCATCGGCATGGTCCATTCCAAGGACGTGAAGTATTCCATGCACGACGAGTAGGTCGATTTCGTCGGTGATAGAGCCGTCGTGACCTGGGTAGGAATCTTTGTTTATTAAACAATTGGCTGCAGCAACATTTGGGCAAATGACAACGTCGCCTAGCAGGATGGGCATCGGTGCGGGAAAGTCTTGGTCCACGACGTGTTCGTCGATGGGAAACGCCAACACGTCCGTGGGACCTTCGTGACCCATGTGTTTGGAGTTGAGATCTGCCATCGCTTGTGACGACACAAACAAAACGGTGAGTGCCGCGCCTTCGGGTACACCTTCACTTGTCAGAACGGCCTCAGCAAGAGTTCGGTAACGCTCGAGGTCAAGTTTGTGGTCGCTCTGTTGATCGGCTACCTGAACATCTGGTTGGCTTTGGTTTCCGTTGGGCTCCGCAGCGGGCGCCGGATTCGATGGTTCAAGATGAGTCACGGAGACTGTTGGGCCCTGTCACGTTGCTCGTAGGCGTTCACGATGTCTTGCACTATGCGATGGCGGACAATGTCGCGACCGCCTAAGTGCACAAATGCGATGTCCTCTACATCGTTGAGAGTGTTTGGAACATCGCGGAGTCCGCTCTTGCCTCCCGGGACGTCTATCTGTGTCACGTCGCCGGTTACTACGACTCTGGAACCGAAACCGATGCGGGTAAGGAACATTTTCATCTGTTCGGGGGTGGTGTTCTGAGCTTCGTCGAGAATGATGAAACTGTCGTTCAAGGTGCGCCCGCGCATGAACGCGAGTGGGGCAACTTCGATAGTGTTTTTCTCGAAAAGCCTCCCGGCTGCTTCGGAATCGAACATGTCATGCAACGCGTCGTAGAGAGGTCGAAGATACGGGTCGACTTTGGCCATTAGATCGCCGGGCAAGAAACCTAAACGTTCGCCGGCTTCGACCGCTGGGCGGGTCAACACAATACGGCGCACTTGCTTCGCTAAGAGGGCCTCAACTGCGAGCGCTACCGCGAGCCAGGTCTTTCCCGTGCCTGCGGGTCCGATGGCGAAAGTGATGATGTTGTTGCGTACTGTCTCAACGTACGTTTTTTGTCCCAAGCTTTTCGCTCGAATAATTCGACCATTGGGTGCTTTCAGCACGTGGGTGGATAGCACTTCGCTCGGACGCTCGTCTGATTTCACCATGTCGATCATTCGCGTGACTTCTGCTTCGCCTAGGCGTTGACCGCCCTCGAGGATTTGCACTAATTCAGAGAACACCTGGCCAACGACGGATGCCTCGGGTCCTTCAACCGTGATTTCGTTGCCGCGCACATGAATGACGGCGGTATCGAAGTGATTTTCGACAATGCGTAAGTGTTCGTCTCGCTGGCCGAGTACACCCACCATGAGGTGATTCCCGGGGACATGAATTTTGACTTGGGTGTCGCTCAAATCGGCTCCTGCGACTGCAACTCCTACAGGAGGCTAGCGCCGTGAGATGTCCTCGCGTAGCGGGTTTCTTGAACAGCGCACATGTGTGGCCGGTTTACTCTTCAGATAATGCACGAATTAGTCATTAGCTGCATCGTTACTGCAGGTTTCGACGCAAAAAATCGATTTGGAGTAGGAGCAGATTTTCTGCGACCTGTTCTTGTGACGTCATGTGGGTTACACCCGAAAGAGGTAACACTTCGTGGGGGCGTCCAGCCGCTAACAACGCTGCGGAAAGTTGGAGAGTGTGGGCTGCTACAACGTTGTCGTCAGCAAGCCCATGTATGAGCAGCAGCGGCCGTTGGAGTTCTCCCGCGTCGGCTAACAGCGAAGTGCGGCGATAGTTGTCCGGTTCTTCTGTCGGGTGACCTAAATAGCGTTCGGTGTAGTGGGTGTCGTAAAGCTCCCAATCAGTCACGGGGGCGCCTGCAATTGCTGCGTGAAAAATGTCGGGGCGTCGGATGACCGCTAGGGCAGCTAAATATCCGCCAAATGACCACCCGCGGATACCCACTTTTGTGAGATCAACTCTGTCGGGGTGACGTGCAGCGACTGACTGTAACGCTTCGATTTGAGCTTCAAGAACTGGGTGGGCGAGGTCTCCCCGCACCGACCTTTCCCAGCCGTCACCCCTCCCGGGGGTTCCTGGGCCATCGGCGATCACTACGCAAAAGCCTTGGTCAGCAAACCATTGGGAGACCAGATATGCGTTGTGGGTCCGTAGGACCCGCTGCGCGTGAGGGCCGCCGTAGGGATCGAGGAGAACAGGGAGAGGTTCATCACAGTCATCGGTGGGGAACAAGACCGCAGTGTGAATACCCGATGATTCTGTTTGAAGGAGCTCTACTGCAGGGGTAACCATCGGCGTTGCTTGCCAAGCGTCAATTCCCCACGTTTTTCCGTGGGCTTCGACTGTGACACGTGGGGAACTTTCAAGTGAGCTTTGTTCGATGATGGTGACGGATTTTGATGCGACCGCTTGGACAACACCATTTCCGTTCGTCAAACATTCGTTTTGGTTGTCGCTATAAGACCACAGATCAATAATCGTCGGGTCGATTGATGCTGTGTATAAAAGCCTGGCATCGTCAACATCTACCAGCGACCGTACCCATTGATCAGGTCCAGAAAGTGGCGTCCCGTCGTGAAGGAGCGAACGAGTGTGGCCATTGTCTTCGATTGTGAGCCATCCGCCATTCCATTTTCTCGGGGTACCGGGAACAATTTCAACCCAATCGGGGTCATCAAGGGCAAGCACTGGGTTTGTGTCACCACTGGATTCTTCTACTTCAAGCACCCACATGGATCGTTGGTCTCGGCTCTGAACGGTGACGGTAAGAGATGATCCGTCTTCCCACCTGACATCAACAAGGTATGGATGGGTTGAACGGTCCCAAGTGACCTGGATCTGGGTTGCGTCGTGCACGTTCACTAACCACAGTTCAACGTCAGCGTTTGAAGTGCCTGCGGCGGGATAACGAACGGTTTGCGGCGGCTTGGCAGGATCGTCTGGAGCAGATATGTGCCACAGGTTCACATCAGCCACATCTACTCGAGCGACGACGAGCCTGTCGTTGTTTGGGTCCCACCAGTGTCCTCTGCTGCGACGCATCTCTTCAGCGGCGACGAACTCTGCGCTACCCCAGGTGACGGTCTTGCCGTCACCTTGGAGGAGCACCCTCGCCGGCTCTGATCCGTCGGTTAGGGCTACATGCAGGCTGTCTTCGACGACAAAAGAAACGTATCGGCCGTCTGCAGATAAACGAGGATCAAATCCCGCTCCTGTGCTGGTCATCGAAGTCAACGAACCATTGTCGACATCGGCGACCACGATCTCGGCGCCAAGAGTAAACGTCACCAGAGAGCCTTGAGAGTTCAGGGAATATGTCGTGATCCCTCCAGCGCTCTCTCGTGCTCGTTCTCTTCGAGCCAGTTCCGCTGCGGGCAGTTCACTATCTTGATCATCAACGAATTTTCGGGGATCCACGATCACCCGTTCGGTACCCGTCAAGGTGTTAATCGCCCACAATGCGTTGGTGGGGTCCTCTGGACCGGTGCTACGCAGAAACAACACTTCTGTTCCGTCGCCGCCGACAGTGAAGTTTCGAGGTGAGCCCAAAGTAAACCGTTGGGTGCGCGCATGTTGGCGTGGGAAGCTGTCCGACACAACGTTGACGGTACTCCTGGTTACCCTCGATGGTGTGGCCTTACCTGATCCTTCCTCCTTCGAAGAACTCTCCGATCACCAAAAAGCGCTATGGGCTCGATACGGATCAGGAAACGATCCGTTGTTTGTGCAGCTAGTCGGGTTACAGGTCCAAGAAGTGCGTCGAGATTACTGCCGTCTAGGGTTGCCGTTTCGACCGGAGCTTCTTCAGGCAGGGGGCGCGATCCACGGTGGGGTTTTAACAACACTGTTGGATACATCGTGCGTGCCAGCAGTAGGTAGTGGATTCGAAAAGGCACGCCCGTACAGCACCATTTCGATGCATGTGCAATTTTTGGCCGGTTCAAATGGCGGTGATCTGGTTGCAGCAGGGTGGGTGACGCGTCGAGGTAAATCGATCGCGTTTTGTGAAGCCGAAG
This sequence comes from Acidimicrobiia bacterium, assembly GCA_012960315.1. Lineage (GTDB taxonomy): Bacteria > Actinomycetota > Acidimicrobiia > Acidimicrobiales > Poriferisodalaceae > UBA2110. Next base: position 16,589 of record DUBN01000017.1, read on the forward strand.
TAGCGACAACGGCCGGAAAAACCTTGGCCAAAGGCGCACTCACATTCAAAATTTGAGTTACGAGGTTTCGCCGGTGAGCGCAGCAGAGCGGTGCGCTGTGACGGCTGCAACAACTTCATCTGCGCTTGGGTTGACCATCACGGTTTCCCCGACTTCGATCGTGGGAACAATTTCGTTGCCATCAGCGCTAGCTCGCACAAACGCTGCTGCTTCGGGCTCTTCCCAAATATTGCGAAACGTGATCGCCATGTCAGTTGTACTGAGTTGGCGTTCCAACGCCATACAAAAGCCGCATCCAGGCCGCCAGTAAAAAATGAGGTCGTCCTCGTTTGTTGTCAACGTCCAGCCGCCTTCAGGGTCGCATAAATATTTTTGCATTCAGGACACACCGGAAACTTCTCCGGGTTCCGATTAGGTAGCCACTTTTTGCCACACAAAGCCTTGACCGACTCGCCGGTTACAGCCGATCGAGTCATATCAGTTTTGTTGACGTAGTGAGCGAAGCGTTCATGGTCGCCATCATCAAGCTGAATCTCGGCTCGTTGTCCAAGGGCCGTGCTCTCGTTCATCTCAATCTCTCACTCTTGGTTCGCTCCCATTATGTATGGTGCAGCGGCAAACGCGTTGAGAAACTGGGGGCAAAGTGGCTGAACGGCCCAAGGGCATCGACTCAGCAGCAGGCTGGGTGGTAGTCGCAGCCACGGTAACTGCCACTTTCGCAGTATTTGGAGTCGCTTATAGCTTCGGTGCTGTTTTCACCACGATTCGCGAAGAGTTCGGCGTCGGCAAAGGTCAGGCGTCGCTCTTTTTTTCGATCACTACGTTCATTTACTTTGTCGTTGGTGTCTTTACAGGCCGTCTTGCCGATCGCTACGGACCTCGACCGGTGGTTCTCGTCGGGGCGGTCGCTATGGGATTGGGTTTATGCCTCACATCTCTGGTGCACAACATCATCGTTGGGTACCTGACGTACGGCCTGGGGGTCGGAATCGGTGTCGGGTGCGCATATGTGCCAATGGTCGCGACCGTTGGAGGATGGTTTGAGCGGGATCGAACAAAAGCGATGGGTGTGGCCGTCGCAGGGATTGGGTTGGGCACTCTTGTTGGGGCACCTTTAGCGAAACAGCTCGTTCTCAGCTACGGGTGGCGGACAACTTTCGTTATTCTCGGCATCGGATCGGCGACACTTCTGGCGCTGGCTTCTATCGGAGCGCGACGTCCCCCAAGCTCCGGGACACAGGACGCACCTCCGCCGTTACGAGTGCTCCTTCACGATGCACGGTTTATTTGGCTGTACGGGTCCATGCTCTTTTTCAGTTGCGGTTTGTTCGTGCCGATGGTGTACCTCGATGATTACTTAGACGCGCGCGGGAAAACTGGAGGTGCTTTGCTCATTGGGATTATCGGGGCAACATCTGTTGTGGGGCGCCTCGCGTTAGGCGCAATAGCAGCAAAATTTGATTTGATGCGGCTCTACCAGATCTGCGTTGCCGCTTTGGGTGCTAGCTACGTCATTTGGATGACAGCAGGCGCCAACTATGCCCTCTTGGTCATTTTCGCTATTTGTATGGGCACGGCTTACGGAGGTTGGATTGCGCTCTGCCCAGCCGTCACTGCCTACCTTTTCGGACCTCTTGGGTTAGGGGGCGTGCTAGGTGCTCTCTACACGTCAGCTGGGATCGGTGGGTTGATTGGGCCCCCTGTCATCGGAATGTTGATTGATGCAGTGAATTATGAAACTGCTATCGGGGTGGCAATCGCCTGTAGCGGGGCGTCGCTCACTTTGCTGATGGCAGCGAGTCGAGCGTCGGCGCCTATTGTTGACCGCCCGGCCGCGCTGACCGAGGAACGACCACCAGCCGACGACGCGACGCGAGCGTGGCTCGTTCGTTCTTCTAGTGGCGAAATGCGTCTTATCCGTCGGTGAGTACTGGCGGGTTTTCCCAACCGATGGCCGAACATTCACCTACGTACCAGTCGAGCACCGAGCCTGCGTCGGTGACTGACTCCACGTTGCCGGCTTCGTCCAGGTTCAAGTTCGCTCCATAGATTTGGAACCAAACGTCGGTGATCTCATCGTTGTCTTCTGGGACGAGCAAGGTATGCACCGAACCGGCGGGTTCGTAGAGAAATGACCCCGATTTGTTGGTGTACTCACTTTCTGCGTAGTGCCAGGCACCAGCGACCGTGTACGCGTAGACCTGCCCGGTATGGCGGTGAGTCTGAACTCGGGTTCCGGGCTGGAAGCGAGTGCGGACAATCCATAGGCCTTCTGTGATCTTTGCTGTAACAAGCTTGACCTCGTTGCCTCCCGTATTCGTGATCCAGGGCAGATCTTCCTCTCCGCGGTGAATCGCGCTAGGCGCCTTCTCGATCATTGTCATGATGTTCCCCCATTGGATCTATCTGATCGTAGCTGTCACTCTTCTGGGCCGAAGATGAGATCAAAAACCTCGTCTGCTTTGCGTTCATCGTTGCGGTGGACAAGTAGTTGTGGGTTGCCGTCGATTACCCAGCGAACACCCCTCATATCTAGCTGGTGAGCTGTTTCTGATATTTGGTCAACACTTAACTCCTCGATTTCATATGCAGGGCCTTCGGTCGCAGCGATGTCAAAAATGTCGATTTCTTCTGAGATCAACCCAGCAGATGCGAGAGCTTCTACTAGCAGTGACATTGCGTCCTCGGGGTTGTCTTCAACGAGTTCGCCTTCGAGAATTTCGTCGTCATCCATAACAGCGAGTATGTCGCGCTTGGGCCTCTAGCCTGCAGATATGGGCGTCGGCCGATTTGACTCGCTGTTGTTGCTGTCGTTCGGCGGACCAGAGGGGCCAGAGGATGTTCTCCCATTCCTTCGCAACGTAACCAGCGGGCGGGGCGTACCAGATCATCGTTTGGCTGTAGTTGCACAGCAGTATGAGCGGTTCGGCGGGAAGAGCCCGATTAACGACTTAAACCGGCAATTACTCGCAGCAATAGAACAAGAACTAGCCGTGAGAGGCCATGACCTGCCAGCGTTTTGGGGAAATCGTAACTGGCACCCCTTTGTGTCTGAAACCCTTAACGCGCTTCAATTAGAGGGGTGCCGATCGACCGTTTGTGTGGTCACTTCGGCGTTCAGCTCATATTCAGGATGTCGCCAATATCACGAAGACATAGATCGGGCATGTGCCCAGGTCAGCGATCCTCCTCAGATAGAACGAGTGAGGGTTTTTTGGAATCATCCAAAGTTTCTGGAATCAGCAGCTGAGTTATTGACTGAGGCGCGTCACAAAGCGCACCTGTCGAACTCCACTCCAGTGCTGCACAGTGCCCATAGCTTGCCGATCTCGATGGCCGCGACTTCGGACTATGAGAACCAATTAAATGAAGCAGCTGCGATCGTGAACGATCTCGCTGACATGAACGGGCCCTCTGAAGTCGTATTCCAGAGCCGAAGCGGGCCACCGTCAGTGCCATGGCTATCGCCTGACATAAACAGTCGCCTGAGACAATTAGCGGAAGAGGGTGTCTCAGAGGTTTTGGTGCATCCAATTGGATTTGTTGCTGACCATATGGAGGTGCTCTTTGATCTCGATACTCAAGCAGTGTCCACCGCTCAAGAGTCCGGTGTAAGGATGGTGCGGACCCCTACGGTTGGCACCCACCCCGGATTTGTTTCCATGTTGGTGGATCTGGTCGAAGAAGCAGCTGGTTTACGTGAAGATCGACCGGCTTTGGGTGCTTTGGGGCCACGCCCAGATCATTGTTCCATGGACTGTTGCCCAGCACCGAAGCGCGACGGTTCCTAGTCAGCCTGCTGCCCGGAAACGGTCCGCTATGGGACCTGAGTCCCCCAAGATCCAATGGTTTCTGCACCGTAGCTCGTAGGTAACTTGAGCAGTTGAGCCATCATCGATGAGGACAACGTCTCCGTCGTACACCTGGACTCCGTCATGTAGACGCGCATTGTGGGTCGCGGCTCTGCCACACCAGCAACGAGCTTGGACCTGCAGTTCTAATCGTTGGTCAGCAACTTCAAGGAAGCGTGCTGAGCCTGGGAACAATTTCCCTCGAAAGTCCGTAAGAAGTCCGAAAGCGTAGACATCTACGCCAAGTTCATCAACAACTCGTGCCAACTGGTCAACTTGAGGGTCGGTATAGAACTGAGCCTCATCACACACCAGATAATCCAGTGCCCCGTGTCCCGATTGGTGGCTGTGCGCTAGCGCATAAAAATCAAGTTTTGGATGCACTTCGACCGCCGGAGTTGAGACCCCTAGCGCACTGGATACATGAGCCCCAGCGCGGTCGTGCATGCTGCAAAGCAGCCCTGTTCCCGTTGCAGCAAGGTTGTGATGAATTTGCAGGGCGAGAGTCGACTTACCTGACGACATAGTTCCAAAGGAAAACTGGAGACTCCCCATGGTCAACAAATTACACAGGTGTGATACGTCATGGGACCACTCACCCGCATCCGCTTGTGTTGCCACAAGAACGGCAGCTGTAGCACGTACCTGCCCGCACCATCCGATCACCACAAGTCGAGCACAATGGTGCGTCGCTAAGAACACCGTGCTGTGTCGATGGTGGATCTAGGACCGGTTCAGCACCAATCGCTGTTTCGACTGTTGCTTCTTCAAACCCCGGAAGGTGTGGGTCCATTCGTTCTTCACTCGACAAAATGCCAAGTCCCTGGCGTTCTTGAGTCGGTAAGTATTCCAGGGCCAGTCGACGGAAGATGTAATCAACCAGACTGCTTGCGATTCGAAGTTGAGGGTCGTCGGTTATCCCCGCTGGCTCGAACCGAACGTTGGTGAAGGCTTCTATATACGAACGAAGAGGAACCCCGTATTGAAGGCCATGGCTCACAGAGATCGCGAACGCGTCCATAATGCCGGCGAGCGTTGATCCTTGTTTCGCGACGGTAAGAAAGATCTCCCCGGGGCGACCGTCGTCGTATTCGCCAACGGTCATATAGCCATGACAATCTGCTACGCGGAATGAGAAAGTTTGTGACCGTCTAGTCCGGGGAAGCTTTTCTCGCTCTGGAGTGAATTGTGCTTCAACCATCGCTGCGTTGACTGCGTCGCCGATGAGCCCCTGATCGTCTCGTGTCGTTGACAACGGTTGACCCACTTTGCAGTTATCCCTGTAGATCGCTACCGCCTTAAGCCCAAGTTTCCAGGCCATGAGATGAAGACTTTCCACGTCTTCAACAGTCGCGCTCTCTGACAGGTTCACTGTTTTCGAGATAGCTCCTGAAACGAACGGCTGTGCAGCGGCCATCATCAAAATGTGGGCTTCGTGATGAATGACGTTGTCTCCCATAGAACAAGCAAAGACAGGCAGGTGCCCATCTAGGAGATGGGGAGCTCCAACGATGCTGCCCCTATCAAGCACGTAGGCCTCGATGTCAGCTATCTCCTCTGCTGTATAGCTCAAACGACGCAGAGCACGTCCAAGGGTGCCGTTTACGATGGTGAGGTCGCCGCCTCCGACGAGCTTCTTGAACTTGACCAATCCAAGATCAGGTTCAATGCCCGTGGTATCGCAATCCATCATGAATGAGATCGTGCCCGTCGGCGCAATGACGGTTGCCTGCGAGTTCCGAATACCGTGCTTTTCGCATCCGCTGACCGCGTAATCCCATAGTTCTCGGGCTGCGCTGGTCACTTCTTCTGGAGCGACCTCCGCGAGTGTTCCCAACGCTTGACGATGCCGTCGCAGCACGTCTTGCATGGGGACACGATTAGTGGCGTATCCCGAAAACGCTCCAACTCTTTGGGCAAGATCTACCGAAGTGGAATACGCCTGACCCGTCATCAACGCAGTGACAGCCCCGGTCCAAGCTCGGGCTTCTTTGGAGTTGTACGCCAAACCCAGCGCCATGAGCATTGCACCAAGGTTCGTGTACCCAAGACCCAACTGACGAAAATCTCGGGATGTTTGGCCGATCTCTTCAGTCGGATAGTCGGCGTTACCGACCAAGATGTCTTGGGCCGTAAACACGACTCGTACCGCCTGACAAAAACCTTCTACGTCGAATCGGTCAGTCTGGTCTGCGCCGAGGAAGGTAAGGAGGTTGAGGCTTGCGAGGTTACATGCGGAGTTGTCGAGATGAACGTATTCACTGCAGGGGTTGGACGCGGTGATCGGACCGGTGTTGGGAGCTGTATGCCAGCGGTTGATTGTTGAACTGAATTGCACTCCCGGATCAGCGCACTCCCAAGCTGCTTCAGCGATTTGACGGAACAGAGACCGGGCGGAGTGGCGCTCGACGACTGATCCGTCGGTCCGAGCGGTGACTTCCCAGTCGCCGTCGCTTTCGACGGCTGCCATGAACTCATCGGTGAGTCGTATCGAGTTGTTTGCGTTCTGATATTGAACAGAGTGAACGTCAGCCCCGTCGAGGTCCATGTCGAAACCTGCGTCGCGAAGCACCCTCGCCTTTCGTTCTTCGAGGGCCTTACACCAAATGAACTGCTCTACGTCAGGGTGGTCAACATCAAGCAACACCATCTTGGCTGCTCGTCGTGTCTTACCACCACTCTTGATGGTTCCCGCTGACGCGTCGGCTCCTCGCATAAAGCTCACGGGGCCGCTCGACTCTCCTCCGCCGCGTAGTGGTTCTGATGAACCCCGTATGCGGGACAAGTTAACGCCCGCACCCGAACCGCCTTTAAAGATCCGGCCTTCTTCGGCGTACCAGTTGAGAATTGAGTCCATATTGTCATCGACCGACAAGATGAAACAGGCCGAAGCCTGTTGAGGTACGCCGTCGACTCCTATGTTGAACCAGACCGGACTGTTGAAGGCGCAGCGTTGGTTCAATAGCAGCCATGCCAATTCCGCTTCGAAGGTTTCTGCCTCGTCGGGATCTTCGAAATAGCCGTCGGCCTCGCCCCATGAGCGGATGGTCGAAGTTACTCTTGCAATGACTTGACGCAAAGAGGATTCACGGTCGCTAGCGCCGAGAGCACCACGAAAATATTTTTGTGTGACGATGTTTGAAGCTGTGAAACTCCAATCTGTCGGGAATTCAACATCGAGTTGCTCGAAACTGGTGGATCCGTCCAAATAGTTGGTGAGCCTGGCGTCGCGTTGTTCCCATTTGACCGTTGAGTATGGGTCGATTCCGTCTTGGGTGAAATGACGTGAGATTCGAGTCGGGGAAATCGATGCCGTTTGTTTAGAAGTAACAGTCATCGGTTTCTCCGAGATTCGTAGGAGCGATCGGTAAGTTTGCGGCGGGCCGGAGGCCGACTCGGTGGGTGTGATCCCGCTTCGCCCTGACCTTCAAAGCACGGAACCTCGTTGTGTACATCTGGTTGAGGGCTCATTGAGAACCCGTTCTCCATTTGTCGCACTCCTTCCGCCAGTCGGTCGCCCAACCCGCCGCATACACGAATGTAGGAACTATTCCTTGTGGAGCGATAGAGGGATAACAGAAAAGTTCTGTGGGTGAGTTGGGGAATTCTTGGGGCAGTTCTACACACCCGTGCGGCCCGACACGCGCTGTGGTCACGCTGCATTTCGTGGACGGATTCGAGGATAGTTCCGTTCGGCTTCGAAGAACTCATGGTTAAGCCTCTGACCTGGGAAAATAAGCGGACGTATCTGCCGCTACCCACCACCAATCTACCGGCAGATCGTGCCTCCTCTGACGAGAGCCGCTTCGATCGGGTCGGCAGCCTGTGGAGAACCACTGATGGTGGTGAAAGCCGTAGTCGCGTGAAATTCGTGACGTGAAATCTCTTTTTCGCCAAAGTCGTGTCAACATCAAGGAGTGCATCGCCTGTTACCTCCACCTGTAGCCGAGGTCGAAATTGACGACGTCTATCGCGATAGTCGACCGATGATTGATGGCCGTCCATGGTTGATGATGAACATGATCTCGACGATCGATGGTGCCACCGAGATCGGTGGGGTCTCCGGTCCGCTGGGAGGATCGGCAGACAAAGACGTTTTTGGAACGATACGTACCCTGCCGGACATTATTTTGGTCGGAAGCACCACCGCCATGGCCGAGCGTTACACCCCTCCTTCTAGCAGCGTCAGCACAAAGGCACGGCGGCTTTCTCACGGGGCGTGGCCGGTAGCTCGCGTAGCAGTCGTCAGCAGCAAACTGAATTTTGATTTGGCGTTGCCGCTGTTCAATCGACCAGATCAACGCCCCATTGTGGTGACAACTGAAGATGCCGACCCGGCGGGGTTGCGTCGGGTCGCACAGCATGCCGACGTGTTGCAATGCGGCACCGGCACTGTCGATTTTTCGAACGCGCTCACCCAAATGGCAACGCTCGGTGCCAAAGTGGTGCTGTCCGAAGGAGGTCCTTCCGTCAACGGAGCTCTGAGTGCACAAGGTTTGGTGGACGAGGTCTTTCTTAGCGTTTCGCCACTTGTGGGAGGCGGGGATTCTGGCGGCATTATCCGCGGCGCGACTCTCGAGCAACCTCAAGAGTTTGTTCTTCGACATGTTCTTACCGAAGACCATTTCTTGTTCCTTAGATATGTGCGCCAAATTGCGGATTTCTGAACAAGCCCCACGCCAAAATAAAAGCTCTAGGGCAACATCAAGGTCTGACCTGCAATCAGCGAATGACCACCATTGAGTTCAGCAATGCGGTCAATAAGCGGTCGAACATCCCCGGTAGGTTGCAACCCCCGAGCTATGGACCACAAAGTATCGCCCGGTTGGACGAGGACGACTCGACCACCCACGAGGGTGTCGCTGGCGGCGCTTTCCACCATCGTCGGCGCTACTGCGAAATGCACGTCTGTTCCCTGGGCCGACACAAGTTGAGTAGTTCCCAATGTGAGCCAAAGCAGACCTACCAGTAGACCCGCTACAACAATGCGACGACGCCAATAGGTCGACGAAGAATGGCGGCGTGTCGAAGAACGCTGCGCCGGAACCCCAAATCGGGCATCCCCGTCAACCAGGCGCAGGTGAGGTCGGCTCTTATGCAGTGGCTCGCTCACGTCGAGATGTTCTGGTTGGGGGCTAAGTACTGCAACCATTGCGGTTCCTCCAATTCCTCAGTGCGTTTACGGGTTTGTCCGCGAAGTAATTTTGCAGGTGGGGTCGGACACTGAACTCATCGCTGCTCACCTATTACAAGCTCGAACACACGTTCGACTACACCAGAACATTTGTTCGATGTCAAGTGAAAATCGAACAAGTGTTTGCCCGCGATGTCAGGTGCTGATACGGTTTGAAGCGAACAAACGTTCGTAAGTCATTAGGAGGGGTCGTGGCTGACCACACCATTACCGATCGTCAGCGGGCCATTCTCGAGTACATCGAGATAACCATGCGCGAGCGCGGCTATCCTCCGTCCGTTCGAGAGATCGGGGCGGCTGTAGGACTGAACTCCCCCAGCACGGTTCATTCTCATCTGGCGCAATTAGAGAGCGCCGGGTATGTGCGTCGAGATCCGACAAAGCCACGAGCGATTGAAGTGTGTTTTGATGCCTCTTCTGGAATTATTGCCGAACGTCGCCCGACCCGCCACGTGCCACTTGTCGGTGAGGTGGCGGCAGGCACGGACGTGTTAGCCCAAGAAAATGTTGAAGAGCTGGTGCCGGTACCGGAAGATTTCACCGGTGGCGGGGAGTTGTTCATGTTGAAAGTACGCGGCGATTCAATGATCGAAGCCGGAATCCTTGACGGCGATTTTGTGGTCGTGAGCCGTCAAAACACCGCCTCAAATGGCGACATTGTGGTCGCTGGTATTCCAGGGGATGAGGCCACCGTGAAGACCTTTACAAAGCAAGGTGGGACCGTCACTTTGTTGCCGTCCAATTCAACTCTCGAGCCGATGGTGTTCTCTGCGGCGGAGGTCGCAATATTTGGTCGCGTTGTGACGCTATTGCGTCGACTCTGAGTTGCACGCAGGGAACTCACCTAAACGCCCCGCAAACGATCGCTAGTTGTGATGGACTGCTGGGGTGTTTACGCCCGCACCAACTCCACCGCCCGATTTAGACTCAACTGAAGCTGTATGGATCCCAGTGCGCTCGGGAACAGTGTTCGTCGAACCCGGGGGAGGATTTGTTCGCGCGGCTACAGCACCTATAGAGGCACCGGACGTTTTTTTGGGTGTGCTGGATGGTCTCGCCGTCTACGCGCTTGATCTCCACGAAACGTCTGAAGAGGCAGACCTCGAGCCAGTTCACTTACGCAAACTTTTTGGTCGAATTCCTGACGAAGAATGGGTTGTTGCTGGACGTGCGGAACAAATCATTAACTATGACCGCACACACGTGTATTGCGGTCGTTGTGCGACCCCCACCGAAACAAACCCTCACGATCGCGGAAAGGTCTGTCCGAGTTGTAAACACATGGCTTTCCCACGCCTGAGTCCTGCCATGATTGTCTTGGTCGAGAAGGGCGACCAGGTGCTACTTGCCTGGGGTCGACAGTTTCCGGGTCGCTTTTTCAGCACACTCGCTGGTTTCGTCGAACCTGGAGAAAGCCTGGAACAAGCAGTCGAGCGGGAAGTTATGGAAGAGGTAGGGGTGACGGTCAATGATGTTCGTTACTTCGGAAGTCAACCTTGGCCCTTCCCTCACTCTTTAATGTGCGGCTTTCACTGCACGTACGAATCGGGAGAGATCACTATCCAAGAGGAAGAGATCGTTGAGGCTGGCTGGTTCAATGCCACGGACCTTCCACCGTGCCCAATTGGCGGAATGTCAATCGCCGGATGGTTGATTCAAGACTGGCTACAACGACACGGGGTCGCTTAAGAAGGCTTGTCGCGAAGGCGGACGAGGCCCTCTTGAGCGACGGTGGCGACGAGTTCGCCGCTCTCTGTGAACACGTCACCGGTCGCTAAACCTCGCGTACCTTTTATTTGATGCGGAGAAAGGTCGAACAGCATCCATTCGTCTGCTCGGACAGCTCTGTGGAACCAGACGGCATGGTCAAGCGAAGCGGCCATGTAGACGTCATCCCAATTAGGTTCGTCCGATTTTCCGTCGAGAAGTGACTGAGCAGGATGGGCGTTGACGACGGCGTCCATTGGGTTGGTATCTGACAAGTACGCCAAGGCGGCGTAGTGATCATCGTGGGAATCTCCAATGGGGTCAGTGAACCGAGCCCAAACTCGATGACGAGCGGGGCTAGTTGACTCATGCTCTAAACGGGCGTCTAACCCAATACCCCAGTCGATTTTTCGGGATTCTTCGGGTGACTTGACGTCGGTCGGGAAGGTAGAGGTCGTTACGTCTGGGCCGTCTTCGTCGCGTTGAAAGGAACATGACAGGTTCAATATCGCTCCCCCACTTTGCCGCGCTAGGACTCTTCGCGTAGAAAAACTTCTGCCGTTGCGGAGCCTGTCGACCTCGTAACGCACTGGTTCATTTGGGTCGCCACCCAAAATAAAATATGCGTGCAGTGAATGCGCTCTATGGCCTTCAATGTCGACCGTGTACATCGCCGCACGTAATGCTTGCGCTATGACTAGCCCTCCGTAGATGCGACCCCACTCATACGCTGGGCTTTCCCCTACGAATGTGTCAGCTCCATGTGGCTCCAAGCTGAGTATTTTCTTCGAGTCAGTCATGCACGGTGCCAAACAACGCCATTGACGCTGTCTTCAATAACGACATCGGCAGATGCAAGCTCGTCGCGGATGCGATCGGCTGTCGCGAAATCCTTTTCCGCTCGAGCCTGGGCTCTTTGCTCAAGCAGGTCTTCTATCTTTTGGTCGGATGGACCAACGTTCGTCTCTGCTTCTTGAGATCCGATTTCGATGCCAAGAACAGAAAACATTTGTACCGCCGTGCGGCTCTTCAAACCAGCGGCTCCCAGATCACTGTTGTCGAGGTCACTGTTGGCGCTTCGAATGAGGCTAAAGGCGTTGTCGAGGGCAGTTGGGGTGCTGAAGTCGTCGTCCATTGCCAAACGAAACGCCGCAATAGATGCTTCGTGTAGTTCGCCGCCGTTGAGATCAACGTTCGCCGTGACCATACGTCGGTGAAACGCGTCAAGTCGGTTGACGGCTGCGTCAGCAGCCATCAACGCGTCACGGCCCATCTCCATGGCGCGCCGATAGTGGGTTTGGAGAGCGAGAAGACGCAACGCCCGGGGTCCTGCGGTGTCTATGGCTTCAGCCAGGTTGGTGAAGTTGCCCAATGATTTGGACATTTTTTCGCCCGCGACATTCACCATCGCGCTATGCACCCAATACCGAGCAAACTGTTGTCCCATAGCAGTGACTTGCGCCCATTCGTTTTGGTGGTGAGGAAAACAGAGGTCATCACCTCCGCCATGGATATCGAAACCGGTACCCAAAGCACTGAGCGACATAGCGACGCATTCGGTGTGCCAGCCCGGCCGTCCCACTCCCCAAGGAGTGAACCACGACGGTTCTCCCGGTTTCGCGGCCTTCCAGAGTGCGAAATCGAGCGGAGATTTTTTGTCAGTATCAACGTCCACTCGTTGCCCTGCATCATCCAGAAGTTGATCTAACGTTCGACCCGCTAAACGCCCATATCCGCTGAGATTTCCCACCGAGAAATACACGCCTTTGTCTTCGACAACGTACGCCGCTCCACGATCAATGAGTTGGCTAATGATGTCGATCATCCCATCAATGAACTGTGTGGCATGAGGACGAGAATCGGGGGGCAAGATGCCAAGCCGTTCCATTTGCTCGTCGTATTTGGCGGTGAACTCTGCAGCTACATCGGGTTCAGTACGTCCTTCTTGCTCCGCTCGCACAATGATCTTGTCATCAATGTCTGTCACGTTTGATGCTACGAGCACCCGTAAACCGCTCCATGTGAGGTAACGGCGGATCATGTCATAGGTCAATGCCGTTCGGCCGTGACCGAGGTGGGGTAAGTCATAGACGGTTGGGCCACAGACATACATTGCAACTTCACCCTCGGCACGAGGGACAAAGGGCACCTTTTGGCGCTGCATGGTGTCGTATATGTGAAGGGGCACGTTGATCTCTAAGTTTTGCTTGATGCCGTGGGGCGAAGCTAAGCAGGAACGATGGTTCGCAGGGTATCGCTAGCCGCCGTGTCAACAGTGAGCTATTTGCGACATCCTCGTCTCAAAAATTCAGAATTGTTGGTGAATTAGCTCCCAGAAGGTGTGTGATCAAACATCGCGAAGGCGAGACTGACTCGATGTCCGTGTTTCTGTATCAGCTAGGTCGCGCCTGTGTTCACCACAGATGGAGAACCATCGGTGCATGGCTCATCACTTCAATTGTTTTGATCGGACTCAACCAAGCGGTGGGTGGGGAGTTGACCAACGGCTTTGTGGTTCCGGACTTCGACAGTCAACACGCATACGACCTTCTGGGCGATCGCTTCCCCGCCGAAGGCGGCATCAACGCTCAAGTCGTAGTAGAAGCGCCAACTGGATCACTGCTGAGTGACCCTGTCCAACGAAAAGTGATCGAAGGAATCTCCGCTGAGCTTCGAACAATTGAAGGCGTAGAAAGAGTTGTACCTCCGATCCCCGGGCAAACAATTAGCCCGTCGGGAACTATCGGGTTGTTTCGTGTTGTCTACAACCCTGATCTCATGCCGTCCCTCTCAATGTTGGAGGATCTTGAAGAAGCCGGACACAACGCTGTAGGGACCGGCGGTGCGTTAAGAATCGAATTCGGAGGAGATCTTTACAACTCAGTCGATCAACCCGAGACCGGCGTCGGAGAAATCTTGGGTTTGGTCTCAGCAGTCTTCGTGCTTTTGCTGGCCTTCGGAAGCATCGTCGCTATGGGCTTACCAATTGGGTTGGCTCTGTTCGGTTTAGCCCTAGGAATCGGCGGAATCATTGGGCTTGTAGCCATCGCGATGAATGTGCCCGAATGGACTCCAAATATGGCGTCAATGATCGGTCTCGGTGTCGGCATCGACTACGCCCTGTTTATCGTCACTAGGTTCCGCGAAGGCTTAGCCGATGGTCTCACCGTTGAAGACGCCGCAGGTCGAGCAAACGCGACAGCGGGCCTTTCAGTAATTTTCGCCGGAGGAACCGTAGTTATAGCGATTTTGGGTCTCGCTACAGCGGGTCTGCCATTTATGACCGCCGCTGCCGTCGCCGTTTCGATCGTGGTCGCATTAATGGTCATTGCCTCAATCACGATTTTGCCCGCACTGTTGGGATGGGCGGGACATCGAGTGAATCCCAAAAAAATGCGGACCAACCAGGAAATTCGGCCTTCTAGCGGACCGGGAGGATGGCAGCGCTGGGGTGATCATGTCGCCAAACACGCGTGGCCCTACATGTTGTCGACCTTGGTGCTGCTGCTTGCCTTAACCGCCCCAGTCTTAGATCTGAAGCTTGGCTTTCCCGACCAGGGCAACGCCCCTGAAGAACGAACCTCCCGGCAAGCGTATGACCTACTCACGGACGGTTTCGGTCCCGGCTTCAGCGGACCTCTCTTGGTGGCACTGGACACCGCTACCGTCAGCGACCAAGAGCTGAAGGTACTGGCAACAACTTTACGAAACGATCCGGGCGTGGCGTTCGTTCAGCCACCCGAACGAAGCCCAGTCGGCGAAGCAGCAATCATTCTTATTTTCCCGACTACTGCACCCCAGGATCCCGAAACGGTGGCTTTGTTGAATCGGATCCGCGGCCCCATCTTTTCCTCGGTTTTAAGCAATCAGGGCAGAGCCCATGTAGGTGGAGCAACAGCGTCATTCGCTGACGTGTCAGAGCGGGTGCAAAACCGGTTACCGATTTTCATTGCCGGAGTGATCGGTCTCAGTTTCATTCTGCTGATGCTGGTATTTCGCTCAATACTTGTCCCTATCAAAGCTGCTGTCTTGAACTTGTTGTCGATTGGTGCTGCCTATGGGGTGCTGGTGATGGTGTTCCAGTGGGGTTGGGGGCTCGGACTCATCGGCTTACAAGAGTCGGTCCCAATCGTTTCTTTCATTCCTATGTTTATGTTCGCTGTACTTTTCGGTCTCTCTATGGACTACGAAGTTTTCCTTTTGAGTCGGGTGAAAGAGGAGTACTTACTCAGTGGCGATAACTCTCAGAGCGTGATTTTCGGGATCTCCAATACAGCAAGGGTCATTACTTCTGCCGCGTTGATCATGATCTCAGTGTTTTTGGGTTTCGTTACCAACCCTGATCCGATCCTCAAGATGATGGGATTGGGATTAGCAACTGCGATCTTCGTTGACGCCACAATCGTTCGGGTCGTACTAGTCCCGGCTTCGATGAAGCTCATGGGCGACGCGAACTGGTGGTTCCCTAAGTGGCTTGAGTGGCTTCCTCGCGTAGATATTGAAGGCGAAGCGGCGCTTCCACCTCGCGAACTGCAATCAGTTAGCCAATCCACTGATTGACCATATGAGACCGTTGTGGGTCGCGTGGAGTACAAGACCGGCCCACCAGCCGTAACGCACCCTCGCGATAGTGAACATCAACCCCAACCAGATTTGTGGGCTCACAACTAGCGGTGCGACGAGAACCGCGTAGATCGACCATTCAACGTCAAAATTTACGATGTGAATCAAACCAAAAACCAGTGTCGCTGACCACACGGGGATTCTCGCGTTGATGGTCCACTTGTCTTGAATGTTTTGTCGAAGTTGAGGGCGGGTTCCAACGCTGCCTACTGCAACGGCCAACATCAAGATGACCCAAAACGATGCGCTCCCAGCGCCGGTGAAAAACAGGGCGCCCGTTGCTAATGAAAGCGCTATGAGGCCCGGACGGAATCGTCTTTGCAGGGGAAGCCGGTAGATCGTTTCTTCAAGCACAGGTGCGAGCAATACCACCAAGATGAACTGTTGAGCGAGTGACCACTGTTCGAGTTCTGACTCCAGGACACTTTCGTACCCGGCAGCCTCTGAGAGAGCCCCAAAGATTTGCCATGCGAGTAGCGAACCTAAGAACCCGATTCCTAAAAGCTTGGCTAGTCCTCGTAGTAGACGTCGAGGTTCAGGCATCGCAGCCCAGTCAGGAGCGGCGATGAATCCTGGACCGATGGAAGGGCGGTCAGTATGGGGCACTGTCAGAAGGTTTCGTTGAATCCGGGTAGAGGTGCTTGAGAGAACCGGGCTGAATCCGACTTGCATCAATAAAGGAATCCACGTCGGAGGTCTTGAGTCGGATCACGCGACCCAACCGATATGCGGGTAAGCGACCTTCGTCGATGAATCGGTACAGAGTGCGGGTGGTGATGCCGATCTGTTTCGCCGCTTCCTTGCTTGATAACCAAAGGTCTGCCGGGTCGGCCATTTCACAAGGTTAGGCGCAGTGGCAGCGTTGTCCCCCGTCACATAACAGTCCTGGGCGAGGTTATGAGTCGGTCGCTGACTAGTTACCGGATCGAGCTTCGGTCTTCTCATTACGATCGTCGCGTTGTAGGGCTTGGTGGTCTGAGTCGTCGGTCGTTTCAACCTCTCGATTGCGATGACGGGTCGTCTCGAGATACTCGGGGATTTCGCGTTTGTCAGGGCACCGACCAGCTAGTTCCCCCCTCCTCCTGGGTTGAAGAAGCTTGGTCGAGTCGTCGCATCACTCGTCTTTGTCGAGGTAGCTAGGTTCGCAAAGAACGCGCCTTTAGGTTGCTCCTCGTTTACTGAACTTGGAGCCGTTGGAGCTTTGAAGAAAGCACTTGGCTGAGTTTCTTCTTCAGTCGCCGCTGCGCTTTCGGTTGGGTTGAAGAAACTCGGTGGCGGCGGTTCCTCGCTTTGCTCAGCTGGTTGAGGCTGAGAATCTCCGGTTGGCTCGGATTCTTGAGTATCAGTCAGTTTCTCGGCTCCAGCGAAGAAGAAGTCTTTCGCTCCACCCGCCATCGGGGCACCCTCATCACGGTCACCTTCACCACCGTCAGGGCGCGCCATAAAGAAGTTGTTCAAACCACCTCCAGGACGATCCTCGCCCTCCTCGTCGAATGACATGAAACCGCGACGGGCATTGTCATCTTGACCCGTCGGAGGCCGCACCCCTTCATCGTCTTCGAACCCAAACGCCTTAAACATCTCACCGCGATCAGCCGGTCCGTCGTCACCCATCGGCGGCAACCACGCATCATCATCGGGATCCATTGGAGACGCAGGTCCATCTGGACTATCCGAGCCAAAGACCCCACCACGGAATCCGGCAAACAGCTCCTTATCAGGCAACGACCCATTCCCCGACTTGGCCATAGGGCCAGCAGCG
>DUBN01000018.1 GCA_012960315.1 Acidimicrobiia bacterium
GTGTGTGAGTGAGCGTCGCAATGCCCGCACCGCGTCCGATGCGATGTGGGCATGATCGAACGCGAAACGGAACTCATCTGATGTGAAC
Organism: Acidimicrobiia bacterium; assembly: GCA_012960315.1. GTDB lineage: Bacteria > Actinomycetota > Acidimicrobiia > Acidimicrobiales > Poriferisodalaceae > UBA2110. Next base: position 89 of record DUBN01000018.1, read on the forward strand.
TCACTGATCGCAACGAGTCGTGCGTTTGAGGGTGTCACCCCGTCAGCAGCGTCGAAGTCGATGTTGGCGGTTACTCCCCAATAGACCACAGCGACAGCTCGGTGACGCGGGTCCCTGTCTGGGTGCCCGTAGACACCGAGTTGTTGCAACTCGAGAGTCGAGTTTGTGTCGAGTAGGGCAGCGCAGGAGCGTCTGGCCGCTATTTCGAGATCTTCTCGTGGTTGCGGTGTTAAACCGTGGAGTTCCCACTGAAAACGAAACGGGCCTTGGTTTCTTTCAGTCAATAAGAGTGAGAGTTGGTCTTCTACGATGGTGAAAATCGCGGCATGGCAGGTCAAACGTGAGACAACGCGGTTGTCAACCCTAGGTTCGTCCTCCGACAAAGCTTCAGCATCCACAGCCACCACCATACTTATTAATTATAATCTAGATATAAATATCTATACTAAATATTATCGTATTAATAATTTAAGGTTTGCTGGTAGCCAGGGACTGCGTGTGCGTCGAATGGGCACAACTCGGCACTCTTAGGGGCCGATACGGTGAAAACCGACCTAACCTTGACGACACATAACCGGTTTGTGTGAGGAGTGCTGTGTTTCGACGTACCTGGGGATTAGCAAAATCCTCGATGACCGTAATCAGACTCGATCGAGAACTACTTGTCTTGCCTGTTCTTAACGCTGTCGCGGCAATAATTTATGGGCTGATCTTATGGATCGTTGCCAGCAGCCTTGGTGCTGATCTCTCAGGTAATTCCGGCGGAGGCGGTCAGGGCATGATCGCGGTCGGCGTATTTGGATTACTTGGCATGAACGTCATCAACACTTTCTTTAAGGGCGCTCTAGTAGCAGGTGCCCATGAACGCTTCACGGGCGGTGACCCCACGATTGGTTCATCGATATCTGGAGCTGCGAGCCGCCTTCATCGACTTCTGCCGTGGGCCCTGTTAGCAACCACCGTCGGCATTGTGATGTCGATCATTGAACGCCAAGGTGGACAACTCGGACGGATCGCACGTGGCATGTTCAACATGGCATGGGGCGTCATCACGTTCCTCATCCTTCCAGTCATCATGTTTGACGACCTCGGACCGATAGCTGGTCTGAAACGTTCCGGTCAACTGTTACGCACCTCATGGGGCGAAAACCTCACAGCCCAAGTCGGCTTCGGTCTGCTCACCGTGCTCATGGCAGCCCCCGGCATCATCCTTATCGCCGTCGGTGCTTCGAGCGGTTTCTGGCCATTACTCATCATTGGCGTGCTTGCAGTGATGTTCGCAATGGTTGTGGCAGCCGCATTGAACGGCATCTTCCAAACCGCGCTCTACCTGTTCGTCACCACAGGAAGCGCACCAGAAGGCTTCGGGGAACAACAACTGACCTCGTCGTTCAACGAAAAGCCGTACCGCTAACCCAGCACCTCAGCAATCGCCAACTCAGCGATCCGCTCGGGGTCATAGCCAAGTTCTTCAGTCAATATTTCCCAGTTGTGTTCGCCCCAAACTGGCCCCCCATACACGACGTTTGCGGGGGTACGCGACAAACCGAATCGGGTGTTTTCCACCGTCGTTGTTCCCTGAGTTCCGTGGCCAACTTCGATGAAGTGGTTTCGGTGAGCCAACTGGGGGTCATCAAGGCAGTGGTCGGTGTTTTGAACTCGATGGGCCGGAATGCCAGCACTCTGACATGTCGTCATTGCCTCGGTGCACGAACGTTCTGAGGTCCATGCCTCGATCCTGGTTTCGAGTTCATCTTGGCGGGCGCGACGAGCATCAACATCCAGTTCGGTGAGTTCAGGCGCACCAATGAGTTCACATAAGGCCCGCCACTGATGATCGTTAGTCACCACGACCGCCACCCACTCATCGTCACCTTTGGATCGAAACACTGCGTGAGGGGCGTGTACATGATCGCGGTTGCCCATTCGATCCCACAGACGACGGTTCACAGTCCAGTCCAAAAGAAGCGGGGTTAGCTGTTGCATGGATGCTTCACCTTGACTGAAGTCGATGTATTGCCCCTGACCTGTGCCCCGATGATGCTCAACGGCTGCCATGACACAACTCACAAGAAAGCGCGGGGAAATGTAGTCGGTGTAGGCGCCAAATGGGCCGCTTGGTGAACGATCAGGCCATCCGGTCGGCTCAAAGAACCCCGAAATAGCGGAGGCCATTGTTCCGTAACCCGCTAATTGGGTGTACGGACCGGTTTGGCCCATGATGCAACTCGATGCCATCACCACATCAGGTTTGATTTTTCTCAACGACTCATAGTCCAGTCCAAAACCCGCCATGCCTTTGGGTGAGAACGATTCCAACACCACATCAGCCCATCGAACGAGATCGTGTACCACTTCGATGGCTTCAGGTTTAGTGAGGTCGAGCGACAATCCTCGCTTACCTGCATTCATATTGTTGTACAGGGCCGAGTTATCCGGTAAACCCTTGTCGTTTCGAAAAGGCTGCAACGTTCGGGCCGTGTCCATTCGCGCTTCGGAATCGATGCGGACGATGTTTGCTCCATAGTCAGCGAGGACTCGACTCCCTGCTGGTCCCGCCATCACCCACATGAAATCCAAAATCTTGAGTCCTTCAAGGGCTTTACCTTGACGGTTAGGTACCGGGGTGATTGCCACGTTGGGTGTTCTGTGTGGTTGAGCCAACACTTGGGTGGTGTGTTCCCCGATCGTTGGTGGCTTGGGGAGGGGAACTTGGGGAGTTTCAGAAAAGATTGCCATCCGCCCAGGAAAACGCACGACACGGTCAGCAATTTCGACGTCCTCCCATATATCTCTCTCGGTGAGGTGGGGGTTGTTCAAGACATCTTCGGCGGTTGTTACGGGTGCGATGAGCAGCCGGCGAACGAACGCCTCTTCAAAGAGTTCTGCTTTGGTTTTGGTGGCGCAGAACTCCCCGATGACTGTTTTTACGCGATCGTATTCTGCGACAGGTTCCTGACCCGAAAAAATGAGTTCCGCATAGTTCAACCAATCCTTATCGCGGGTAGCTTCGTCGCAGAAGCCCTCCTCGAACACCCATTCCATTAGGTTTCTCGTGAACGGCCCGAGGGCGGGACCAAACAAAACAGTGACGGAAACGTGTCCATCCGCGCAGGGCCACATCAGTTGAACGTAGATGTCGGAAATGGTGACTCCGCCAGCGGAACGGATTGCTTGGGGAGCGTTAATAGCTGACGCCAGTATGTTGGATTGGCTTGCCTGCAGGGTGGAAGCCTGAGCAGAGAGATTTATGTGCTGACCTAACCCCGAATTGTGCTGACGTTCATAAAGAGCGATCAGGGCGGCACCCACTCCCTCTGAAGACGCGTGCATGTACGCCTGGGGGAGTGGAATGCGAAGGGGAGCGCGATCTAAATCTCCGGCCAGGCTCATCTGACCCCCCGAAGCCATGATGGTCAGATCGGTCGCCTCCCAGAACGCTTTAGGTCCATCGTCTCCGAACGCCGATATCGACAGATGAATGAGAGCAGGGTTCCTCTCACTCATCACCTCATAACCGAGCCCCAACCCGTGTAGAACATTTGGTCCGAACGCTTCAATGACGATGTCAGCACCATCAGTAAGACGAAGCAGTTCGTCGCGACCCTCAACAGTTTCCAGGTCAAGAACTACCGATTTCTTTCCCCGGTTGTACGACCAATGCCACAGCGAAGTGTCATCTGACACAACGTCGCCGGCGAATGGCCCGATGGTGCGAGAACTGGAACCGCCTGGAGGTTCGATGGTGATGACTTCAGCCCCCAAGGCCGCCAAAACGTGTCCTGCGAGCTGGCCTCGTTCGTCTGCCAACTCGATGACTCGGTAGTCCCCCAACATGGTCATAGACTTGCATGCTCCCAACGCAGTGTGAATAGCTAACGAAATGTTTCTGGCAGCGAGTTACACAGGTGGGTACCGAAAGATGTGATAGTTCACATTTTTTCAATGACTTCAGATGCGAACCGGGCGTAAATCTCGTATTGCTGATCGGTTGGCGGAATGAAGTTAATGCTGTCCAACCCTTGTTTCTCGAGGTCTGTGAGTTGTTCTACGACGTCACCAGGTTGACCGACAATGGCGCATTCGCGGATCAGTTCGGGAGTAACAAAACGAGCCTCTTCAGGATCAAGATGACCGTAGTGGGAGGAATGGACGTCTGAGACGGATCGGTTGGCGTCGCGTTCTCGACGAAACGACACGTACTCATCCCAGATTGATTCTACAAAACGCGACGGTTCTGCGCCGGCTTCTAAGAACCGGTCGTAGAGGTAATGGACGTTGACCATCACCGATGAGCCAACTTCTTCAAGCACGCGCGGTGAACTCAATGTTTCGTCGGAGTTGAGTAGCAGCATGTTCACCAACGCCGTGGTTTCGAAGTCATCCAAGTTGCGGTTGGCCTGATCGGCTCCTCGCTGCACGTTGGCTAAGGCTTCGGGGATGCTGCCACCACGGGGAATGCCGGTAATCAGACCGTCGCCCAGCTTGCCGGCCAGCGCCTGAGATTTGGGGCCGAAGCCGCCGACATGAATAGGGATTGGATGTTCGATGTCTATGTAGTTGAGTTCGCGGCTTTGAAAGCTGATCGGATGGGTGCGGCCGTTGGCTGTGTAATCAACAGTTTCGCCATTCAGCAACGCTTTGATGACTCGCAGATGTTCTTCGTAATCTGCTACCCGCATCGGTAACTGCCCCATGCTTCTCATAGCGGTGTTTCCCGTCCCAACCCCAAGAAACGTGCGCCCCGGGGCAAGACGATTGATGGTCGCTATTGCATTGGCAGTGGTGGGTGCAACGCGTAATCCGGGAATCGCCACCCCTGAACCGACACGGATCCGTTCGGTCCGTTCGGCTACCAGAGCCATGATGACCCACAAATTTGATCGAAGAAGAGGGCTGTCCCACACCCAACAAAAGTCGTAGCCGAAACCCTCGGCCTGCACCGCTAGGTCAACGTCGTCGATGCGACCAAGACTGACTCCAAATTTCATGGGCTACCAGCCCGATCAGTTGGACGCTCGTACTAGACGAAACACCGGGATAACCCTCGGAGCGGCGTTCTCTGCGTATTTATTGAAGACCGGCAGTTGAGCAGCTTGGGCTGCATACAGGCGATCTCGTTCTTCACCTTCAGTGAGCACCGCTGTCGCTTCGTACTGGTCGGTGCCGACTTCGAGGAGAACGTCGGGGTTCGCCACGAAGTTGTGATACCAGTTCGGGTTGTTGGGTGCACCACCCATCGAAGCGATGACAACCAGATCATCGTCGTCGGTTGAATAAGCGAGCGGCGAACACAATTCGCGACCCGATTTTGCGCCAACCATTGTCACCAGCACGATCGGAGTGCCCTCAAATGGGGGACCGCACTCTCCTTGGTTCGCGCGAAATTCGGCTATCGCCTTTTCATTGAGTGCCAGAAAATCTACTGCCATCGTGTCGCCTCCTGCTCGCGCAAAGCTAGTAGGTAAAACGAGGACATCGCCTCGCCTACCTGTGCGACACACCGGCGGACCTAGGATCCCCGCAGGGACTAGCAGCACCGAGAACCCTCACCACTCGGTGCTTATCGGGTGACGAAAACCCGGCGCCTGATTCTGAAAGACTATGTTCACGCGATG